>CAZJVS010000007.1:10330-126985 GCA_964549445.1 uncultured Planctomycetaceae bacterium
CTGAACGGCGTAGTGACGGGCTTTGTGATGATCCCGGTGCCGGAGCCGGTGACGGCATTGCTTGTTGGCGTGGGTAGTCTCATTGCGGTCCGTCGGCGGCGCGCGGTCTAGTTTCAAACTTTGCACCTTGCTGTATTTCTCGCGGAGGCGAGTCCGCGCGCCGGGGTGGTTACATCGGGGTTGAGATGCTGTCGGCGTGAACCCACTCGATGCGCTTGGTCACGCTGATTTCAGTCGGCGACTTGGTGAAGAAAACCATTCCCTTGTATGCCAAGAGGTACTTGTAGTGCTTCGAGAAGAAGCCGCCATGAGACACGACGACCAGCGGGTCGGCGACTCGGTTAAGGACGTTCACGAATTCATCCGGCCGGACGGTGACGATGGCGCCGGAGGCCTTGATGGCGTTTGCGGCGACGGCGGCGGCACCTGCTGCTCCTGCGGCTCCGTTCATTCAGTGTTCTCCTGAGATGGTCCGCCCGTCGGCGAAATGAGTGGGTGCGCCGACGTGCCGTTGTATTGTAACCCGGCCGGGGACTGTGCGGGTTCAGGGGTTTGGCGGCGGGCTGAGCAGATTCGGGTCGAAGTATGTTCCGCATTCCGGGCAGCGGGGTTCCGTGAAGCCGCTGAGGTCGTGATTGCAACGGCGACAGCGATTCACTCCTCGCGAGCGCCGTGCGTTGTCTCGAATGTGGTCCCTGGCGATAACCATAGCGATTGATCCAGTTCCCAACGGCAGGAGTGCGATGAATACACCCAATAGTGCGGCCGGTCCAGCAATTGGGAGGCACAGAAGAAGCGTGCACGACGAAAGAGCGCCGACGCCTACCGCGATGAACCCAAGCGCGCGAGCTGCGTGTGGCGCGAACCATGCAAGAGGGATCGCCGCGATTCCGCCGACAAGTCCGACGATGAAGCATGTAAGACCGCAGCTCAGAAACTCATTGGGCAGATGCGCGAGAACAAGAAGGGGCATTTGATGGTCGCTACGTTCGTTGTCAGTGCACGAATCTACGACAATTTCATTCCCACTCAATCGTCCCCGGCGGCTTACTTGTTACATCATAGACCACGCGATTGATGCCGCATACTTCATTGACGATTCGACTGCTGATCTTGCCGAGAACGGTGGGATCGATGTGGGCCCAGTCGGCGGTCATGAAGTCGGTGGTTTCGACGATGCGGATGGCGACGACGGACTGGCCGGCGTAGGTGCGGTAGTCGCCCATGACGCCGACGCTGGCGACGGGGAGCAGGACGCCGAAGGCCTGGGCGACTTTGCGGTACCAGCCGGACGCAGTGAGTTCTTCGATGATGATTTCGTCGGCGCGGCGGAGCAGGTCGCAGCGCTCGCGCGTGACCTCGCCGATGATGCGGACGGCGAGGCCCGGGCCGGGGAATGGGTGACGCCAGAGGAGTTCTTCGGGCAGGCCGAGCAGCTCGCCGACCTGGCGGACTTCGTCTTTGAACATATCGCGGAGGGGTTCGACGAGTTCGAAGCCGACTTCGCGTGGCAGGCCGCCGACGTTGTGGTGGAGCTTGATGCCGGCGGCGGTGCCGGCCTCGGAGACGCCGGACTCGATCACGTCGGGATAGATCGTGCCCTGGGCGAGGAAGCGGGCATTGGGGATGGTCGTCGCCTCGGCGGCGAAGACGGCGATGAACTCGTGGCCGATGCGACGGCGCTTTTCCTGCGGATCGGTGATGCCGGCGAGCTGATTGAGGAAGCGGTCGGCGGCGTCGACGACTCGCAGGTCCGTTTTGAAGTGGCCGCGGAAGGTGGCCTCGACGCGGTTGCGCTCGTTCAATCGGAGCAGGCCGTTGTCGACGAAGATGCAAGTGAGCCGGTCGCCAATGGCGCAGCTCACGAGTGCGGCGGTGACGCTGGAGTCGACGCCGCCCGAAAGGCCGCAGATGACGCGGGCGTCGGCGGGGACGCGGCGGCGGATGTCGTCGACGGCGGCTTCGATCATGTTGTCGGCGCGCCAGGTTGGCTTGCAGCCGCAGATGTCGAAGAGGAAGTTGCGGAGGATCTGGCCGCCGTGCGGAGTGTGGGTGACTTCGGGGTGAAACTGGACGCCCCAGAACGGCCGCTTGGCATGGCGGACGACGGCGACGGGGCAGGTCGGCGTCGTGGCGAGCGGAAGGAAGTCGGCAGGCAGGTCGCTGACGATGTCGCCGTGGCTCATCCAGACCGTGGTGTCGGCTGGGAGATGTGCGAGGAGCGGTTCATCGCGGGCGATACGGAGTGCGGTGCGGCCGAACTCGCGGCTTTCGCCGGGTCGAACCTTGGCACCGAGCAGACCGCAGGCGACCTGCATTCCGTAGCAAATGCCGAGGACGGGGATGCCCATTTCGAGGAGGGAGGGTTCGCAAGTGGGGGCGCCGGCGTCGTACGTGCTGGAAGGTCCGCCTGAGAGGATGATGCCGACGATGTCGTGTTTTCGCAGCTCGTCGGGGCGAACGCGCGGGGCGAAAATCCGCGAGTGAACGTGGTTTTCGCGCACGCGGCGGGCGATGAGCTGGCAGTATTGAGATCCGAAGTCTAGAACGGCGATGGTTGGTTGCATGGGGCCATTCTGGTGGGGGGGCCGCGGATTGTCGAATGGTGATTGAGGTGCGCGAATCCCCTAAATTGGGCCGTTTGAGCGAAAGACCCTGCGGTTTGACTCGTTCACACTACGTCGGCGCTACTCGACTGCCCGTCGAAGGCATTTGGTGGTAAAGTGAAGGAAGTCGGCCGCGGGCGTGCAGCCCGTGGCAGCCCCTCAAACCATTTTTTCGTAACAGGGAGTTCACTCGATGAGCAAACGAACTATTCGAATCACATTTCACATCGTCGCGGCGCTTTGCGTTGCGGCGGCAGCTGATGCGGCCCGCGGCGGATTGATTCCGCGAGCGGTGCTGTTCGGCAACCCGGATCGGGCATCGCCGCAGGTCAGTCCGGACGGCGCGCAGATCGCGTGGCTGGCTCCGAGCGACGGCGTGATGAACGTGTTTGTCGCGCCGCTCGGCCAACTCGACAAGGCGAAAGTCGTGACGAACGAGAAGACGCGGCCCATCCGGATGTTCACTTGGGCCTACACGAACGGCCACATCCTCTACAACCAGGACGCGGGCGGGAATGAGGATTGGCACATCAACGTGACCGACCTCAAGACCGGCAAGACAACCGACCTGACGCCGTTCGACAAGGTGCAGGCGCGGATGATCGACGTGAATGAAAAGACCCCGGACACGATCCTGGTGTCGTTGAACAAGCGCGATCCGAAGTATCACGACGTGTTCAGCGTCAATATCCTCACGGGTGAGAGCAAGCTCGTGGCGGAGAACAAGGACAAGCTGGCCGGCTATGTCATTGATCACGATGGCAAGCTGCGGATGGGCGTGCGGTCGACTCCGGACGGCGGCGAGGAAATCCTGACGATCAAGCCGGACGGGAAGATGGAGTCGTTTGCGAAGATCGGTTTGGATGACGCGATGACGTCGGGGCCGGCGGGGTTCGACAAGAGCGGCAAGACGCTCTACTTCCTCGACAGCCGCAACCGGAACACCGGCGCTCTGACGACGATCGACCTGGCGAGCAACAAGCAATCGGTCATCGCTGAGGATGCGAAGGCCGACGCCGGAGGAGTTTTGATCCACCCGACGGAGAAGAACGTCCAGGCGGTCGCGTTCAATTACGACCGACAGAACTGGAAGGTGCTCGATAAGGCCATTGAGGGCGACCTGGCGTACTTGAAGACGGTGGCGGACGGCGAATTGAACGTCACGTCGCGGACCCTGGACGACAAGAAGTGGGTCGTGGCATACGTCGTCGATGACGGCCCGGTTCGGTACTACCTGTACGACCGGCCGGCGAAGAAGGCATCGTTCCTGTTCACCAATCGCGATTCGCTCGAGAAGCTGCCGCTGGCGAAGATGCACCCGGTGATCATCAAGTCGCGCGACGGGCTGGACCTGGTCAGTTACTACACGCTGCCGAAGAGCAGCGATGCGAAGAACTCAGGCAAGCCGGACAAGCCGCTGCCGCTGGTCTTGAATGTTCACGGCGGTCCGTGGGCGCGGGACGGCTGGGGTCTGAACCCGACGCACCAGTGGCTGGCCGATCGCGGCTTTGCCGTCATGAGCGTCAACTATCGCGGTTCGACCGGATTCGGCAAGAACTTCATCAATGCCGCCAATCACGAGTGGGCCGGCAAGATGCACAACGATCTGATCGACGCCGTCGATTGGGCGGTGAAGAACGGCATCGCCGATCCGAAGAAGGTTGCCATCATGGGCGGAAGCTACGGCGGCTATGCGACGCTGGTCGGACTGACGTTCACGCCGGACACTTTTGCATGCGGTGTCGATATTGTCGGGCCGTCGAATCTCGCGACGCTGCTCAATTCGATTCCGCCGTATTGGGAGCCGATGATCGAGACTTTCACCAAGCGCGTTGGTGATCACCGAACCGAGGAGGGCCGGTCGCTGCTCAATCAGCGCTCGCCGCTCTCGTACGTGGACAAGATCAAGAAGCCGCTGCTCATCGGCCAGGGCGCGAACGACCCGCGCGTGAAGAAGGCGGAGTCGGACCAGATCGTGCAGGCCATGCAGTCGAAGAAGATCCCGGTGACGTACGTGCTCTACCCGGACGAGGGGCACGGCTTTGCCCGGCCGGAGAACCGCATGTCGTTCTATGCCGTGGCCGAGGCGTTCCTGACGAAAAACCTCGGCGGCGAGTGCGAGCCGATCGGGAACGACTTCAAGAATTCCAGCATTCAGGCGCCGGCCGGGGCCGAGCAGATTCAGGGCTTCGCCGAGAAGCTTCCGAAGCAGTAATCGCGACTCACCGTCGCGAGTTTCAACTGGCCCGTGCTGCTGCCTGCACGGGCCTCTTTTTTGCGCCGAACCGGATGGGTATGCTGGTGGGGTCACATCTCGGAGGGCGCCATGTTTCGATTTGCATTGTTCAGCGGGACGGTCCTCGCGTGCGCCGTCGCGGTTTCGGCGCAGACGCGGTTTGTTGTGGCCGATCGGGACAGCGATGCGCTCGCGCGGCTGCTGGACGCGAACCACAGCGGGGTGATCGACGAGCCCGGGGAGGTGAACCGGTATTTCGACGGGGCGAATGCGGCCGGGACGTTCGGCCCGCAAAATCCGACGGCGCTGGCGATCGGGCGGCGGGGCGTGGTGATCATGGGAGACCAGATCAACCGAAACGTCTATCGGCTGTTCGATTCGAACAACGACGGGGATACGCAGGACGCGGGGGAGAGCATCGTGTTTGCCGACGTGACGAATGCGTCGGGGGTGAGCTTTGCCTTTCCAACGGGGGCGGCGTTAGACGCCGGAGGGGATGCGTTTGTGGTGAACGCCGGTAATGCGTCCGGCAATGACGGAATCTATCGGCTGCGCGATCTGAACAACGACGGCGATGCGCAAGACGTAGGTGAGATCACCGACTATGTGACCACGGGGGCGTTTGGGCCGGGCAACGGGCCGTATGGTCCACAGGAGATGTTTTTTGATTGCGCGGGCGTGGGGTATGTGCGGAATTCGACGGCCGGGCTTCACGGGATTTATCGCTTCGAAGATTTGAACCACAATGGGCGGGCGGATGATGCGGGGGAGTTCACGGTGTTTCTCGACACGACGAATGCGTCCGGCGTGGCGATCGTCGCGGGGTTTCCGCTAGAGCCGGACCGGGCGCGGCCCGGCGCGATGTACATTCACCAGACGGCAGCTGGCGCCGTCGATCAGGTCGTTCGAGCGATGGATATGAATGCGGACAACGACGCGCAGGACGCGGGCGAGGCGCGATTGGTGTGGCAGAACGCGGCGGCCGGGTTTACGGGGATCGATCTGCTCAGCATGCGGAACGGCGACTTGCTGGTGACGGACAACAGTGGGCTGACCATCGTGCGGCTGCACGACGTGGATAACAACGGCGACTTTATGGGGGCGGGGGAGCAGACGACGTTTTTTGCGAATACGTCGGGGCTGGTGTTGCAGGTGCGGCAGATTGCTTCGATCGAGATCCTGGGCGACATCGACGATGACGGGGATGTGGATGCGGTCGATGCGGCGATGTTTGTGGACGTACTGACGGGGGTAGACGTCGATGTCGATCGGACGCGGCTGTCGGATCTGAATTGCGACGCGGCGGCGAACGGGCTGGATATCCAAGTGATGGCGGCGCGGTTGGCGGGCATGTAGGCGCCGTCATTCGTCATCGCGCTTGCTCCGGCACGCTGATCGAAGCCTTCTGGCTTCGAACGCAGCGTGTGCGCAAGTATTCCTCATAGAGTCGCTGGATCGGAAGCCATGCACCGCATTGCGGGCACTCGTCGCCGTGGGGCTCCAGACTTGCTTCGCACTTGAAGCAGCGGCCGGCGAGGCGGTCGAGGTTGGCAAAGGTGTCGTGTCGTGCTGCACGCTCAACTGACCGGATTGAGAGAATTAGCAGGACGATCGACGACAGCATGAGTGAGAATGATATCGGGTCCTTTGGGGGCTCGTGGTCCGGTTGCGGGAAAGAATAGAGCGCGAGCACGCCGAACGCGATCACCGCTGCAGCGAAAAAGAAATATCCAAGGAGTCGCCGCGATCTACCGGATGGAGTCGCACGTGTGAGCGGAATAAACGAACCTCCCAGGCCCGTATACTTGAACCTCGCGCCAATTGTAAGAATGCGACGGTAACCATCTTGCTCATGAACGTCGTCGCCACAAGTTGCGCAGCGATCAGAAACGCCCGGCATGTAAGGCTCGCCGCAGTTCAGACATCTTCCGCCCAGCTTTCGCAGTCGGAAGCGCGGCGAAAACAGGAACACTAACAAGAGGGGAATTCCTGTGATTAAGACGACTCCAGCGACCTCAACAGTCGATTTCAAGACTGAGGGCTTCACTCCAGCCGGCATTCCCGTGCGCTGCGGACCAACAATCAATATGAACGCAACGAGCGCAGCATACATTAGTACGGCAGCGATGAGGCATAGATGTGAGTGGAAGCGTCCGAGCTTGCGATACGGCGTATCGGCCCGAAGTGACCGGAAACGCGGCGGCGACAAGACTCGGCGCCGGTACCAATCTGGAATTTTCGGTTTGTTCGTGTGCATCTGTCGCTGCGCTTCAGCGCGAATGATAGTGCGGCTCGTCACCGCCTGCCTTTTTCCTTGCGCGGCGGGTCGTCGCCCAATGCGTTGCTTTCCGATCCGTTCTTTTCATTTGGGGCACCGGCAGGGACGGTGAAGAGGGTTGGCTGGTCTTTCAGGCGGCGGATTCGGTCGCGGAGTTCGGCGGCTCGTTCGAAATCCAATGCCTCGGCGGCTTCGAGCATTTCTTTTTCGAGGTCGGCAATGGCCTCGGTGGAGTCGAACTGTTGCTCGGACATGCGGACGGCTTCGCGGGCGGTGCGGTGGGCGGAGAGTTCGGCTTCCAGTCCGCGGCGGATTGACTTGACGATCGTCTCCGGTGTGATGTTGTGCTTCTTGTTGTATTCCTCCTGGGCCTGGCGGCGGCGGCTGGTCTCGTCGATGGCCTGCTGCATGGCGGGGGTGATCTTGTCGGCGTAGAGGTAGACCTCGGCGTTGACGTTGCGGGCGCAGCGGCCGATGGTCTGGATGAGACTGGTCGCGCTGCGGAGGAAGCCCTCCTTGTCGGCGTCGAGGATGCAGACGAGGGAGACTTCGGGCAGATCGAGGCCTTCGCGGAGCAGGTTGACGCCGATCAGAACATCGAATTTGCCCATTCGCAGCTCGCGGAGGATTTCGACGCGCTCGATCGTGTCGACCTCGCTGTGGAGATACTGACACTTGAGTCCGGCCTGCTGCATGTAGTCGGAGAGGTCTTCGGCGAGGCGCTTGGTGAGTGTCGTCACCAGCGTGCGCTCGCCGGCGACGGCGCGGGCCTGACACTGGAGCAGCAGGTCGGGGACTTGGCCGCGGGCGGGCTTGACCACAATCTGTGGATCGACGAGACCGGTGGGGCGGATGATCTGTTCAACGATCTCGCCGCCGGAGTTTTTGAGTTCGTACGGGCCGGGGGTTGCCGAGACAAAGATGGCCTGGTTGATCATGCCCTCGACCTCGTCGAATTTCATCGGGCGGTTGTCGAGGCAGGACGGAAGGCGGAAGCCGTGATCGACCAGCACGAGCTTTCGGGCGCGGTCGCCGTTGTACATGGCGGCGATCTGCGGGACCGTCGCGTGGGACTCGTCGACGACGAGCAGGAAGTCTTTCGGGAAATAGTCAACCAGCGTGTAGGGCTTTGCGCCGGGGGCCGAGCCGGCAAGGTGGCGCGAGTAGTTTTCAATGCCTGAGCAGTAGCCGACTTCGAGGATCATCTCGATGTCGTACTTGGTGCGGGCGGCGAGTCGCTGGGCTTCGAGCAGCTTGCCCTGCTGGCGGAAGTACATCAGGCGCTCTTCCAATTCTTCCTTAATCGATGCGGCGGCGGCTTCGATGCGCTCCTTTGGCATGACGTAGTGAACGGCCGGGTAGACGAATATCTGGTCGGTAGTCGATAGGGTCTGGCCGGAGAGCGGGTTGACGAGGTCAATCCGTTCGACTTCGTCGCCGAAGAGCTCGATGCGGTAGGCGAATTCCTCGTAGGCGGGGTGCAGCTCGATGACGTCGCCGCGTACGCGGAAGGTGCCGCGTTTGAGCGTGTAGTCGTTGCGCGAGTATTGCAGATCGACGAACTTGCGGAGCAGCTCGTCGCGGTCCCACTGCTGGGACTTGTGAATGTCGATGACGCTGGATTTGTAGTCCTGAGGCGAGCCGAGGCCGAAAATGCAGGAGACGCTGGCGACGATGATGGTGTCACGGCGGCTGACAAGGTTTGAGGTTGCGGCAAGGCGCAGGCGGTCGAGGTCGTCGTTGCGGCTGGCGTCCTTCTCGATGTAGATGTCGCGCTGGGGGATGTAGGCCTCGGGTTGGTAGTAGTCGTAGTAGCTGACGAAGTAGGCGACGGCATTGTTGGGGAAGAGTTCCTTGAACTCTTCGTAGAGCTGGGCCGCGAGCGTCTTGTTGTGGCTGATGACGAGGGTGGGGCGCTGGACGGCCTGGATGACGTTTGCGATGGTGAAGGTTTTCCCGGAGCCGGTGACGCCGAGGAAGGTCTGGGCCTTCTTGCCGGCCTTGAGGCCTTTGACGAGCGAGTCGATCGCAGCAGGCTGGTCGCCGGCGGGCTTCATTTTCGAGACGATCTGGAAGTCGGCCATGGAGAGCCCCTAAAGCAGTTAGTCTAGCGGCGCGAACGGCGGCCCGCGCGGGGGACGGTTGTGACGCACTGGCGGATTGCAGAAACGTCGAATCGCAAGAAAAGATCGTTGCACGCCGCTCGTAGGGCGGTTGAGGGAGGTTGCCCGCCGCGTAATTGCCGACGGCCGGCGGGGGCGCCGGCCGCTACGTAAGTGGGTTATTGCTGGGGCGGGAGGAGGTTGGCGACAAAATCGACGATGGCATTCAGTGGACAGTCAGACTCGGTTGAGACGCCGGCCGTCTCAGCTTCGACTTCCCGTGCTCTTTCGAGGCAATTATCGACGCAGCGGTAGTTCTCGCAGCAACTGACAGGGCCGCAGGTAAAACTGAAGAAACAGTAGCCGCAGCCGGTGCTCGGGAGCACAGCGAGGACGGCGAGGAAGAGTGCGAAGGCCGTTCGTGCGCGGGGGAGTCGGTTCGCGAACATGGCGGTCTCCTTTGTCGAAGCTTGGGAGGATGTTAACCGCGGCCGGGTGGCGGTGGCAACGAGAATTTGGGTCGGCCGGTGACGTGAAATCGGGGCGCGACGCCGACGTTCGGAGCTAGAACGTGGTTCCGAAGGAGAAGGAGAAGACCTGGGTGTCGTCGTCGGGGCCCTTGGATAGAGGGATGGCGAAATCGAAAGCGAGTGGGATGGGGCCGAAGGGCTTTAGATAGACGCGCATGCCGACACCGATGGCGGCACGCCACTGCGAGATTTCGGTGTTTTCTTCGATGGTGCCCATGTCGAGGAAGGTGACGCCTCGCAGTGTTTCTTCCCAGACGGGGAAAGAGTATTCGGCGTTGGTGAGCAGCTCGAAGTCGCCGCCGACCCGCTTTTCGCTGATGAAGCGGGCCATCGGCGCGACGCGGCGAAACTCGAAACCGCGGATGGAGCCGATGCCACCGCCGAAGTACTTTTCGAAGACGGGGGCGTCACCAAAGATCTGTCCGAGTGTGCCGCCGAGCGAGAGGACGTGCTTGCGGTTGGACGAATCGGTCAGCAGGGTGAAGTGCTGGGCGGTGTCGGCGGTGAAGCGGCCGAAAAACCAGTCGCCGCCGAGTGCGCCGAACTGTTCGTAGGAGAAGCTGCTGCGATTACCGCGGGTGGGGAGGAAACGACTGTCGGTCGTGTCGCGGACGATGGTGCCCTTGATCGAGTTGAGCCAGCTCGTGCCGTCGGCATCGCGAATTTGTGCGGGGTCTTCCCAGTGGACGTCGCTGATTTTCACGTTTTCGAACTTGAAGGCGGCTTCGACGGCCCAGTTCTTGAGGCGGCCTTCGCGGAAGCGCTTGTCAAAAGCGAAGAAGAATCCGATGCGGCGCTCGTCCCAGTCTTCGCGGTCGCGTTGGAAGACGTAAACGCTGGTGCTGAAGCCGAGGTCCTGGTCAAACAGATAGGGCTCGCGGAAGTCGATGCGGCCGCGCATGAGCTGCGTGCCGGGTTCGAGCTGGATGCGGAGAGTCTGGCCGGCGCCGCGGAAGGCGCGGCCCTTGAAGAGCTCGGTGGCGTTTCGCGGCCAGTCGGCGATATCGAAATTGCGGTTTTCGAGCGTGACAGAACCGACGAGACCGCTGTTCGAGGTGACGCCGACGCCGAAGAGGATGGTGTTGGCTTCGGCCTCCTCGACCTTGACGAGCGCGTCGCGGACGTGGGGCTGGTCTCCGACGGGCGTGATGACGGCGGTCTTGAAGAGCCGGGTTTCGACGAGACGATTCTGAGCCTCGCGGGTGGCGACGGTGTTGTAGAGCTCCTCGGGGAAGAAGCGTAGTTCGCGGCGGACGACCTTGTCCTTGGTGTCGCTGTTGCCGCGGATGACAATGCGGCCGAAGCGGTATTGCTGCTCTTCGTTGATGTTGATCGTGAGGTCGACGAGGCCCTCTTCGGTGGCGTACACCCACTCGGAGCGGACGTCGGCGTAGATGTAGCCGTTCTCGCCGTATTTGTCGGTGATGGACTTCAGGTCGTTCTGGAGCTTTTCGGCGAGGAAGTAGTCGCCGGGCTTGAGCTTCATCAGGTTGAGGAGCTCGTCGGTGGGGAAGACGGTGTTGCCCTTGAGGGTGATGGACTTGATGGCGTAGCGGACGCCTTCGTCGATTTCGTAGATGACGGTGAGGTCGGTGTCGCTGGTGAAATCGAGCTTGTAGCCGACTCGGGCATCGAGGAAGCCCTGATCTTTGTAGAAGCGCTGGAGACTGGCGCAGTCGCGGTCGGCGCGGTCGGCGTCGAACTCGCCGGTGCGGAAGATCCAGATGTAGGTCTTGGTTTCGATGTGGGGCTTGAGCTGGCGCGGTGTGAAGGAGTTGTTGCCGGTGAAGCGGATTTTCTTGACTTTGACGCGCGGGCCTTCGGTGATCTGGAACTCGACGACGCGATCGTTCGTCAAACGGGTACGGTTGACGTCAACCTTGATGTAGTAGTAGCCGGCTTCCTTGTACTTGCGTTCGATGTTCTCGACGGCCTGGCGGATGGAGAACTCGCTGATGGGACTGCCGGGGGCCAGCTCGACTTCGGGAAGCAGGTCCTTGGTTTTGAACTTTCGGTTGCCGTTGAATTCGACGGCTTCGACGAAGGGGCGTTCGACGCAGCGGAAGACGAGGACGAGCTCGCCGTTTTCGACGGTTGGCTCGGCGCGGGCGGAGTCGAACTTGTTGGTCTTGATGAGACGGTTGACGTCTTCCTCGACGACGACCGGATTGAAAGTTTCTCCGACCTGGGACTTGATGATCGAGCGGGCATATCCATCAGCGACGTACTTGATGCCGACGAAGTCGATGCGGCGGATGATCTGGCCCTGGCGGACGGGTTCGGCGGATGCGGCGGGCTGGGTCTCGGGACTCTGCATCATCCCGGCGGCGGCCCAAAGGGCGGCGATTGCGAGCGCGATCACGGGTGCAAGGGCGGCTGGGCCGCGCTGGTGGAGGCGGTGCGAGAAATCCGTTCTGCGAGACATCCGGTCTTCCCTGCCGGGAGCTTGGACGATCGGCCGCGCCGTGGCGGGCGGAGTATATGAGGTTATCGGATGAGTTGTAAATAGTTGCGGCCGGTAAAATCGGCGGGAATCGGTCTGGAAATCGTTGTCGAGGCAGTGCGGGTGGATTACGATTTGGAGATACCGAATCGGTTGAGTTTCTGGAGCACGCTATGAATCCGTTGACGGCGATGATCCGGGCGGCACAGCGGCGGTTGTGGATCAATCGGTGGCTGGAGCATTTCGGATGGTCGATGACCGTCGCGGCGACGGCGTGGCTGGTGTACCTGATCGCAGTGCGGCTGTTCGGGCTGGCCTGGCCGCTTGGATGGGCGGCGATTGGGGCGGCGGGGCTGGGGTTGGCCGCGTCGATCGTCTGGACCGCGCTGCGGCGGGCGACGACGCTCGAGGCGGCAGTGACGCTGGACAAGGCGGCGGGGCTCCGCGAGCGGGTGTCGAGCGGGCTGGCATGTGCGGCGGGTAGCGATCCATTTTCACAGGCGGTTGTGGCGGATGCGGAGCGGACGGCGCGGGGGCTGTCGGTGAGGCAGTTTGTACCGATCCGGGTCGGGCGGCCGGTAGCGTTTGCCGCGGGGGCGGCGGTCGTCGGGCTGGCGATGGTGTGGCTTTTTCCGAAGTTTGACTTGCTCGGGAAGGCGGAGGCGCGCGAGCAGCAAAACCTGAAGAAGCAGGTATTGACGCAACTCAAGAGCGAGATCGCCAAGCCGGTGGAGGCGGTCAAGAACCTGATCGAGGGGAATCCGGAGTTGAAGGGACTCAAAGGGCTCGATGAGTTGGAGCGGCTGGCGAAGCAGGAGAACGCGGCACTCGATCCTGCGGACCTGCGGCGCGAAGCGATCAAGAAGCTGGACAAGGTTTCGGACGAGTTGAAAAAGCAGGCGGCGGCCGAGCGGTATCAGCAGATGCAGGACATGAAGAACCGCCTGCAGGAGATGGGAAAGCCGAGCGACCCCAAGTCGCCGGCCGGGAAGCTGATGCAGGCGCTGTCGGAGGGAGACTTCAAGCAGGCGCAGGACGAAGTCCAGAAGATGAAGGACAAGTTGGCGACGGCGAAGCGCGAGGGAAAAAGCGAGGCCGAAGTCAAGAAAATGGAGAAGCAGCTCGACGAGCTGGCGAAGAAGCTGGAGGAGGCGGCGGGTGACAAGAAGCTGCAGGAGCAAATGAAGCAGGCGGGGCTGTCGGAAGCGGACATGAAGCGCGTGCTGGACGCGCTGAACAAGAAGGATTCGAAGCAGCTTCAGCAGATGATGAAGGAGCTGGAGAAGAAGCTGCAGCAGCAGGGGATGTCGCAGCAGCAGATCGACAAGCTGAAGAAGGAGATGCAGAAGTCGCAGCAGAACAAGCAATCGAAGAACAATCTGAACAAGATGAGCGACGCGATGAAGAAGGCGGCGTCGCAGTGCAAGAACGGGAACAGCGAGGGGGCGCAGCAGCAGCTCGACGAGGCGGCGGAGCAGCTTTCCGAGATGGAGGCGATGGAGCAGCAGCTCGGCGAGATCGAGTCGAAGATGTCGGAACTGGACGACATGAAAGACAAGCTGGGGGAAAACGACAGCGACAAGGACGGCGACAACGAGTGCAAGAGCTGCAACGGGAGCGGGCGGCGGAAGGATGGGTCGCCGTGCCCGCATTGCAACGGTACGGGTCAGGGAAACGGTCGCGGGCCGGGAGGTCGCGGGCGTGGGGCCGGAGATCGGCCGAAGGGCAGCGGGGATGTGGCTTTTGAGAAGAAGCGGGCGAAGACGCAGCAGCGGCCGGGGGTGATCATCAGCCAGTGGTACATCAAGGGGGAGCAGCTCAAGGGGGAGGCGAAGGCGGAGTTTGAGGAGGCGGTGCAGGCGGCCGAGCGCGATGCGAGCGATGCGCTGGACAAGGACCAGGTGCCGCGGGCGTATCAGAAGGCGGTGAAGACGTACTTCGATCGGCTCGGGGACGAAAAGGCGGCGCCGGCTGCGAAGGACGAGAAGAAGCCGGAGAAGCCGTGATTCGCGTCGCGGCGATCACCCTGCTGTCAATTGCGATTGCACCGGTTTCGGGGCAGACGAAGTCCAACACGGTCACGATCTATTGCTCGGCCGATGAGGCGTTCGCGCGGCCGATTTTGGCGGAATTCACGAAGCAGACCGGGATCGAAGTCCGGCCGTTGTTTGATACGGAGGCCGGGAAGACGACCGGGCTCGTGCATCGTCTGCTGGCGGAGCGTTCACGGCCGCGGGCGGATGTGTGGTGGTCGAGCGAGATCTTCGGGACGATTCAGCTTGCGGAGGCGGGGGTGCTGGCGGCGTATGAGCCGCCGAGCGCGGCGGACATTCCGGCGGCGTACCGCGATCCTAAGCACTATTGGACTGCGTTTGGGTTACGCGGGCGGGTGATTGCATACAACCCGGAGAAGACGCCGAAGGATCGGGTTCCGAAGACATGGGCTGAGCTGGCGCGGCCGGAGTTCAAGGGGCACGTCGCAATTGCGAATCCCATCTTTGGCACGACTCGCGGGCACATGGCAACGCTGATGTCGCTGTGGGGCGAAGAGGCGTTTCGGAAGTATCTGACCGCGCTGCGCGACAACGGGGTGCGGATCGCGGATGGGAATTCGCAAGCGGTGATGATGGTGGCGCGGGGCGAGGTCGAGTTCGCGGCGACGGATACGGATGATGTGATCGTGGCGATCGGGCGCGGGGACAAGGTGGAGATGGCGTTTCCGGATTTGGATGCGCCGAGTGGGACGAAGCATCGCGGCACGCTTTGGATACCGAACTCGGTAGCGGTTGTGGTGGGGGGGATGAATGCGGACGGCGCTCAGAAGCTGGCGAATTATCTTGCATCAGCGGGGGTTGAGATGAAGCTGTCGTTCAGCGAGTCGGCCAATCTGCCGGTGCGGAAGGCATCCTGGGATCGATTATCGACACGGAGACCTCCGAATCCAGCAGGCGTCACGAGGTTTGCCGACGAGAAAGAGGTCGACCGGAATCATACGTACGTTGCGCGCGAGATCGACATCTTCCAGCGTAGTGAGCAGGTCGACTACGTCGCCGTGGCTGCGAAACTCCGCGCCGCGGACGCGATGATAAAAGAAATTCTGCTGCGATAACGCGGGTCGGGGCGATTCAGTCCGTCACGATACTTGTTTGATCGTGCACTGCTTGACGAATTCGACGTTGGGGGTGTCGTCGACGTCGATGGAGACGATTCCGGCGTAGCTGCCGTCGGGCTGGCGCTGGCCGGCGATGATGATGTCCGTGGGTTCGACCGCGCCCTTACCGAACACGTCGGCGTCGAGATGGAATCCGACGGAGAGCGTGGAGACGTTCGGGTCGAAGGGGATTGGCACCGACAAATCTCGAACACCGCCCTGGTCCCGAATGCCGACGATCTGGCCGTTGCCGATGAGGAGGCCGAAGCTGCCTGCGTTCTGGGCCGCGGCGACCTGCCAGACTTCGCCGGTGGGGGTCTCGAAGGCGGCGGGCTGTGAGCCGCAGGCCGAGAGGATGCTCAGGACGATCACGCAGAAGAGTCGCTTCATGGATGACACACTCAACAAGGGATATCGACCGCGAGGGCTTGGAATTGTTGCCGAAAGCGGGGCGGATGTCGAGGGACACGCATACAGGATCGCCGCACGCAGCCGGTGAACGCCCGACAGCGGTTTGTCGACAGGGTGCTGGGGAGGCCGCAGAATGGCTCTGTGACGACCTGGCTGCGAGGAACGAGGGCGGCGGGATGGATGGTGCTGCTGGCCGGAGTGTTCGCGCCGGTTGTGATGCTGGGGTTTGAACTCGGTCGGGCGACGCCGGCGTGGAGTCAGTTGCGGCCCGGATCGCGGCTGACGGGGATTTATTTTCGTACGGTCGGCATCGCGGCAGGGACGGCGTTGCTCGCCACGGTGCTGGCCGTGCCGGTCGTGTTTACGGGGGGGCACGCGCGCGGCGGGTTGGCCCGCCGGACATTGACAAGCTTGACATTGATTCCGCTTCTTGCGCCGCCATGCGTGTTTGCGTATGCGTGGATGCTGGTGTCGTCGGAACAGGGATGGGCGGGACGATTGCTCGGGCTGCTCGGTTTCAACGCGGCGGGGGCGGGGCCGGTGCGGGCCGTGATTGCGCTGGCGACGTGGCTGTGGCCGGTGCCGGCGCTGCTGATGGGGGCGGCCTATCGGCATGGGGGCGAGGCGGCGTATCGGATGGCGCGACTGGACGCGGGGGCGTGGCGGGCGTTTGTGCGGGCGGGGCTGCCGGCGGTGCGCGGGGCGGTGGTGGCGGGGATGGCGGTCGTGTTCGTGCTGAGTCTGACGGAGGGGACGGTTCCGCCGCTGGTGCTGACTCGGACTTGGCCGTCGGAGATGGCGCCGGAGGTATTGGACGCGGCGATGTACGGCTCGACCGCCGCGGCGATTGCGTGGAAGTCGTGGCCGATCCTGCTGACGCTGGCGGCGGCGGGGCTGATGGCGTGGCCGGGGCTGCGGGGTGTGCGCGGGGCGATCGAGAGCGACGCGGGGGCGGATCTGGGGACCGGGGGTTCGCGGGGCGGGGTTGGCGCGATCGCGGCCGGGGTGTTTGCGGTGATCTTGGCAATGCTGCCGGTCGTCGTATTCGTCGGCGAGATGTATTCAGCGCGGTTGGACATGGGGGCGTCGCTGCGGAGAGTGTTGGTGCTGTATGCGAGCGAGTGGCGTGCGTCGATGTTCGTGGCCGGGCTGGCGGCGGTCGTGGCGTTCTTGATTGCGGTTGTCGCCGTGCGCGTGGAGTCGGCGGGGCGGACGGCGGTACGCGTTGCGTTTGGATTGGCGGTTGTGACGGCGGTGTTGCCTCCGGAGCTGATCGCGCAATTGCTGGTGCGGATCTTTAACCGGCCGGGGTGGCTGGGGTGGCTGTATGATGAAACTCCGATCGTCTGGCTGCTGGGGCTGGTGGCGCGGTTTGCGGCTGTGCCATTGGGGATCGCGTGGTTTGCGTCGCGACAGATACCCGTTGATCTGATCCGGCAGGCGCGGAGCGATGGGGCGGGAGAGGCGACGCTGCTGGCGCGGGTGGCGTGGCCGTACGTCTGGCGGCCGGTGGCGGCGGGGGCGCTGGTTTTCGCGTGTCTGTCACTATCGGAAGTCGCGGCTTCGCTCATTCTGATACCACCAAAGTTCGGCGGGAATCTGGCGGTGGCGCTGGATAATCAAATGCACTACGGGCGGAACAATGATGTGATTGTGACGACGTTGTTGCTGATTGCGCCGGCGGTGGTCGTGGCGGCGGTTGTTCCGGCATTGGCGATGCGCGTGCGGCCCGATCAGAAAGGGCACGAAGGCAGGTAGGGATGAAGGAATCAGGGCGTCTGTCGGCGATTCGGACAACGTGCGCTGGCTATTTGCCAGTTGTCATTGGTCATTTGTCATTGAGCATCGTGTTCGGCGGCTGCCAGCCGCAGACTTCGAGCGATGCCGCGCGGGTGGAGTATGTGTTTGGAGAGCAGGGGCTGGGGAACGGGCAGTTTTCGTATCCGCGGACGATCGCGATTTCGCCGATCGATGGATGCGTGTTTGTTTGCGACAAGACGGCGCGGATTCAGCGGTTCAGTCCGGATGGAAAGTTTGAGCATTCGTGGCGGATGCCGAAGTGGGAGTTCGGCAAGCCGACGGGGATGGCGTTCGACCCACAGGGGCGGCTGTGGGTGGCGGATACGCACTACAACCAGGTGATTGTGTATGACCGTGAAGGGGTGGAGCAGTTCCGGTTTGGGTCGTACGGGACGGGTCCGGGGGAGTTTGTGTTTCCGACGAGCGTGGCGTGGGACGGAGAGGGGAATATCTACGTCGGCGAGTACGGGGGGAACGATCGGATCAGCAAGTTCTCGCCGGATCGCAAGTACCTCATGAGCTTTGGGACGAAGCAGGATGGCGAGGCGGCGCTGGAGCGGCCGACACAGATCAAGTTTGATCCACGCGGGTTTTTGTGGGTGGCGGACGGATGTCATCACCGCATCTGCAAGTTTTCGACAGAGGGAAAGCTGTTGGCGAGTTTTGGGCAGCCGGGGAGCGGGCCGGGTGAGATGAATTATCCGTATGACCTGGATCTCGTGCCGGGGACGACGCACGTGGTGGTGGCGGAGCATGGGAACAATCGCGTGAGTGAGTTCGACGATGCGGGGCGGTGGGTGCGGTCGTGGGGGAAGCCCGGCCGGGAGCGCGGCGAGATCATGCAGCCGTGGAAGGCGGAGTTTGGGCGCGGGGGACTGCTGTATGTGCTGGATTCGTGGAATAACCGGGTGCAGGGCGTGAAGTGGTAGATCAACGGATAAACGCAGAAATACAGAAACGCTGAGACGCTGAAGTCGTTTCATGGAATTCGCAATGGGCTTCGAGCCGTTGAACAGAGTGAATGAGAATGGGTCGCGAGCCGTGAATCGACCGCTGGTGTTCGTGCGCAGCTTGGTCGTGCCGGTCTTAGTTTTTGGGCTGGGCGTCTCATCGATCGAGGCAATGAATCGCATCATCTGGTCGATGCGCGGCGTCTGGTGGGCCACGGTAATGGCGTGGCGAATTGGCCCGTGGGGGCGATTCCCGATGCCGTTTGATATTCGCGCATTCGAACGCGCACGCGACTCGGACGATTACTCGGTTGAAAAGGTGCTGATCGTCATTAGCGCGTACTTCCTTTTCGGTCTGATCTTGTGTGTGGGTCACTGGTGTGTGTTTGGTGTGACTTTCTTGATCTACAGGCGCTTTGGCTGGCCAGGTTATCTCGCGGATCTCGGCGATCGAATTGCTCGAATACAGGTCTGGCAGTCGGCTGTTCGGCGCGGGTGGTGGGTGCTTCCCGCGTTTGGCTTTGCTCGGGTCGCATGGGAATGGATCGACCTCGGCCAATCGTATTCACTGTATCGCTGGGCCTTTACAGGTCTTCCATTTGACTACGCGATGCTGTGCCTAGGGGCCGCAACGTATGCGCGGATTTCGGGTGGTGCGATTATCGCGGCGGTGCGATCGGAGGTGCGTGCGGACGAAGTGCGATGCTGCCATTGCGGATATTTGCTGCGAGGGCTGTCGGAATCGAAGTGTCCGGAGTGCGGGCGCGCTGCGATCGGAACAGTCCCGCCGCGATTTGAGCTGGGACGTGGGCGTCGGCGCGGCCGCCGAGCAGCCGCATGGATCGCGGTTTCATCATTGACCCTGACGATGCCCGCGTGGGTGCCCGCGCTCGTCACGGCATTGCCGCTTCGAGTCGCCCGGCAGCTGCCGCCGCCAATTCAACAATCAGCATACTGGCCTGACTGGTCAGTACCGTTGAGGATCGGTGCGATTTGCACTATTCGCGATCAAGCGCAGACAGGCGTCCTTTGGGTACGCCAGAGCGATGGACCGCGGTTTGAGTTGCATTGGTGGCGATGGAACGAGTGTGGCTTTTGGGACCGCGCCCCCGATTCCAGCGGCGTCGCGACGATTGCGGCCGTAGGCGGAACTGAGCCAATCCAGATTGGAGGTCTATCCATCGCCGCAACGCTCACAAGATGGGCACGACAGTCGTGGATAACGTTATCGACTGGCCACCCGAATTGGGATGTCACCGTCCAGATGCCAGAAGACGCCCCGGCCGAACTGAGGCGCCTGGTTGAGCAATGCGGAACCGGCCACTGACGACGACGCACAGCAGTCGGGGTGCCCCGCGCCGAACCGGCCGGGGTAGACGACGGCGGCGTAGACACCGACGTGGGCGCGATGTCGCTGTGCGCCGCGACCGCGGACGGGAGGGTGGAGTGTCCGAGCGGAGCTGAAAACTACGGGCTTGCGCCCGGTGGAATCGGGGCAGCCCGGCCGCTAAATTATGCGGGCACGCGCGTGAGAGAACATGCTGGCGATGTTCGCCATCACACTCGCTGATCGATTCGACCATCCGATGGCGCTGTGGCTGGTTGCGCTGCCGGTGTTGCTGTGGTGGTTGTCGCGGCGGTCGCTGGCGGGGTTGTCGCCGGGGCGGCGGTGGGCGGCGCTGGCGGCGCGGGCGGCGGTGATCGTGCTGCTGGGGCTGGCGCTGGCGGGGCTTAACAAGATACGCAAGAACAAAGATCTGTCGGTCATCGTCGTGCTCGACCAGTCGCGGAGCATACGCGGGGATGAACAGGAGTCGGCGCGGAAGTTCGCCCGGGCCGCGACGAAGAAGCCGCCGGCGGATGATCGGGTGGGGGCGATTACGTTCGATGGCGAGGCCTACATCGAACAGCTTCCCAACAAGCCGGGACCGGATGGTGGGCTCTATTCGGATGTGAAGCTCATCGCGCCGGGAAACCAGCCGGATCGGACAAACGTGGCGGCGGCCATTCGGCTGGCGATGGCGTGTTTCCCTTCAGACACGGCGAAGCGGATCGTGTTGATGTCGGACGGGAATCAGAACGTCGGCGACGTCATGACGGAGGTGCAGACCGCGGCGGCGGCAAACGTGGCGGTCGACGTGGTGCCGATCCGATACGACTACGACGACGAGATCATGTTCGAGCGGCTGTCGGCGCCGGCGTACGCGCGGGAGCAGGAGGTCGCGACGCTGCGGATGACGCTGCGGTCGAAGTCGAGCCGGCCGACGAGCGGGCGGGTGCAGCTCTATCACGACGGTCGGCCGGTGGAACTTGACCCGGCGTCAAAGGGACAGGGGCAGCGGGTCGAGCTGCAGCCCGGACTGAACTCATACACTATCAGACTTCCACTGAACCATGCGGGTTCGCACAAGTTCGAGGCGCGAGTGACGCCGGATGATCCGGCCGCCGACAAGGTCGCCGCAAACAACCGGGCGACTGCTTTCACAACGGTGGAGGGGCCGGCGACGGTGCTGATGATTTCGGCGCGGCCGAAGGACGACGAGCCGCTGACGACGGCCCTGGAGCGGGAGAAGATTCGAGTCGAAGTGAAGCAGCCGGCGGAGTCGGAGATCGATGCCATCACGCTCCAGCAATACGCGGCGGTGATCCTATCGAACGTGGCGGCGGATTCGTTCAGCGAGACGCAGCACAAGGCGCTGGCGAGCTACGTGCGCGACCTGGGCGGCGGGTTGATCATGCTCGGGGGCGACCAGGGCTTCGGCGCCGGCGGGTGGCAGTCTTCGGCAGTCGAGGCGGTGATGCCGGTGCGGTTTGACGTCGATGCGGTGCGGCAGATACCGCGCGGGGCGCTGGCGATCGTGATGCACGCGTGCGAGATGCCGCAGGGGAATCACTGGGGCGTCGAGACGGCCATCGCCGGGATGAAGACGCTGAGCAGTCTCGATTACTTCGGAGTCGTGGCGTACCTGGGGCTCGGGCCAAGCTGGGCCGTGCCGATGCGGCTTTGCGACGACAAGAGCGCCATCGCGAACCAGATTCGAAAGATGAATCACGGAGATGCGCCGAGCTTTGATGACCTGATGGACATCGCCTTCAAAGGTCTGATGAGTCGAAGGGACGCGGCGCAGCGGCACATGATTGTCATCTCCGACGGCGATCCGGCGCCGCCGAGCCCGATGCTGATGACGCGGATCAAGGGAAACAAGATCACGGTATCGACGATCAGCGTGTTTCCACACGGCGGGCACGAAATCAGCACGATGAAGGACATCGCGAAGGCGTCGGGGGGCAACTACTACGACATCAGCAAGTCGGGCGACGAGAAACGACTGCCGCAGATCTTTGTTAAGGAAGCGAAGGTCGTGCGGCGGCCGTTGCTGCGCGAGGAGCAGTTTGTTCCTCGGGTGAAGTATCGGCTGTCGGACTTGCTGGCGGGGATCTCGGGCGGATTTCCGTCGCTGACCGGCTATGTCGTTACGACGCCGCGGTCGGCGAGCGAGATCGAGTTGCCGCTCGTGTCGGACAAGAACGATCCGATCCTGGCGAACTGGCAGTGCGGGCTGGGGCGGTCAGTGGCGTTTACGAGCGGGTGGTGGAACTACTGGGGGACGAACTGGGTGAACTGGCCCGCGTTTCCGAAGCTGTGGGCGCAGACGGTGCGCTGGTGCATGGCACAGGGAACGGCGAAGGACTTCGAAGTTACAACGTTTACGGATGGGAACAAGGGACGGGTTGTGGTAGAGGCGTTGAACAAGGATGCCGACTACCTGAACTTTTTGCAGATGCAGGGGATCGTCGTACCGCCGTCGGGCGAGAGCCAGCCGATGCGACTGGAGCAGACCGGGCCAGGGCGGTACGAAGGCGCGTTTACGATGCAGGACAGCGGGAACTTCCTGATCAACCTGCAGGCGGTCGGGCCGGACGGGAAGCCGATCCTGATTCGCACGGGGGTGAGCCAGTCGTATTCGCCGGAGTTCAAGGAGTTGAGCACGAATGAGTCGCTGCTGCGGCGCGTCGTGGAGGCGACGGGCGGGCGGTGGCTGGACGAAGACGCGAGCGATGCGAACCTGTTTCTTCACAACTTGCCGGAGAGCTTTTCGCGGCAGCCGCTGTGGTCGTTTCTACTGAAGCTGGCGGTGATCTTCTTCTTGATGGATGTTGCGGTACGGAGAGTCGCGATTGATCCTCGCCGGATTGCGGCGACTATGCGCGGATACATTGCGGACATGGCGGGGCGGTTCGGAGGCGGGCGGGCGGAGACGGTGCTCACCGATCTGAAAGAGGTTCGCGAGAAGGTGCGGGCGGAGAAGACAGCGGCGGGCGAGGCGCCGAGGTCGCCGCAGGTGTATGCAGCGTCGGGGAAGAAGTTTGAGGCGCCGACCGAGGGAGCGAAACCCAGCGGGGATTTGACTTCGGCGCTGGGTGGGGCGGAGGCGACGAAGGGTGGTCCGACAGCAGACAAGCAGCCAAAGCCGGGAGAAACAGCGAGCGAGGAGACGACGTCGCGGTTGCTGAAGTCGAAGAAGAAGCGGCAGGAAGGGACGTAAGTTAGAATCGGACCCGAGGTGTAAATGGCGACCATTGATCCGGCAATACAGAAGGCGACGGAGGAATTCCGTCGCAAGTTTGCGGCCGTCAAGGCGGAGATCGGCAAGGCGATCGTCGGTCACGAGGAGATCGTCGACGGCGTGCTGACGTGCCTGTTTACGGGCGGACATGCGCTGCTGGAGGGAGTACCGGGGCTGGGAAAGACGTACCTGGTGCGGACGCTGGCGCAGGCGCTGACGCTCAAGTTCTCGCGGATTCAGTTTACGCCGGACCTGATGCCGGCGGACATCATCGGGACGAACATCATCGTCGAAGATCCGGCGACCGGGCGGCGCGGGTTCTCGTTTCAGCAGGGGCCGCTGTTTGCGCAGATCGTGCTGGCGGATGAAATCAACCGGGCGACGCCGAAGACACAGTCGGCGCTTCTGGAGGCGATGCAGGAGCACACCGTGACGGTGGCGGGGAAGCGGCACCAGCTTGTCGAGCCGTTTTTCGTGATGGCGACGCAGAACCCGATCGAGCAGGAAGGGACGTATCCACTGCCGGAGGCCCAGCTCGACCGGTTTTTCTTCAAGCTGATCGTCAAGCCGTCGGATCGGCAGGAGTTGAAGACGATCCTCGATCGGACGACGACGGGGCATAAGCCGGACGTAAAGGCGGCCATGAGCGGGGACGAGATTTTGGGCAGCCAGCAGCTCGTGCAGCGGGTCGTGGTGGCGCCGCACGTTCAGGATTACGCGATTCGGCTGGTTCTGGCGACGCAGCCGAACGGGCCGTATTCGACCGAGCAGACAAACCGGTACATCCGCTGGGGCAGCTCGCCGCGCGGGGCGCAAGCGCTGTCGCTGGCGGCGAAGGTGCGGGCGCTGCTCGAGGGGCGGTTCAACGTGAGCTTTGACGATGTGCGGGCGGCGGTACTGCCGGCCCTGCGGCACCGGGTGCTGCTCAATTTCGAGGCTCAGGCGGAGGGGCTGGAGACGGACAAGGTGCTGGGGGACATCCTCGACAAGACGCCGCAGATGGCCGAGGCGGCGGCGTAGCGCAGCCGTTTACGAGCGGGCGAGTCACGTCGAGTGTGACCCGCCCCGCTGGCGCATTCCGATACGAGTTCGATCGCGACTACGAGCCGAAGCCGCCCGTGAACTGGCCGCCAGACTGGAAAAGGAACTGGCTGGTGCCGTTGAGGATGCTGATCAGCAACTGGACGCCGTTGTTGAAGACGGTGGAGGGCAGTCCGTTGAGAAAAATCTGGCCGGTGCGGGCTCCGAATGTTGCGCAGCCGTTGGCTTGAAAGAGGGGCAAGGCGGCCGCGACGATCATGATGCGAGTCGCCCAGCGCAGGTGTCGTGGATTCATGGGGTACGAGCTCCAAATGAGGGGCCGAGCCGCGGGTCAGGAAGCTCCGAAGCCGGGGAAAAAGCCGGCGTTTCCGCCGAAGAGGGCGCGGATGATTCCCGAGCCGGGAAAGGTGCCGAGCAGTGCCTGGGAGAACGAGGCGTAGAGCGATTGGGTGACGGAGTTGGCGATGATGCTGGCGAAGCCGAAGCCGATGTTGAGGAACGTGGCGGTGGGGTCGCATGCGCCGGTGGCCTGAAGCAGGGGCAGGGCGGCGGTGAAGAAAGCGATTTTCTTTGCTACGCGATATTTCCGGATCATCGTCATGAGAAGCTCCCGCGAGAGTCCGCGCCCGATGTCGCCGGTGCGACAACTCGCGTAGTCTATTGAGTGATATCGGCAATTTCAAGGGTCGGGGATCGGCGGGAACTGCGCGCGGTCGAGCGTGCGATGCGAAGTGTAAAGCAACGTCAGCGGCGGGGTTAGAGTTGGCGGCGGGAAACGACATGGACGCAGCGGGAGACGAGAGCAGTCGGCCGCGGCTTTCGCGGCGGTCGTGGGCGGATTGGGTCAGCGAGCATCCGAAGACGGTTGCGGCGGTCGCGGTGCTGGTGCTGCTGGTGGGGGCGTGGTTATTTGTCGACGCCCTTGGACGGCAGCGATTGCGTCGGGCCGAACGGGCGATCATTGCGCGGGGCGAGCCGCTCACCGTTGACGATCTGCGAAAGCGGTTGCCCGCTATCTCGGACGACGAAAACATGGCGATCGGGCTGGCGGAACACGGAGCGCGGATTCTGGACGTGGATTCGACGAGTCCAACGAATTCGGCGTCACTGCCAATTTTCAGCAATGCCAAGCCGGTCGTGATCGGCGTGCGGTGGCCGCCGGAACAGGATGCGGCGGCGCACTGGTTCTGCGAGCAGAACGCCGCGGCCATCGAGGGGATTAAAGCAGCGTGCGAGCTGTCGAACGGTCTATATCCGATCCGGTGGGCGAGTCCGGCGATCAACATACTGCTGCCGCAGCTGCCATTGCATAGAAAAATCGTCAAGTCTCTGGCAGTGGCCGCCCTCGCGGCTGCGCATGATGGTCGTCCAGCCGAGTGCGTAAGGCATCTCGCTGCGGCGACTGCGACCGACCGAGCGATTCGTCATGAACCATTCGTCATTAGCATGTTGGTGCGTCTCGCGTGCGTGTCGTTGACCTGTGACACAGCGCTGTGATGCGTGTCGCTCGCATCTTTCACGGACGCACAGTTGGCGGCGTTGGACTGCTCGATTGAGTCGCTTGTCGGCGGAGTCGGATTGCGCGACGCGCTGTTCGCAGAGCGCGTTATGGTATTGGATACAATTCTATGGGCCTACCGCGGCGGAAATGCCGCCATTTTTCAATCTACCGGTGGACCTCCAGCGCCTCCGGCCATGCTACTGCGGATCGCACCAGCGATGAGGGGCGTCGATCCAGCGATATACCTGGAACACATGTCGCGGATGTGCGACGCCGCCGCACTTCCGGCGCCTAACGCGCTCGCGGAGATCAATAAGATCGACCAAAGCGTCGCCATTCTGCCGTTCTATGCCGTTACGACGAAGATGCTGATGCCGTCGCTATCGCGTGCGGTAGCTTTATGGTACCGCTCGAAAGCGACGATTGCTGCCACACGGGCGGCGCTGGCAGCGGAGCGATACCGTCTACGGCATGGGCGCTGGCCGGACGAACTTCGCGACATCCCGCCCGAGTTCCTACCTGTTGCCGAGATCGAGGACCCGTTCAGCGGGAAGGCACTTATCTATCATCGCGATAGAGACGGAATTCGCATTTATTCGGTGGGTGAGGATGGGGTCGACGACGGCGGTGTGATGGAGCGCGAGAGGAACACGCCGCAACGAACGCTATTTGATCCGGGCGTGTTTCTGCCGAATCCTGATCGGCGGAACTTGGCGGCGAGCACGCAACAGGCTGAGAAATGAGTGAAGTTACTCGCGTGATCGTCATTTGCCGGATTGTTGCTGGCGACTGAGCCAATCGGACATTCTTTTTTGCAGTACGTCGAGGGGAATGGCGCCTTCCGCGAGGAGTTCGTCGTGGAAGCTGCGCAGGTCAAACTTGGGGCCGAGTTTTTGTTCGGACTCGGCTCGCATTCGTGAGATTTCGAGCTGGCCGACTTTGTAGGCAAGGGCCTGGCCGGGCCAGGCGATGTAGCGGTCGATTTCGCTTTCGATGTCGAGCCGGGCAAGGGCGGTGTTGGCGGCCATGAAGTCGATGGCCTGCTGGCGAGTCCAGCCCATGCTGTGCATTCCCGTGTCGACGACAAGGCGGCAGGCGCGCCAGGCGTCGAAGGTCTGGCGGCCGAACTCCTGGTAGTTGTCGCGATAGCCGCCGAGTTCCTTGCCGAGGCATTCGGAGTAGAGGCCCCAGCCCTCGATGAAGACGGTGAAGTCGCTATGGCGGCGGAACTCGGGAAGGGCCGTGTTCTCCTGGGCGAGGGAGATCTGAAGATGGTGGCCGGGCATGGCCTCGTGGTAGGAGAGGGCCTCCATGGTGAAGCGCGGGCGTTTGTCGGGCTGGTATGTGTTGACGTAGTAGTAGGCGGGCCGCGTGCCGACGTCGGGGGCCTGGTAGTAGTACGCGGCGGGGGCGGCGGGGGCGCGGAACGGTTCGATTTCCTTCAGCACGTAGGGGGCCTTGGGGAGACGGCCGAAGCACTTCGGCAGGTTCGCGTCGCTGGCTTTCAGGACGGCGGCGAAGTCGGCCAGCATTTCGGCGGCGGAGTTGAAGTGCTGGTCGGGGCGGTTTCGCAGGACTTCGCAGAACTCGGCGACGGTGCCGGTGAAGTTTTCCTTTGCCATGATCTGCTGCATCTCACCGTTGATGCGTTTGACTTCGGCGAGGCCAAGCTGATGCAACTCGGCGGGCGTCTTGGTTGTCGTCGTGTGGAGGCGGGCGGCGTCGGCGTACCACTGGCTGCCGCCGGGGAGGTGGCCGATGCCGACGGTGTCGGTGCATTTCGGGTGGTATTCGACGCGGAGGAACTGGCGGAGGTTGCGGTAGCCGGTGATGGCTTTGGTTGTAGACGCGAGCATCATCGATTCGGTTTGCGGGCTGACCGAGGCGGGCCGCTTTTCGGCGTAGGTCTTGTAGAGGTCGCTCTGCTTTGAATCGTCGGTGATCTGCATTTCGATGGCGGGGAGGGCTTTTTCGATGATGATTTTCGGGGCGACGATGCCGCGCTTCATGCCCTCGCGCATCTGGGCGATGACCTGGTCGACCTGATCGGGAAATGCGGCGAGGCGGGCCGCGTACTTGCGGCAGGCGGCGTCGGTGTCCATCGGTTGGCTGAGGCGGAGGAGCGGAAGCGTGATATGGGGGCCGTTTTGCTGCGAAATCGGCATGAAGTGGGCGGGGAGTTCGGCGGCTTCGATGTCGTCGTCGAGTTCGCGGCGGAGGATGGCGGCGCTGAATTGGTCCGCCGGTGTGGCGCGGGCAAAGTCTATGGAGTTGAGCTGTTTCAGCATCGCCTTGCGGCGGTTGATTCCGATGATGCGGCCGGATTCGGAGAAGTCTTCGAGGCGGTCGTCATAGCGGTGGTCGCCAAGATAGGTCGCGCGGCTGGGGGATTCTTCGAGTTTGAGCTGCCAGTAGTCGTTGAAGAGCTTCTGGAGTTGGGCGTCGGCGTTGCCGGGGGCGGCGGCGTGGGGCTTATTGCAAGCTGAGCCGAGAAGTAGAACGAACATCGCGATCTGGGAGATCGGGCGCATGGTGCTCCTTTTCGCACAACACTCCGGCGGGGCGGCCGGGTCAGTGATGTTCGATGAGGTTGCGGATGAAATCAATCGTGAAAAAGGTGGTGAAGAGGCCGGTCACGACGACGATGAGCGTGGCGATGACGCCGACGAGCGTCGCGCCGCTGATGGAGCTGTCGCCGTAGGCGGCGATGATGAGGGGGCGGGCGAGTGCGAGCAGCGCGAGGAGCACCATGGCGATGGTCGGCCAGATGGAGATGGAGTGGGCGTAGCTGTAGATCCAGACGCCGCGGCTGACCTCCTGCATGCGGCCTTCGCCGTGGAGGAAGTGGCCGCCGACGTAGTAGCGGCCGGCCTCGATCTTGCCGTTGGCGGCGTCGCCCTTGATGTAGGCGTAGGCGACGGTGTAGCTGAGGAAGTTGATGAGGCCGACGAGGATGAGCCAGATGCAGAGCTTGGCGCGGGTGCGGCGGTTCATGCTTGGGCCGAGGGCCTTTCAGTAAACGATTGTACCTTCGACCGGTGACGAGGCGGACGCGTAGAGCTTTTTGACGATGCGGCCGGCTCGGTGTGCGAGGTAGCCGGCATCGATGGCGTGGGCCATGGCTCTTGCCATTGCGACTGGGTCTTTGGCAAGCGCTACACCCGTGTTGAGGAGGACGCCGTCGGCGCCGAGTTCCATGGCGATGGTGACGTCGCTGGCTGTACCGACACCGGCGTCGACGATGACGGGGTAGTTCGGGTCGTCCGCTTTCAACAGTTCGAGAATGATGCGCATGTTGTTCGGATTGAGGATGCCCTGGCCGGAGCCGATGGGTGAGCCGGCGGGCATGACGCTGGTCGCGCCGGCTTCCTTCAGGCGGCGGGCCATGGCGGGGTCGTCGGAGGTGTAGACGAGGACTTCGAAGCCGTCGGCCCGAAGGGTACGGAGGGCTTCGAGCGTGCCGACGGGGTCTGGTAGAAGCGTCTTGGGGTCGGAGAGGACTTCGAGTTTGACCCAGGATGCGCCGGGGTTGTGGAGTTGTTCGAGGATGTCGCGGCCGAGGCGGGCGACGCGGACGGCGTCTTCGGCGGTGAAGCAGCCGGCGGTGTTGGGGAGGATCGTGTAGCGCTGCGTATCGATGAAGTCGAGGATGTTGCGGTTCTGCTTGTCGAAGAGGCGCTCGCGGCGGACGGCGACGGTGATGACTTCGCAGTTGCTGGCGGCGTGGCACTCGCGCATTTGCTCGTAGCTGGCGTATTTGCCGGTGCCGACGAAGAGGCGCGAACGGAAGGATTTCGTGCCGATTTTCAGTGGGGTTGGTTCGATCATTGCGATTCGAGTGCTCCTCGGCCGGCGCGGGCGCCGGCCGCTACCCGCCTCCGACGAGGGTGACGATCTCGATACGGTCGCCGGCGTTCAGCCGTGTTCGGTCGAATTCGGTTCTGCGAACGTGGATCTTGTTTACCTCGGCGGCGAAGGGGGGCTGCGGTTTGCGCAGCTCCACGAGCCGGGCGAGGTTCGCACCGGCGTCGAGCTTGAATGGATCGCCGTTGACGATGACTTCAATTTGATTCGAGTCGCACTGCATTTCGCGCGATTATAGAGGCGGGGCGGGCGGGCGTCATTCGCGGAGGATGACGCGGCGATAGGCCCAATAGCAGAAGGTGAGGAATGCAGCTTCGAGGGCGAGGCCGATCAGCGCGTGCTGGGGTTTCTGCAAGGCAAAAAGCAGAATCGCAAAGCTGAGACCGTTGAACGTGATGGCAGCGAATGCCTGGAGGCGCTGGCCGGCGACGCCGGGTTCGTCGGCGCGGCGGGTGCGGAGTGCCCATAGCACGCCTGCTGCGAAGGTGCAGGAAAGTGCGATGGTGTAGGGCAGGAGCGTGACGACGGCTTCGGCGCCGCCGGCTGGACGCACGACAACGTAGATGGTCGTGATGAGTGCACCGAGCGCGATCCAGACGCTGAAGACGGCGAACATGGGGCTCAGTGACGCGCGGCTTCGATCAGGCCGATAAGCTTGTAGATGAGCTTGGCGGCGAGGAACTCGGTCTGTGCGGAGCCGGGGATGGGCATGACTTCGACGACGTCGGCGGCGACGACGCGGTGGGCGCGGGTGACGGCGCGGAAGAGATCAGTGATCTGATACCAGTCGAGGCCGCCGGGTTCGGGCGTTCCGGTACCGGGGGCGTAGGCGGGATCGAAGCCGTCGATGTCGACCGTGATGAAAACGGGCGATTGAAGCATCGAGACGGCTTGGTCGATCCAGCCGCCGCCGCCGCCGCGACACTCTCGGGCCGTGATGGGCGTAAAGTCGTGGGATCGCATGAAATTGTGTTCTTCGCGCGAGTAGTTGCGAATTCCCACTGGTACGAGCGAAGCGCCGACGTCGAGGACGCGGCGCATGGCGCTGGCGTGTGAGTACGGCGTGCCTTCGTATTCGTCGCGCAGGTCGGCGTGGGCGTCGATCTGCAGGACGCTGAGTTTCTTGTGCTTTGTCATGACGGCGCGGACGAGGGCGCTGGTGATCGAATGCTCGCCGCCGAGGCCGATGAGGAACTTGCCGTCGGCGACGGGCTTCTTCGCCGCGGCGTAAACGGCTTTGTGCTGATCATGCGGGCTCGACATCTCGGGCGCGACCGGGGCGAGCGTGGCGACGCCGGCGGAGCTGGAGTCGCGTTCGAGTTCTTCGTCCCAGAGTTCAACCTGCTGGCTGGCCGTGATGATGGCGCGGGGTCCGTTGCGCGTGCCGATCTGAAAGCTGACGGTGCTGTCGTAGGGAATCGGGAGCACGGCGTATCGGGCGCGGCGGTAGTCGCATTGAGCCGCGGGCAGGCCGAGGAAGTTGTCGGGGATGGTCGCCATCCTATGCCTTCGCAGCGAGGAAATGATCGGCGCCGGCCTTCTTGAGTTCGGCGAGGAGCGTTTTGTTGCGGCGGGCGTCGGCGGTGAGGGTGGCGACAAGCTTGCCGAGTTGAGGGAACAGTCGCTTGTGTTTGCGGGGTTTGTTGCGGATCAGCACGTATTGTGCGAGCAGCGGCATGGTGAGCGACGCACAGGAATAGACGACGACGTTGTCGCGGTGAGCGTCCTTGATCTTGCCCCAGCTTCGGGCTTCCTGCGGCGTGGCGCCGCTGAGGCCGCCCCAGTGGGGCGAGTCGGTGGTGAGCTGAATGAAATAATCGTGGCCGCCACCGGTGCGGTCGTGCAGGATCTGATGGAGCGTCGGCTGGGTTTGCAGGTAGAAGTTCTTGGGAGAGCCGCCGCCGACTTCGACGACGCCGTTCTTGTTCGCGGCGCGGACGATGGCGGCGGTTTCGATCACATCGGCAATTGGGTCGAGCATGATTGCCTGGTCGAACAGACGGGGGACGATGAGGTTCATGCCGATGGAGCTGTCGCCGGGCGAGCTGGTGTAGACCGGAACATCAAAGCGATGGGCGGTGGCGACGAGCGATTTGTCGGCGGCGGGGGCACGCTTGGCGATGAAGCGACCGAGGTGCCAATGAAGGTACGCTGTGGACATCGGGGCTTCGTGGTCAATGTCGCGGAGGGCGCGGAGGATGATTTTGTCGGTGGCTTCGAGTGTGCCGAGCTCTTCGATGTAGGTGTCGTAGATGCGGGCGACGCCGGCGTCGGCCAGATCGTTGTCGTCGACGGACCAGTTGCCCTGGCGGACGGGGAGGTCGAAGGCGCGGTGCATGTCATGGTAGAGGTTGGCGCCGGTGGCGATGATCCAATCGACGAAACCGGCCTCAATGAGTGAATTGAGGACGCCTTGCATGCCGATGGGGGTCATCGCGCCGCTCAGGGTAATGCCCACGGTGGTGTCGCCGCGGAGCATGCGGGAGAAGAGCTCGCAGGCCTCGCCGAGGCGGCGGCCGTTGAAGCCGCTCTGGGCGTAGCAGTGGTCGATCATGTCGGCGATATTTTCGTTGCCGTGGAGCTTGAGCGGTTCGACCTGCTTGCCGGTCATGTAGCGCGAGCATTTGGCGCCGCCGGGCCGCTTGTGGCCGTCGGGACGGTGCATCTTGCCGTTGTGATGTCCGTGGTGCTTTGCCATTCTGCCTCCTTGAAGTCCCGCCGATCGTCTGGCGAGCGCGGAGGCGATTATACGCGCGGTGCGGGAAGTAAAAGTGGAATCGGCCGCCATTGCGGCGGCCGATTCCATGGCGCGGTGTTGGGAAGGAAATGAAAGGCTGTTTTAGGTGAGCCAGCCTGTTTATCTTTCTAGTGTCGTATCGTCCGGCTCACACCCCTCCCATGAGCAACGGCCGTGCCAGTGCGCGGCGGTGGTTTGGCCTCGATTATTCGCGGAATTCGGGCCATTTGCGGGGAGAAGGTGGGTAAAGTTCGGGCGCGGCTGGGTAAGCAGTGCGCATATATTGCCCACGCAATCCGAGACTGTCCGGATCGTGCAAGCGCTTGTAAGTTACATGAGGCATCGGAGCGCATCGGGTCATGACGGAACAGCTGGCGATGGGAGGTCGGCTGGAGGTTTTTCGTCATCGGCTCGTCGCCGTTGCTGAGCAGATGGGGGAGACGCTGGGGCGGACGGCGTATTCGGCGAACATCAAGGAGCGACGCGATCATTCGTGCGCGGTGTTTGACGCGCGCGGGCGACTGCTGGCGCAGGCTGCGCACATTCCAGTGCACCTCGGCTCGATGCCGGCGAGCGTCGAGGCGGTGCTGCAAGTCCTTCGGCTGGGGACGGGCGACGTTGCAATTGTAAATGACCCATACGCGGGCGGGACGCACCTACCGGACATCACGCTCGTGACGCCCATTGTGATCGGGGAACGGGTCGTGGGGTATGCGGCGAACCGGGCGCATCATGCAGACGTCGGCGGAGTTGTACCGGGGTCGATGGGGGTGACGACGTCGATCGAACAGGAGGGAGTGCGGATCGCGCCGACCAAGTGGTTTACTGGCGGCGTGGAGGATGCCGCGTTTCGCGAGCGTTTTCTGGCGGCGGTTCGGGGACCGGCAGAGCGCCTGGGGGACTTGCGGGCGCAGATCGCGGCGAATGAAGTGGGCAGGCGGGGCATCGTGGGGCTGATCGAGCGATATGGTGAGCGCGGTTTTGCTGCGATGTCGGAAGAGTTGCTGGCGTATGCGGAGCGCATCGTACGGAACGCGATCGCGGAGATTCCGCCGGGGACCTATGAGGCGGAGGACTTTCTGGACGGCGATGGTGTATCCAGCGAAGCAATCCGGATCGCGGTGCGTGTCGACGTCACCCGGACGCGAGTCGTTGTCGATTTTGCGGGCAGCTCACCGCAGGTTCGCGGGTGTGTCAATTGCCCGTTGGCGGTGACGCGGTCGGCGGTTTACTACGTATTCGCGTGCCTGGCGGGCGAGCGGCTGCCGCACAATTCGGGCATGTTTGCACCCATTGAAGTGCGCGCGCCGGAGGGATGCGTCGTCAACGCGGGGTATCCGGCGGCGGTCGCGGCCGGAAACGTCGAGACGAGTCAGCGCATTGTCGACGTGGTCTTGAGTGCACTCGCGAAGGCAGTGCCGGAGCGACTGTCGGCGGGGGCCGCGGGGACAATGGCGTCGGTTTCGTTTGGCGGGGTCGACGCGCGAACCGGTCGCGAGTTCACCTACTATGAGACGATCGCGGGCGGGATGGGGGCGTCGGCCGCGGGGCCGGGCGCCTCGGCGGTCCAGACTCACATGACGAACACGCTGAACACGCCGGTCGAAGCGTTGGAGTCTGCGTATCCGTTGAGCATCGAGCGCTACGAAGTGCGTCACGGGAGCGGTGGGGCGGGGCGACATCGCGGCGGCGATGGGATCGTGCGCGAGATTCGGGCTCTGTGTGAGATGACCGCGTCCATTCTCGCCGACCGGTCAACCCGAGGCGGCGCCGGACTGCTCGGCGGCAGTGATGGAAGACCGTTCGCGACATTCCGGATTCGGGGGGATGGGTCGCGCGAGCCCCTTCCGTGCAAGGTGACGCTGAAACTTGAAGCCGGGGAGCGGCTCCGGATCGAGACGCCGGGGGGTGGGGGACACGGAATTCCTGAGGCGAAATAAGAAACCCGCCGGCAAGCTCGTGCCTGCCGGCGGGTTTGAGAGTCACTAACTGAGCGGACTAAGCCGGAGCTTAGGCCTTGGCCATGCTGCCTTCGACGGCCTTCTTGGCGGCCTCAACCTGGGCCTTGGCCTGGAGGACCTTGGCCTCGTAGCAGCAATTGGTCTTGTCGCTGCCGACGCGATACTCGACCTTGCCATCCTTCTTCGCCATCGGGCAGACGTCGTCGGCGGAGTCAACGGTCTTGCCATCGACGACGTAAGTCATCTTGACGGCCTTCATCGACTCCTGGGCCTTCTTCGAGGCCTTCATGGCTTCGTCCCAGTTGTTGTAGTCGTGGCCGGCAACGCGGAACTTCTTGGCCGTCTTGAAGTCGGCCGAGGCGAGGGTCTTGTCCTGGTCCTTCGCGCAACCGGAGGCCATCTTGACGCTCGAGCCGCTCTTGCAGCAGCCATCGCTGCTGACGAAGGCCCACTTGCCATCGCGCTCAACGCCGATCGACCCAAAGTTCTTGGCGTAGCACTCGGCGGCGCAGGCGTAGGCGGCATAGGCCTTCTCGCCGTCGTCAAACTTCTCGCCCATGACGATGTAGGTCGCCTTGGTGTCGGCCTTCTTGGCGGCGGCTGCGGCGGCCATCGGGCACTCGAAGCTCTCGTCGCCAACCATGACCTTCATGCTCGGGAATTCTTTCATGTCGCCGCCGCAGACTTTGCCGGCCAGCGAGCACGAGCCCTTGGCCGACGCGGTCTTGGCGTCTTTGCCCTTCGCGCAGCAGCCCTCACCTGCCCAGGCGGCCGAGACGCCGAAGGTACACATGCAGGCGACTGCCGCGAGGAAACCGATTCGCTTCGTCATTGGGAAAGCTCCTTTGGGTTTGTTCGAAACCGGCTTGCGAGCGAAGACCTCCTTCGTTCGGCCAGCTCGTGTTCTCAATCTGTTCGCACAGTATAGCCCATCTTGGCTGGACCGGCGAGCGATCCGACGGGTTATTGGATGTTGCGGCCCACACCGTGGTAACACTCCGTGCCGACTTCCAATTCCTCGAATCTACCATATGGCAAACGTCCGTCGGGCCGGACGAGTTCTCCGGCAAATGCGGTTGTATGGGCCCGGCGGTCTCTAAGTGACCAAAATGGCGGATGTTGCGGCCGAGCGGGCTTTGGGGCCGCAACGGCGACACGCCGATGGCAATGAGTGTCCCGCACTCCGGACACCGCCCGGAAACATTGCCGGTCAAATCATATCCACAGCCGCGACAAACCCCGGCCGCGGGCACGGCCGCACGTCTCCCGGCAAGCAGAGGCACGAGCAACGGAAGCCCAAGCAACCAGAGCGGTATCGCGACATTAACCCTGCCGGGCGATCCGATGTCGACGCGCGGCCGCCAGCCGCTGCCGTTCCAACCACCGTGCCGACCTCCGTGATCGATCAGTTCGACACCCGACGGCGCGAAAGCCGAAGAAGCGCGTTTCGCGATCCAAAGCCCATGCACCGCCCCGACATCCACCTCGATGCACGTCTGCGCCGCATGGTTGATCCACATCACGCCATACCGGCCGGAAACAATCGCGACGAGCAGTACCCCGGCATAAGCAGCAGCACCCCAAAGTCCGAACCCGCAGCGCCAACGACCGGGCGCGTAACGTAGCGTCAACACGCAACCGTCGCCGTGCGCGCCAGGCGCTCCCATCCCCGCGCCAGCCGTCACGAGATCACCACGCCGCACTCCGGACACCGCCCGCTCTCATTCTTCGTCAAGTCATACCCGCACCTCTGACAACGCCCGGCCGGAATCCGTCGCCGATCGCAATACCACATGAATGCGGCAATCATTCCGAACGCCGCGATGGGCAGGCCCAGCGGCACGTCGATACGTTGTGTGCGAATTCCTCCACGTTGCCGGTAGCTAAAAAGTGTATCCTGTAACGGAAATACTCTCGGTCGGGAAACGGAACTCTTCAGCGCATCCCAGTATTCGTCGATGCCGACGCGCGACCGCCTCTCAACATGCCAGCCCGCGCGAGCTCCGCTTGGGCCCATTTTGTTGGCAACCATGGACGCAACGAACGCCATTTCGTCGGGCGTCCCGATGAGTCGCACGACTCTGATGGTTGCCGACCCAGCATAAATGGTTGTCAGTTCGCCGGAGACGTACCCAACGTCATAGACAACGCTGATTCCCGCGATGGCCGCCAACACGACCGCAATCGCAGTCGCGACCCACTTCCCCACCCGCCAAACTCGCCCGCGTGTGCCCACGCCAACATTCTACCCCGCCGCCAGTGCTTCGCCCCGACGTGCCGTCACGGCTTCTGAACTTCGCCCGCCCAACGCGGCGTCGCCGCCTCTCTCCTGCCCTTCGTGCCTGCGTGCCTTCGTCCCTCCGTGCCTCTCCCCAAGCTGTGGCACGGCGGGCGCGTATACAGAATGAAATCGCGGGGGCGGCGTGCCTCCGCAGCAATCACCGAACGCGCCGGTCGCGTCCGACACGAATCCCGCGTCGCCGCCCGGCAGGGGAGATTCCGCGCGCACAGACGGCACGACCCGGATTTTCAGTCGAATCTGAATTCCGTCCCATCCCGTCCCGTCTAATCCCGCGGAAAACTTCGATTGGAGTCTCACATGGACCAGAACACCGGCCCCGAATCGACCCGCGGATCGCTTTCCTCGATCTTCGAGCGCCTCCCCCCGGCCTACCGCCGCGGTCTCAACCGCGCCATCATCGAACGCGACCCGCCCTGTCTCGCCGACGTCTATAGCGCCTATCACTGCCGCTCCAACGGCGTCAGCCGTTCCGCCTTCTACCGCTACGCCGCCCGGCTCCGTTCCCTCGTCGCCGTCCAGGAATCCATGGCAATCGCCCGCGACTCCGGCCGCGACCCGATCGACGAAATGACCGCCATGCTCGACGCCGAGTTCATGCGCGTCTTCGCCACCCATCGCGACCCCGTCGACCCGAACAAGCGCGACGCGTTCGACGACGAGGACGATCGCTCCGACCCCTACGCGATCAGCGACACGGTCTTCAATCGTCTTGAGCGCATTGTCCGAATGCGCCGGTCTCTCACCTCCTTGCGCGCCGCCGCCCACCGCGCCGCGCAGTCCACCGCCAAGTCCGAACATCGCGCCCGTTACGAGGAACTCGTTCGCCTCAATGCGGATTACTGTGCCAAGCTGGACGCCGAGCGCAGCGCCGAAGCGAGCCAAAAGAATGGCATGTGGCCCTCGACGATTAACCGACCCGAACCCGCGGCCCCCGCACCCGCGAGCGACTCGCCACCCGCCGCGCCGCCGCACCGCGACTCCGTGCCGGCCCCGCGCACTTTCCGCGCGTCCCCTAACCATGCCCCCGTCCCGTCATCTCATCCGTTTCGCCGATCTGACTTACTGCACGGAGTTCGACCCGCATGGCCCAATCCGCGCCAAGTCGCGCGACCCTCATCCACACCCTGCGCCGGCCGCGCGCTTACTTCGTGCTCGCGCTTGGATTACTCGCCGCAAGTTGCAAGGTCGGCCCGAACTATCGCGCCCCGCGCGAAAACATCCCCGCCGGCTACAGCGCCGCACCCGCCACGCAGCCCGTCACCAGTCAGCCCGCTACCCCGCTCGACCAGGAACGCTGGTGGGCCGCCCTCCGTGATCAGCACCTCGACGGACTCGTGCAGCGCGCCGTTGACGGCAATTACGATCTCGCCATCGCCACCGCTCGCGTGGCGGAGGCCCGCGCCACGCAGGACATCGCCTTCGCGCGCCTGCTGCCGAGCGTCGGCGGCACCCTCGGCAGTCCGCCCGGTACGACGCCCATGTACGGCCGCGTCAGCCAGACCCTCGACTCGCTTAACTACGTCCCCGGCCGCACGGCTCAGTCGCAGTTCAATGTCTCCCCGGGTGGCATTGGCCCGGCCGCCCTAGCACTCGCCGGCCGCAACGGTGGGGGCGCGACGCTTTCGACCGGCGCGATCGGCTCATCGGCCGGCATCGGCCTCACCCCCAACGGCCTGACGCCCGAAATTGCCACCCGTGCCTCGCCCGGCTCAATCAACCTCGCCGGCCCCGGCTTCGGCTCGCCCGGCTCGCTCCAGGGCCGCGATCAGTTCACCTTTGCCGCCGGCATCAACGCGACGTGGGAGGCGGACGTCTTCGGCGGCCTCCGCCGCGCCCTGGAGGCCGCCACCGCTGACGCCGACGCGGTCGTCGAGACGCGCAACGACGTTTTGCTGATGCTCGTGGCCGACGTCGTCAGCACGTACGCCGATCTCCGCGCCTTCCAGTGGCGCGTCGAGATCGCTGACGTCAACATTGAGCGCCAGAGCGAAAGCTACAACCTGGTCGATACGCGCTTCAAGACGGGGATCGGTAACGAACTCGATGTCGCCCAGGCGCAGCGCCAGTTGGCGACGACGATCGCGCTCAAACCACCGCTGGTGGCCGGCGTAGCAAATGCTCGCCACCGCCTCGGCGTGCTGCTCGGCAACTGGCCGGCAGCCCTCGATCAGGAACTCGCGACGCGCGTCGACCTTCCCAACGTTCCTAAGGAGGCCCCGACCGGCCTGCCGTCCGAGCTGCTGCGCCGGCGGCCCGATGTTCGTCGCGCCGAGCGCGAACTCGCGGCGGCCACCGCCCGCGTCGGCGTTGCTACCGCTGCGTTCTTTCCCAAGTTTTATCTGAGCGGTTCATTCGGCCCGCAGACGAGCGACATCCGCGAGATGCTCAACGCCGACTCGCTCACCTGGTCCGCCGGCCCCGGCATGCGCTGGCCGATCTTCGAGTACGGGCTCATCGGCGAGATCCACCTGCAGGAGCAGCGCGCCGTCCAGTCGCTCTGGACCTACCGTCAGATCCTGCTGATCGCGATGCGCGAAGTCGAAGACGCGATCGCCAACTACAACGCCCAGTCCGAGCGCACCGAGCAGGTGCGCCTCGCAGCCGACGCGGCGCTGGCCGCGTACAAGCTCTCGCTGGTCCGCTACGACACCGGCCTCGTCGACTATCTCAACGTCCTCGACTCCCTGCGCACCCTCTACGAACTTGAAGACCAAGTCGCGGTTGCCCAGCAATCGCTTGTCGTCAACTTCGTGACGCTTTATCGCGCCTTGGGCGGCGGCTGGCAGGGCTTCGTTCCGGCCCTCGACGCCCGCGCAACCTCGCAGCCGGTCTTCGCTGATTGCATCGAAAACTGATCGCTAACCCCTCATTCGGCGACAACTTGCGGCCGATCGGCCCTGCGCTCGACCCGGGCCGCGGCCTCTTCCATTCGATTACGAACCTGCTATATTCGTGAAACTCTTCACGAAGCGGTCGGCGGTCGGCCGGAGCGAGTTTGCGCGGTGACACAAGCCACAATCCCCTGGATTCAGCCGGCCCCGGAAGCCCGGGCCTCCCTGCGCCGCAAGGCCCTCATGCTGCTTTTCGTGGCCGGAGCGCTGCTTCCCGTTGTCGGCGGCGGCATTTGGATGCTGCTTGCCAATTCGGGCAGCAATGCCGGCAGCATTGTCTTTATCCTGACTTGCATTTTGCCTATCCTCGGCGGCCTTCCGCTGATTCCGTTCGGGGCGCTCAAGGCCAATCCGGTCTTCATCGTTGTTGGGGTCGCGCAGATCGGTGTCGGCGTCGCGTGCGGGGCTTTACTCAAGCTCACGGACATTGACCCCATCGTCCTGGGTGTCATCCTGCTCGTCTTCGGCCCGGTCGCGGCCGGCCTCGCGGCCCTGACGGCCGGCACCGTCGTGCTGCTGTACAAGCCGATCGGCCGGATTCTGAACCACGAATGGGTTCCGCTGACGCTGTTCTGTGGCGGAATCGTCGCGATCTGCCTGCTCGTCTGGCTCCATGCCTTCGCGTTCCGCTACGTCGAAGGCCTTGCAAAAGATTCGCAACTCAACAGCGCCGCCGTCTCCGCCTTCAGCGGTAGTCTGACGATCGGGGAGTTGTCCGAGCGGTTCACCGGCAACTGGCGGCCGGTCGCCTACATCCTCTGGCCGTTGCAGTTCTCCCTTGTCCGCGACCTGATCGCCATGGGCGGCGTGATCGGCTTCATCAGCATCATTCCGCTCTACACGATCTGGTGGGAGCGCAAGGTTGCCGGACGTATCCAGTCGCGGCTCGGTCCGATGCGGGTCGGCGGCTGGCACGGCTGGGCGCAGTCGTTCGCCGACGGCATGAAGCTGATTTGCAAGGAGGATTTCATTCCGCCGGAAGGCGACGGCGTGCTCTTCCGTGTCGCGCCGTATCTCGCGTTTGTGCCGGCGATCTGCGCTTTCATTGCGCTGCCGTTCGCGGCGACGTACGTGTTCCGCGACCTTGACGTGGCACTCTTGTTCATCCTTGCGATGCTGGGCATCGAGGTACTGGGCGTCATCATCGCGGGCTGGGCGAGCAACAATAAGTGGAGCGTCTACGGCGCGATGCGCGAGGCGTGCCAGATGGTCTCGTACGAGATTCCAATGGGCATGGCGTTGCTGATTCCCGTGATGACGGTCGGCACACTTCGCCTGGTCGAAATCGCCGCCATGCAGAAGGACGGATTCTCGCACTGGCTTGCGTGGAATAATCCGTTCTGTTTCCTGGCTTTTGTCTGTTACTACGTCGCTTCGCTTGCCTCGTGCAAGCGAGCGCCGTTCGATCTTCCCGAGTCGGAATCGGAACTGGTCGCGGGCTTCCACACGGAATACAGCGGCTTCCGGTGGTCGCTCTTCTTCTTCGCCGAGTATGCGGCGATGTTCGCCGTCTCCGGACTGGCGACCATCTTGTTTCTCGGTGCGTGGTATGGCCCGCTGCCGCTGTCGTGGGCGCCGCAGGGTTCGGGGGTCGTTGCGACCATCGTCCGAGGCGTGTTATTCGATGGGCCGATCCTTTTTATCCTGAAGGCGGGACTCCTGCTGTATGTGCAGATATGGATTCGCTGGACGCTGCCGCGTATCCGCATTGACCAGGTCTTGTACGCCTGCATCCAGGTCCTGCTGCCGCTGACGATGGTGGTGCTGCTCGGGAATACGCTCTGGCTTCTGTTCGACAACGCTGATCATCCGACGTTCTTCGCGTTCGCGGATGTTGTACGCTTCGTGTTGACGGCGGTAGGCCTGCTTGCGGCTGTCGTGATCATCGGTTTCATCGCTTATGGGTATGCGAATCGGCGGCGACTGGTTGGAACGCTGGCGATCGAACATATGCGGGGGGCCTGACGCGATGAATCGAGGAACCATCGCATGACCGTCGCTGACTGGCTCGAACCGGTGATGTTCTTCCTCTTCGCGGGTGTTACGTTCTTCTCTGCGCTCGGCATCGTCCTGTCGGGCAACATCGTCCGCAGCGCGATCTACCTCCTCGGAACGCTCGGTGGTGTGGCGGGCCTCTACTTCCTGTTGCTTGCGAACCTGCTCGCCGCGGTTCAGCTCATCGTGTACGCGGGAGGCACGCTGATCCTGATCGTGTTCGGCGTGATGTTGACGAGCCGATCGCCTTGGAGCCGGTTCACGCCGAGCAAGGGTGAAGCGGCAGCGGGTGGCGTGGTGGCGATCGGACTGTTTGCGGCGCTGGTGAAGGCGCTGTCCGCCGTGGACTGGAAGCATGGCAGCCATGCGATCGAGCAAGCGGCGTCGGTGAAGCAGTTCGGTTCGCTGCTCTTGCAGGAGTACCTTGTTCCGTTCGAAGTGGCGTCCGTTTTGCTGCTCGTTGTCATGATCGGCGCGGCATACCTGGCGCGACCGGAAAAGTAGTTGAAGATGATGCAAATCGGACTCATGCATTACCTCGTCCTCGCCGCGGCGCTGTTCTGCCTCGGACTGTTGACGATGACGTTGAAGCGAAATGCGATCGGCATCCTGATCGGTGCCGAGTTGGTGCTCAATGCGGCAAACCTCAATCTCGTTGCTTTCAGCCGCTATCGAACCGGCTCGCTCGATGGGACGGTGGTCGCGGTGTTCATCATTTTGCTGGCGGCGGCCGAGGCGGCGATCGCGATCGCGATTTTCATGAACTTCTACAACAGTCTGGCGACGATCGACGTCGATCGTGGCGACCGACTGCAGGGCTGATGCGCGTATGACGCTGGATCTGCTACTGGTTGCGGGCGTTGTCATCCCGCTCATCAGCTTTGTTTTCCTGGCGTTCTTCGGTTCGCGCTTGCCCGGGGTCGCGCCTGCCGGACACGGTCACGACGATCACGGCCACGGATCGCTTGACGACCACGGCCACGGCGGGCATGACGATCATTCGCACGCGGCGGATCACGGCCATGCGGCCGGACACGGAGAACATCACTTTCCGCCGAAAATCAAGCGGCCGTCGGGCGGCAATCCGATCGCGGGCCTGATTGCGACGGCGGCGATCGCGCTCAGTTGCGTGCTGGCCACGACCGTACTCGTCCGATGGGTCGGGATGTCGCCGTCGGACCGCGTCGAGTATTCGGCCCGCGTTGCGGCCGATCACAGCTACTACTGGGGCGACCTGGGCAAGCTGAAGCTATCCATCGCGGTCAATCTGGATTCGCTGACGGTCATCATGTTTTTCATGGTGACGTTCGTATCGACCTGGATTCACGTCTTCTCGCTGGGGTACATGCGCGAAGATCCGCGCTTTGCTCGATTCTTCACATTCCTTTCACTCTTCTGCTTTTCGATGCTCGGGTTGGTCGTCGCCAATTCCCTACTATTCCTGTTCATCTTCTGGGAGCTGGTCGGGCTTTGCTCGTATTTCCTGATCGGCTTCTGGTTCGAGAAGAAATCGGCCAGCAATGCCGCGATCAAGGCATTTGTGACCAACCGTGTCGGTGACTTCGGCTTCATCATCGGCCTGGCGATGGTTGTCATGTATCTCGGCGATGTATCGCTGGCTGGGGCGGCGGCGAGTTTTCGCAGGTTGGCCGACGATCCAACGGCCGCGCTGTTCACGCAGACGTTCTGGGGGCTGAACCTTGCCACGTGGATGGGCATCGGGTTGTTTTGCGGGGCGGTCGGCAAGTCAGCCCAGTTCCCGCTGCACGTGTGGCTGCCGGACGCGATGGAGGGTCCCACACCGGTCAGCGCGCTGATTCACGCGGCGACCATGGTGGCGGCGGGCGTGTATCTTGTTGCCCGTATCTTCGCGCTACTGACTCCGCAGGCGCAGTTTGTCATCGCCATAATCGGCTGCATCACACTGACCATGACGGCCCTGATAGCCGTCGTTCAGACCGACATCAAGAAAGTTCTCGCGTATTCGACGCTGTCTCAACTTGGCTACATGATCTTCGGCATGGGCGTCGGGGCGTGGGTGGGGGCGCTGTTCCATCTTCTGACGCACGCATTCTTCAAGGCGCTGCTGTTCCTGGGTTCGGGGCAGGTTATCGCCGGATGTCATCACGAGCAGGACATTCGCCGCATGGGCGGCCTGCGGAAGAAGATGCCGGTGACGTGCTGGACGTTTTTCCTCGCGGTGCTTGCTATCGCGGGAGCGGGGATTCCTTACTCCGGGTTCGGCATCGGCGGCTATTTCAGCAAGGATGAGATCCTGGCGGTCGCGTATCACCGCAGCTATCTACATGACAGGCCGCTGGATCATGGCGAGTCCGAACATTCCGCTGCGGCGATCGGATCGGCGGCTTTCGCCGCTGAACCGGCCGGAACGACTGCATCCGACTCTCATGGACATTCAACCGCGGGCAACGGCGCAGCGGGTCACGCGATTTCATCGGGTTCGGGACACCCCGCGGGGCACGATTCGCTGGCGACGCTGTATCCCGATCTTCGGCCGCTGCCGAAGTGGATGTTCTGGTTGCCGATCATCGTTGCGTACATCACGCCGTTTTACATGATGCGGTGTTGGGTGTTGACGTTTGCGGGCAAGCCGCGCGACGAGCATGTCCACGAACATGCCCATGAGACGCCGATCATGTGGGTTCCGCTGGTGGTGCTCGCAGTTTCGTCCGTGCTGTGTGCGTCGATTCCCGTCATCACGATGCGGAACCTGGTGCTCGACGCGGCCCACGCCGCGCCCACCGAGAAGATCGGCTCGCGCGTGAGTTCACTGACCCCGGCATTGAACGGCGAGCAATTGCACGAGGCGCACGAGGCGCTGGGTAAGCTTGTCGGAGTCGCGTTCCTCGTCGGGATGGGCGCGGCTTACCTCCTTTATCGCAACGGGCTCGGCGCTGCGTCGGCGATTATGCGGATGAGCGGGGCGATCCGGGCGGTTCATCGAGCGCTGATGCGCCGACTTTACATCGACGATGCGTATGACCTGATCTTGGTCGGAGGCACGATCGTCCTCGCGAAGGTTTGTCAGGTTTTTGATGCGATTTTGATTGACGGCATTGTGAACCTGTCGGCAGCGCTGACGCGCGTTTTTGCCAGTTTCACCGGCCGGCAGCTCGACATGCCCGTGCGCGGTGGCGACATCGGATTTGTCGATGCGATCGTCAACGGCATCGGATCGGCGACCCGGGCGCTGGGCGACATGGTGCGGCAGCCGCAGACCGGTCGCATTCGATGGTACATCCTCAGTCTCGCCGGAGTCGCGGCGGTGATTCTGGTTGCGGTGGCGTTTCAGGATCAATGGGTGCCGTTCCTGCAGAAAGTGCAGGTTTCAAAGGCGGCAGCAGCAACAGTGCAGAGTCCATAGCGATCGGCGGCCGCGCGGTCGGCCGCCGGAACTTGTAGGTGAAGATCGTGTTGAATCCAGAGCATCTGTTGAGTTGGATCGTATTCCTGCCGGTGGTGGGCATGGTGCTGTGCCTGATGGCGCCAAATGCCAAGACGGTGAAGCTGATCGGCATCATAACCACGGGGCTTGTACTGCTGTTGTCGCTGCGGCTGTTTCCGCCGTTTCTGAATGGGCACTTCGGTGCTTCCTACGGGACGGCCGAGTCGATGCAGTTCCGGCAGACTGTCGAGTGGATTCGAGTCGGCAATTTCAACATTCAGTACGACGTCGGGATCGACGGGCTCAGCTTCCCGATGGTGATCCTGACGACGCTGATCACGTTTCTGGCGGCACTGGCGAGCTGGAACTTCGAGCACTGGCGAATCAACAAGGGGATCAAGGGTTACTTCGCGCTTTTCCTGCTACTCGAAACGGGCATGCTCGGGACGTTTGTCGCGCTGGACTTTTTCCTGTTCTACATCTTCTGGGAAGTGATGCTGCTGCCGATGTATTTCCTCATCGGCGTCTGGGGCGGGCCGCGCAAAGAGTACGCGGCGATCAAGTTCTTCATTTATACGTTCCTTGGTTCCGTGCTGATCCTGATCGCGCTGCTGGCGATGTATTTCAAGGCGGGAGAGGTCGGCGCGTTTACATTCAATCTGCTCGACTACGCGACGAATCCAAGGGTCCACGCGATTTTCAATGACCCCGGCACTCAGTTCCTGCGGTGGAACTTTGGAATGGCCATGTTCGTCATGCTATTCATCGGCTTCGCGGTCAAGGTGCCGGTGTTCCCGTTCCACACGTGGTTGCCCGATGCGCACGTTGAGGCGCCTACGCCAATATCGATGATCCTGGCCGGCGTGCTGTTGAAACTCGGCGGGTACGGGATGCTTCGGATCTGCTATCCGATCTTTCCGGAGGCGGGCGAGACGGCGGCGTACTTCCTCGCACTGCTGGGGCTCATCAACATCATCTACGGCGCGCTGTGCGCGATGGCCCAGACGGACTTCAAGCGGCTGGTCGCCTACAGCTCGATCTCGCACATGGGCTACGTGTTGCTCGGCATCGCCATCATGACGACGACGGGCTTCCAGGGTGCGATGTTCCAAATGCTGGCCCACGGCATCTCCAGCCCGATGTGCTTTTTCCTGGTCGGCGTTGCCTACGATCGGGCTCACCATCGCGAGATCAACAAGTTTGGCGGGCTCTGGCTTTCGATGCCGGTTTATGGATCGCTGGCGACGCTGGGCTTCTTTGCGTCGCTGGGGCTGCCCGGCCTGTGTGGCTTCATTGGCGAAATCTGGGTGCTGCTCGGTACGTTCAGTGCGCCGTTCCCGTGGGCGAAGCCGGTGGCGATCGTTGCCGCTTTCGGCGTGGTGCTGACGGCTGGCTATATCCTGTGGCTGATTCAGCGAGTTTACCTTGGGAAAGAAAAGGCCGAGTACAGCGGCTTTCCGGACGCCAGCGGGCGCGAGGTATTTGTGCTATCGGTGATGGGCGCGCTGGCGGTTTTCATGGGTGTGTTGCCGATGTACACGTTCCGGTTGATGAACGGAACGCTCGACAACATCCTGAAGCTCTTTGGCGGACAGGTAGGTTAAGGCGTGCTGGCCGCAAGCTCTGCAACTTCGTTCTGGATGCCGTCGTGGGAGACGCTCACGGCTGTCGGTCCACTTTGGGGGCTGGCCGGGACGGTGCTGGCCGTGGTGCTGGCGGCTCTGGTTTTCGGCCGCAATGCCACGGTTTCGGCGATCGTCACGATCGTCGGCGCAACGGTAACGGCGTATATCTGTTATTCGAGCGCGCCTCGGGCTGCAGATGGCGCGTTCGCCGGGTTGGCCCCGCTGGGCGGCGCGCCGATGCTGGTGATGGACAACTTTGCGATCCTGTTCATCCTGCTGATATGCCTCTTTCTCGCGGCCGTGGTCGGTCTGTGGATGATTGGATCGACATCCAACGAGCGCGAGGCATCGTTGCATGCAAAGGACGCGCCCGAGTTTTTCACGTTGCTGACGGGCTCGGCCTTCGGCATGGCGCTGATGGTTTGCACGACCAATCTGTTAATGATCATTCTCGCGATCGAATCGGCGTCGTTGCCGTCGTATGCGATCGTGGCATTCCGGAAGCGAGATCGAATCGCGGCCGAGGCGTCGCTCAAATACGTGCTGTTCGGGGCTGTCACCAGCGCGATGATGGCCTACGGCGTGTCGCTGCTTTACGGGTATTACGCGACGCTCGATATCATCCAGATTGGCCAGAAGATCGCGGTTCAGGCGGCCGGCAGTGGCGGCACCCAGGGGATGAACCTGCTGACGGCGGTCGCGTTCTTCGGATTGCTGGCCGGCGTTGGCTTCAAGATTTCGGCGGTTCCATTCCACTTCTGGTGTCCGGACGTTTTTGAGGGTGCTTCGATCGAAGTCACGACGTGGCTCTCCGTTGCCAGCAAGGCCGCGGGACTCGGACTCCTGCTCAGAATTGTTGGGGCGGTGATTCAGCCGCTCGAGAATACCGATGCGGTCATGCCCTTTGTTACGGCGGTCGGTCTTTTCGCCGCGGTGACGTGCACCGTTGGCAACCTTGCGGCGTATGTCCAGAACAACGTCAAGCGGCTGCTGGCATATTCCTCGATCGCGCACGCGGGCTATATGTTGATGGCTGGGGCCATCATCTGGCAGTACCGGCCGGGGATAGATCCGACAAATCCTGCGTTCGCCGCGCTAATCGCCTATATCATCGTTTACCTGTTCATGAACCTCGGGGCGTTTGGCTGCACCGCTCTGGTGTATTGGGCGACCGGCAAAGAGACAATCGACGCGTTCAACGGTCTCGGGCGGCGAAGTCCGTTGATCGCTGCGGCGATGGCGATCTGCCTGTTCAGTCTCGTCGGGCTTCCGCCCTTTGGCGGATTCATCGTGAAGTTCTATCTGCTGCTCGCGCTGTTTCAGTCGAAGCTGATCTGGCTGGTCATCATTGCGGCGGTCAATTCGCTGCTGAGTCTGTATTTCTACGCTCGCATCGCCTACGCCATGTACTTTGTCGATGACGGCCAGCCCGCGATTGCGGCGCCGACATTCGGCAAGGCGCTCGTGGCGGCTGTCGCGGTCGTACTGCTGCTAACGGGCATTCCTCTCGCCGGCGGCCTGAAGTCGCGGGCCGACCAGTTTGCGCGAGACCTGTATCCCGTCAAAGTGCGATCGTCGATGACGGCGTCGGCGCCGCCGCAGCGAGTCGATGCAACACTGACCACGATGAATCGTTGAACCGGGACGCCCATGTCGGACACCAACCTGCTGGACGCGTTGAACGATTGCCTCGCGGCTGAGTGCCGGAGCATCGTCGGACACCTGTCCGACAGCCAGCCGTTTGTATCATGGCTGGGTGTGACGGATCAGCAAGTCGTGCGGCAGATCATCGCCGACGAGAACCGGCACGAGCGGGATCTGGCCGAGTTGATCAACAATCTTGACGGCGTGCCCCTCTCGGACACGCCGGCCACCGACGTCGCCGGCGTACACTATCTCGACCTGCGATACCTGCTGTCGCGCATCATCGAAGACAAGCGACGGCTGTTGCGTACCTACGAGGCCGCGAGCCCGCGCGTCGGCGGCGACAAAGAGGCGGCCGCGCTAATCGCGCGTATCACGGATGACGAGCGGCGTCATCTCTCAGAGCTGGAGCGAATCGGCCGGCAGACGACGTCCGTTCGCTGATTTCGGCCGGCCGTGCGACCGCTCGGGGGGAACGCGTGTATCAGTTTCACACAAGCGATCTCCGGTGAAGTGTGAACGAACGCCGCGATAACACCCTCCAGCAACTCCTCGACCTGATGGTCGACCGCGAAGCGTCGGATTTGCACCTGCTTCCCGGGTATCGTCCGATGTTGCGCGTTCACGGCGAACTCTCTCCGGCGACGGAGGCGGCGCTCGTGCCCGGGCAACTGATCGAGATGATCAGGCCCCTGGCGCCGCCGACAGTGGCCAGCCGACTCGCGGATGCGACGGATCTCGATTTTGCGGCGACGTTTCAGCACAACGGACTTGCCATTCGAGTTCGCGTTAACGTGCTGCGCGCCCGGGGCGAGCCAGGAATCTGCTTCCGCCTCATTCCGTCGGTCATCCCGCCGTTCGCCGAACTGGGCCTGCCGGAGGACTTGGCGTCGCGAATTGAAAAGCTCGCGAACGGTCTCGTGCTTGTAACGGGAATCACGGGCTCCGGAAAGACGACAACACTGGCGTCGGTCGTGCAGCGATTCAACGCCGCGGGGGGCTTTCGGATCATCACGGTTGAAGAGCCGATTGAATACATTTTTCCGCAGTCGCCGCTTGGACTCGTGTCTCAGCGAGAGGTTGGCGTTGATGTTGCATCGTTCTATGACGGGCTGCGATTCGGGCTCCGGCAGGACCCGGACATCCTGCTGGTTGGAGAGATTCGCGACCGCGACACGGCCCAGCTTGCACTATCGGCCGCCGAGACCGGACATCTGATCTTCGCGACGATGCACACGGCCGACGCGAAAGGCGCTATTACGCGACTGGTGGATTTGTTTCCGAGCGAAATGCACGACGATGTGCGCACACAACTATCCATGTCGTTGCGCATGGTCGTCGCACAACATCTTCTCCCGCCGCCGCAGCGAGGTGGTCGTCGGGTGTTGGCGCTCGAAGTCATGACGGCGAACTATCCGGTTCGCGCGGCGATTCGGGCGGGAAAGATCGAGAGTCTCGATTCGGCAATACAGTCGGGTCGAAAGGATGGAATGATTACGATCGACGCGTATCTCCGGGAGCTCGTGACGCAGGGTCGGATTGATCTCGCAACCGCCCGACAGTATGCGAAAGATCCCGGTGAACTGGGGGCCTGATCGTTCGAAGCGCTCTGGGCGAGCTCGGTCGCGGGGGATAGAGGACGAAGGCCGCGACTAAGAGTCCGCCGGCCATCAACAGCAGCACGATTCGCACGGTCGGTGAGATGTAGAGTCGCGTCAGGTGGTTCTGCCTTGCCCAGGATTCTGCGTCGCGTGACCATCGCGGCCAATCCGACGGAACGAGCGCCAGGTCGGCCGCATCGACGTGGGCGGCGGGCCCACTCGTCGGGAAGGGCGGCTCGCCCTCCAGCGCCACCGGCACAATCTCTTCTCCCGGGCGCTGGTATTTCAGGTCCATCAATGCCAGCCGCTCGTTAACGATGGGATCGTGTTGAAACGCGTCGATTAGTTCTCGAATTGTGTCGACCTGGCGCTGCTGAGCTCCGACTAGTTCGGACAGCCGCCGCTCCTCGGCGAGCACTGCGGCGTTTTCGGCGAGGACCTGAAGCAGCACGGCCGGCCCGTAGAGGGCAAACGCCATGAGCACCAACAGCACGAACATGATTCGGTGGCCCCACGGCGACGCGTCGTCGTTGCCGGGCTGATCGACTTGACGTTCCGCCCTCGCTCGGGGGGCGTGTCTGGCAGAGATGGACTGGCTATTGGCGTTCACCGCTGGCTCGACTCCGTTCGTGCCGTCCGAATTGCAGCTCGGCGAATCCGGAAACTTGCGTTGCTCCGCAACGCTAGGAGGCGCTCGGCCCGTATGCCGCACGCGTGCCCAATTGCTCCTCGATTCGCAGCAATCGGTTGTACTTCGCGACGCGGTCGCTGCGGCAAGGGCTGCCGGTCTTAATCTGGCCGGCATTGGTCGCTACGGCTATATCGGCAATCGTGGAATCTTCGGTCTCGCCACTGCGGTGGGAAATGACTGCCGTCCATCCGCGATTCTGAGCCATCCGGACGGCGGCGAACGTCTCGGTGAGGGTACCGATCTGGTTGACTTTGATGAGAATTGAGTTTGCGGCCTTGCGCTTGATGCCGTCGGCTAGTCGGGCGGTATTTGTTACAAACAGGTCGTCGCCCACGAGCTGCACCCGGTCTCCGATCGCCGCCGTCAGGCGGGTCCAGCCGTCCCAATCGTCCTCCGAAAGGCCGTCTTCGATCGATCGGATGAAGGGGTATTTTCGGGTCCACTCGATCCAGTGAGCGGCCATTTCCTCGCTGCCAATCAGTTTGTCGGGCTTGCTCTTGAAGAACTTGTATTTGCCGGACTTGGCGTCCCAAAGCTCGCTGGCGGCGGGATCGAGGCAGACAAAAACGTCCCGGCCGAGCGTGTATCCGGCCTTTCCGACGGCCTCGACGATGACCTCGATGGCCTCCTCGTTTGACTTGAGATTCGGCGCGAAGCCGCCTTCGTCGCCGACGCCGGTGGAATAGCCGCGCGACGTCAGTACCTTCTTGAGGGTGTGGAAAATCTCCGTGCCGATCCGGAGCCCCTCCCGGAAGGTGGCCGCACCGAGGGGCTGAATCATGAATTCCTGGAAGTCCACGTTGTTGTCGGCGTGTTTGCCTCCGTTGAGGATGTTCATCATGGGGGCTGGAAGAACGATAGCGCCCGGGCCGCCGAGGTACTGATAGAGCGCCAGCCGGTGCGATGCGGCGGCGGCCTTTGCCGCGGCCATCGAGACGGAGAGGATTGCGTTTGCGCCGAGACGCGCCTTATTGGGTGTGCCATCGAGGTCGATCATGGTCTGATCGAGCCGGGCCTGCTCGGTCGGATCGAGGCCGGCGACGGCCTTCGCGATCGCTGTATTGACGTTTTCAACGGCGCGGAGAACGCCCTTGCCGCCATAGCGCTTCGCGTCACCGTCCCGTAACTCGACGGCTTCGTGTTGCCCCGTTGACGCACCGCTCGGGACAGCGGCGGAACCGCTACTGCCGTCGTCGAGCGAAACGTGTGCTTCCAGGGTTGGGTTGCCTCGTGAATCGAGAATCTCCAGCGCGTGAACATCGACGATTCGTGGTCGCATTTGATGATCCTGTGCACCCAGTAGAACCGATCGCGCGTCACTATACTCCCGCCCGTGATGCGGTCAACGCAGGGTTCCGGGGCGTCTTGTTCGATCGCGGCGAGCCGGTAGAATGAGCCGCCGAAGGCGTCAGAAGCCTTTCAGGGCGTGTGTCCGAGTGGCCAAAGGAGACGGGCTGTAAACCCGTTGGCTTTACGCCTTCGCTGGTTCGAATCCAGCCGCGCCCAGTCAGTCCTCGCAAGATGTCCTCGGCGGCCGTGTGTGGCATTGCACGGCCGCACAAGGAAGGTTTTCGTTTGCATTTCTGGCCAAAATCCTCGAAAATGATCGAGGGCTCGCTAATCTGGAGATAAATCCATGCGCACCGAATTGCGTCGAAGGAGCTGCGGTCTCCTCATCGGCAGCTGCCTGGTTCTGAGCTTCGTGGCAGGCTTCGGTCGTGACGCAGCTGCACAAAATCAAGCTGACAACGACCTACAGTTTCAGTTTGGAGGCACGGCCGGCGAGAAGGGGATCGTCTCGCCGCGATTGCAGGAGTTCGCCCGAATCGAGCGACTTGCAACGGCGCGAGGGGTGGCCATGCCCCGGCCGCCCGCACGCTATCCGTTCATGATCGACCCGATGGATCGCATTGCTGTGCGTCTTGTTGCGACAAATATCGTCGCGATTCGCGCGCCGCTCGCGGCTATCGGATTTGTTGAGATGGGGGCTCGCGAAAACATCGGCCTCATCGAGGGTTTTATACCAATCAATCAACTGCATGCGCTGGACGGATTGGCGGCGTTTGGATTGAAGAGTGCGTCGCCTGTGTGGCGTCCAATTACGAATGCGGGAGTCGTGCCGAACCAGGCGGACCTCGTTCACAGCGCATCAAGAGTTCGAGCTGCGCTACCGGTTGGTTACGACGGAACAGGCGTCAAGATTGGGGTTCTGAGTGACAGTTACAATGCCTTGGGCGGGGCGCAGGACGGCATCGCTTCCGGCGATCTTCCGGCGGCCGGGGTTCAAGTGCTTCAGGACATTCCATTCGGCAGTGACGAGGGTCGGGGAATGTTGGAGTTGATCCACGATCTCGCACCGGGATCGCAACTTGCGTTTGCGACGGCATTCACTTCTGAAACAGGCTTTGCGAACAACATCATCGCGCTGAAGAACGCTGGATGCAAGGTAATCGTCGATGATGTCAGGTATTTCGACGAGCCCTATTATCAAGATGGAATTGTCGCGCAAGCGGTGGATACGGTGAAAGCCGCTGGCGTCTGCTACTTCTCATCCGCTGGAAACCAAGCGTCCCAGTCATACGAATCGCCTGTCTACAGGGAGACCGATCTCTCCGCTGCCGTCGACGGAATCACCATACGATGGTTTGATTTCTCCGTCGGAGGAGCAGCGGACGCCCGGCAGTTGGTGACGCTCCAACCAGGTGAATTCATTCGGGTGGCACTTCAGTGGGACGATCCATTCTATTCGAATCTCGACACCGATCTGGACCTTTTTGTCGTTGAGGCCGGCGGAACGAGTTCCGTCGAGTCGAGTCGAGAACGAAACATCGGTACACAACTCGCGTTCGAGTATGTCGTCGTTTCCAATGAAACCGCGGCGCCGAAGCAGTATGAAATAATGATTCAACGGTTCGAGGGGCCGCCACCCAGCCGCATCAAGTTCATCAACTACGGTTCCAAGATCGACATCGGTGCGTGGGAGTATTTCACAAGCAGTCCGACATGCACCGGCCATGCCGCTGCGCGCGGCGCGATGGGCGTTGGAGCTGCGCCATACTTTGATCACACAAATCCGGAATCATTCACGTCGACCGGTCCAGCGGTGATCCTGTTCAATGAATCAGGAGTCCCACTCGGAAGTCCCCAAATTCGACCGAAACCGGATATCAGCGCCGTGGACGGCACAAATACGACCTTCTTTCCACCATCTCCGGGTCAGGACTATGAGCCGGACGGACGTCCAAACTTCTTCGGGACCTCGGCCGCTGCGCCGCACGCGGCGGCCGTCGCGGCACTGTTATTGCAGAAGGAACCGGGATTGACTCCCGATCAGGTCTACGATCGTCTCCGCAACACAGCGGACGATGAGATTGGGGGGGCGGGGTTTGACGATCAAACCGGCGCAGGCCTCATTGACGCATTCCGAGCGCTCTTTGGAGTTCCGGATCCGGCGGGTTTTCCGTTTGTCGAGGATTTTGAAAGCGGATTTCTCGGACACATGTGGGAAACGCGAACGACCGTGAACGGGCGAATTCAAGTGACTGGATTGAACAATCCGGCGATCGAAGCTCGACACTTGACAATGGATACGTTCTTCCAAGGATTGCCGCCACGAAACACATTTTCGCTCAATGAACTCGTGCTGCACTTCGACGCGCCGCCGGCTGAGCCCATTCGACTTTCGTTCTTCCAGCGAGAATTCGGCACATCGAATGCACCCATGCCGCCGAGTTTTGTCGGGTCGGATAATTCGAGCGGCGTAGCGCTGAGCGTCGACGGAACGAATTGGTATCGAATTGTCAGTTTGGTATCGCCGGCCTCGAGTAACGTGAATCAGCTCAACCAGTTTGACCTTCGCGCGATCGCCTTGGCGAACGGCTTGACGCTCGGCAGCGATGTGCAAATCAAGTTCCAGCAATTCTTCAACGCGCAGATCGTCATCGGCGGCTTCGCGTGGGACCAGATTCAGCTGTACAACCCGACGGTCCCGCCGGCGTTCGTTCAGCAGCCCCTTGCCCAGCAGGCTTGCATCGGAGAAACAGTGAAACTGCGGGTCCAAAACGCGGGCGCCGGGCCGATCGGTTATCAATGGTTCCAAGGTGCGACGCCGCTGTCGGATGGCGGAGCGTTTTCGGGCGCCAACACGAACGAACTAACGATCAGCCCGTTCTCCGCCGCCGCGGCCGGACAGTATCGTGTTCAAGCCACCAATATCGGCGGCACGAGCGCAAGCGACACCGTCGCCGTTTCCGTACGCGCGGCAGTTCAGATCGCCGTCCAGCCGTCGTCCACGGCGGTGTGCATCGGAGATCCGCTAACGCTTCAGGTAGATGCGTCCGGCGCGGCGCCTGTGACCTATCAGTGGCGGCGCAATGGAACCGAGATCCCGGGCGCGACGTCACCGTCGATCGCGGTCGGCTCGGTTAGTTTCGGGGATGCCGGACAATACACAGTCGTTGTTGCGAATGCGTGTGGCGCCGTCATCAGCAACGCCGCGACCGTCTCAGTCGCATCGCTGCAGGTATGCGATCCGACGACAGGTTTTCTTGGATGTCCGGGGGACGTGCAGTTGACCGCGACAAGTGCTGCCGGCGCTGCTCTGGCATTCGCGTTGCCGCGGGTGGATCCGGCGTCTGCGCAGGTAGAGCTCACGTCGACCCACCAGCCGGGAACAGTTTTCCCGGTGGGAAGCACGGTGGTCACATTTACCGCCCGGGACCTGGTTCGAGGGACGACGCGAACTTGCAGCTTCACGGTCACCGTATTGGCCGGGGCGACCAGCCCAACCGGTGGTACAACAAACCCGCCGGGGACGGTCGGTGGCGTTCCCGTTGCCGCGGCGACGTGCTGTACGGCGGGGATGGTTGATGCACTGATGTTAGGAGTGTCGACGATGCTCTTGACGCTGTGGCCTCAGATCCGCCGCCGTCGTCGGCGCTAACTCCGGTTCTCATCGGCAACTTGCGGCTGGTCGCATTCGTGTGGTACAAGTCCGACCGACGGACGTGTGCCGTTCGTGCGATCGACTCTCGGATGCCGGATGCGGATCAATCTCCCCAATCAAATCACGCTTGCGCGAATGGTCCTGGCGATCGTTTTTTGCGTCCTCTTGACGCAGTTCGACGGGCGGCACCGCGATCGCATGCAGGGTCTCGTTGACTGGACGTTTGTCATCTTTGTCATCGCGGCCGCGAGTGACTTCCTTGACGGCTACCTCGCGCGGCGAAGCAATCAGGTCACAAATTTCGGTCGAGTCGTCGATCCCTTTGTCGACAAGATGCTCGTGCTCGGCGGATTTGTGCTGATGCTGGGGCCCAATTTCCAAGATGCCGATGGTCGCACGAATCTAACCGGATTGGAGCCCTGGATGGTACTCGTCATCCTCGGTCGGGAACTGCTCGTTACCGGCTTGCGCGGGCTGTCCGAAAGCCGCGGGACGCAATTCGCGGCCAACATGGCCGGCAAAGTGAAGATGTGGGTTCAATGCATTACGCTCGGTTGGATTCTCGTCTGTCTGACGCGCGGGCACGACTCGCAAGCCCTGGTCGCCATGCGCGGGTGGATGATCTGGCTGGCATTGATCGTAACGGTCGTGTCGCTTCTGGCCTACCTGATCCAGGCGCGGTCAATCCTTTTCGAACACGCTCGGGCATAACGAAGGTCCGCCGGCGTGCCGCCTGGCGCGCCAGGAGCGACGGATGTCGGATGTACTCAAGTCGGCGGTTCTTGGCATCGTTGAGGGACTGACGGAGTTCCTTCCGATTTCGAGCACCGGGCATCTCATTCTTGTCCAGCCGCTGCTTGGAATCGATGCGGACGTGCCGCCGTGGAAGACGTTTTTGTACTTCATTCAGATCGGGGCGATTCTCGCGGTCGTGGTCTATTTCGGACGGGGGCTGTTGCGACAGGTGTTCCAACCGGCGCGAAGCGGGTGGCGGAATCACCTGATCACCAAGCTGGTGGTGGCGACTGTTCCGGCCGCGGCGATTGGGCTGCCACTGAATGACTGGATCGAGTCGCACTTTGAGACGCCCCGGGTCGTTGCGATTGCCCTGATCGTGGGGGCCGGCGTGATGGAGTTGATCGAGCGACGGTATCGCCGCACGGGTGGGGGTGACCCGGAGTCGATTACGCTCAGGCAGGCACTTCTGATTGGGATTGCTCAGTGTGTGAGCATCATTCCGGGCACTTCGCGGGCGATGGCGACGATCATGGGAGGACTGCTGGTGGGCCTGCCGATCGGCCTGGCCACGGAGTTTTCGTTCTACCTTGCGATTCCGACGCTGCTTGGGGCGGGAACGCTAAAGGTTGTCAAACATCGCCACGAATTGCATTCGAACGAGGCACTTGTGCTGGGCGTCGGATTCGTGACGGCGTTTATCGTTGCGCTGCTTGTCGTCGAGGGATTCATGCGATACGTGCAGACCCGCCGGCTTCGGCCGTTTGCGATCTATCGCGTCGCCCTCGGGGCAGCGGTTCTTGCCTGGTGGTACGCCTTTGGTCGAGTCGCGTAGGGCGCTAGAACTCCGGCGGTGTCGGCACGCTGCGTTCATGCGAAATCGGCACGTGCTCGCCATCTTCGGTCATTTCCCTGACGAAGCCGCAGCGGCGTTCGATTTCGTTGGGGTTGAACCACTGCGTTTGCAACAGGGCCCGTCGGAAGCTCATGAGTGTCTGTCGGCCGACGTTGTAGTACTGATTCCGGAAGGCATCGTCGCGAATGATGTTTGTGTCGGCGAGTCCGACGACGGCCGCGAGACGAAGCTTCGGCAGCGGTATGAAGTTAACCGCGGCCGGTTTTCCGTCGGCTGAAGCGGTCGTCGGTGACGGTGTCGGATCGGGGACGTCGACAGTTGGCGGAGTCCAAAGCGGAGAGGTCATATCGAAGCAGCGGTCGACGAATTCGGCGCTGCGGGCACCGATCTCGGGAACGAGCGGGGGCTCAAAGATCGAGCCGCCCTCAAGGGCGGTCTTGACGAATAGCGCCCGGTCGGCGGCCGATCGAAACATCGGCTCGCGACGGGAGAATTGCGGCGTCAGCTTGGGCGCGAAGGCGTTCTGGTATTTCGCATCGTGCAGGTCGGTCGCCGCTTGATAGGCAGCTTCGATGCCCACGAGGCGGGCCACGGCGTAAAACTCCTTCGCGCGTTTCTCGGCTCGCGCGTAGGCACGCTTTTCGTGGAGATCGCGCTCAACTTGGGCCCGAACCTCGTCGAGACCTCCGGCCGCGCGGGGTTCCTGAAGTTCGACCACGCGGAAGACGTAGTAGTCTTCGGGTTGGCCGCCGACCTCGGTGTAGATCGGATTATCGGTTGTCTGGTTGAGTGCCAACCGCAGGGCGGTCTCGCCGGCACCCTTGGCGTCAAAGAGACCGGGGAGTCGGAATGCGTACTCGCCGAAAGTGAGGCGGTCCTTGCCTTCACCGATCGTGACGGCCTTGCCGATGCCCTCGACGTTTGCGGCATCCGTATCGGTCATCAGGTCGGTTTCCTTGTAGACCAACGGGATGCCGTACTGTTTCTCAAGCCGCTCCTTTGCCGCGGAGAGATAGGTTGGATTTCGGACTTCATCCGGTGTGGGCTTGAATCCGTCCTGACCGACTCCAACGGCGAGCCAGGGTCGGGAGAGATCGGCGGCGACGCGCTGCATGGTCTCGCGAACGCGATTGGCGGCGGTCCGCCGCCGAATGGACTCTTCGATCTTGTGACGAGCCTTTTCGTATGGCATTGGGCGGTAGACGAGGATTTTTTTCACGACCGGCTGCGTTGCGGGGCCAGTGGTCGGCCCGGACGTCGCGGGCTGAGTGGCCGTCGGATCATCCTCGAGCGTCGGCTCCATGAACTCGGGGTTGGCGCGACTCTTTCGATACGTACGTCGGACCTCGTCCTCGCTCAGAGTAATGGTGGGCATCACGTCGGCGAGACGTGCTCCGAGGTATTGCACACGGACGCGGCGCGGGAAGCGATAGCCGATGCCATCGTCGCTGTCGGCGGGCAATTTGTCGCGGTGCTGCTCGAAAAGTGCGGTGACTTCGGCCGGCTCGAGCTTTTCGGTGGAGTCCAGGAAATCCTTTGCACGGAAGACGACCGTGCGGACGGAGACCTTCTCCTGTGTATCGCGAACGAAGTGGCGGATCTCATTGTCGGAGGGCTCGTAGACGTCGCACGCGTTGCGGGCGTACTGGTCAACCATCAGGAATTCGCGTACGGCGTGGCGAATTTGCTCGGGGGAGACGTGATCATTGCGGCGAATATTGTCGATGAGCTGCGGCGGGAAGCGCTGAGGGCTCAGGAAGTCGTCGACGTCAAGATCGGGGACTTCGATTCCGGCGCGGATTGCTTCCTGCACCAGCAGATACCAGTGCTCGGACTTCAGGAGATCCGGCGTTTCTGACAGTCCGCTGCCGAGGGTCCGCCACGGAATTCCCAAGGAGCCGAGAATGTCGGTCGATTCTTTCGTGGGGTAGAGATCTCCACTGGTGATCGATTTGCCGAACGCGGCGCCGACGCGAGCCTTGGCTGGATTGGCGGAGAGCAAGTCTCGAAGCGGGGCGCCGACGAGCCAGGAAACAAGAACGAACGCCGTAACGATGGCGAGAATCTTACGATTGTGCTCTCGCAGGTACTTCATCATGGCAACGGACTCCGACTAAAGCCTCAGGGCGTAACCTGTTGCGAATCGAGGAGTTTAACGCCGCGGGCGGACTCCAGCAAAGGGCAGCGCAATGCAACGAATCCGGCGATGCGTGGCATGGCTGTGCTCGGACCGTAACGCCGCGAGCCGGGACTTTACGGCCCGGCTCGCGGATATCATTCAGGACCTCGACGGTCTCCCGCCGATTCCGTGGCTGTTGTCCCGACCGAACTTCAGGCCGGGGCCATCTGGTTTTCTTCCTTCATGGCCTGCTTGCGGGAGAGCTTGACGCGGCCGTGCTCGTCGATGGCGATGACCTTGACCTTCACTGCGTCGCCGACCTTGAGGACATCGGAGACTTTGCCGACGTAGTCGGTCGAAAGCTCACTGATGTGGCAGAGGCCGTCGGTGCCGGGCACGACCTCGATGAACGCGCCGAACTCCTTGATCGAAGAGACGCGGCCGTTGTAGATCTTGCCGATCTTCACCTCTTCGGTGACGCCCTCGACCATGTTGCGGGCGGCCTCGGCGCCTTCGGCGGAGAGGCACGAGATCATGACCGTGCCGTCGTCGTTGATGTCGATCTTGGCGCCGGTGGTCGCCTCGATATGGCGGATACCCTTGCCGGCGGGGCCGATGACCTTTCCGATCTTCTCGGGGTTGATCTTGATGGTGAGGAGCCGCGGTGCGTAGTTGCTGATGTTCGGCCGCGGGGCCCGCAGGGTGCTGAGCATTTCCTTGAGGATGTGGATGCGGGCGGTGCGGGCCTTCTCAAGGGCGGCGATGATCAGGTCGTGCCGCAGGCCGCGGGTCTTGAGGTCGAGCTGGACCGCGGTAATGCCGACCTGGGAGCCGGCGACCTTGAAGTCCATGTCGCCGAAGTGATCTTCCTCGCCGAGGATGTCGGTGAGCAGGATGTCGCGCTGGCCGTCGGAGACGAGGCCGATGCTGATGCCGGCCACCGGGTGCTTGATTGGCACGCCGCCGTCCATCAGTGCCAGCGTTCCGCCGCAGACCGACGCCATCGAGCTCGAACCGTTCGACTCCATGATGTCGCTGACAAGCCGGATGGTGTACGGGAACTTCTCCGGCGGCGGCAGCACGGACTCAAGCCCGCGCTCGGCCAACGCGCCGTGCCCGATCTCGCGCCGGCCCGGCCCCATGATCTTGCGAACTTCGCCAACCGAGAACGGCGGGAAGTTGTAGTGCAGCATGAATTTCTTGCTGTATTCCTCGCCGAGAGCATCGACGATCTGCTCGTCGCGCGACGTGCCCAGCGTCACGACCACCAGCGCCTGCGTCTCGCCGCGGCTGAAGATGGCCGAGCCATGCGTTCGCGGCAAAACGCCGACTTCGCTCACGATCGGACGAATGTCGTCGATCCCGCGGCCGTCCGGCCGAATGCCGTCGTTGAGAATCGTCTGGCGAACGACTTCTTCCTCGAGCCGCTGCAGCTCGGCGTAGATCGCTTCGCGCTTGATGGCCGGATTGACGGCGTCCTTCGGGGTAATCGTGTTCATGACGTCGTCGTAGAGATTCTTGACGGCGTCGTAGCGCTCCTGCTTCTTCGTGATGCGCTTCGCGGCCCGCAGCTTCTCGCGGGCCATCGATGCGACCTTGTCGCGAAGCGTGTTGTCAGCGGCCGGCGCCTTCCAGCTCTTCTTGACGCCGACCTTCTCCGCCAGCTCCTGGATCATCGAAACGATGTTCTTGATGACCTCGAAGCCGTGGGCGATGCCGTCGGCGATGGTCTGCTCCGAGAGCTCCTTCGAGCCGACTTCGATCATGTTGATCGCGTCGCGGTGGCCGGCGAGGACCATGTCCATGTCGCCGGCATTGATCTGTGACTGGGTCGGGTTGATAACGAACTCGCCATCGATGCGGCCGACGCGGACGGCGCCGGTCGGGCCTTCGAAGGGGATGGGGCTGACGGCCAGGGCTGCAGAAGCTCCAACCATGGCGAGGACGTCGGGTTCGGTTTCGGGATCGGCGGAGAGGACCATGGTCTGGATGACGACCTCATCCTTGAAGCCCTCGGGAAAGAGGGGGCGGATGGGGCGGTCGATGAGCCGCATGGTGAGGATTTCCTTGGTGGAGGGGCGGCCTTCGCGTTTGTAGAAGCCGCCGGGGAATTTGCCGGCGGCGTACATTTTCTCGCGGTAGTCGACCATCATGGGGAAGAAGTCGATGCCTTCGCGGGGCTTGCCGGTGACGACCGTCGCGAGGACGACGGTGTCGCCGTAGCGCACCATGACGGCGCCGTGAGCCTGGCGGGCTATTTTTCCGGTTTCGAGTGAGAGGAGGCGACCACCGATTTCTCTTTCAACTTTGAACGTCAACATGTCCAACTCCGTCTGATCCGACACAATCCAACCAACGACAAACCAACCGAAAACAACTTAAACGCGCCGGGCCGGCTGATGGCCGGCCGCGCGATGATGGACGAAGTCCGATGCGCGACGATTGCGGCGCGCGGACGATGGGACGAACCATCCGTGCGGGAGGGAAGGTTACTTACGCAGCCCCAGGCGACCGATGAGCTTGTGGTAGCGATCCGAGTCACTCGAAGTCAGATACTTGAGCAGGCTGTTGCGCTTGCCGACCATCTTGAGAAGCCCGCGGCGCGAGGAGTGATCTTTCTTGTGGCCTTTGAGGTGCTCGGTGAGCTGGGCGATGCGCTCGGTCAGGATAGCGATCTGGACCTCGGGCGAGCCGGTGTCGCCGTCATGAACGCGGTAGGACCGAACGAGATCGTTCTTCTTATCAACCGTGATAGCCATTCGTTGAACCACTCCGTCGCGACGAGGCCGCCCCGTGCGGCATCGCCCTGCAACCTTCCGTTGCCGATTCATCCAATTCAGGCCATAGAAATAGCGGAGAATGGGCGGGTTTGCAAGTGGGGTGTGTAAGATTCGCGGGGGTAATGGGATAGGGGCGTTGATGCGTCTGGTGGCCGCGGCGCCTGCTCGGGGCCGCGATCGGCAAGCTGCGGACGCTAGACGGCGGGGAGTGGTTCGAGAAGCTGAAGGTGAGTCCTCTTCTTTGGAAAACGAGGCCCATCGAGGAAGTGAGAACAGTGAGAATTCGTGAATTCGTTGGGGTTTTTCCTTGAAACGGACGTAGGCACGGAGCGAGGAAGCGACGGAAGGGATGAGAGACGCGGGGCTTGGCGAGCGGCACGCGGATGGGGGTTCACTTCGACCTCGCCGTTGTTTTTTGGCGGGATTAGACGGGATTTGATGGGACGACGGCCGCTTCGGCGCGGAAGCTCGCCGGTGGCCGGTGGCCGCGACGAGTTTGACGGCGGAGATTGGCGTTAATTGGCAGACTTGCGTGATTCTCCCAGACGTCCTGAATGGACCGCCGCTCGTTCGGGTCTTCGGGCTCACGACGACCTCCCGCATTGTTTTTTTGCTGGTACGCGCTGGTACGAGCAGGGACGACCCTCAAATCGGATTGAAGAATCGGGATCGCCCGGTCGGCGCGCAATCTCTCCGTGGCCGCGCGGGCGACGCTCTGAGCGCCGTGTCGTGCGCGGATCGTTCTGGTTTATGTGCGAGGGCTATCCCGGCGCGCCGGGACCTTCGCTGATTCACCCCGTATACGCGCCCGGCGTTCCGCAGCGAGGAGGCTCGTGGTGAGTTGTGGGCCGGCCGGGGGAAGGCGGATAATCTGTGGGGATGAAGCTGCCGCGATCGATGCCGGTGCGATGGATCTTGGTGGCAATCTGCCTGTGGGTGGTACTCGGCGCGGCTTATTTTTCGTGGCGACCGGTGCGGAGGATGGTTGATCGCGAGCTCGGACTTGAGCACACCGGGGATGTGACGGTGACAGATGGAGACGTTTCATTTCAGGCGGAGTATGCAATCGAGCAGCAGTTGTGTGGGCTCTTTTCGCACAAACCGGGTCGATGCAGGGCGACGAACGTACGCAAGCTTGAAAGCGCACGCGTTGAGGTGACGGGAAATGCACTCGATTGCCGCAAGGGGGGCGACACCGTCGTGGCGTGGACGGTGATTTATGCGGTGACTGATGGGCGGTCGTTTCGGCCGAGCCTAGTCAGGGTCGGTGACGAGATTCTCCTGTTCGATCCGTAGGGGGCGGAGACAGTGTCGGTTGGGGGCGCGGCGGACTCTGAACGTACCTCTGATGACGTCAGTCTTCGTCCTTAATGGCGCGTTCTGGCGAGAGGACGTTGTCGATTGGCTGCCAGCTGGCGTTTCTCACGATGAAGTGCTTGGATGGGGCGGGGTCGGTTTCTTCACTGACAGCGTGAATGGCGGGCATTATTGCTTGATCGAGCGTACCGGAGATTTGCACGAAGTCGCCGTGACGCTCGGCCGACCAGCCGGGGAGCTTTTCCATGTTTTCGACGTAGAGGTCCGTGCCTCGGTAGTTGAACCACCACGTACCGTTCATGCTCCAGGCCTGGCCGCGGAGCTGAACTTTTCGACCGAGTTGGTCCTCGAGGCGGACGAGGCGCGTGATTGGCGAATGCATGCTGAACTCGTTGCGGTCGGCGGTGACGCGTACGACGCCGAAGGCCTCGACCTGTTTTCCTTCCATGTCGGCAGGCCAGGGCGCGGAGGGATCGACTAAGAGTCGCCATTTGTCGTCCACGATGAATGAGCGGCCGTTGACGCTTTTCGCGCGGCCTTCGAGGAGGGCGAATTGGCCGACGAAGTCGGCGGGTGCGAATCGGATGGGTTCGACCTGGCGTCCCTTGATGACGACGAAGTAGGTTGCGAAGTAGTCGGAGCATGTCTGAAGGATTACGCCAGCTCGATCGAATGCCTTGCGCGGAATGCCGACGATTCCGCCCGTTTCGTAGCCCTCGAATTCGTACGTCTTACCCATTTTCAGCTTCGGTAGGTCGAGCTCGTTCGATCGCTCGCCATCGAACTTCCCGAAGTACGGCACGAGCTTGATCTGGATGTCCGCCGGCGTTGTCTTGCCATTAATTCGCTGAATTCGGAGATTGGGGCCACCTTCGTAGCCCTTGAAAGGGCCCTCGACGACGACACCCGCGACCTTAACGACTTCGCCAAGCGGGACACCGAGCTTTCCAACAAGGACATAGGTTGCCGAGAGCTGGCTTGTAGGGACGAGGATTGGTTTGGTCTTGGCGGGATCGGCGGGCGCCGATGTGGTGAACACGCAAGACAATGCGGGCGTTGCCAGGAGCAATAAGATCCAGTGCAGTCGAATGGGGGTTTGTTCGCGGCGGTCGTGCATGAGTGGCATGATCGTGCGGAATTGTAGCGGGTCTCCAGGGGAAGTCCGACAGATGGGGTCGTGCAAGAATTGGGCATGGGTCGGGTTTTGGTCGGGGTAATCGCGACGGCGGGCGGGGTTGGGCCGCTCGTTGCATTCTGGTGGAGTCAGAGTTGGGCGTGGGTGCAGTGTTCGCGACCGCCGCGGTTGGTGTGGAACCCGGCGTCGCTGGTGTGGATGCCGATCTGGTTTCATGCGGCGTGCGTCGTTTGTGCGATTCTGATTGCGTGGTACTGGCTTTGTTTTGATCGGCGACATCCGGATTATCGCGCGGGGTTTTGCACGGGATGCGGATATGACCTGACGGGGAATGAGAGCGGGCGGTGTCCGGAGTGTGGGGTGGGGGTCGTCGAGCCGATGCCCCGAGAAGCACCACCGGGCTCGTGCCTGGTGCTCTGATTTGGGGCGGGGATGGCATTTGACGGCCTGCTGGGGCAAATGCCGATGCGACGCTACAAGTGGGGGCAAATATTTTGGGGGGAGGGGGCAATAGGGTAGTGGACGGCTGGAAACCGCCTGTTGGAGCTTTGCCATGCATGACGGACCGGATTACATCGTTCATAAGCGGATCGGGTTTTTCCCGGCGGTGGTGCTGGGCGGGTCGGCGGTGCTGATCACGACGATCGTGTGTGCGACGGGGATCGCCGGATACAGCCTGGCGATTGTGAATCAGAAGAGCGGGTCGCTGCTGGCGCTGGGGAAGGCGGCCATCGGTGGACTGCCGGAGTTGAAGAAGTCGCTGCCGCCGTTTCTGGCGGATGCGATCTCCGATACGCGGCGGCCGGACTACATCGACAAGATTCAGGTGTCCGGGCGGCTGATCGCGGACGTGGACAATCCGGAGCTGTTTCGGGTTGTGCTGGAAGTGAAGAACTCCGGGAGCGAAGTGGTGTCGCTGCTGCCGCTGCACGCTGTTCTCGAAGAGGCGGATGGATCGCCGCTGCGGGAGTGGACGGAGTATGCGGCGACGCCGATCGCGGGCGAGGATGAGTGGCGCGGGCCGCTGATGCCGGGCTCGACGCGGCAGATTCGGACGAGTTTGCGGAGCCGGAAGGGGGATCGGAAGGTGTCGTGCGAGATCTCGGATCTTCGGGTTTGGACGCCGCAGGCGGCGCCTGCGGTTGAGCCGGTCAAGACAAAAGAGGCGGCGTAAGGGCCGCGTTGACGGGCGCGCGACTGACAACTAACATGACCGCACGGGCTCCGATGTTGGAGGTGACTCCAGCGGAGCCCGCTGTATTTTGAGGCGCACGTCACGCTTGAGGTTGACAGAGCGACAACATGCCGGGGGTATCGGGCGGCGGGCGTTTTCGCGGCGCGATCTGCTGGTTGTCGTTGCGATCGTCGCGGCGGCGGCGGGCCTCGGTATTCCGGTGTTGCAGCGGATGAGCTGGGAGTCGCGGCGGACGCGGTGTCTCGAAAACCTGCAAATCGTGGGGCGGGCGATGTCGGAATATGTGTTGCACAACGGCGGGCGGTGGCCGTGGATGGCGAAGCTGCCTTCGATGGAAGATCACAAGCCGCCGTGGCCGGGGATGGCGGAGGTGCTGAAGCCGTTCATGGCCGGTCAGGGGGATCGGTTGCAGTGCCCGAGCGACGTGCGGGTACTGAGCGAGGAAAGCCCGCTGCGGAAGCGGTTCCCGGAGACGACGACGTACTTCGACACGGAGGGGACGAGCTACGAGTGGGCGTTGCAGCTATTGTATGCCGGGCAGCCGGTGGGTCGAGATCCGCTTTCGCGGGCGGACGGGATGGGGATGGGACCGGCGGATCAGCCGATTATCTGGGATTTCGGGCCGTTTCACCGCCGGGGGTCGGAGCCGGGTGCGTTTAACATTCTGTACGCAGACTTCAAAGCGCGACCGGAACGCGGGCAGCTTTCGATGCCAGTTGGGAACAATCGCTGAGCGAGGAAACGATGAGTCAAGTATCCGTGGCGGGCAGGGCCGATGAGACAAAGATGAATACAACGGCGCACAACACGAACGAGGCGGCGGCGGGCGGGCGGCCGGCTGGCCGGCGGAAGTCGGCGATGGTCGGGGCGGCGGTCGGCGCGGTGATCGCGGTGGCGGGGCTGGGGTACTGGGTGTATGACCGGGCGGCGACACCGGCACGGCCGAATGTCGAGAGCGCCAGTGTTGGGGACGTGATCGCGTTTGTGGTGAACGAGCGCGGACTCGGGCGGCTTCCGCAGTACGAGCAGGAGCGATTCCTGGCGGCGTGGAAGACGGAGTATGCGAAGGACTCGAAGCACCGCGAGTTGAAGGCGTATCTGGAAAAGGCGCCGGAGTCGGAACGGGCGGCGGTGCGGGAGGCGCTTTACCGGATCGCGCGGCGGCAGTTTTTTGCGGATGCGCGGGAGTATTTGAAGCTGAAGGATGCGAACGAGAATACTTATCCGTTCCTGGCGGGGAAGCTGGCGGCGGCGGCGATGGAGGCGGCATGGATCAAGGGAAACGGTGATCCGGCGAAGGACTTGTCGAATGTGATGGCGGCGGGGCTGCCGCGGAACCCGGAAGACATTACGAAGCTGATCGTGAGCGACACGACGCCGGAGGAGCGGGTGCTGGGGGAGCAGTATCTGAACGCGCTGCGGAACGTGCGCGAGCAGGAAAAGAAGAAGGCGGGGCCGTAGGGGCGGGGGCGCGATCGGTCGGATGGTATGATCGGCGCGATGTCGAGTGCGGCTGGAGCGAGCGTTGTATCTGTCGGCGATCTGAGCGCGGCGACGGGTCTCGCGGATGCGCCGTGGTGGGTGGCGCATACGCGGTCGCGGCATGAGAAGTCGCTGGCGGACGAGCTGGGGCAGATCGGGGTTTTCTGCTATCTGCCGCTGTGTCAGCGGGTGACGCGGAGCCGGGCGACGCGGCGGGTGTCGCGGTCGATCGTGCCGGTGTTTCCGGGGTACGTTTTTTTTGTGGCGGATGAGGAGCAGCGGTATCGGGCGCTGCGGACGAATCACATTGCGCGGACACTGCCGGTGACGAACCGGGCGGCGCTGATTGCGCAGCTGCGGCAGGTGGACCTGGCGCTGCGGAGCGGGGAGCCGATCACGCGGAGCGGGAAGCTGGCGGAGGGGGAGCGGGTTCGGGTCGTGGCGGGGGCGCTGATGGGGCTGGAGGGGGTCGTGACGCGGTGGAAATCGCGGGTGCGGATCGTGCTGAACGTGGAGATATTGGGGCAGGCGGCGGTGGTGGAGGTCGACGCGGACCTGGTGGAGCGGGTGGACGCGTAGGGGTCGGTGGGGAGGGCGGTTGCGAGAGGGGTCAAGTCGGGCGGGGTGGATGCACGATGCGAAGGTATGATGGCGTCGGGATTGCGATGGCTGGTGGCGGCACTGATCGGGTCGTCCGGGGTGACGAGTTGCGCGATGACGAAGCAGCGGGTTGACGCGAGTCAGCGGGTTTCGGATGCGCAGCGCGCGGTGCTGGAGGAGCGAGGCTGGTCGGCGCGGGTTGGTGACGGGTTGGGGATCTGGGTTTCGGTGGGGGAGCAGCGGGTTCGCGGGATTCGCGGAGGGATTATTGAGTTCGAGTATCCGTGCTCGACGGCGGCGCGCGGGGTGGGGGAGCGCGAGGGGTCGTACCAGACGCCGCGCGGGTGGCATGTGGTGGCGGATCGGATCGGGGAGGGGCTGCCGGCGGGGGCGGTGCTGCGGGATCGGGTATTTACGGGCGAAGTAATGATCAGCCGGACGGATGACGCGCGGGATCATGTTCTGTCGCGGATTCTGCGGCTGCAGGGAGTTGAGGCGGGAGTAAACGCCGGGCGGGGAGTCGATTCGTACGATCGGTATATCTATATCCATGGCACGTCGGCGGAGGATAAGATCGGGGGGCCGGCGTCGGCGGGGTGCGTTCGGATGTGCAATTTGGACGTGATCGAGCTATTTGAGCGGGTTGGGAGCGGGAGATTGGTATTGATCACGGAGCAGTGAGGGGCTGGTGGGTCGGCAATCCGGGAAAACCCTGGTCGCAACTTCAGGAGAATTCCGGGCCGCGGGGGTTGAGTTGGGGTGCATGATTTTCGTACACTATTGGAAGTCATCGGCCTATGCACTTGTGCGGGAGGAGGAAGGCATGCAATCGTACGCGAATCTTCGACGGATCCTCGCGGGCACGGTCTTCGCTGCGGCCACGTTGTTGTGCGCGGCGAGAACGGCGAATGCGCAGTTTGTCATGATGCCGGACTCGACCAACAACCGAATTGTGTTGTTCGATCCGAACAACGGCTCGCTGCTTAATCCGAACTTGTTCGCGCTTCCGGGTGGGACGCCGATACATTCGATGCAGGTCGGAAGCGAGATCTGGGTGTCGGAGCAGGTGGGCGATCGCGTCGTGCGGTACAACTTTGTAGGTGGCGTGCTAGGACAAATGGGCACGGCCGGGCTCGACAACATTCGCGGCATGGAGCAGATCGGGAATACGGTTTATGTGACGAACTCCGGAACAAACAATGGTGCGCCGGGCGCGGCGGTCGTGAAGTTTGATACGGCGGGAAACCCGGGCGGATTCATTTCGACGGCGGTCGGGGCAACGAGCCCGTTCGGGATTCTTGATCATCTGGGCGACATGCTGGTGTCGTCGAGCAATGCGAATGACGACATACATCGCTATACGCTGGCCGGGGCTTCAGCGGGGACGTTTCACAACAGCACGTCGTTGAACTTTGCCGAGCAGATGACGCACGATCCGACCGGGAATGTGTTGGTGGCTGGATTCTCGTCGAACAACATACTTCGACTGAACGCCAATACTGGGGCGATCATCAACACGTACACGGCTTCGGGCGCGCGCGGGGTATATCAGCTTGGCAACGGGAACATCCTGTGGTCGAGCGGGGCGGGCGTGTTCGTGCTCGATCCGAGCACGGGAGCGAGTTCGCAGGTGTATCAGGGCGGCGGGCGATATCTTGACGATCTCGTGATTCCGGAGCCGGCCAGTCTGGCGCTGTTTGCCGTGGCGGGATTGGCGCTGCGACTTCGGCGACGGGCGTAAAACGCTCCAGAGACTTGTTTGAGCAACGAATGGCCTCCCGAGTGTTTGGGGGGCCTTTTCTTTTTTACGCGCGGGGTTCTAGGGCGTTGCGGGCTCTGAGCACCGATTCGAGAGCGGCGGTGGGGGTGTCGGCGGTGGCGGTCAGGTGGCCCATTTTGCGGCCGGGGCGGGGATGGGCTTTTCCGTAGAGATGCAGCTTCACATTTGGGATGGCGAGGGCGAGGTCCCAGCGGGGTTCGCCGGTGGTCCAGAGGTCGCCGAGTAGATTGGCGATGGCTGCTGGCATGAGGAGCGAGGGGTCGCCGAGGGGGAGGCCGCAGACGGCGCGGAGCTGTTGTTCGAACTGGCTTGTGATGCAGGCGTCGAAGGACCAGTGGCCAGAGTTGTGGGGGCGGGGGGCGAGTTCGTTGACGAGCAGATCGCCGCTGGGGAGGAGGAACATTTCGACGGCGAGGAGGCCGACGACGTCGAGGGCGGTGGCGATGTCGGTGGCGAGATGCTGGGCGCGGGTCGCGATGGCGGGGTCGATGCGGGCGGGGGCGACGCTGGTGTCGAGGATGTGGCGGCGGTGATCGTTTTCGGCGACGGGGAAGCAGCGGGCGCGGCCTTCGAGGTCGCGGGCGGCGATGACGGAGAGCTCGCGGTCGAAGGGGACGAATGCTTCGAGGACGCCGTGCGGGTCGTTGAGTTTGTTCCAGGCGTCGGCGGCGCGGTCGGGTGAGTCGATGCGCGTCTGGCCTTTGCCGTCGTAGCCGAATCCGGCGGTTTTGAGGATGCAAGGCGTGCCGAGGGCGGCGACGGCTTCGCGGAGCTCGGGTTCGGAGTTCACGGGGCGGTAGGCTGCGACGGGGAAGCCGGATTTTGTCAGGAAGTTTTTTTCGCGGAGGCGGTGCTGGCAGATGTGGAGGACGTGGGCCGAGGGGCGGACGGGTTTCAGATCGGCGACGGCTTCGACGGTGCGACTGGGGATGTTTTCGAATTCCATCGTGACGACGTCGCAGCGGCTGGCGAAGTAGCGTGCGGCTTCGATGTCGTCGTAGGGGGCGGCGATTTCGACGTCGGCGACCTGGCCGGTGGGGGAGTCGGGCGTGGGGTCGAGGGCGTGAACGCGGTATCCCATGCGACGGGCGGCGATGGCGAACATGCGGCCGAGCTGGCCGCCGCCGAGGATTCCGATGGTGCTGCCGGGGAGGATGGGGTTCACGGCTGGGCGTCCAGGACGGATTGGGTTTGCCTGGCGCGGAAGTCGGCGAGCCGTTGGCGGATGTCGGGGTGCTTGCGGGCGAGGATGGCGGCGGCGAGCAGGGCGGCGTTGGTTGCGCCGGCCTTGCCGATGGCGACGGTGGCGACCGGGATGCCGGCGGGCATTTGGTTGATGGAGAGGAGCGAGTCGAGACCTTTGAGGGTCTGGGTTTCGACGGGGACGCCGATGACGGGGAGCAGCGACTTGGCGGCGGTCATGCCGGGGAGGTGAGCCGAGCCGCCGGCGCCGGCGATGATGACTTCGATGCCGCGGGACTCGGCCTGTTCGGCGAAGTCGAACATGAGATCGGGGGTGCGGTGGGCGGAGACGACGCGCCAGTCGAACGGAATTTGCATCGCAGTGAGCTGGTCGGCGGCGTGTTGAAGCGTCGGTCGGTCGGATTCGCTGCCCATGACGATGGCGACGAGGGGTTGCATCGCGCGCTCCGGGTGATGCGCGGAGGATAACGCGGGCGTGCTGCGCGGTCGAGCGATTGCGACGGGCGCGGGCGGGCCGTAGCATCGGCCGGGTATGGCGAAATTGTTCAGATGCGCGTTGTGGTTGGCGGCGGGTGCGGCTTTCGTGACGGGGTGCGAGAAGCCGCACGATAAGGGGCCGCCGGTTGAGGTCGAGCGGGAGGCGTGGAACTTCCGGGGGGTGATGGGGAAGGAACTGATCACGACCCACTACCGGGTGCGGACGACGTGCACGAATCCGGCGCTTCTGGAGCGGCTGCCTGTTTTCCTCGAGACGTGCTGGACGGAGTATGAGAAGTTCGTGCCGTCGGAGAAGACGCCGAGCGAACCGGCGGTGGCGTATCTGTTTCAGACGCGGCAGCAGTGGGAGATATTCACCAAGTCTTTCTCGCCGATGCGGGCGAGCACTTATTTGATGATTCGTTCCGGGGGGTACGAGGAGCGGGGGGTCACGGTTTCGCACTATGGCCGGATGGCGACGACGCTGTCAGTGATGTCGCACGAGGGGCTTCACCAGTACCTGTCGTTGACGCGGGGCGGGCTGCTGCCGGCGTGGGTGAACGAGGGGCTGGCGTGCTATTTCGAGGCGTTTGAGCTGGACGAGGAAGGACGGCCGACGTTTACGCCGCGGAACAATTTCATCCGTCGGAACAGCTTGCGTGATGCGTTCTTGAAGCAGCAGATGTTTGAACTGCCGGAGCTGCTGGCGACGAACGCGGGGCGGGTGGTGGCGATGCCGTCGATGCGGGTGCGGACGTATTACGCGCAGTGCTGGTCGCTGGTGCTGATGCTGATGGAGGAGGACCCCAAGACGAGCGCGGAGGGGGCGGGGTTCCGGCGGCTGCTGAAGGACCTGGGAAGCCCGGAGATGAAGCAGACGCTGACGGCGTCGTTGAGCGAGACACCGGGAAGCATGGAGGCGGGGGAGCGGATCTTCCGGGCGTATGTAAGTGAGGATGTCGACGGGTTCAAGCTGAAGTATGAGGCGTATGTGCGGAAGCTGCTCGAACTGAAATGAGCGGCGCGGGAATTCGATGGCGCGGGTGACGGACAGTGCGGCGAGCGTGTATGTGAGTCCGCTGGTGACGCGGAATGCATCGCGCGAGATGAGCGAGCTGTTTTCGGCGCGGCGGCGGGCGCTGGAGTGGCGGCGAGTGTGGCTGGCGCTGGCGGAGGCGCAGCGCGAGTTGAAGCTGGGGGTTTCGGCAGGGGCGGTGGCGGCGCTGCGGCGGGGATTGCAGCGGATTGATCTCGAGGCGGCTGCACGGCACGAGCGGCGGACGCGGCATGATCTGGTTGCGCATCTGCTGGCGTACGCGGATGTGGCGCCGGCGGCGCGGCGGGTGTTGCACCTCGGCGCGACGAGCATGGATGTTGTCGATAACGCCGACGTGGTGATCATGCGCGAGGGGCTGGGGCGGGTTCGGGACTGGCTCGTCAACGTGGTCGAGGCGCTGGCGGGGCGGGCGCGGGAGTATCGGGCGCTGCCCTGCCTTGGGTTTACGCACTACCAGCCGGCACAGGTGACGACGGTCGGGAAGCGGGTGTCGCTGTGGGCGTGGGATTTCGTGCGCGACTTGGAGGAAGTGCAGGGGCGGATCGATCGATTGGCGCTACGCGGTTTGCGCGGGGCGACGGGGACGCAGGCGAGTTTTCTGGAGTTGTGCGGGAGTGCGCGGCGGGTAGAGGAGCTGGAGCGGCGGTTTGCGCGGAAGCTGGGATTCGAGCGGTGCGAGCCGGTGACCGGGCAAACCTATTCGCGGAAGGTGGACGGTCTGATCATCGCGGCGCTGGCGGGCGTAGCAGCGTCGGTGCACAAGCTGGCGAATGACGTGCGGCTGCTGGCGAACCTGCGCGAGATTGAGGAGCCGTTTGAGCGCGGGCAGGTGGGGAGCTCGGCGATGGCTTACAAGCGCAATCCGATGCTGAGCGAGCGGGCGACGGGCTTGGCGCGGTTTGTGATTGCGCTCTCGCAGTCGGCGTGGCAGACGGCGGCGGAACAGTGGCTCGAGCGGACTCTGGATGATTCGTCGAACAAGCGGCTGGTCGTGCCGGAGGCGTTTCTGGCGACGGATGGGATTCTGCAGATCGTTCTGCACATTACGAGGGGGTTTGTGGTGTATCCGCGGGTGATGGCGGCGCGGCTGGCGGAGGAGCTGCCGTTCATGGCGACGGAGCGGATACTGGTGGAGGCGGTGAAGGCGGGGGGCGATCGGCAGGCGCTGCACGAGCGGATTCGGCGGCACAGCGTGGCGGCGGCGCGGGAGGTGAAGGAATTCGGGCGGGCGAATGACCTGCTGGAGCGGTTGCGGGGCGATGCGGCGTTTGCAACGGTGAAGTTTGAGCGGGCGGTTGATCCGAAGGCGTTTGTGGGGATGGCGGCGCGGCAGGTCGATCGGTTTCTGAGCGGGACGGTGCGGCCGGTGTTGGGGAGGTATCGAAAAGTTCGACGAATGGACTCTTCGCTGCGTGTCTAGCGCGGACCCGCCTCTTGTAGCCTATCGGAGGGGTTCCAGGATTCGCTCGAAGGCGTATCGCGTTGAGAGTTCGGCCAACATCGCGAGCATGACCGCGATAGTCACCGACGCGAAGGCGAACGCGACGAGCTTGGGTCGCGGACATTTCCAGGCCAGAATTCCGCTGAGGGCTGCGAGAACGGAGAACGCGAGCGGAATCCACGCGTGCGCGATGAAAAGGCGAGTCAATGCGTCGAGTCGAACGTCGGAAAAAATGCGCTGAATTGCAGGCGCACGCATGAACGCGAAGTGCGCGCCGTAGGCGGCGGTGATGAGCGCGATCGCGGATGCGCTGGCCGCTAGAAGCCTGTATACGAAGTCGTCCCTCGGGAGTGGAGTTGTGGATTCGATCATAGAAGCCGCACGGTCCGCGGACCGGAATCACTCCGATGCTTTGGCTGATTGTGCATGGTCGATCTCCAAAGCATCGGCCGTTGTGCTTATCATATCGACTTGAAAGCGAGGCGACATGGAGCATCGTGAACTGGCGGAGCGCGTGCGAGGGGCAGCGTATCTGGAGGGGGAGTTTACGCTGCGGTCGGGGCGGAAGAGCAGCTTTTATCTCGACAAGTATTTGTTTGAGACGCAGCCGGAGATTTTGCGCGAACTGGGGGCGGTGTTTGCGAAGCGGGTGAGCGGGCGGACGACGCTCATCGCCGGGGCGGAGCTGGGCGGGGTGGCGCTGGCGGCGTCGGCGTCGATGGCTTCGGCGCTGCCGTTCATCATCGTGCGGAATGCGAAGAAGGATTACGGAACGGGCAAGCCGTTTGAGGGGAAGTTGAAGGCGGGCGACGTGGTTTTGCTCGTCGAGGATGTGGCGACGACGGGCGGGCAGGTGCTGGAGGCGGCGAAGGTGATCCGCGAGGCGGGGGCGACGGTCGAGAAGATCGTGGCGGTGATCGACCGGGGCGAGGGGGCGCGTGAGAATATCGAGAAGGCGGGGCATGTGTTTGAGGCGATCTTGTCGGCGGAGGATTTGAGACTGCCACGGATGGCCTGACGAGCGCACGACTTCCGTTCGTGTGGGAGGGATGAGATGAAGCTTCGATGGTTGGCGGTAGTCTGTTTCTCGGTGACGCCTTTGATGGCGGCGCCGGTGGTCGACGTCTGTTTTTCGCCGGGCGGGGAGTGCGAGAAGCGCGTCGTGCGGGAGATCGAGGCAGCGAAGAAGACGGTGCTGGTGCAAGCGCACGTGTTTACATCGCGGCCGATCGCGGACGCGCTGGTGGCGGCGCGGAAGCGGGGCGCGGACGTGCAGGTGATCCTTGATGCGTCGAATACGAAGGATCGGTATTCGGCGATGGGAGTGCTCAAGAAGGGGGGCGTCGAGGTGGCGCTGGATGGGAAGCATCCGGTGGCGAACAACAAGGTGATCGTGATCGATTCCGCGGTGGTCCTGACGGGGTCGATGAACTTCACGAAGGCGGCGGATGATTCGAATGCGGAGAACCTGCTGATCGTTCGCGACGCGGGGGTCGCGGGGCAGTTTGTCGAGAATTGGAAGAAGCACTACGAACACAAGGGCGAGGCGAAGGATGGCGGCGGGGTCGCGGCTGCACCCAAGGAGGGAACGCAGACGCCGGCGGGGGATCCAAAGCCGCCGGCGACAGATGATGGACTGGTGGTCGTCACGGAGAATGGCAAGCGATATCACAAGCCGGACTGCGAGACGGTGAAGGGGGGCGGGGTGAAGATGACCGTTGACGAGGCGAAGAAGAAGGGGAAGACGCCGTGTCGGCGGTGCAAGCCGGATGAGTCGTAAGGCTGGCGTCGAGGGCATAATTGGGGCTCATGCGATCGGGCTAGGCGGTTCGGGTAGATATTGCGCGGGTATCATGGTATAAGGGTTGAAAGTACGCCGACAAATTCTGCAATGCTTGAGAGGGTAATGTTGACATCACGAGCGGGGACAGGCACAGCTCTTGGCCGGTGCCGTGGAACGACAGCGGTTCGGATGCGTTTCGCTTCCGTGGCGATTGCGTGCGTGGTCGCATTGCAGGGTGGATCGGCGACGGGGCAGGCGAGCGGGGAAGTTCCGATGCCGCGGGTTGGGGAGAATCCGGTCGGTTGCAACACCAACGGATATGAAGTGTCTACGTCCGTGCTCGGCGGAAACTGCTTCGGGGGGCCGCTGCGGTACTTCATCACGATTTCGAATCCGCTGAGCGCGCCGCCGGCGGTGACTTGCCAGGCGAGTCATGTGACGGTTCGTTTCTGGGGACCGGATAATCCGAACGTCAATCCGCATGACGTGTGCGGGTCGACCGGTGAAACGATCAACCTGACGCCGACGCCGCTGACGTTGGCGCCGGGGGCTTCGGTGAGCTTCGCGGGCGGGGACGGACCGGGCGAGATTCCGGCGCTGCTATTCACGGCGGCGGGACCGGGTCCGGTGACGGCGTACGTGTGCGTTCAGGGTATTTCGAATCTGAGTTCGCCGGGTACACCGTTTGCGAGCGTGACGGGGATTGATACGAGCATCGGGTCGACTCCGACGTGCACGGTTGGGCCGGCGGCGATTTGTCCGGGGGAATCGATTTGTGCGGCCGGGGCCGAGGGAGCGGGTTCGTACAGCGTTACATGGAGCGGGCCGGGGGAATTCAGCGCGAATACGGCGTGCGTTGCACCGGAAGTGCCGGGGACGTATACGGCGATTGTGACGGATGCGAATGGGTGCGTGTCGGCGGGATGCAGCGCGGTGGTTGAGGATTGCACGCCGCCGCCGGCACCGAATCCGACGCCGCCGTGCGTGTTTTGCGTCATCAATGAGCCGGGGTTTCAGCGCGAACTGCTCGGGCCGCTGGTGCCACAGACTGCGTGCGGAGTCGGGGCGGGGATGGCGTTTGCCGGCGTGCTTCTGACGCTTGCCAGTGTCCGCCGACGGCGGTGGTGAGAAGCCGCACTCCTAGCCAGAGATAATCCAGCGGATCAACTCGGATGGTTTGGGGGCTTTGCCCTGCGCCAGCAGGCCGATGCGGAAGACGCGGCCGGCGGCCCAGACGCAGATTACGACTGTAATCAAGACGACGCCGATTCCAACGATGGGCTGCCACATGGGGAGCGTTCTGGTGGCGGCCATGCGCATCACCATGATCATGGGTGTGCAGGGCGGGAAGAAGGAGATGGCGGTGGCGAACTTGCTGAGGGGTTCTCGGAGGATGTTGAACCAGACCATCATGGGGAGGACGAGCAGAAGCATGATGGGGGTCATGTAGCTCTGGGCTTCCTTGATCTCGGTGCAGGCGGCGCCGACGGCGACGAAGACCGAGCCGAAGAGCAGGACGGCAAGGATCTGGAAGGCGATGAACCAGGGGATGATGTGGGCGGGCAGGACTTCGGTCATGTGGTAGTGGCGCAGGACGAAGAAGCCGCCGACGAAGTAGATGGCGACGATGGTGACGGAGACGGCGACGTTGCCGAGGAGCTTGCCCATCATGATCTGGAAGGGGCTGGCGGAGCCGAGGAGGACTTCGGCGATGCGCTGCTGCTTTTCCTCGAGGACGCTGTTCAGCAGGGGTTGGGCGGAGACCATGATGGCCATGAACATCAGCATCATGACGGTCATGGGGACGAAGATGGCGGCCTCGGTCTGGGATTTTTCGGCGCGCTTGATTTCGCCACCGGTCGTCCTTGTATAGAGACTCATCGGTTCGATCGTCACGCGCTGGACGGCGTAGGACACGATCTTCGGATCGACGTGAGCGCGCTGGAGCCGCTCTTCGGCGGCGGCGGTGTTGACGACGCGCGTGAACCAACGGCTCAGGCCCATCTGGGTCTGGTTTTCGCTGCAGAAGAAGACTTCGTTGACGCTGGGGCCGCCGGTGACGGCCTGCTTGACCACCGATTTGAGTTGCTTGCCGATTGCGCCGGCGAGGTTTTTGGGGGTGTCGAGGATGCCGCCGGCGATCTCTACAAATCCGAAGATCTCGTGGCGGCGGACGCGATCGGAGAGGGCGAGGCGTAACTCGTCGTTGATGGGACCCGGGGGCGCCGGCTCCAGGACGATGCGGGATTCGTCCTGCTTGTGGGTTTCGTCGTCGAAGATTTCTTTTTCGTTGTAGGCGCGGGCGGCCTCGACGAGCTTGGGATAGAGCACGCCGGTGCCGTCGATGACGACGATTTTCTTGTCGTCGATATTCACGACGCCCTTGAGGAGGCGCTGGGCGACGATGCCGCCGAGCATGAGGATCGGCATGAGGACAAGGGAGATGATGAACGCCTTGGTGCGGACGGTGGCGTGATACTCGCGTTTGGCAATGACAAGGACCTTAGACACGGGGTGCTGTCTCCTGGCGCGGGGCGTTGGGGTCAGTCGGGCGTGCGGCGTCGGCGCCGGCGATGCGAACGAAGACATCGTGCAGCGAGGGGCGGGCCAGCTCGAAGCGCTCGACGGCGGTTCGGGAGGCAATCTCGCGAAGGATAGCCTGCGGGTCGGCCTGGGGTGCCATTCGCAATTCCTGATAGCGGCCGTAGTCGTTGACGCGGAGGACGCCGGGCAGGCCTTCGAGCGAGCCGTTGGTGGCGGCGGTTCGGACGCGAATGGTGTCCTGGCCGTACTGGGCCTGGATGGAATCGAGGGTTCCGTCGAGGACCTTCTTGCCGCGGAAGATCATGAAGATGTGGTCGCACATGCGCTCGGCGATGTCCATGTCGTGGGTGGAGAAGATAATCGTTGTGCCGGTTTTTCGGAGTTCGAGGATGGCGTCGCGGAGGACTTCCATGTTGACGGGGTCGAGGCCGGAGAAGGGCTCGTCGAGGATGACGAGTTGCGGACGGGCGATGACGGCGGCGATGAACTGAACCTTCTGGGCCATGCCCTTCGAGAGGGTGTCGACGTTTTTGTCGGCCCATTTGTCGAGTTCGAGGCGCTTGAGCCAGCGGTCGATGTCGGAGCGCGAGTCCTTGAGGTCTTTCAGCTGGGCGTAGAAGCGAAGCACGTCGCGGACTCTCATCCGCCTGTAGAGGCCACGCTCTTCGGGGAGATAGCCGACGCGGTCGTCGGCGGCGGCGCCGTGATCGAGGCCGAGGACACGAACCTGGCCGGCGTCGGGGTAGAAGATGCGCAGAATGAGGCGGAGGGTTGTAGTCTTGCCGGAGCCGTTTGGGCCGATGAAGCCGAAAACGGTGCCGGCGGGCACGACGAGATCGAGGGCGTCGACGGCGACATGCCGACCGAAGGTCTTGGTGACCCCGTGGAGTTCAACCGAGTACATTGTGTTCCTTCCAACCGCTTGACCGACAGAGCTGTCAGTCGGAGAGCATAACGGGTTGGGAGGAGAAAGTTAACGAGCGGATCCGGATGCTCAACCAGGGTTGTGCTGGATTTTCGTCGTCCGAAACGTCAGGGAACCGTTCGAAGAACTGAGGTCGACGCGGCCCGCACCGTCATTCAGCTTTGCAGAGAGACTGGAGCGGCCGGTGCGCAGGTCGCGGACGGAGGCGGCCTCGAAATCGGTGTGAACGCCGCCGTTGCTGGTGGACATTTCGAGATTGGCGGAGAGGTCGCTGGGGACTTCGACGAGGATGCGGCCGTTGGAGGTGCGGGCGAGAACTTCGGCCGGGGCGGGCGTGGCCACGAGCCGGAGGGCGATGGAGCCATTGCTGGAGCGGACGTCGGCGTTGCCGCGGGCGGCGGTGACGTCGATGGAGCCGTTGGAGGTAACGGCGCGGATGGAATCGGCGCCGCTGCGGACGATCTCGATGCGGCCATTCGATGATTTCAGATCGAGATTGCCATGGACATCGGCGACGGAGATGGTGCCGTTACTGGTGACGACGCGGACGGCGCCGTCGGTGTTCCGAACGGCGACGCGTCCGTTGGAGGTCTTGAGTTCGAGGGTGACATCTTTCGGGACTTTGATCTCGAAGCGAGCTGCGTAACTTCGGCCGAAGTCGGACTCCGGCATGACGGCCTCGACGGCGAGCAGGTCGTTGCGCGAGGCGTCGTGCACGGTGCGAATGACGATCTGCTCGGCGTGCTCGCGGGCGTCCTGCGGGCTTGAACCGCGGGCGGACTTTGTGGCGGCGATTTCGATTTCGCGGCATTGGGGCGTGCCGACGATTTCGATCAGGCCGTTGCGGGTGGAGACTTCGATGCGCTTGATGCCCTCGGCGGGCGTGGTCGCGCGTTCGGCGATCTGTTCGCTGAAGGGGTGCGCGCAGCCGCCGATGAGTGGGGCGGCGAGTATGACGAGACGAAGGGCGAGTTTGCGTTGCGAGGTGAACATGGCGACTCCTTTCTCGAACGCGCGTGGCTCATGCTAACCCCTCCGCACGACGGCGCGGGGGCGACAGTGACTAGTTGCGGCGGGAAGTAGCAATATTGCGGTGCGTGGAGTACTGGATTGCGCGGCGATGCGGTTCGCGAGCGGGCCGGGCGTTTGGCTGGGCGAAATCGTGTCTGTAACTGCATTTTTAACAGATGGTTAGTGTGCGAAGTGGCGCGAATACCGATGGAATTGCAGGGGTTGGGGGTGGTGGGCTTTTGCGTTTGACAGAGCGCGGGTTAGGTTTATACTGTTTGGCCTATTGCGTGGACACGCACGTCGCGGCGCCCGAGACTGATCGCGGTGTGGGTGCCGATACGAGGGCGCGTCGAAGCCGCTGCTGTAGCTCAGCTGGTAGAGCGCGTCCTTGGTAAGGACGAGGTCACGGGTTCAATTCCCGTCAGCAGCTCTAGCCAGTGGCGGCAACTCGCCCCGCAAGCGGCGTGAGGCCGAGCGGCGAACACGGTTGTCGGCCGTCAAGGTTGATTCCCACGGGCGTCGGCGGAAAGAGCAAAGCGGCAACGCCGTCGAAACGGACGACGCGGCGAGCCGTAAAAGACGCGGTGTCGAAAGTCGTCGAGAGATTGACACGGAAAGCGCAAGCGACAGCACAGAAAGAGCGGAGGTTCGCGTTCCATGGCCAAAGAAGTATTCAAGCGTACAAAGCCCCACGTCAACGTCGGCACGATCGGCCACGTCGATCACGGCAAGACGACGCTAACGGCGGCGATCACGGCGGTGCAGGCGAGCAAGGGCCTGGCGACGTACAAGCCGTACGACCAGGTTGCGAAGGCGTCTGAGAAGGACGGCCGGCGCGACCCGACCAAGATTCTGACGATCGCGACGGCGCACGTTGAGTACGAGTCGGCGAAGCGACACTACGCTCACGTCGATTGTCCGGGTCATGCGGACTACGTGAAGAACATGATCACGGGCGCGGCCCAGATGGACGGTGCGATTCTCGTGGTGAGCGCGGCGGACGGTCCGATGCCGCAGACGCGCGAGCACGTGCTTCTGGCTCGGCAGGTCAACGTGCCGGCGCTGGTGGTGTTCCTGAACAAGGTCGACCTGCTGGACGACAAGGAGCTGCTGGAGCTGGTCGAGCTTGAGATTCGCGACCTGCTGAACAAGTACGAGTTCCCGGGCGACAAGACGCCGATCATTCGCGGCGCGGCGCTGAAGGCGTTGCAGTCGATGGGCAAGGACGAGGCGGCGTGCAAGTGCATCCAGGAGCTGATGGACGCTCTGGACAACAACATTCCGGAGCCGGTGCGGGAGCAGGACAAGCCGTTCCTGATGCCGGTCGAGGATGTGTTCAGCATCAAGGGCCGTGGAACGGTCGGCACGGGCCGTATCGAGCGCGGCATGATCAAGGTTGGCGAGGAAGTCGAAGTCATCGGCCTGAAGCCCGAGACGCGCAAGACGGTCGTCACGGGCGTGGAAATGTTCAACAAGACGCTGGACTCGGGCATCGCGGGCGACAACGTCGGCCTGCTGCTGCGAGGCGTCGAGAAGGAAGACCTCGAGCGCGGTCAGGTCCTGGCGAAGCCGGGATCGATCACGCCGCACAAGAAGTTCAACGCCCAGGTGTACGTCCTCACGAAGGAGGAAGGCGGCCGTCACACGCCGTTCTTCAACAACTACCGCCCGCAGTTCTACGTCCGGACGACGGACGTGACGGGCAGCTTGAAGCTGCTGGGCGGGGTCGAGATGTGCATGCCGGGCGACAACGTACAGCTCGAAGTGGAGCTGGTTCAGCCGGTGGCGCTGGAGGAAGGCGTTCGCTTCGCGATTCGCGAGGGCGGCCGGACGGTCGGCTCGGGCGTCGTGACGAAGGTGATCGAGTAAGCGAGCTGACGACGGCAGGCGGATGAGATCCGCGGCCGCGCGAGAAGGAAAGCGCCATGGCGAAGGCCAGCAAACGCGAATGGGTCTGGCTGGAGTGCAGCGAGACGGGCGATCTGAACTACCGCACGACGATCAACGTGCAGCAGGGCATTCCGGAGAAGCTGAAGGGCGGCTTGACGAAGTACAGCCCGAAGCTCCGGCGGCACACGAAGCACAAGATCAAGCGGAAGTGATGGCCCGCGGATCGCTGGAAACGATCGGAGACGACCCAGGAGCGTAGCTCAATTGGTAGAGCACCGGTTTCCAAAACCGGCGGTTGGGGGTTCGAGTCCCTCCGCTCCTGATCCAAAGGGTTGGATGTGGCGGCGGGATAATGGCTCGACCGCCGAAGGAACGAGACGTCATGGCCAAAGGGAATCATCGCAATGCGAGCCTCAGGGACGAGGAGAAGGCCACGGCGCTCGCCGCCGCGAACGGTGACTCGGTGAACGAGCGGTTTGACGAAGACGAAGACGAAGGCGGCGACGAGCGGGAAGCGCCCCGTTACGAGGCACCACGGCCGACGACGTCGCGCGGGTTCTTCGACATCTACAAGCCCACACAGGGCTACTACACGCGGATTTGCACGGCGATCGCGGCTGGATTGTTGATCCTGTGGTGCGCGTCGTTTGTTTACAGCAAGATGATCCTGATCGGGAGCGGGACTTCGAGTGAGTACATTCGAGTCGGCATGGCGGTGGCCATCATCCTGGTCGGTGGATTGCTGACGTATCGATACCTGGCGCTGAACCGGCGGGTCTGCGACTTTCTGATCGCCACCGAAGGCGAGATGAAGAAGGTCAACTGGACGAGCCGACGCGAGATTTTCGGCTCGACGAAGGTCGTGATCTTTGTTGTGCTGGCGCTCGGGACGTTTTTGTTCTTGGTGGATGTTGGCTTGATGCTGTTTTTCTCGTGGATCGGCGTGTTGCGGATTGTTCCGGATACGTTTGCGAAACTGATCAACCTGTCGGGCGAGTGATGGATACTGATCTTCCAACAGAGCCGGCGGTGGAGACGACGCCGGAAGTCGCGGAGGCCGGGGCGCCGGCCGTCGCCGCATCCGCACCGACGACGAAGGTCGCAGCGCAGCCGAAGCGCTGGTACGTGCTTCGGGTGGCGAGCAACCGCGAGGAGCAGGTGTGCGACGCGCTGATCCGGAAGGTGAAGATCGAGGGACTGGAGGACCGCGTCGGGCGGATCCTGGTTCCGATGCAGCGCGAGAAGCGGATGAAGGGCGGACAGGTGAAGCTGTACGACCGGAAGCTCTATCCGGGGTACGTTTTCATCGAGATGGAGACGGAAGACGACGGGCGCGTGCCCGAGGACGTTTGGTTCCTCATCAAGGATACGAGCGGCGTCGGTGATTTCATCGGCTCGGACGGCAAGCCGAGCGAGATGAAGCCGCACGACGTCGAGAAGATGCTGGCGGTGGTCGAGAAGTCGGCGGAGGCGCCGACGCTGGCGGGCCTGGCGGGCCTGAAGAAGGGCGATCCGGTCAAGATCAAGGAAGGGGCCTTCGAAAATTTCGAGGGCGAAATCGACGAAGTCATGCCGGACAAGGGCCAAGTTCGCGTGGTTGTGACGATCTTCGGGCGCGCGACGCCGATCGAGTTGGAATACTGGCAGGTGGAAAAGGCATAGGGAAACGCCGTGGCGAAGAAGAAAAAAGAAGTAACGGGCAAGTTCAAGGTGCAGGCCGCGGGCGGCCAGGCGACGCCGGCTCCGCCGGTGGGACCGGCCTGCGGGCAGTACGGCGTGAACCCGGGCCAGTTCGTGCAGCAGTTCAACGAGCGGACGAAGTCGCTGAACGGCATGCTGGTGACGGCGGTCGTTACGGTTTACGCGGACCGGACGTTCGAGTTCGAGGTGAAGAGCCCGCCGGCCTCGGTGCTGCTGAAGGATGCGGCGAAGGTGGCGAAGGGCTCTGGCTCGCCGAACAAGGAAAAGGTCGGCAAGGTCACCAAAGAGCAGGTGATGACGATCGCGAAGACGAAGATCAAGGATTTGAACTGCTTCGACCTGGAAGCGGCGTCGCGGATCGTGGCGGGAACGGCTCGCAACATGGGTATCGAGATCGAGGGGTAAGTCGGCCGCCTCGAAAGGGCTGGAAGAGCGATGGCGAAAGAGAAGAAAGAAAAGTCGCCGCAGCAAGATGCGGGCGAGGCGGCGGTTGCCGCGAAGGCAGCGAAAGGCGAGAAAGCCGAAAAGGCGGCTCGTCCTGACGCGCCGGAAGCGGCTCCGAAGGCCCCCAAGGCCAAGAAGTCGAAGCCGCAGGCCGAGGGCGACGATGCCGGTCGCAAGAAGAAGCGCGGCCGACCAATGCGCGGTTTGGGCAAGAAGTACAAGGCCGCGTTCGCGAAGCGGCCGGACAAGCCGCAGGCGGTCGACGAGGCGGTGAAGCTGCTCCAGGAGATGGGCAAGGGCCGGAAGTTCGATCAGACGGTGAACATCGTCATGCACCTGGGAATCGACCCGAAGCACGCGGACCAGATGATTCGCGGGGCGGTGTCGCTTCCGCACGGCATCGGCAAGACGCGCAAAGTGATCGCGTTCGCGGAAGGGGAAGACGCCGAGAAGGCGAAGGCGGCGGGCGCGGCGGAAGTCGGCGTCGATGATCTGATTGCGAAGATCAACGGCGGCTGGGCGGAGTTCGACGTGGCGGTGGCGCATTCGCGACTGATGGGCAAGGTCGGCAAGCTCGGCAAGGTGCTCGGGCCGGCCGGAAAGATGCCGTCGCCGAAGAACGGAACTGTGACCAATGACGTCGGCACGGCGGTGAAGGAATTTGCCGCGGGCAAGACGGAGTTTCGAAACGACACGGGCGGAAACGTCCATGGCGTGGTGGGTCGGATCAGCTTCAAGGCGGAGCAGCTGAAGGAAAACATCGAGGCGTTCATCGAGCACATCCGCCGGATGAAGCCGCAGACGGCGAAGGGGCACTACATCAAGCGCATCTGCGTGAGCGCGACGATGACGCCGTCTGTCGAGCTGCCGATTCCGCAATAACGAGGAGACGATCGTGAGCCGCAAGCTGAAACAGATGATCGAGACGGAATTGAAGGACCGCTACGGCGGCGTGCGCGAGGCCGTCGTCGTGAACGCGGTCGGCCTGACGGGTATCGACGCGAATCTCCTGCGGCGCCAACTGCGGGCGAAGAAGTACGAGATGCACGTGGTGACTAACCGGTTGTTCCGGCGCTCGAGCGCGGGCACGCCGATGGCGTCGCTGGCCAAGGCGATGAGCGGACCGTGCGCGATCGTGACCGGCGGCGGGACCGCGGTGGAAATCGCGAAGGAATTGCTGAAGATCGCCGAGACGTTTCCGAAGCTGGAACTGAAGATCGGGCTGGTCGAAGGCATCGATGAGCCGATGGCGGTCGGCGACGTCGCAAAGCTGCGGACCCGGACGGAGGTCATCGGCGACGTGGCGGCGATGGCGATCTCGCCGGGCAAGAAGCTGGCCGGTGCGGTTCGCGGACCGGGCGGCGGACTCGCGGCGTGCCTCAAGGCGCTGATCGGCAAGCTGGAGAACGGCGAGGCGGTCGCGAAGGTCGCCTGAGGAATGAAACAATAATCTCCGGATCGGTTGTCCCAATGAGACGTTCGCTGCGGCGGGCGGGGTTAAACCGGACCAGTGGGGTCCGGGCTACCGGGCGGGATGGATGGCGGTCGGGCGAGGCCCGGCTGTCTGAAAACGGGAGTTTGCGATGTCGGATACTGCAACGAAGGAATTCAGCGCGGACGTGAAGACGCTGGGCGACAAGATCGCCGGGCTGACACTGAAGAGCGCCCAGGAGCTGGTGGATTACCTCAAGGCGACGTACGGAATTGAGCCGGCGGCGGGCGGGGCGGTCATGATGGCCGGTCCGGCGGCCGGCGGGGCGGCGGCCGAGGTGGCCGAGGAGCCGACGACGTTTGACGTGACTTTGAAGGATGCCGGGGCGAACAAGATCGGCGTGATCAAGGTCGTGCGGACGGCGACGGGCTTGGGCCTGAAGGAGGCCAAGGACCTGGTCGACGGGGCTCCGAAGATGGTGAAGGAGAACATCTCGAAGGAGGACGCCGAGAAGCTCAAGAAGGAGCTGGAAGAGGCCGGCGCCAAGGTCGAGATGAAGGGTCACTAAGAGGCAGCTTAAGGGGCCATTTCGGGGCGGTTGACGCCCCGGGAGGGTCGCCTTACTATACTTGGTTCTCTCCGCGCGGGCGCGAAAACGAGTCGGCTGCAATGGACGGGCCGAATCGCTTCAGATGGCGCCGGCGTCGGACTGGTCCTGCGGAACATTTTACCGGGTGCGTCGTCGTTGACGAACACACCGCAAGCGCCCATAGGCCCGGCGACGGCCGTCAGCGAATGATGACGAGTCGACGCCGGCTTCGCGCGCCCAGCGGCATTGACCACTGCCGCCGCGCCGATCGCATCGAAAGGTGACGCGATGATTCAGGTGCAAGAGATCCGTGATTTCCACAAGCTCGGCGATGCAGCGCCCATTCCGAATCTGATCAAGCTGCAGACCGAGTCCTACGAGCGCTTCCTGATGGCCGAGGTTCCGCCGGAGAAGCGGAAGAACGAGGGCCTCGAGGCGCTGCTGCGCGAAGTGTTCCCGATCTCGAGCTACGACGAGAACGTGACGCTGGAATACAAGGATTACCACCTCGGCAAGCCGCGGTACACGCCGGACGAGTGCCGGCAGTTGCGGCTGACGTACGGGATGCCGCTGCGGGTGGGGCTGAAGCTTTCGCGGAAGGACACGGACGAGATTCTCGAGGAGCGAATCTACCTGGGCGACATCCCTGTGATGATCGGCGGCGGGGAGTTCATTATCAACGGGGCGGAGCGGGTGATCGTTTCGCAGTTGCACCGGTCGCCGGGCGTAGATTTCATCAAGGAGACGCTGGAGGGCGATCGGGCGCTGCACGCGTGCCGCATCATTCCGGAGCGCGGGAGCTGGGTCGAGATCGAAATCACGCGGAAGGACGTCCTGGCGGTCCGGATCGACCAGTCGAGCAAGATTCCGGCGACGATGTTCCTGCGTGCGATGGACGCGCGATTCAGCAGCGATGCGACGATCGTGCGGGAGTTTTACGAGACGAAGGTCGTGCGGGCGAACGGACTGCGAGCCGACATGTACGCGGTGTCGGACATCCGGGCGGACGAGGAAGTGAATAAGGGCGAAGTCACCGAGCCGCTGGTGCGGGCGGGCTGTCCGATCGGGGACGCGGTGGGCCGGATCATTGATGCGGGGATCAAGCAGGTCGAGGTCATCGACAAGGTGGTCGATCCGCTGATTCTCAATACGCTGGCGGAAGATAACAGCCGTTCGCACGAAGATGCGCTGTTGAAGATCTACCAGCGATTGCGGCCGGGGAATCCGGCGCAGCTCGACAAGGCGGTCAAGCTGTTCCACGAGAAGTTCTTTGATTCGAACCGGTATCGGCTGGGCAAGGTGGGGCGGTTCCGAATCAACCGCAAGTTCGGGTTGTCGATCCCGGCGTCGGTGCATACGCTGACGACGGTCGATCTGACGGCTTGTCTGAAGTACCTGCTCGATCTGCGAAGCCAGAACCGAGTGGGGTACTCGATTCCGCGGCGGGTGCCGTTCGAGCTTTGCATCCTGCAATACGCCCGCGAGCTGGCGGCGCAGATCAAGATTTATATGAAGCCGGGGCGGGCCGTGACGGACCCGAAAAAGGGCGTTGAGCTGGGCAGTCTCGACGCGATCCGGGAGGGGCGCAAGAAGCTGGAGCAGGCCGACGTCGTCAAGGAGATTCGCCGGCAGCTTCGGGAAGTGAGCGACACGCCGGGCGAGTGGGCGCCGCCGGATTCGATCGATCTGCCGCGGATGAGAGTTTATCTCGGCCGGGCTGAGACGGATCGTGAGTCGGACGTGACGCGGGCGTCGAAGGAATACGTGGTATCGGTGATCCGGACGCGATGCTCGCGAATCCTGGAAGGCGTGGATGAGTATCTGGCGGAGATCAAGCATCGGACGCCGGAGGGTGTTCAGCTCGAGTACTTGAACTATCACCCGATGGTCGGGCCAATCTATACGTTTGATGAGGCCGAGGCGAAGCGAATCGGCGCTGAGGTCACGGCGAAGATTGAATCGGACTGGCGCGAGCTGTTCGGGCAGGCCAAGCACGCGGCGTTCGACACCGAGGAGCACATTCGCGGCGTGCTCGGGGCGGCGCCGGGGCCGGCGGGCGGGACCTTTGGCTCGTTGCGCGAGTTTGGGTGGCAGATCAGCCGGGTCGTGGTGCAGGAAGACGATATCGACCACCTCGGCAACCGACGTCTGCGGACGATCGATGAGCTTGCGAGCGAGGAACTGCGCAAGGGTTTCCTGAAGATGCGCCGCACCGTGCAGGAGCGGATGAGCATGAAGGACCCGGCGGAGCAGCCGAAGATTGTCGACCTTGTGAACACGAAGAGCGTGAGCAGCGCTATCGAGTATTTCTTCGGTCGAAGCGAGCTTTCGCAGGTCGTCGATCAGACGAATCCGCTGTCGCAGCTCACGCACGAGCGGCGGCTGTCGGCCCTCGGGCCGGGCGGCTTGAACCGCAAGCGGGCGGGCTTCGAAGTTCGCGACGTTCACATCAGCCATTACGGGCGGATTTGCCCAATCGAGACGCCGGAAGGCACGAACATCGGTCTAATCGCTTCACTGTCGATTTACTCTACGGTCGATGAGTACGGATTTTTGATCACGCCGTACCGCAAGGTGGACAAGGCGTCGAAGGTCAACGGGAACATCGAGCACCTGCGAGCGGACGAAGAGATGAAGATGGTGCTCGCGCCGCCCGAGGTGGTGGGCGATCACAAGATCAAGGAGCAGCAGCACGTCGCGCGGGTGCGCGGCGAACTGGCGACGGTCGAGGCGAAGGAAATCGAGTATGTCGATATTTCGCCGAAGCAGACGGTCGGCGTTTCAGCGTCGCTGATTCCGTTCCTCGAGCACGACGACGCCAACCGGGCGCTGATGGGATCGAACATGCAGCGGCAGGCGGTTCCGCTTCTGCGGACCGAGGCAGCGGTCGTGGCGACGGGCATGGAGCGGGTCGTCGCGGCGAACAGCGGCATGGTGATCCGGGCGCATGCGAACGGGACGGTAACGTACGTCGATGCGACGCGGATCGTGCTGGATAATACGGAAGAGTACGAGCTGCGGAAGTTCCACGGGCTGAACGAGCGGACGTGTCTGAACCAGACGCCGCTGGTGAAGCTGGGCCAGAAGGTCAAGAAAGACCAGATCATCGCGGACGGGCCGGGCTGTGCGAAGGGCGAGCTGGCCCTGGGACGCAACGTACTGGTCGCGTTCATGCCTTTCGACGGCTACAACTTTGAGGACGCCATTCTTATCTCCGAGCGGCTGGTGCAGGACGACGTCTTCACGAGCATCCATATCGAGGACTTCGAGGTCGAGATTCGCGAGACGAAGCTGGGCCGCGAGGAGTTCACACGCGACATTCCGAACGTGTCAGAGAAGGCGCTTCGCAGTCTCGACGAGTACGGCGTGGTGCAGGTCGGCACGGAGGTGAAGCCGGGCGACATCCTGGTCGGCAAGGTTTCGCCGAAGAGCAAGAGCGAGCTTTCGCCGGAAGAGAAGCTGCTGCATGCGATCTTCGGGCGTGCGGGCGAGGACGTGAAGAACGATTCGCTCGAGGTGCCGAGCGGCACGAGCGGCATCGTGATCGCGACGAAGCGATTCAGCCGTCGGACGCAGATGACGGAGGACCAGAAGAAGGAGCTGCAGCGGCGGATCAAGGAGACGCGGGACCAGCACAATGTGCGGACGATCGCGGTCTTCAAGCAGATGATCGACGACATCGAGAAGGTGGCCGGACAGCCGATCATCGATCCGAACACGAAGCAGAAGGTCGGCAAGAGCGACAACGTCGACGTCGTGATGGAGCAGATCGGCGAGCCGAACAAGTGGTCGTTCGACATGAAGTGGGTGAAGCCGGCGGCGGTCCGCGAGGATACGCAGAAGATTTACGACCGGTACTGGCCGCGCATCGTCGAGCAGATCGAGGAGCGCGAGCGGAAGATCGCGCAGCTCAAGCGCGGCGACGAACTGGCGTCGGGCGTGCTGGAAATGGTGAAGGTGTACCTGGCGACGAAGCGCTCGCTGTCGGTGGGCGACAAGATGGCCGGGCGGCACGGAAACAAGGGCGTGATTGCGAAGATCATGCCGGAAGAGGACATGCCGTTCATGGCGGACGGGACGCCGGTGGACATCCTTCTGAATCCGCTGGGCGTGCCGAGTCGTATGAACGTCGGCCAGATTCTGGAGACGCACCTGGGCTGGGCGGCCCGCATCCTGGGCTTCCAGGCGGTGACGCCGGTGTTCGACGGCGCGAAGGAAGATGAGATTCACCAGGCGGTTCGGTCGGCCAACGAGCATGTCCGGAAGCTGCAGATCGATGCGAAGACGGTGGTGGCGGCCGGAGACGATCGGACGATCCTGGTTGAGATGCCGATGGGCGGCAAGATTCAGCTCTACGATGGCCGGACCGGCGATCCGTTCGATCAGCCGGTGACGGTGGGCTACATCTACATGATGAAGCTACATCACCTGGTGGATGACAAGATTCACGCGCGGTCGACGGGTCCGTACTCGCTGATCACGCAGCAGCCATTGGGCGGAAAGGCCCGGACGGGCGGTCAGCGCTTCGGCGAAATGGAAGTGTGGGGCTTGGAGGCGTATGGCGCCGCCCACATCCTGCAGGAGTTGCTGACAGTGAAATCGGACGACGTCGAGGGCCGGACGAAGATTTACGAGTCGATGGTGAAGGGCGCCAACACCCTGGAAGCGGGCACGCCGGTTTCGTTTGACGTGCTTTGCAATGAAATCCGCGGGCTGGGCCTGAACATTGTGCTCGAGAAGAAGAAGCTGATATAGGCGCCGTCGGCCGGCGAGGGCGCCGGCCGCTACGAGGTCGGCCGGCGGGGGCGCTGGCCGCCACGAAGCTGATTCAGCGGCTGGACGCCGGCGAACGGGAGACGTGAGCATGGATGGAATCAAGTACGAGGTGGTTTCGTCGCTCGATCCGCACGAGTTGCGGGAGTTTTACATGGCCCAGGGCCACAACGCCCCGGAGACGCCGGACAAGCTAGCGCAGCTCGTGCGAAACTCGGTGTGCTTCGTGACGGCTCGGACCGACGACGGGCGATTGATCGGGATCGCCCGCGGGATCTCGGACGGCGTCCGCGGCTATCTGACGGAGTGCAAGCTGGACCCGGCGTACCAGGGGCCGGGCGCAGTGACGGCGCACGATGGCCGTGTCGAGCACGACCAGTACAAGATCGCGAAGTCGATGGCGGAACGGGTGCTGTCGGCACTGATCGAGCTGGGCTGTGAGCGGATCGACGTTTCGGCATACGGGACCGAGGTCGATTTCTGCGAGGAGTTGGGATTCAAGAAGAACAGCGGGCAGGTGAACCTGACGCTGGACGCGCGGCGGCTGGCGATGGCGACCGCGAACTGAGGTTGATTGAATCGTGGCGCTCCGCGGATGGCGGGGCGCGACGTTGAAGATTGACGGATAACGAGGCGAGGAACAACGCCCATGATCGAAAACGTTTACGACCGGATCAATGACTACGGGTCGGTGAAGATTTCGCTGGCGTCTCCGAACGACATTCGCGCATGGTCGTTCGGCGAGGTGAAGAAGCCGGAGACGATCAACTACCGCACGTACCGGGCCGAGAAGGACGGACTTTTCTGCGAGCGCATCTTCGGTCCCGAGCGAGACTGGGAGTGCTTCTGCGGGAAGTACAAGGGCACCAAGCACAAGGGCATGATCTGCGATCGCTGCGGCGTGAAGGTGACGCACAGCCGCGTGCGGCGCAAGCGGATGGGTCATATCAACCTGGCCGCGCCGGTGGTGCACATCTGGTTTTTCAAGGCGATTCCGAGCCGGCTGGGCAGTCTGCTGGAGATGAAGACCGGTGACCTGGAGCGCGTGGTCTATTTCCAGGACTACGTGGTGGTCGAGCCGGGCGATACGCCGCTCAAGAACAAGCAACTGCTGACCGAGGAGCAGTACCGGGTCGAGCAGGAGAAGTACGGAAACAACTTCCGGGCGATGATCGGGGCCGAAGCGGTCAAGGAGATGCTGACAAAGCTGAACCTCGACACGCTGTCGGTTGAGCTGCGCGACGCGCTGTCGAAGACGAACAGCAAGCAGAAGATCAAGGAGCTGGCGAAGCGGCTGAAGATCGTCGAGGCGCTGCGGAACAGCCCGAACAAGCCGGAGTGGATGATCCTGGACGTGATTCCGGTCATTCCGCCGGACCTGCGGCCGCTGGTGCTGCTGGAGAGCGGGAACTTCGCGACGAGCGATCTGAACGATCTGTATCGCCGCATCATCAATCGAAATAACCGGCTCAAGAAGCTGATCGATCTGAACGCGCCGGAAGTCATCATTCGCAACGAGAAGCGAATGCTGCAGCAGGCGGTCGATGCACTGTTCGACAACGGACGATGCCGGCGGCCGGTGCTGGGGTCGTCGAACCGACCGCTGAAGAGCCTGACGGACATGATCAAGGGCAAGCAGGGCCGGTTCCGCGAAAACCTGCTCGGCAAGCGCGTCGATTACTCGGCGCGATCGGTCATCGTCATCGGGCCGGAACTGCGATTGAACCAGTGCGGGTTGCCGAAGCGGATCGCGCTGGAGCTTTACCAGCCGTTCATCATCCGCAAAGTGAAGGAGCGCGGGCTGGCCGACACGATCAAGAGCGCGAAGCGGATGATCGAGCGGCGCGACCAGCAGATCTGGGACATCCTTGAAGAAGTGATCTATCAGCACCCGGTGCTGCTGAATCGTGCGCCGACGCTGCACCGCATGGGTATCCAGGCGTTTGAGCCGGTGCTGGTGGAAGGCAACGCGATCAAGATTCATCCGCTGGTGTGCAAGGGCTTCAACGCCGACTTCGACGGCGACCAGATGGCGGTGCACCTGCCGCTGTCAATCGAGGCGCAGACCGAGGCGCACGTGCTGATGATGAGCACGAATAACATTTTCAGCCCGGCGAACGGGGCGCCGATCATGTCGCCGTCGCAAGACATGGTGCTCGGCATCTTCTACCTGACGTGCGACAACGATCTGCCGGACGATCCGGTGAAGCTGTCGGAGGACGAGCGACGGAAGCAGAACAAGCCGCTGCGGACGTTTGCGAACATGCAGGAGGCGCTGCTGGCGTGGCAGCTTCGCAAGCTGCGGATTCACGAGAAGGTCCGCTGCCGGGTCGAGCGCGAGCAGGTCGTGAACGACTTCAAGACGCTGGCGGAGCCGATGCCGAAGGACCGGATCATCATCACGACGGTCGGGCGCCTTCTGTTCAACGACGGCCTCGATCCGCGGATGCCGTTTTACAACTGCAAACTTTCGAGCAAGGGCGCGTCGCGCGTCATCGCGGACTGTCATGCCATTCTCGGGCGATCCGCGACGATCGATCTGCTCGACACGATCAAGGAGATCGGCTTCAAGTGGGGCACGCTGGCGGGGCTGTCGTTCGGCATCACCGACCTGCGGATTCCGGCGAAGAAGCGGGCGATCATCGAGGAAGCCCAGAAGAAGGTCGATCGGATTGAGCGGGCGTACCAGGGCGGCGCTATCACCGACATGGAACGCTACAACGTGCTGATCGACATCTGGGTGCACGCGCGCGAGGCGGTCACCGAGGAAATGATGAAGGAACTGCGGGCCGACTGGCGCGATGCCGAGGGCGCGTACGTTGCTCCGGGAACCGCGGGCGCGAAGCCGTATCTCAATCCGATTTATCTCATGACGGAATCGGGCGCGCGAGGCAGCGTCGATCAGATTCGGCAGCTCGCGGGCATGCGAGCCCTCATGGCGAAGCCGTCGGGCGAGATCATCGAGACGCCGATCAAGGCGAACTTCCGCGAAGGGCTGAGCGTGCTCGAGTACTTCAGCTCGACGCACGGCGCCCGTAAGGGACTGGCCGACACGGCGCTCAAGACGGCCGACTCGGGGTACCTGACGCGCAAGCTGGCCGACGTGGGCCAGAACGTGTGCATCTCGCGGATCGACTGCGGGACGATCAACGGCATCACGAAGGGCGTGCAGTACAAGGGCGAAGAGGTCGAAATCTCGCTGGCGCAGTCGATCATTGGTCGAACGGCCCGCGACACGATCCGCGACCCGCGCTCGGACAACCTGATCGTGCGGGAGAACGAGATCATCACGGAGCAGATCGCCCGGAAACTGGAAGCAAAGTTCCCGGATGGTCTCGGGCTCGAAAGCATTCGCGTCCGCAGCCCGCTGACGTGCGATTCGTCGTTCGGAATCTGCGCCCGATGCTATGGCGTGGACATGTCGAACGGGCGGCTGGTCGAGGAAGGCATGGCGGTGGGCATCATCGCGGCCCAGTCGATCGGCGAGCCGGGCACGCAGCTGACGATGCGAACGTTTCATACGGGCGGCGTCGCCAGCCGTGCGGTCGTGGAGAGCGATATCAAGTGCGCCCAGGCCGGAACGATCAAGTACGACAACCTGACGTTCGCGGAGGTGACCGATCGCGAAGGCGTAACGTCGAAGGTCGTGCTGAAGCGGAACGGCGAAATCACGGTGATCGACGACAAGGGCCGGGAGCTGGAGCGCTATCGCGTTCCCTACGGCGCGCGGTTGCTGGTGGGAGACGGCGAGACGGTGAAGGCGCGGACGGGCCTCGTGACTTGGGATCCGCACTTGACACCGATCCTGGCCGAGGCGGACGGGTACATCCGGCTGCACGACGTGATCGAGGGCGAGACGGTCCGGGCCGAGCAGGAACGCAAGGCCGGGAAGAAGTACGTCGTCATCGAACACAAAGGCGACAAGAACCCGCAGGTCATCATCGAGGACAAGTCCGGCAAGATTCTCGAGTATCACTACCTGCCGGCCAAGGCGCGAATCGAAGTGGCGGACGGCGATCATGTGACGCCGGGTTACCTGCTCGCACGCCGACCGCGAGAGATTTCGGGAACGCAGGACATCACGGGCGGTCTGCCGCGGGTGACGGAGCTGTTCGAGGCCCGCAAGCCGCGCGAGCCCGCCGTGTTGGCCGAGGTATCCGGAACGGTCGAGATTCGGGCGGACAAGCGCCGCGGGAAGATGACGATCATCGTTCACCCGGACAGCAAGGACCTGGAGCCGAAGGAGCACCACGTTCCGCAGGACAAGCACCTGCTGGTGCACGCCGGCGACCACGTGGAGGCCGGCGACCGGCTGTGCGACGGTCCGCTGGTGCCGCACGACATTCTGCGGATCAAGGGCGAAGAGGCGCTGCTCGTTTATCTGTTGCACGAGATCCAGGCGGTGTATCGCTCGCAGAACGTGCACATCAACGACAAGCACCTCGAGATCGTGCTGGCGCAGATGTTGCGGAAGGTGCGGGTCGAGAGCCCCGGCGACAGCAAGTTCCTGCCCTATGAAGTGGCGGACAAGTTCCGCTTCCGGCAGGAGAACGAGCGGCTGGCAAAGAGCTTGCGGATCAGCGAGCCGGGCGACAGCGACTACCACGAAGGCAAGATCGTCAGCAAGGACGAATTGAGCGAGAAGAACGCAGAGCTGGAGGCGGCGGGCAAGGCGCCGGCCAAGGGCAAGCGGCCGAAGCCGGCAACGGCATCGACGTTGCTGCTTGGCATTACCAAGGCGTCGCTGCAGAGCGAGTCGTTCATCTCGGCGGCGTCGTTCCAAGAGACGACGAAGGTGTTGACCGAGGCGGCGCTGGCCGGAGGCAACGATCGGCTGATCGGGTTGAAAGAGAACGTGATTCTCGGACACCTGATTCCGGCGGGCACTGGTTTCAAGCCGTACCAGGAGCTGAAGTACAGGCATATGGGCGAACCCGTGCCGGAACCGAAGGTCGAAGTTCGGATGCCGGAAGTGGCGGAGCCGGCCGAGACGCCGGCGGCCGTGGCGGCTGCACCCGAGATGGCCGGAACCGGCGAAGAAGCGGCCGGTTGACGAAAATCACATGAGGGCTGTATCCTAAGCGGCTTGCGCCGGTGTGGAATCGCCGGTTGTCCGCAGCAGAGAACGAGAGCGATATGCCGACATACAACCAATTGTGCGCCCGGCCGCGACGTGCCGAGGTGCGAAAGAGTAAGGTACGCGATCTGGACCGCAGTCCGCAGAAGCGCGGGGTGTGCCTGATCGTCAAGACAATGACGCCGAAGAAGCCGAACTCGGCGCTGCGGAAGGTGGCCCGCGTGCGACTGTCGAACGGGCGCGAAGTGACGGCGTACATCCCGGGCATCGGCCACAACCTGCAGGAGCACTCGATCGTGCTGGTTCGCGGCGGCCGCGTTCGCGACCTTCCGGGTATTCGGTATCACATCGTTCGCGGCGTGCTCGACTGTTCGGGCGTTGAGGACCAAGACAAGTTTGGCGTGCGCCGCGGTCGAAGCCGCAGCAAGTACGGCACCAAGCGGAAGAAGTAGGCCGGAGCGATTTGAGGACAAACGATGGGTTATAAGAAGTGGACGCAATCGACGGTTCGACTGGCACCGGACAATATCTACGGAAGCAAGATCGCGTCGAAGTTCATCAATTGCATGATGTGGGAAGGTAAGAAGAGCGTTGCCTGCCGGATTTTCTACGGGGCGCTCGACCAGATCTCGAAGAAGATTCCCGATACGCCGCCGATCGAGGTATTCGAGCGGGCGCTTGGGAACATCAAGCCGAATATTGAGGTTCGCAGCCGACGCGTTGGCGGCAGCAATTACCAGGTGCCGATGCCGGTGAGCCGGCGGCGGCAGGAGTCGCTGGCGATCCGATGGCTGCTGGAGGCGTCGCGGGCCAAGAAGGGCAAGCCGATGATGGATCGGCTGGCCGATGAGCTGCTGGCGGCGTATCGCGGCGAGGGCGCGGCGATGACGACGCGCGACAATGTGCACCGCATGGCGGACGCGAACAAGGCGTTTGCGCACTTTGCGTGGTAACGACCGTCACCTGCATTTCCACGGCGGTCAGACGATTCGGAGAAAACTCATGAGCCCACGGTTGAAGTACGCCATCGCAGCGGTGACGTGCCTAGCGATCGTTCCGGTGCTGCTGGCGCAGGTTGACTATTCGAAACTACCGGAGAATCCGCAGAAGACGGCGCAGCTGGCGGCATCGGCCAAGGCCGGGCTGAACGGGGCGGTGAAGGCAGCCGAGGACGCGACCAAGGGGAAGGCCACCAAGGCCGAGTTGAGCCGGAAGGATGATAAGCCGGTCTTCCTAGTGCATCTGGTCGGGACGGACAAGGCCTTCGATGTGACGGTCGATGGCGTCAGCGGGAACATCCTCGACAAGCAGGAAAGTGCGTTGACCGCGCCGACGCTGCCGGGCGAGGCGGTCACAGGCGAACCGGTGACGCTGCCGTCGGGCGTATCGTATTACGACATGAAGGTTGGCACGGGTGATTCGCCTTCGACCAAGGCGCATAAGCCCATACTGCATACGACCGGGTATCTGGTTGATGGCAAGAAGTTCTGGAGCTCTTTAGACCGCGGCGAACAGCTCAACATGCCGCTTTCGAATTACGTGCCGGGTATGCAGGAAGGCCTTGCGACCATGAAGGCCGGCGGCAAGCGGAAGATCATTATTCCCTATCAGCTCGGATATGGAGATCGCGGAAATCCGCCGGTCATTCCACCGCGTGCGATGCTGATTTTTGATGTTGATCTGTCCGCGGTTCAACCGCCGGCCGACGCGGCGCCGGCGCCGGCCAGCGGTTCCTGACGCGCACGAGGAGAGTGACTATGTATCCCGGTGATCCGGTCAACGGCGAGCCGACCAAGACTCCGTCCGGCCTGATGTTCTTCGAGATCAAGGAAGGAAATGGGCCTGCGCCGAAGGGCTCCAGTGCGCGGGTGACAGTTCACTACAGCGGCTGGCTTACGGACGGGAAGAAGTTTGACAGCTCGGTCGACCGCGGACAGCCGGCGACGTTTCCGCTGAATGGCGTGATTGCCGGATGGACGGAGGGTGTCGGCTCGATGAAGGAAGGCGGCAAGCGGAAGCTGATCATTCCGTACAATTTGGCGTACGGGGAGCGCGGTCATCCGCCGGTGATACCCGGCCGTGCGACGCTGGTCTTCGACGTCGAGCTGATCAAGGCGAGCTAGCGAGCGAAATTCACAATACTCCCAGACATTGAACTACGCGGCCCGACGAGAGCGGGCTGCGTTTTTTTTGCGCGCTAATAATCCGGCCGTCGGCGGTGCGCGGGGCGGCGGCGGCGAGTAAACTATGCCGCAAGTCGGCGGAAGCCGGCGATGCGCGGGAAGGGAGCAGGTTGCGTTGCCGCGTCGAGAAGACATTCGGACGATCATGCTGATCGGGAGCGGGCCGATCGTGATCGGTCAAGCTTGCGAGTTTGACTACAGCGGGACGCAGGCGTGCAAGGTGCTGCGGCAGGAGGGGTATCGGATCGTCCTGCTCAACTCGAACCCGGCGACGATCATGACCGATCCGGAGATGGCGGATCGGACGTATGTCGAGCCGATCACGCCGGCGTTTATCGAGAAGATCCTGGCGTATGAGAGGGAGCGGGGGACGCCGGTCAACGCGCTGCTGCCGACGCTGGGCGGGCAGACGGGATTGAACTGCGCGATGGCGGCGCACGAGGCGGGAATTCTCAAGGCGTTCGATGTTGAGATGATCGGGGCGTCGCCGGAGGCGATCCGCAAGGCGGAGGATCGGCTGGCGTTCAAGGAGGCGATGATCAAAATCGGGCTGGATGTTCCGCGGAGCGGGATTGCGCGGAGCATGGCGGAAGCGCGGAAGATCCTCGACGAGGTCGGGCTGCCGTGCGTGATCCGGGCGGCGTACACGCTGGGCGGGAGCGGCAGCGGGTTCGCGGTGACGCGCGAGCAGTTCGAGGAGATCGCGCAGCGGGGATTGCAGCTTTCGCGGATCGGCGAGGTGCTGATCGAGGAGAGCGTGTATGGGTGGAAGGAGTTCGAGCTGGAGGTCATCCGGGATAAGAACGACAACGTGATCGTGATCTGCTCGATCGAAAATATCGACGCGATGGGGGTGCACACGGGGGATTCGATCACTGTGGCGCCGGCTCAGACGCTGACGGACCGCGAGTTTCAGCGGATGCGGGACGCGGCGAAGGCGATCATGCGGGAGATCGGGGTCGAGTGCGGCGGGAGCAACGTGCAGTTTGCGTTCGATCCGGCGTCGGAGCGGATGATTGTGATCGAGATGAATCCGCGCGTGTCGCGCTCGAGCGCGCTGGCGAGCAAGGCGACGGGGTATCCGATCGCGAAGGTGGCGGCGAAACTGGCGGTGGGGTACACGCTGGACGAGATTCCGAACGACATCACGAAGAATACGCCGGCGAGCTTTGAGCCAACGATCGATTATGTCGTCGTGAAGATGCCGCGGTGGGCGTTCGAGAAGTTTCCCGAGGCGGACGAGACGCTGACGACGCAGATGAAGAGCGTCGGCGAGGCGATGGCGATCGGGCAGACGTTTAAGGAGGCGTTTCAGAAGTGCGTTCGCAGCATGGAGATTCAGCGGGCGGGGTATGGGCTGGATCGCAACGACCGGTGGCTGCATTCGGCGCATAAGCGGCATGCGGAGGGGGCAACGGACGCCTACACGTCGCTGCGTGAGCGGCAGACGCCGCCGCCGGAGTCGAAGTTTGAGACGTTTGTGATGGCGAGCCGGACGGGCGAGGCGCCGGCGGATGTCGAGGAGACTTCGGCGACAAGCTGGCCGATCCGGACGGAGGTGCTGCACGACAAGCTGGCGCGGCCGTGCCAGGGGCGGCCTTACTACATCCGGTATGCGTTCAAGCTGGGGTGGACGGTCGAGCAGGTTCACGAGCTGACGAAGATCGATCCGTGGTTTCTGGATCAGATACAGCAGTTGGTGCAGTTTGAGGATGCGCTGCTGTCGCGGCGGAAGGAATTGCTGGTGGAAGGGGGCGGGGCGGCGCGGCTGACGGAGACCGGGAAGCGGATGCTGCGCGAGGCGAAGCAGCTTGGGTACACGAACATGCAGCTTGCGGCGGCGCTGACGCTGCCGATCGAGCAGGTCACGGCGCTGGTCGATACGTGCGTGCGGCCGACGTTCCGGCTGGTGGATACGTGCGCGGCGGAGTTCGAGTCGAAGACGCCGTACTACTATTCGAGTTATGCGCCGCCGCTGGGGCAAGTGAAGGACGGGCGGACGAACGAGACGGACGAGGACGAACTGCGACTGGAGGATGCGCCGTACGTGGCGGTGATCGGGGGCGGGCCGAACCGGATCGGGCAGGGGATCGAGTTCGACTATTGTTGCGTGCACGCGTCGATGTCGGCGAAGGCGATGGGCTTTCGCACGGTGATGGTGAACTCGAATCCGGAGACGGTGAGCACGGATTACGACACGTCGGATGCGCTGTTTTTCGAGCCGCTGACGCACGAGGACGTGCTGCGGATCATGCGGCGAATTGCGAGGCAGACGGAGCTGCGCGGGGCGATCGTCCAGTTCGGCGGGCAGACGCCGCTAAACCTGGCGGGTGAGTTGAAGGCGGCGGGTGTACCTATTCTCGGGACGCCGCCGGAGTCGATTCACCTCGCGGAGGATCGCGGCGAGTTTCAGGCGATCTTGCAGGAGCTGGGGCTGTTGCAGCCGCCGAGCGGGGTGGCATACGACCTGGCCGAGGCGAAGCGACTGGCGAAGGAACTGGGGTATCCGGTGCTGATCCGGCCCAGCTATGTGCTCGGCGGCCGGGCGATGGAGCTTTGCAACAACGAGCAGGATCTCGAGCGGTTCACCGGGCGTGCGATCGAGGCGTCGGATCGCGTGCTTAAGCCGGGGGCGCGACACTCGGTGCTGGTCGATAAGTTCATCCTCGATGCGCAGGAACTGGACGTCGACGCGGTGGCGGATTTTCGGTCGATCAACGATCCGAACGGCACGTGCGTCGTATGCGGCGTAATGGAGCACATCGAGGAGGCGGGGGTTCACAGCGGGGACAGCACGTGCGTGCTGCCGCCGTACTCGCTATCGCCGGCGATTCTTGAGGAGGTGGAGCGGGCGACGAGAATGCTGGCGAAACGGCTGGGGGTGTGCGGGCTGCTGAATATTCAGTTTGCGATCCAGGGGCAGACGATCTACGTGCTGGAGGTGAATCCGCGGGCGTCGAGGACCGTGCCTTTCGTCAGCAAGGCGACGGGGGTGCCGTGGGCAAAGATCGCGACGGAGGTGATGCTGGGGCGGTCGGTGAAGGATGCGCTGTGGGATCGGGGGATTTCGCGGGCGCCGCGGCCGCGGATGACGTCGGTGAAGATGCCGGTGTTTCCGTTTGAGAAGTTCCACGGGGTCGATGTCGTGCTCGGGCCGGAGATGCGGAGCACGGGCGAGGCAATGGGGATCGACGAAACGTTCGGGCTGGCGTTTGCGAAGTCGCAGATTGCGTGCGGGCTGTCACTGCCGTTGTATGGTAACGCGCTGGTGAGCGTGAACGATCCGGACAAGCCGCGGATCGCGCCGATCGCGCGGGAGCTGCGCGAGCTGGGGTTCAAGATTTTCTCGACGCGGGGGACGCACCTGACGCTGAAGGAGGCGGGCGTCGATTCGGTGATGGTGTCGAAGCATACTGGGGAGAAACAGCAGTTCCTGCTCGACCTGATCGAGTACGGGGCGCTGGACCTGCTGATCAACACGCCGATTTACAAGGGCAGCGCGTCGGAGGAGGGACGGTGGCGGGCGGCGGCGACGGGGAAGCGGCTGCCGCTGATCACGACGCTGACCGGCGCGCGGGCGGCGGTGGCGGCGATCCGGGCGATGAAGCAGGCGGGCGGGAACGATGCGCTAAAGACGTTTCGGGTGCGGGCGCTACAGGACTTTTACGAGGAGAGCCGGCGGTAGCCGGCGCGGGCATGTCGATCTGCAAACTGGCTTTGGAAGACGGGACGGTCGCGACGGGGGAGTCCGTCGGGGCGGCGGGGACGATGACCGGCGAGGTCGTGTTTAACACGGCGATGACCGGCTATCAGGAGATTTTGACCGATCCGTCGTACTGCGGGCAGATCGTGACGATGACGTATCCGCACATCGGAAACTACGGGGTGAATCCGCAGGACGTCGAGTCGCGGAAGACGTATTTGTCCGGATTTGTGATGCGGGAGTGCGCGCGGCGGTACAGCAATCGGCGGGCGAGCGGGAGTTTGCAGGGGTATTTGAAAGAGTGCGGCGTTGTCGCGATTTCGGGGGTGGATACGCGTGCGATCACACGGCGGCTGCGCGTGACGGGGGCGATGCGCGGGGCGCTTTCGACTGAGATCATGAGCGACGCGGAGCTCGTGGCGACCGCGCGGTCGGCGCCGTCGATGAGCGGGCTGGACCTGGTGTGCCAGGTTGTGCCGCGCGAGACGCGGGAGTGGCGCGAGGGCGTCGTGGCGACGCCGGCGAAAGAGGAGTTTCACGTCGTTGCGATTGACTGCGGGATCAAGTCGAACATCCTTCGGATGCTGGTGGATCAGGGGGCGAAGGTGACGGTGGTGCCGGGCAGCGCGGGGACGGCGGCGGTGCTGGCGCACCAGCCGACGGGCGTATTAGTGGGGAACGGTCCGGGCGATCCGGCGGCGGTGACGCAGACGATCGAGACGCTGCGCGGGCTGGCGGGGCAGGTGCCGATGATGGGGATCTGTCTCGGGCACCAGATGCTGGCGCTGGCGCTTGGGGCGAAGACGTACAAGCTGAAGTTCGGGCATCACGGTGCGAATCATCCGGTCGTGAATCATGACACCGGGCGAGTCGAAATCACCAGCCAGAATCACGGCTTTGCCGTTGATCGCGAGTCGCTGGCGGGGGCGGGGCTGCGGGCGACGCATTCGAATCTCTACGACGGAAGTCTGGAGGGGTATGCGCACGAGCGGCTGCCGCTGTTTTCGGTGCAGTATCATCCGGAGGCGTCGCCGGGACCGCATGATGCGACTTACTTGTTCCGGTGTTTTGCGGAGATGATGCGGACGCAAGAACCGCTGCCGGAGGATGTGGTTCGGCGGCTCTCGGCGTAGTACGCGGAACTTGAATCGTCCGTGTACGCACTGGTGCACATTTCATACTAACCGGCTCCGAATATCATTCTTGTCCGATTGAACTCGCCATGACAATTGAGTAGGATGGCGGCGGGCAAGCAGGCGCACTCGGATGAGGTAGCGTTGAAATGATTCACGCGGCGCCGGTGTCCCCCCCGCATCGTTTGAGAACCCCGCAGACCATGCATGCTCGTTCCAGTCGAGGACCCGGTGGACGGTTCCCGACGCGACTATTGTTGCTGGCGGCGGCCTTGGCGAGCCTTCCAGTTTCCGGAGCGAGCGGACAAATCCGGTGGCGAAGTTTCGCTTCACGCGCGGCGAATCCATCGAAGCGTCGTCCCGTAGAAGTCGCCGCCGATGCAGTGAGCGCGGGCGAACGACATGTCGTGCTCGAACTCGATCGAGTGGCGACGCCCCCAATTCGCGGCAAGCTGAAGGCGGCGGGGATTTCGCCACTGGCCTACCTTGGGAATAACGGGTATTTCGCCGCCATCGATCCTGATGCGATCGATGCAACGGCCATCGACCAGATTGGCGTCGTCCACTCAATTGACCGGGTCGAGCTTGCGTGGAAGCTTCACCCGATGCTGGCCCGGGGCGAAAAGCCGCTGTGGGCGATTGTTCCGCCTCCGGTCGGCGCGCAGGACTCTGGCGAGTGGGTCGCGATCTATGCGATGTACCACTCCGACGTGGCGATGAAGGACGTCGTTGCGATCAGCCGCGGGCACGGCGCGCTGATCATATCGGAGCTTAATACCATCAATGGCGCGGTCTTGGAGATGCCGCTGCGGGAGGTGCAGGCGCTGGCCGGCGATGACGCCGTGATGTATCTCGAACCGGCGTTACCCCCGCTGACGACCAACAACGACGGCAATCGGGCGATCACACAGGCGGACGTCGTTCAGGCCGCGCCGTACGGACTTAGCGGCGCCGGAGTCAAGGTGCTGGTCTACGACGGCGGGACGGCGTTTGCGCAACACGTCGATTTCCAGGGCCGCCTGACAGTGCGCGACGCTTCGGGCGTCATTGACCATGCCACACACGTTTCGGGCACGATTGGCGGTGGTGGTGTTTCGAATCCGCTGTTCAAGGGCATGGCGCCGGGAGTCACGATTGAATCGTATGGGTATGAACAAGTCGGAGGGCTGCACCAGGGGTTCCTCTACACGGATCCGGGTGACCTGCAGGCCGATTACAACGATGCCATCAATGTCCACGGCGCTGTCATCGCGAATAATTCGATCGGCACGAACACGGCGGCGAATGGTTTTCCGTGCAGCTGGGAGGGTGACTACGGCGCGACATCGGCGCTGATCGACTCGATTGTTGCGGGCGGCCTCGGAGCCCCGTTTCGAATTATCTGGGCCAACGGCAATGAGCGAGGCCCCGGGCGGTGTGGCACCACATACCACACAACGGCACCGCCAGCGTGCGCGAAAAATCACATAACGGTCGGCGCGCTGAACTCCAACGACGATTCGATCAGTTACTTTACGAGTTGGGGCCCGACCGATGATGGGCGCCTGAAGCCAGATATCTCTGCGCCCGGCTGCCAAGTCGGAGGGGACAGCGGCGTCACGTCCTGTTCGGCGAGCACGACGGGCTACACCGTCTTCTGTGGGACATCGATGGCATCTCCCACGGTCTGCGGTCTGTGCGCGCTGCTGCTACAGGACTACCGGGCGCAGTATCCGGAGCGGGCCGATCCACGCAATTCGACGCTGAAGGCGCTGCTCGCCCACAATGCCCAAGATATCGATGCGCCGGGGCCGGACTACAAGAGTGGATATGGCTCCGTACGCATTCAGCGAACAATTGATTTCCTCAGAACTGGACATTTCGTCGAGGACCAGATCGGACAAGACGGCGTGTTCCGCGTCCTGGTACCGATCAGTCCGGCGGATGAGTTAAGGGTCACGTTGGCATGGGATGATCCGCCGGCGGCGCCCAATGTGGAGGGCACCATTGTCAACGACCTGGACATCGTGGCACTGGACCCCAACGGCGTTCAGCACTTTCCGTGGACGTTGGGCGGGCTGGCGGATCCGAGCGCACCGGCCGTGCAGACACAGGCCGATCATGTCAACAACATTGAACAGGTCTACGTGGCTTCGCCGATGCCGGGGCTCTGGACGGTCGAGATTCGCGGGTTCAGCGTGCCCATTGGGCCGCAGGTATTCTCGGCGTGTTTCACTCCGGGCGCCTCCGGCGATTGCAACAGTAACGGCGTCAATGATCTCGATGACATCGCCAATGGCACGAGTCTTGACTGCAATCACAACCGGCTTCCGGACGAATGCGAATCGCAGGCCGACTGCAACAACAACGGCACGAAAGACATTTGCGACCTTTACAACGGAACGAGCCCGGACGTAAACAACAATCACGTTCCGGATGAATGCGAGCCGGATTGCAATCAGAATTCGATTCCGGATTCGTGGGAACTGAGCATCGGCACCAGCCATGACTGCAATCACAATCTAGTACCCGACGAGTGCGACATCGCGAGCGGATTCAGCCACGACTGTGACAGCAACGGCGTGCCGGACAGTTGCCAGCAGGATTGCAACCAGAACGGCATCGCCGACGGGTGCGATATCGCCAGTGGGACCAGCGGCGACTGCGATCACGATTCGGTGCCGGATGAATGCCAATCGACGGCAGACTGCAACAATAACGGCGTGTTCGATTTCTGCGACCTGCTTGCGGGAACGAGCCGGGACGTGAACGGAAATCAGATTCCGGATGATTGCGAGTCCGACTGCAATCGCAACAGCATTCCCGACGACTGGGATCTGAGTACAGGGACGAGCCAGGACTGTAACGGAAACGGGCGTCCGGACGAGTGCGATATCGCGAGCGGCGCGAGCATCGATTGCGACAGCGACGGGATACCGGATGAGTGCCAGATTGACTGCAACCATAACGGGATTCAGGATTCGTGCGATCTCCTGAGCGGGGCCAGCCTGGACTGTGACAAGGACGGGATTCCCGATGAATGCGGCGTCGATTGCAATCAAAACGGTGTGGCCGATATCTGCGATATTGCCAACGGAACGAGCCAAGACCTAAACAGCGACGGGTATCCGGATGAATGTACCCGGCTTTACGTGAACTGGCTGGCAATGGGAACGAATACCGGCATCACGTGGGAAAACGCATTCACAACGCTCGATGACGCGCTGCAACAGGCGTCCCTCAACATTGGGGTGCGAGAGGTCTGGATTGCTGCCGGGGATTACGCGCCCTACGTCAACGGCACGTTTGCCGTTCGATCCGGACTGACGCTCTACGGCGGCTTCGGGGGGTACGAGCAGTCCGTCAATGAACGGAGCATCGTCGCTTTTCCCACGACATTGAACGGCGATATGGGGTGGTTCTACGCGACACATGTGGTCACACTCGACCACGCGGCCGCCGGAGCGGTCCTTGACGGACTGAACATCGTGAACGGATACATCGAAGGCGACTCCGGGTCGGGCATTCTCATACAGGGCGGGTCACCGGTGATCAGGAATTGCATGGTCGCCAACAACGTCGCCGACGCCGGGGCGGGAGTTTCAATCTTTGGCGGACTCTGCACGTTTACGGACTGCCTGTTCTCTGAGAACTATTCCCTGTCCGGCGACGGAGGCGCCATTCGAACCCTTGGCCCTGGATCGCTAAGTTTGACTCGTTGCGTGTTCTATTACAACGGGGCTGCGGAGTATCAACCCGGGCTGGGACGAGGCGGCGCCGTTTTCAACGACGTCGGTTCGAGTCTTTCCGTCACGGGCTGCAATTTCGAGGGGAACTACACGCAAAATCAATCGCGTGTGACGGCGACGCTTGGCGGTGGCATCGCCAACGCGTCCGCGACGGCAACGATTTCGTCGAGCTCATTCGTCGGCAATGAATCGGCCAATGGTGGAGGCGTGTACACCAGCGCTGCGCTGACGATCGCCAATTGCCTTTTTGCCGGGAATAGAGCCACGGATCCGTTCCAGGGTGACGGGCCCGACGTCGTTGGCCGAGGTGGGGCTATCTTTGGAGAATCGACCGTGAGCGTCTTGCTCAAGTCGAGTACGCTGGCCGCAAACTGGGCTCGCAATCGAACAGCCGGCGCGGACATGCGAGGCGCCATGCATGATTGTATCTTGTGGTACAACGTCGTGACGCCGTTGGAGGGCAGTCCGCCCCCCGTTGTGAATCAGCAATATCGAGGAACGGTTACGATTCGATATTGCGACATACAGGGACTCAATCCGGCGAGTTTTCCGGGGTCCACTCAGGACGACCCGCTTTTCGTCGTCGCACCGGACATTACGGGCGGGTACTTTACGGCAGGCGATCTGCACCTTCAGTCCGGCTCTCCATGCATCGATTCCGGAGAGAATTCGACGGTGCCCGCTGGGATAACTGCGGACTTGGACGGGTTGCCGCGTTTTTTCGACGACACCACAACACCTGACACGGGGCTGGGCACGCCGCCGATCGTTGACATAGGCGCATACGAGTTTCAGCCGGTGCCGATTCCGGGAGATATCAATTGCGACGGAGTGCTGAATTCACTAGACGCTACGGCTCTGGCAGCGGTACTGATTGGAATGGACGGCGATACATGTCATCGGTCGGCAGCCGACATGAACCGTGACGGCTTCGATGACGGGGCGGATGTCCAAATCTTCGTGCAGGCAGCCGTCGCCGGGCTGTAACGCTTCAATTCCCTTATCGCCAGGCAATCGGGCGGAGTGGGCATTTATCAGGTGGCGCTGGCGCAGAGCCGATGTCCGGCCGTCCGGCGACATCTACGCCTGAATTGGGCCATTGGCAGCATCCGTCGATCTCATGGCTCATGTGTCAGGGTCCGGGGCATCGTGCAGGTCGGACTTGCAGATTTCGCGCAGCAACGACGTGGCGTAGCACCCCGATGGCAGAGCAAAGCGGAGCTCGATGAAGGGCCCGTGGTCGTCTTTGCCGGCGTCGGCGTCGGCGTCGCGGATGGGGAAGCGGAGGGGACGGCGGCCGCCGGGGGAGCTGAGGGGGCCGAGCTGGCCGAAGCTGTCGCAGGTCAGGCCGGTCGGCGAAAGCACCGCGGCTTCGAGTTCGGCGGGCTGGCCGGCGGGCTGGGTCATGCGGTAGCCGAAGATCGGGCCGGTCGGGGAGATTTCGAGGCGATCGGCGCGAGGCTGCTCGACAGCGGCGTCTTCGACTTTGAAGACGGCGGTGTTGTCGTGTTTCCAAGCGAGGTCGCCGGTCATCAGGCGGTCGAGTTCGGGGACGCGCTGGGCTAGGACGCGGTTGAACAGTTCCGACTGGTAGGCGGAGATGAAAAACTTCTTGGCGTTGCGGTTGAGGGCATTGACGGCCTTGCGGGGCTTGCCACCGGTCTGGGCCATGATGCGACAGATCATGGAACAATCGCGGAACATGTAGGGCCACTTGCGGGCGGCGGCATCGAAGTCGCCCTTGTCGAAGAGGCGGCGGGCTTCGAGGACATCGCCGGCGTCGTGCTCGGTGGGTGAGCCGCACATGAGGCGGACGACGGCATCGTCGTCGCGGCGGATGACGGCTTCGCCGATCCGGCCGGTGTCGCCGCGCGAGCCGAAGCGCTGGGGGCCGAAATAGTTGGGGACGCCGCGGCGGGCGAGGACATCGAGGACGGCGCGGACGTGGGGTAATTCGCGCTCGGAGACGTCGCGGAGCTTGATAATGAAGCGGTTGCCGCGGAGGTGGCCGATGCGGAGCTTGTTGGTGTGGCGGCTGACGGAGACGACGCGGATGCGGGGGATCTCGAGCGACGAGATTCGGTTGGGGTCGGCGTGCTCGAGACTGAGGGTCTGACGCGTGACGGCGCGGGCGTCCTTGAGGCCGGCGAGGCCGATTTCCCGCGGATGGACGCCGAGCGCGCGGGCGATGTCGTTGACGGCGTGCATGGAGGCGATGCCGGATTTTTCGATGGTGAAGTAGACGTGGTCGCCGCGGCCGGAGGGCTCGTAGGCGGGGATCTCCTCGACGACGAAGTCGGTGTAGTCGCGCTTGATGGCGGCGGGGATGCCGGGGATATCGGGGGTCAGGAAGGGCAGATCGTGGGTCGACATCCGGCTGAAGATACGGCGGCCCGGTCCGGCGGACCAGCGGCTAGAATGATCGCGTGGAAACGCCGGTGGTGCTGGAGAGTTTGAATCCGCGGAGCCGCGAAGACATTGCGGCGATGGCGGTGGCGGTGCAGGCGAACGTGGCGGCGCTGAAGGTGGCGTGGTCGAAGCGGCTGGGGATTCCATCAGAGCAACACGCGATCCAGACCCCGCCGCCGGGGGCTGTGCGGCGGTTTCGCGAGACGCTGATCGACCGGCACGTCGTCGCTTCGTATGGCGACGAGGAGCTGGCGCTGCGACTGCGGCAGGTGTGGGGAGAGTTCGGCGTACTGTGCTGGGTCTTCGGGTACGTCAATCCGCACCATCCGCCGAATTTCGGCAGCCTGCCGAGCGATCGGGGGATGCAGTGCCCGGTTCACATGCAGTCGAAACTCGAGGAAGTGCAGAAAGGGCTGTGGCGGCTGCGGTGGGAGCAGCGGTTTCGGTTGGAGCCGGCGGCACGGCAGGAGCCCGGGTTTCAGCGCGAGTACGAGGAGGCGATGGCGGCGCCGATGAACGTCTACGGGCAGAGTATTCGCGTTTGCGGGAACCAGGAACTGCTGCTGTGTGCGTGCGAGTATGCGGGGATGCTAGCGGCGCTGCGGTGGGCGATTGATGACCGATGGGGGTGGGAGGGGGCGGGGATTATGGAATTGCGCGTAGCGCAACAGGGCGATGTCGCGCAGGAAGCCCGCCAATTCAATACAAACAATTCGTAATCAGGCAGATTTCGTCAGCTTGGCGCTGGGGCGGCCGTGGTCGAGGAGGATGGTGGGGAGGGACTTGAGGAGGCCTTTGGGATTGTAGAGCGATTCGACTTCGCCGCGGCAGTTGTACCAGCAGTCGACGCAGGTGTTGCCTTCGCTGCGGGCGTGGAGGCGGTTGACGATTTCGCGGGCGGATTCGCGATAAAGATTGGCGACGGGGCGGTGGCGCTCTTCGACGCAGATGGCGACGTCGCCGCAGGAGTCGATGTTGAAGAAGGCGTGGCCGGCCTTGCAGTCGGGGACGCCGCCGGCGAGGAAGGTGTCGAAGTTGCCGAGGAAGCTGGGGTTGCTCAGGAAGTTGCGGTGCTTGCCTTTGAGGTCGAGCAACTTGTCGGAGACATCGCCTTTGATGTAGCGGAATCGCTTGGAGCCGGTCTTGCGGATCGAGTAGGGCTGGATCATGAAGTAGGCGTCGTGGTCGGCGGCGATACGGATGAGGTCTTCGACCTGATCGAGATTGTCGTGGAGCAGGACGCACATGAGATTGACGCGCTGCCAGGGGTGCTTGCGGGCGCGGCTGAAGCAGTCGATGGCGTGGAGGGCCTGCTCGAAGGCGTTGGGGATGCCGCGCGATTTGTTATGCCGGGCGGGGTCGGCATAGTCGATGCTGACGGATGCGCCCCAGAGGCCGGCGCCGAAAAGTTCGTCGGCCAGATTCTGGGTGACGAAGCCGCCGTGCGTTGTGACGAAGGGGAAATGCCAGCGGCCGATGGCACGGACGAGGTCCGGAAAGTCGGGGCGGAGCATGGGCTCGCCGCCGGCGATGGAGATCATGAGGGTGCCGAGGTTGGCGAGTTTTTGGGCGCCTTCCGTGATTTGCTCGAGGGTCTGCTCGGGCAGTTCGCCCATCGGGTCGCGCCAGTAGTGGCAAAAGCCGCAGCGGTAATTGCACCGATAGGTAACCTGCCAGGCACACCAGATCGGATTACCGGAGAGGTAGGCGCGCAGGAGCCGCCATTTTTTCTGAGTGGGAGTCAGCGAAGGGGGAAGTTCGGTCGGAGCGGCGGACAAAGTTGAGCGGTCGGTCTGAATATGCGACACTAGCGACCTTTCGTTTGAGGGGAATGTATCGCGGAGCTGCGTAGCGCCGCAAGGCGGAATTCGACCAGCGAAGAGCGCCCGGCACGGATGGATGTCCCGCGGATGCGACACGGGAGTGGGCGTCCTGCATGATGAGAGTGGAGTCGATGACGGCAATTCGACGGAGCGGTTGGTGGTTCGGGGGGCTGCTGACGGTTGTGCTGGGCACAGCCGTACCGACGATCGGTGCGAGTCGTGCGGAGCTGACCTGGCTGCCGCGTGGTGGCGTTCGGCTGTCGCCGCAGACCACGACGCAGACATTCCGACTGCCGCGAGATTATGCGGGCGTTATTCGCGAGCCGGTGGTGCTCCTGGCGGCGTATGTTCCTGATCCGCATGTCACGCCGGTTCCGACTCAGCCGACGACGTCGGGGCCGGTTGAGGGACAAGCGCGACTGAAAATGAAGATCGGCGAGAACGAATTGCCGGAATGGATCGTCGGGAAGACCGGATCGGCGTATGTGATCAACGTAGCCACGATCGAGAAGAATCCGAAGTACGCGGAGGAGCTGCTTGAGATTCATTTCGACGCGGTGATGTACCCGGGTGAAGTTTACCTTTACTGCGTGGGATCGCCTGATCCGCTGGTGGTGAGTGATTCGCTGGATGGTCCGCTGAGCTTGTTTGCGGAGAAAGCGGACGACAAGGATGCGAAGACGTATTTCGAGGGGTTGATCGCGCAGTTTGCGGGCAAACGGGAGGACGCACGGAAGAAGTTTTCGGAGACGGCGAATTCGTCGAACGAACGGATCGGCATGTTCGCGCGGCGCGGGCTGCGACTGCTGAAGACGATTGAGCGGGTCGATCGGAACAAGGAGGGGTTTGCAAGCCGGTATCGGTGGGGTTTGTTTCTTCAGCAATGTGGGTTCTTTCAGGCGGCGCTGGAGGACTTCAAGGCGTGCGTCGAGAAAGACCGACTGAGTGGATCGTCGGCCTATCGACTCGGCGAAGTCATGGATTCCGCCGGCGGGAACCTTGCGGATGTGGTGGAATATTGCGACCGGGCGGGCCTGGCGACGGAGGTCCGCGATCCGACGACGTGGAATGTGCTGGTGACATTTCTGCGTAAGCGGACGGTGCAGGTTGAAAGGGACGGCAAGCTCGTTACGGAGGAGCTGAAGATCAGCGACGCGGATGTGCAGCGGCTGAAAGATCAGTGGATCGCCGTTGAGAAGCTCGTGTACGGGGCGAGTCGCGGGACGCTGCGGCTGAACACGTCGTTTTACAGCATTCCGGATGAGAAGAACCGCAAGTTCGTGAAGTACGACGGCTGGCTGACGGGGCCGGCGGAAGGGATCGTCGAGCAGCGCGGCTGGTTTGACGCCGTGATCAGCATCCGGCCGCACGTTGCGGGGGAACGCGACGAGACGGGCGGCGGCGACGTGGGGCCAAAGGGGGCGGCGCTATCAGACATCGGGATGGACGCGGATTGGCAGCGGTTGTTTCGACATTTCTACCATCAGCTCGACTGGACACTGATCGTGGGGGAGTGCGGGCCGGGGGCGCCGATGACAGATGAGAGCGTCGGCTGCGGCGTAGCGCCAATTCCGACGGCGGGATTCGGATTGCGGGCCGCGATGCGGTACTACATGACGCCGGCAATGTTCCGGCATGCGAAGGTCGTGCCGACGGTTCATCCACCGGCGTCATTCCGCAGGAAGCCGCTGACGACAACCCAGGCGGTCGAGGACGAGCCGGAGGCGCCGAAGACGTACCTGCGATACTGGCGGGTATTCGGGCCGGTGAAGATCGGTGAGGCGTTTCCCGCGTCGGGCGAGCCGGCATCGCATGTTCTCGATTCGGTGGCGACGAGCCAGTCGGACGCAAACCGCGTTATCGACAGCACGACGGACTTCATCGATTTGCGGAAGGAACTTGGGGCGGACGGATGGTCGGTCGCGCGTGCGGTGTGCTGGGTCTGGTCGCCGGAATTGCAGCACGTGCAGATGTGGATCGGGCAGAACGATCGGGCGGCCGTCTGGGTGAACGGGCGGTGCGTGCATCACGGGCGGTATGCTTCGATCTGCAACTACGCGGATTCGAACCAGGTGGACCAGGTTGCGTCGTTTGCGACGCTGGACGCGGGTTGGAACCGGATTGAGGTTGCGATCGAAGGTTGGCCTGCGCCGAAGAACAAGGGCTGGGGTTTTTCGATCCGGCTGGCGACGTTTGACGGCGGGCCAGTGACGGGCTTGCGGTATTCCGTCATCGAGCCGACGGCGGGGCTGGCGGCGACGTACGTCGCGCCGGAGACAGGGTATTACTATTCGTGGGGACGGGTCGAGAGCGCGTTTCACGAGTTGCTGCCTCAATTGAGCGACGCGGACCTGGAAAAGCTGACCGCGCTGCGCGGAATCCGCGTGCGCGGGAAGGTCGAGGGGGCGAAGGGAATGGTGGCGCTGGAGGTTCCGGGCCGGAAAGAGTCGGCGGAGTATCGGCTTGTGCCGGCGAAGTGGGATGTGTCGAAGGATCGCGATGTCAGACTTAACAATCTTCTCGACTGGGCGCGGGAGGATACGCTGGCGATCCGGTACCAGCGGGACGGGCATCCGCATGACTTGCTGATCATGAAACCGGAAGCGGGAGAAGCGTACCTGACTCTTTTGAAAGAGCCGGCCGAGGAGGCGAAGGCGATCTTTGGGCAACTTGCGCCGGCGAATCGGGTGGTGGGGTATCTGCCGGTGCCGGCGGAGGGGGGATCGTCGCGGTCGATGATCGTGGCGGATGTGCTCATCAGCCCGGAAGGGCAGGCGTGGCCGGTGGATGAGGAGGATTTGATGGAGCCGGAGCAGAAGTAGGGGCAGGTCCTGCAGGCGAAATACCCGAGTTGTGAAGGCCGCTGAGACACACCGAACGCCTGGATCCGGTTTCGGGGAGCAGTTCGCGGCGGGCGGGCGGGCGAAACGCCGAAAAGTCGAATTGTCGAAGGCTGTACGGGGCCGTGGATGCATGAGGCGTGCGGGCCGAAAGAACTTTTGTACGGCATTGAGCGAGATTGAGGGGCAATCGCCCGCGGGTGGCAGTTGGCGACGCCAAATGGCTTGGCGGGGCGGCGAAACGCCAAATCGGAGCCGGCGGGGCACGGAGGCACGAAGGCACGGAGGCACGAAGGGGATGAGAGAGGCGGCCGGGGGCCGCACGGGGGCAGTTCGAATAACGTGCGGAAACCTGCAACAAAGTGAAAGCAGCCAACGGCGGGTGAAGGCGGGCCTTCGGGCCGCATCGGTATCGAGAAAGTTGGAATGGTGAGAATGGGGATCGAAACGTCGAAACTTCGAAAAATCGAAAGGTCGAAATGGGGCGGGCGGGGGTCGGGTTGGTGGGACGGGATCGCGTGAGTGGTTTTTTGATGGGATTGGACGGGATTTGTCGGGACGGGGGTCGTGGTGGTCGGTTTTCAGTCATCGGTTCACTGTCGTCCGTTCGGGGGTTTGGGGCGCTCGACCACTTTTTTTGACGATAGCAGCCGATAGCCGCCGATAGAGAGCCGGACAATTCGTGTCGCGATTCCGGTCGTAAGGTACGTCGCCATTTTTTTCCCTGTGCGCAGAACCTCTCCGTGGCCGCGGGCGACGCTCTGAGGGCCGTGTCGCACGCGGATCGCTCGGGTTCATGTGCGAGGGCTGGTTCGTCCTCGCTGATTCACCCCATATACGCGCCCACCGTGCCACATGCTTCGATTGCGGATTGCGGATTGCGGAATTCAGGCAGGAGGCGGCCGGGGGCCGCGGCGGACCGCGAGTGGGAACCGGACGGCGCGGGATGCAGGAAGGGATTCCCGGGTGGGTGGGGAACCAACGGGGCACCGCGAGCGAAAACGCACGGGCAAACCCATTTCGCTTCGCTCCAAGGGCGGGGCAAGTTTCCCCGTGCCACCCGAACATGACTTGTTCCGGGCACCCGGCGGAGTCATCACCCTGGCGTGTTTACCGACAAATCGAACGCAACCGACATCCAGGTCTTAACAGAATCAAGGCGCTAGTAATAGCTGGACAAAAAACGCGACATCAAGTCCGTTCACGTTCCCGTCATTGTTTACGTCCGCTGCGCAATTCCCGCTTCCGTTAAGAAGTACGTTCACGAATAACGAGACATCGTTCGTTTCTGTTTCGCCGTTCCCATCCACGTCACCCGAGTGAGCCGCGCCGAGGCTGACTTCATCAGCGCCCATGTCCACGCGGCAGCCCAGCACACGCTGTTCGCCGTCGATGTCTGTCGTCGCCCCGGCCGGTGGCACATAGCCCGGCTCGCCGCGGTCGATACAGGGCGACCACAAAGGAATATGGAAATCATCGTCCAGCGTTCCGGGCACATTGTCCGCGCCGTCGGAGTCTATGAACAGCGGATTAGAATTGGTGTTGCCTGGGCCGATCCAGTTGCCCTGGATGTCGCTATGCGTGACCACGATTGTATCGTTAAATGTGAGCAGATCGATCTGGGAGGGTTCATTGTTCCACAGGATGCAATTGCTCACGATGGCCTGCGATGCCAGATTGTTGCCGAGTCCGCCACCGAGCAGTGCGGTGTTGCCGCTGATCGTGCAATTCGAAAAATAAGCTACCGATGAAAACACGTTGTAGGCGGCGCCACCTGTGCCACTAATCGAAGTGTTGCCGCTGAACAGGCAACTGCGGTATTTGGTTTGGCCCCCCTCGTTGACCACGGCTCCGCCGTCTCCGGCTGCGATGTTGCCGCTGAACACACATCGATGGTAAACGGCCTCGCTGGAGGCCTGGTTGTAGGCGGCCCCGCCGCTCCCGGCGTAGTTGCCCACGAAAATACAATTGGATATGGTCGGGCTAGCGCCTTCGCAGAGCAGTCCGCCGCCGCGGAAGGCGACACCGGGGCCATTGGCGACCCCTCCGGCGATCGTGACACCATCGAGAACAGCGGTGGCATCCACGCCCGGCCCGGCCGTTACGATGTGGTAGCTGTTTTCGCCATTACCAGCAAAGTTCGGGCCGTCGTTGCCCGCCAGGTCGCCCGAGAGGATGGTGGGGCGGGCGAGCGGATCGCGGTCGCTCAGTTCGTCGTCGCCGCAGGCGAAGCCGCCGTAGATGGCGAGATTGCTTCGAAGCGAAAACGTCGCGGCGCGATCGCCGGAATTCTGGACAGGACCGACATCAGGCCGGTACGTCCCCGATGCCAGCCAAAGTTGAGTGATACTTGGATCGAGCGCCGCGGCCGCTAGCGCGGACTGCAGCGTACCAAAGGCATTGCCCCAGTGCAGGCCGAATCCAGTGAAGTTGCTGCCAACGGCAACGACACTCGTCGGGCGAACGGCTCGGACACCCGGCGGCAGAAGCTGACAGTCGTCCGGTTGCCCGTTTCCATCACAGTCCCCCATGCCAGGAAGTGCAGAAAGATAGGCCGAGCCACTCGCAGAGCCCGTGTCATCGTCACCCAAGGCCCCGACGATGGCGTGGTCCCCGCTCACAGCGACGCTGTAGCCAAAATAGTCGCCAGCAGCGGCATCAGCGGCGGTGAATTGGGCGACCTGCTGCCAGTTTCCGGCTACGTTGCGAAATACGTAGGCCGAGGCACTCGCAGAGCCCGTGTCATCGCCCGCGTAGACCCCGACGAGGGCATGGTCCCCGCTCACCGCGACGCTGTAGCCAAAATAGTCGCCAGCAGCGGCATCAGCGGCGGTGAGTTTGGCGACCTGCTGCCAGTTTCCGGCTACGTTGCGAAATACATAGGCCGAGCCACTCGCAGAGCCGGTGTCATCGTCACCGTAGGCGCCGACGATGGCGTGGTCCCCGCTCACAGCGACGCTGTAGCCAAAATAGTCGCCAGCAGCGGCGTCGGCGGCGGTGAGTTTGGCGACCTGCTGCCAGTTTCCGGCTACGTTGCGAAATACATAGGCCGAGCCACTCGCAGAGCCGGTGTCATCGTCACCGTAGGCGCCGACGATGGCGTGGTCCCCGCTCACAGCGACGCTGTAGCCAAAATAGTCGCCAGCAGCGGCGTCGGCGGCGGTGAGTTTGGCGACCTGCTGCCAGTTTCCGGCTACGTTGCGAAATACAT
>CAZJVS010000007.1:127085-157002 GCA_964549445.1 uncultured Planctomycetaceae bacterium
GACGCTGTAGCCAAAATAGTCGCCAGCAGCGGCGTCGGCGGCGGTGAGTTTGGCGTTCAGCGGGCTCAAAGCATCGCATTCATCCGGATGGCCGTTGCCGTTGCAATCATTGCCGGAGAGTTCGCAATCGTCGGGGACGGTGTTTTCATTGCAATCATTGCCTAATAGCTCGCAACCATCGGGTTTGCCGTTTGCATTGCAATCGGCACAGCTCAAATCCTCGGGTGGGCAGTTGGCGATATCCAAAGTGTCCGGCACACAGTTATGGTTGCAATCGAACAGGTCGCTCTGGCAGTAGTCGGAGATGCCGTTCTGGTCACAGTCTGGTGCTCCGTTGGGGTTGCTCACGCCGGCAATTGCACAGTCATCCAACGCACCCGCGAACAGGCGAATATCGTCCAACTGCCCTTCAAATGACCCAGCTGTCCCCTCGTTGCTACGGTAAAGGCCGAAATCCAGCGGCCCGGCGTTGTTAGCTACCGAAGTAGAACTGTCAGAGAAACTGGCGATTAACTGCCCGCCACGATAAAGACGAATCTGACGCGTGGGCGCATGATCGACCAGGATCGCGACATGGTGCCACGTGTTGTCCAGCACGCCGGGGAGACGCGGGTCGGAGAAGCTGGTTCCATTTCCCAGTGAAAAGCTTATGGCCCCCGGTTCGGCTGCCCGGGCATAGACCGCCCAGCCGGTGAAGCCGTTCGCGCCACCCTCGGCCTTATTGATGATTGTCGCAAACCCCTCGCCGCTGCCCTGTTGAATCGGCGGGCCCTTGATCCAGAACGCGAGCGAGAACGAGGTGGAGAAGTCCAGGGCCGCGCTGTGCGGGATGGATACGAAATCGCCCGATGCGTCGAAGTACAGGGCGCTGCCGAACACGCCGGGCGCCCACGAAACGCCCGGCCCCGAGATCAGGCCGTGCAGTGCACTGGCCGACGAATCGCCGACTGTCACGCCGGCATTTTCATCCAGCTTCCAATGCGCGACCAACTCGGCGGCCTGAGCGTTTGCATTGGCTCCCATGCAAACAAGAATCGCCAATTGACTGCAGAAAGTGCGGCAACATGATCGTCTGAGATAAATCATTAGTACGAGCTCCGAAATAGCACGCGAAGCGTGAATATGAGGATATCAGAATGGAGGGTTCAAAAGAAAGGTTGCGAGGTTCTCGGAGCGGGCTACTAAGGTGTTTCGCTCAAAGTGAGGCAACTCGCCGTTCGGAGTAACGGATTGGGTGCGAGAAGGGATTCTCGCACCAGCAAGTCGGGACGTTCGATCAGAAGGCCGTGCGGCCTTCGATGGCGTCGCGGAGGATGGCTTTGCTGGCGTATTCGATCTGGGAGCCGCTGGGGAGGCCGCGGGCGAGGCGGGAGACTTTGACGGGCAGGGAGGCGAGCATGCTCTTGATGTGAAGGCCGGTGCCTTCGCCTTCCATGGTGGGGTTGGTCGCGAGGATCACTTCTTTGACGCCGCCTTTTTTCACGCGGGCGACGAGTGCGTCGAGGGTGAGGTCGCCGGGCTCGATGCCGTCGAGCGGGGCGATGTGGCCGAGCAGGACGTGGTAGACGCCGCGGATCATGCCGGTGGCTTCGAGCTGCAGGAGGTCTTTCGGTTGTTCGACGACGACGATCTGGGTCTGGTCGCGGCGGGGATCGGAGCAGATGGTGCAGGGGTCGGCTTCGGTGAGGTTGAAGCAGACGCGGCAGTGATGGACGTTTTCCTTGACGTCGCGGAGGGCGTCGGCGAGGCGGAGGGCCTCGTCCTTGTCGGTCTTGAGGATGTGGAAGGCGATGCGCTCGGCGGAGCGCGGGCCGATGCCGGGGAGCTTTTCGAGTTCGGCGGTGAGGCGGCTCAGGGACTCGGGGATGTTTTCCATCATCGGGGGATCAGCGATTCCAGTTGGCGATGTCCTGGAAGGTCACGAAGAGGAAGATCGAGACGATCAGGGCGATGCCGATGAGCTGGGTGACGACCTGGGTCTTTATGCTGACGGGCTCGCCGCGAATTTTCTCCAGGAGCAGGAAGATGAAGAGGCCGCCGTCGACGATGGGCATGGGGAGGAAGTTGATGACGGCCAAGTTCGCAGAGATGAGGCCGAGGAACATGAGCAGGTCGGTGAGACTTCCCTCAGCGATCTGCGAGCCGCGGCGGATGATGCCGACGGGGCCGGAGATATTCTGGACGCCGACTTCGCGGGTGAAGATGAGGTGTTTGATCGTGAGGTAGGTCTGCATGGTGGCGGCGTAGGCGCGTTTGGTGCCGAGAACGAGGGCCTTGAACGGATTCGTCTCGCGGACCATCTCGCGGAGTGGGTAGCACTGGAAGGATGGGGCGAAGACGACGCGCTGGAGCCACGGGTCGGTGTTGTTCTCGGTTACAGCCATGCGGCCGTCGAGCGGCTTGCTATCGCGGGTCGTGTACTTCACGGCGACAGTGTCGCCGACGTGCTTCTTGAGCAGGGCTTCGATGACCTGCCAGTCAGGCAGGGTCGTGAGGCGCGGGCCTTTCGGGGTCGGAATCTCGGCGCTGGGTACACCGGCGATTTCGGTGACGGTGGCGTCGGGCGGTAGATTGAGGATGGTGGAGATTGTCTGCGGGACCTTGAAGGAAGCGACGCCGGGCTTGCCGGCGGCGTCGTAGTGGAGTTGGACTGTATTCCCGGCGCGAATGCGGAAGGCCTCGGTGAGTTCGGCCCAGCCGGAGACGGGGGCGTCATCGACGGCCGTGATGAGGGAACCGCGCGGGATTCCGCTGAGCTTGGCAGGCGAGGTGCGGCCGCGGAGGACATCCTGAACGTCGCTGATAACGATTCGGTCTTCCTCCCAGGGCATGACGAGCACGCCGAGGGTGGGCTTTCCGGGCGGGCCGAAGAGACTTGCCGGGGCCCGGGGGCGGACGACCAGCTCGTGGATGTCGATCGGACCGAGCCACTCGCGCCAGGCATCGGCGGTCTTGAGCGAGGCGGCCATCTGGTTTGCGATCGTCGTCGATTCGGGCGGTAGCGCGGCGGACGTCACGAGGTCGGCGAGTTGTGTCCGCGCGGCTGCGAGGTCGTGCCGGGCGGTTCGTATCAGGGCGTCACGGTGCTGCGTCAGAAGGGCGACGAGCGGGGCGGAATATCTGCCGTTTGCGTCACTTGGACGACGGACGGAGATGTGCAGGTCGCGATCGTTGTGTGAATCGACGGCGGCGAGAAACTCGGCGTAGGTGGGGTCCTGAATGGCGCCGACGCGGGTGATGATGTCCCACAGTTTCAACCCGCCGAGCGCGGCGGGGGAGTTTGCGTCGACCGGATAGTAGATGACGAGCCGGGGAACGAGACCCAGCAGCGAGCAGGAGCCGGGATCGGCGCCCTCGGAGGGGAGCAGACGCCAGACGGCGGCGGCTTTCACGGCGAGCGGAGTCACCTTTACGTTGACGTCGTTGTCGGTGCTCGTGAGGGCGTCGAAGCTGAGCCGGCCTTCGGGGCGATCGACGGTGAGCGTGATCGGCAGGCCGCGGGCCTCGGTGAGGGCCTGCATGACTTCGCCGAGGTGTTTGACCGGGCGGGCGTCGGGGCCGGCGCCGATGGCCACAAGCAAGTCGTTGGGGCGCAACTCGTCGGCGGGGGTGTAGCCGAACATTCGGGCGGCGGTGAGCATGATGCGGCGCGTCATCGGGGTCGCAAGGCCGACCTGGCGGATGGCGGCCTCGGATTTGTACTCCGGAAGGACGTGCGGGCTGGGGTCGACGATCTTGCCGTCGCGCTCGATGGTGAGGACGAGTTCCTCGTTCTGGTCGGAGAGGGTGACGGCGTTGAAGAGGTCTTCGAAGGAGCGGATGGGCTTGTCGTTGACGGCGAGGATCTTGTCGCCGGGTTGGATGCCGGCGCGCATCGCGGCGGACGTGGGGTCGACGTAGCCGACGATGGCGGGGATCGAATTGCGGCCGACCATGGTGACGACGGTGAAGGCGACGGCGGCGAACAGCAGGTTCATGATGACGCCGGCGGAGACGATGACCATGCGCTTGCCGACGGACTTGCTGGTGAAGGAGTCGGGGTTGTCGCGGACTTTCAGCTCGCCTTCTTTGTCGACGGCGAAGTCTTCCTGGCCGAGCATTTTGACGTAGCCGCCGAGCGGGAGGAGGTTGAGCGAGTAGCGGGTTTCGCCGCGGGTGAAGCCGACGAGCTCGCGTCCGAAGCCGACGGCGAAGCGCTCGACGCGGACGCCGGCCCACTTGGCGGCGAGGAAGTGGCCGAGCTCGTGGAAGAAGACAACGATTGAGAAGCCGGCGAGGACGAGCAGCAGGTTGCCCGCACCGCTGACCCATTCGGGTACCTGGAGTTGGGCGAGGGGCAGGGGGTTGAGCCAATCGGTGTGGTTAAGCATTCTGCCTTCCTGGGTCCGAGTCCACTCGGGTGTCTGACCTACCGGTATCTATCGGCGACGGCGGCCCGCGCCCACTCATCCACTCCCATTAACTGTTCGAGGGTGGGGTTGTCGAGGAAACGGTGGCGCGTCAGGACGTCCTCGACGCATGGGACAATCTCGTGGAATGGTAGCTTGTTGTTGCGAAAGGCGTCCACGGCGGCTTCGTTTGCGGCGTTGAGGGCGGCGCCGGCGGTGCCTCCGCGGCGAGCGACTTCGTAACCAAGGCGCAGGGCGGGGAAGCGATCCTGGTTGGGTGGCTCGAAGTGCATGCGTTGCATGGTTCGGAGATCGAGTCGCTCGGCGCAACCGACGAGGCGGTCGGGGTAGGTCATGGCGTACTGAATCGGGGTGCGCATGTCGGGTGCGCCCATCTGGGCCATCATCGAGCCGTCACGGAACTGGACCATTGAGTGAATGATCGACTCGGGATGGATGACGACTTCGATCTGCTCGGGCGGAATGTTGAATAGCCATTTGGCCTCGATGATTTCGAGGGCCTTGTTCATCATTGTGGCGGAATCGATTGTGATTTTCGGTCCCATCTGCCAGGTGGGGTGTTTCAGGGCGTCTTCCAGCGTTGCCTTGCGGATCTGGTCGGACGTCCAAGTGCGGAAGGGGCCGCCGGAGGCCGTGAGGACGACCTTGTCCACCTCGGCATGCTTGCCGGCGTGCATGGCCTGGAAGATGGCGGAGTGCTCGCTGTCGACGGGGATCATGGTGGCGTTGTGACGCACGGCCGAGGGGGCGACGAGACTTCCGGCGACGACGAGGGTTTCCTTGTTGGCGAGGCCGATGGTCATGCCGCGCTCGACGGCGCGAAGCGTGGAGGGCAGGCCTGCGGCGCCAACGACGGACGCAAGCAGGAAATCGGCGGAGACTTCACGCACGAGGCGATCGAGGGCGTCGGGGCCGGAGAGGACGGCGGGACGGTAATTTTCGAGACTCAGGCGGTCACGGAGAGGTCCGGCGGCGCGTTCGTCGACAATTGCGACAGCGCTCGGGCGAAAGCGGAGGGCCTGGTCGGCAAGTCGCTCCCATTGGGAATGGGCGGCTAGTGCGACAATCTTGATCTGATTAGGGAGGTTCTCGGCGACAGACAAGGCGCTGCGGCCGATGGAGCCGGTGGAGCCGAGAATCATTACGGATTTGGGGCCGGACACTAGCAGATTCCGTGCCAGGGGCGGTTCAACACTCCGCGTTGGAACGCACTATAGAGGTGTGGTCGGGGGCGAACAAGGAAAGGGAAGCCACGCTGCGGGCGGGCGAACCGCGAATGCGCTAATACCGGCAAGCTGTGAGATTGGCGACGGGCCGGGGTTCTGGCATTTTGTGTAGAGCGGTTCTTAACTGGTTATTAACAGGCAGGTTAGGGAGCCGGCGCAGGTGGGGTGTAGGTTGATGTCATCGGTCGTGAACGGTTGCTATGTCGCGTACTGGCAAGTTGTTGACACACTCCTAACACGTGTTATAGTTGACGACCCGGTTCATTGAGCGAACCGGACGAGACAAACGATCGCAGAGACGGGAGCGCCAGTGAAGGACAATCGGATACGAATCCGGATGGAGGCTTACGACTACCGCTCGCTGGATGCTTCGGCGCGCGAGATCGTCGACCACGCGAAGCGAACGAACGCGCGCGTGCAGGGGCCTGTGCCGCTCCCGACGCGGATCGAGCGCTATACGGTGTTGCGCTCGCCGCACATCGACAAGAAGTCACGAGAGCAGTTTGAGATTCGTACGCACAAGCGGCTGATCGATATTTTCGAGCCGACGGCGCGAACGGTGGAAGCCCTGAACCGGCTCGTGGTGCCGGCGGGTGTGTTCGTCAAAATCAAGGCGTAGCGATCCGAAGAGCGGTCTCGCCGGATCGCCTGCGTTCGCCGACCTTACTAAGCGACATGTTGCCGCGTGAGCAGGATCGCGCGGGCCACGAGTTGAAAACGCTCGTCGATGAACGGGCAGGGTAGCGGTTTCTTTATGATCGCAGCGATGCTGGGAAAAAAGATCGGGATGACACGGGTCTTCGACCCGGAAGGGGCATCCGTGCCGGTGACGCTGGTGCAGGCCGGTCCGTGCACCGTGCTGCAGGTGCGCACGCAGGAGCACGATCAGTACGACGCTGTGCAACTCGGGTTTGACGAGGTGAAGCCGAGCCGGTCGAAGTTTCCGGCGATCGGGCATGCCCGCAAGGCCGGGACGACGCCGAAGCGATTCGTGCGGGAGATTCGGCTGACGGCGGCGACGGATGTGAAGCAGGGCGACGTGGTGACGGTCGAGGAGTTCGAGAAGCGCGGGATCGGATATGTCGACGTGATCGGCACGACGCGCGGCTTCGGATTTCAGGGCGTCATGAAGCGGCACCACTTCGGCGGACAGCCGGGCTCGCACGGAACGGAGCGAAAGCACCGTTCGCCGGGCGGCATCGGCGGCATGGCGGGCGATCGCGGCCGCGGCCGTTCGGTGAAAAAGGGCAAGCGCATGGCCGGTCACATGGGAGATGCACGCCGCACGGCACGCAATCAGCGACTCATCCAGGTAGATAAAGACAAGAACATTCTGGTAATCGAAGGCGCCATCCCCGGGCCGCGCGGCGGGTACGTCGTGGTTCGCGAGAGCAAGACGAAGAAGTCGAAGGCCGGGAAGAAGTAACGTGCAGCGATGATCGAAGTACCAGTTCTCGACATGACGGGCAAGCAGGTGGGATCGGAGAAGGTCGATCCCGAGGCGCTGGGCGGCAAGGTCCGCACGGCGCTGCTGAAGCAGGCGATCGTCGCGTATCGATCGAACCAGCGACAGGGCACGGTGAAGCAGAAGAGCCGCGCCGAGGTGGATGGGGCCAATCGGAAGCTGTACCGGCAGAAGGGCACGGGCAATGCCCGCGTCGGCCCACTGCGGACCCCGACACGGCGCGGCGGCGGGCGGGCATTCCCGCGTCGGCCGAGCGATTTTTCGCGCGACCTGCCGAAGCGAATGCGGCGCGCAGCGCGGGACTCGGCGTTACTGGCGAAGTTTGAGGCCGGCCGGGCCGTGATCCTGGACCAGCTTTCGCTCGACCAGCCGAAGACGAAGAAAATGCACGGCGTGCTGACGGCCCTGAAGGCGGCGGACGGCTGCCTGCTGGCGGTGAGCGCTCAGAATGAGATGATCTGGCGGGCGGGGCGAAACATCCCGACGCTGGTGATCAAGCCGGTGGCGGAGATCAACGCGTACGACGTGCTCCGAAATCGCAAGGTGGTGTTTGTGCGGGACGCGTTTCGCTCGCTGATGAGCGGCGCGTCGGCAAAGGCGACGGCGTAGGAACGAGCCATGGATATCTACCAGACAATCATTCGGCCGCTCGTCACCGAGAAGAGCACGCATCAGACGAGCCAGTCGCATCCGGAATCGCGATCGCGCGAGGGGCGGGGCGGCTCGTACACGTTTCAGGTTCACAACGACGCGACCAAGTCGCAGATTCAGCTGGCGGTTGAGAAGATTTACAACGTGAAGGTTGTCAATGTTCGGACGAGCGTGCGGGCGGGCAAGAGCCGCCGGCACAAGTACCACATCGGCCAGACGCCGGACGCCAAGAAAGCGGTGGTGGTGCTGCACCCGGACTATCACATTGACTTGTTCTAAGGGTTGACGCGGCCGAAGGGCCGGGATGTGAGCCATGGGCATCAGAATCTACAAGAAGACGTCGGCCGGACGCCGCTTCAGCAGCGTCAACGACTTCGCGGAGATCAGCGACAAGCGGCGGAAGCCGGCGAAGTCGCTGCTTCGGCCGCTGCCCAAGACGGGCGGCCGGAACAACCAAGGGTTCACGACGTCGCGGTTTCGCGGCGGCGGGCACAAGCGGCTGTACCGCGTAATTGACTTCAAGCGAAACAAGGACGGCATCGCGGGCCGCGTCGAGTCGATCGAGTACGATCCGAACCGGAACTGCTTCATCGCCCTGGTACGATTCGGCGACGGCGAGCTGCGATACATTCTGGCGCCGGCGGGATTGAAGGTCGGGGCGACCATCGAGAACGGCGACAACGTCGAGCCAAAGGTCGGCAACGCGATGCAACTGGCGCATATGCCGGTGGGCATGGAAATCCACAATGTCGAAATGACGCCCGGGCAGGGCGGCAAGCTGGTGCGCTCGGCCGGCGGCGCGGCACGATTGATGGCCCGCGAGGGTGACTGGGCGACGATCACGCTGCCGTCGGGCGAAATCCGGCAGGTGCGGGTCGAATGCCGGGCGTCAATCGGCGTGCTGGGGAACTCGGATTACGCGAATATTCGCTGGGGTAAGGCGGGACGTAGCCGGCATCGCGGCATGCGACCGCATGTCCGCGGCGTCGCGCAGAACCCGGTGGCGCATCCGCTGGGCGGCGGCGAAGGCCGATCGGGCGGCGGGCGGCATCCGTGCAGCCCGACGGGCAAACTGGCAAAGGGCGGCCGGACGCGAAATCCGCGGAGGTTGTCGGCGCGGCGGATTCTGCGTCGTCGGATGAGCGTTCGGTACGGTCTGGTTTCGATCCCGGGCAAGAAGAAGTAACGAGGTACGTCGATGGGACGCAGTGTCAAGAAAGGGCCGTACGTCGATCCGAAGCTGTTCCGGAAGGTTCAGAAGGCGGTCGAGACGGGCAGTCGCGATGCGATCAAGACCTGGTCGCGGCGCTGCATGATCGTACCCGAGTTCGTGGGACGGACGTTCGACGTTCACAACGGGAAGGGTTTTGCCAAGGTGTTTGTGACCGAGGACATGGTCGGTCACAAGCTGGGCGAGTTTTCGCTGACCCGCATCTTCCGCGGCCATTCGGGCGTGAAGAAGGAAGAGGCGGCGCCGGCGGCAGGATAGGCGTGAATCGCACGGTGATTCGTGGCTGACGTAGCAGAAAAAACGAAGAAGAGCGAGTTTACGTCGATACACCGCTTCGCGCGCATCAGCCCGAGCAAGATCCGGCTGGTGACGTCGCTGATCAGCGGGCGTCACGTTAACGAGGCGCTGGACCTGCTGAAGTTCACGAAGAAGCGCGGAAGCGTGATCGTGGAGAAGGTGCTGCGAGCGGCGATGGCCGACGCGGACGAGCAGGAAGCAAATGTCTCGAAGCTGTTTGTGCACACGGCGCGGGTCGACGGCGGTCCGATGATCAAGCGCTTTCAGCCGAAGGACCGCGGACGAGCGCATCGGATTTTGAAGCGGACCAGCCACGTGGTGGTGACGGTCGGAGAAGGGCCGAGGTAACGATGGGTCAGAAGATTTCGCCAATCGGCTTTCGGGTCGGCATCACCGAGGAGTGGCGCTCGCGTTGGTACGCGCCGAAGGCAGCGTATCACGAGTTCCTGGGCGAGGATTTGAAGATCCGCCGCCTGGTCGAGAAGAAGCTGAACAACACGCCGCCGTACGCCGGATGTGCCAAGGTCGAGGTCGAGCGGACGCGCAACGAGGTGAAGCTGATCATTCACACGGCGCGGCCGGGACTGGTGATCGGGCCGAAGGGGGCCGAGGTCGACAAGCTGAAGGAAGAGCTTGAGAACCTGATCGACCGCAAAGTGGCGGTGAACATCTTCGAGATCAAGAATCCGGACCTGAGCGCACCGCTGGTGGCGCAGAACATCGCGGAGCAGCTCAAGAAGCGGGCGAGCTTCCGGCGGGTGATGAAGCAGAAGTGCGAGACGGCGATGCAGGCCGGGGCGCGCGGAATCAAGATCATCGCGAAGGGCCGCCTGGGCGGGTCGGAAATGGCTCGGGTCGAGACGCAGAAGATGGGATCGATTCCGCTGGCAACGTTGCAGGCGCGAGTCGATTACGGCTACGCGATTGCTCGAACGACCTACGGAACGATCGGCGTGCGGGTGTGGCTGTACCTGGGTCGGTACGGCGAAGAGACGCCGGAAGCAGAGCTGCCAAGCACGGCGCTGGTCGGTCAACGACGGCGACGGCTGTAACGGAAAGAGGACGGGAGTTCGGCCATGGCAATGATGCCGGCACGAGTTAAGTATCGAAAGCACCAGCGCGGCCGCATCAAGGGCAACGCGACGAGTTGCAATTACGTCGCTTTCGGCGAGTACGGTTTGCAGTCGCTGGAGCCGGGCTGGGTGACGGCGCGGCAGATCGAGGCCGGGCGCGTGGCGCTGGCCCACTTTCTGCAGCGCGAAGGCCGGGTGCTCACGCGGATTTTTCCGCACAAGTCGGTGTCCGGAAAGCCACTGGAAGTGCGACAGGGAAGCGGCAAAGGCGAGCCGGAGTTCTGGTGCGCCGTGGTGAAGCCGGGAACGATGATGTTCGAAGTGTCGGGCGTCGGCGAGGACATCGCACGGCTGGCACTGTCGCGGGTGGCGCACAAGATGCCGGTGCGATGCCGGTTCGTGCGACGGCGACAGGCGATTTGAGACGGACGCGAGCGGAGCGGCAACGATGAAGACGGCCGACATGCGACAGATGAAGCGAGACGATCTCCACGCGGAGATCACGCGACTGGAGCGGCACCTGTTCGACCTGCGGGCGCAGGCGGTGACGGAGAAGCTGGCCGACCCGACACAGCTCGGCAAGACCCGGCGCGACATCGCGCGGCTGCTGACGATCATGCGAGAGAAGGAGTTGGCGGGCGCGGCGAAGCACGAGAAGGCGGCGTCACCGCAAGAGGCGGCGGCAGCGGCCCCGGCGGCGAAGGCCGAAAAGCCGAGGGCGGCGACGAAGAAGCCGGCTCGGGCGAAGAAGGCAACGAAGGCATAGTTGGCAGGCGATATGACGACGACAGCGACCATGGAACGCAAGCACCGCCGGATGCTGACTGGCATCGTGGCGTCGGACGTGCGGAACAAGACGATCAAGGTGCTGGTCGAGCACCTTGAGAAGATGCCGAAGTACGGGAAGTACTTGCGGCGGCATACGACCCTGCACGCGCACGACGAAAAGAACGAAGCGAAGACCGGCGACCGGGTCGAAGTGACCGAGTGTCGGCCGCTCAGCAAGACGAAGACGTGGCGGCTCGTGCGGATCGTGGCGCGCGGTCGAGGCAAGGAGTAGCGGCGCCATGGTTCAAGCAGAAACAGAACTCGACGTTGCGGACAACACCGGCGCCAAGGTGGTGCAGGTGATCCAGGTGCTGAAGGGTTCGACGGCCACCGGGCGATTTCAGCGAAAGACGGCGACGGTCGGAGACATCTTCGTCGGGACTGTGAAGAAGGCGCTGCCGAACAGCGAGTATTACGTTGGAAACAACCGCAAGGAGCGGAGCACGCGACGAAAGGTGCGGTGCGTGGTGGTTCGGACGGCGCAGCCGGTGCGGCGGCCGGACGGCAGCTACGTGCGGTTCGACCGAAGCGCGGCGGTGATCATCGACGCGGAGAACAATCCGCGCGGGACGCGAATCTTCGGAGCGGTGGCACGAGAGCTTCGCGAGCGCGGGTTCATGAAGATTGTTTCGCTGGCGGCGGAAGTCGTCTGAGGAAAACGGCGATGGCGGCAAAGATCAAAAAGGGCGACACGGTAGCGGTCATCAACGGTGATCACCGCGGCGAGACCGGAAAGGTCTTGCGGGTGGTCCCCAAGCTGAACGTGGTGTTCGTCGAGGGCGTGAACCTGGTGTATCGCCACCTGCGACAGAGTCGTCAGAACCCACAGGGCGGACGCATCCGAAAGGAAGCGCCAATTCATATTTCGAAGGTGCTGCCGGTCGACCCGAAGACGGGCAAGCCGTCGCGCGTGCGATTTCAGATGGAGAAGGACGGTTCGAAGCAGCGCGTGACGCACGGCGGAACGGTTCTGAGCGACGTGTCAGCAAAGAAGGCAAAGTAAGAGCAACGAGACGCGAACATGGCCCGGTTGTTTGACAAATATCAGAAAGACGTACTCCCCGCCCTGAAGCAGCAGTTTCAGCGGCAGAACCCGATGTCGATTCCACGAATTCAGAAGATCGTGGTGTCGATGGGGCTGGGCAAGGCCATCGCGGAGCGCAAGCGGCTCGAGAGCGCCCGGAAGGAACTGGCGGCGATCACCGGTCAGCTGCCGCTGGTGTGCAAGGCGAAGAAGAGCGTGTCGAACTTCAAGCTGCGGAAGGGCATGGACACGGGCCTCAAGGTAACGCTTCGGGGCAAGCGGATGTACGAGTTCATGGACCGGCTGATCAGCACGACGATCCCGCGCGTTCGCGACTTTCGAGGGCTGGACCCGAAGGGATTCGACGGGCGCGGCAACTACAACATGGGCCTGACGGAGCAGACGGTGTTTCCGGAGGTCGATGCCGACAAGGTTGAGTTCCAGCAAGGCATGAATATCACGTTCGTGACGACCGCGCAGAACGACCAGGAGAGTCTGGCGCTGCTGAAGCACATGGGCATGCCGTTCCGGCAGTAAGGCCGGGCAGGAGCACGAGGGCGAATGGCAACGAAGGCGTGGGTCAACAAGGCGAACAGCAAGCCCAAGTTCAAGGTGCGGGCGTATACGCGATGTTCCCAGTGCGGCCGATCGCGGGCCGTGTATCGCAAGTTCCGTCTGTGCCGCATCTGCTTCCGGAACATGGCGCACGCGGGCATGCTGCCGGGCGTGCGGAAGGCGAGTTGGTGAGAGTATGTGGAGCGACCCGATTGCCGATGTGCTGACGCGGATTCGCAATGCGGTGCGGAACGGCTCGAAAGAGGTCCGACTGCGGCGGAGCCAGCTTGCGGGCAACATTTGCCAAGTATTGAAGGACGAGGGCTACATTCGCGGATTCGACACGGTTGAAGATGCGACGCAGGGTCAGATCCGCGTCGAGTTGAAGTACGGTCCGAAGGGCGAGCCCTTGATGACCGTCTTGAAGCGCGAAAGCAAGGTCGGCCGGCGGCTGTATGTGGGCGTCGAAGGCCTGCCGCGCGTGCAGAACGGCATGGGAATTTCGATTGTCTCGACCAATCGCGGCGTCCTGAGCGACCGGCAGTGCCGGAAGTTGAATGTGGGCGGCGAACTGATTTGCACGGTGTACTAATGTCTCGGATCGGCAAGAAACCCATCGCGATTCCGTCGGGCGTGAAGATCGAGGTGCAGCAGCGCCTCGTGAAGATCGCCGGACCGAAGGGCCAGCTCACGTGGACGTACCCGTCCGGCGTGAAGGTGGCGATCGACGAGAAGGATAAGGTCGTGAAGATTGAGCGTGACGGCGACACGCGACAACACCGCGCGCTGCATGGGACGACGCGGGCGCTGATCAACAACATGGTGGTCGGGACGTCGCAGGGCTACACGCGGAAGATGGAGATCTACGGAACGGGTTATAGCTGCAAGGTGGCGGGAAGCTCGTTTCAATTGACGCTCGGCTTTGCGCATCCGGTGGATCTGTCGATTCCGGCGGGCGTCAAGATTGAAATTGAAGTGCCGGCGACGAAAGGTAACGAGACCCCGGCGAAGTTCGCGGTGACGGGACCGGACAAGCAGGTCGTCGGACAGTTCTGCCGGACGATCAAGGACCTGCGACCGCCCGAGCCGTATCAGGGCAAGGGCATTCGCTTTGCGGGCGAGCAGATTCGCCGGAAGGCGGGCAAGGCGTTCGCCGGAGCCGGCGGAGCCGGAAGCTAAGGGCGCGAGTTGGTGCAGCGATGAACAGTTTGAAACGCAAATCGGTGCGGCGCGAGCGGCGTAAGCTGCGTGTGCGTCGGAACGTGACCGGGACCGCCGAACGTCCGCGGCTGACGGTGTTTCGCAGCAACCAGCACATTTACGCGCAGTTGATCGACGACCACGCGGGACGGACGGTTTGCGCGGCGAGCACGCGGGAGAAAGATCTCGCGGGCGAGGTCAAATCCGGCGGAAACAAGGGCGCCGCAACCATTGTCGGACGGACGCTGGCGGCGCGGGCACGAATGAAGGGCATCCGGATGGCGGCGTTTGACCGCAACGGATATCGCTATCACGGCCGCGTGCAGGCGCTCGCGGAAGCAGCGCGGGAATCGGGCCTGCAATTCTGACAAGGAGCGATTCGGCCGAAGCGGGCCGAGCGAGGAACAGCATGAGTCGGATGAATACATCGGGAGGCGGCGGCCGCAATCGAGACGACAGCGGCAGCGGATTGGACGAGAACGTGATTCGCGTCTATCGCTGCGCGGCGGTCGTGAAGGGTGGCCGGCGATTCAGCTTTGCAGCGCTGGTGGCGGTGGGCGATCGACGCGGACGCGTGGGGATCGGCTACGCCAAGGCGCGCGAAGTGCCGCCGGCGGTCGACAAGGCCCGGAAGCACGCGTCGGCGGCCATGAAGCGGGTGACGCTTGTCGGCTCGACGATTCCGCACGAGATCACCGGGCATTTCGGCGCGAGCCGGGTTCGATTGATTCCGGCGTCGGAAGGAACGGGGCTGATTGCCGGCGAGAGCGTGCGAGCGATCCTCGAGCTCGCCGGTGTGAAGGATTGTCTGACGAAGCTGTACGGATCGACAAGTCCGAAGAATGCGGCCAAGGCGGTCATCGATGGACTGACGCGGCTGCGGAGCGGGGAGTCGGTCGAGGCGCTGCGCGGCGTGTCGCTGGCCGGTTGAACGGACGAGAGTGAGCCATGAATATCACAGAGATTACGCGAGCGGCCGGCGCCCATCGAAAGCGGAAGCGCGTGGGCCGCGGCGAAGCCAGCGGAATGGGCAAGACGAGCGGTCGCGGCACGAAGGGCTGCGGGGCGCGGACGGGCTGGACCGCACGCGTGCTGTACGAAGGCGGATCGCTGCCGATTTTCCGGCGTCTCCCGAAGCGCGGTTTTTCAAACTTTGCGTTCCGGACAGAGTACCAGATCGTCAACGTCGGCGACCTGGACGCGACGTTCGACAATAAGGCGCACGTCACCGCGGCAACCATGAAAACGGCGGGCTTGATTCACAAGACCGACGGTCCCGTGAAGATCCTGGGTGACGGGACGGTTAGCAAGGCGCTGACGGTCGAAGCAGAGCGCTTCAGCAAGGAAGCGGCCAAGAAGATCGAAGCGGCGGGTGGGACGATCAAGCGTCTCGGGCCGCAGCCGAAGAAGAAGTTTGTGCGGCGGCCGCCCGAGCGCCCGGTGAAGGAAGAGGGCAAGCCGGAAGGCAAGGCGCCGAAGGGCGAGGGCAAGCCGGCCAAGGGCGAAGGCAAGCCCGCGGGCGAGACGAAGGGCGAAGCGAAGGCGAAGGGCAAGCCGGCGGGGGATAAGCCCCACGGTGATGCGAAGGGCCACGACAAGCCACGCGAAGGTAAGCCGAACGAGAATCCGGAATAGGCGATTCGCGGCGGGACAACCGTCGCGGTGAGAGCTGGAATGTTTCGAGCATTTCTGAACATCTTCAAGATCCGGGACCTTCGGAACAAGGTTCTGTTCACGCTCGGGCTGCTGTGCGTGTATCGGATCGGGTTCTACGTGCCGATTCCCTGCGTGGACCAGGAACAGCTCCGGCACCATTTCGAGACTTCGTCCGAGGAGTCGAGTCTCAACGAACTGAGCGAGTATTTCGCGATGTTCACGGGCGGGAACCTGCAACAGAGCACGCTCTTCGGGCTCGGCATCATGCCGTACATTTCGGCGTCCATCATCTTCCAGTTGCTGGCGACGGTGGTGCCGTCGATCGAGAAACTGCAGAAAGAGGGCGAGGCCGGTAGGAAAAAGATCCAGGAATACACGCGATATGCGACGGTTGCTCTGTGCCTGATCCAAGGCATGTTCTGGCTCCGCTACATGCAGGGGAGCAAGCTGGTTTATCCCGAATTCAATGGAACGCTGACGTTCTGGGCGATGGGCCTGGTCGGCATGACGGCGGGATGCTTGTTCCTGATGTGGCTGGGCGAGCAAATTGACGAATACGGCATCGGGAACGGTATCAGCCTGATCATTATGGCGGGCATCGTGTCGCGCATGCCGAATGCGATCCTGTACCTGATTCAGAATGCGACGACGACGGTCGGCTCGGGCGGCAGCGGCCAGATCGGCCCGGCAAAGGTCATCTTCCTGATCCTGGCGTTCGTCGGAGTCGTAGCCGGGGCGATCCTGATCACGCAGGCGCAGCGACGAATTCCGATTCAGCAGGCGAAGCAGACGCGAGGCCGGCGGGTGTATGGCGGTCAGCGGCAGTACCTGCCGTTGCGCGTGAATCATGGCGGCGTCATGCCGATCATCTTCGCCAGCTCGCTGTTGCTGTTTCCGACGATGCTATTCCGGTGGCTGGCGACTTCGTTCGGCGGGTCCTTCTTCTCGCTGCTGGCGGATTCGTTTGATCGCACCAGCTTCGTGTATGCGGCGGCTTACATCGCGATGGTGTACTTCTTCGCGTACTTCTGGACGACGGTGCAGTTCCAGCCGAAGGAGATGGCCAACCAGCTTCGCGACTACGGCAGTTTCATTCCGGGTCTGCGACCGGGGCGGCGAACGGCTGACTACCTCGAAACGGTCATGACGCGAATTACGTACGTCGGCGCCGGATTCCTGGCGCTGATCGCGCTGGTGCCGCAGCTCATCGGCGAGATGATGAATATTCCCATGCTGGTGACGTCGTTCCTGGGCGGCACCGGCTTGTTGATCGTGGTCAGCGTAACGCTCGATCTGGTGCAGCGCATCGAGGCGAACCTGATCATGCGGAATTACGCGGGCTTTCTCGATGGCGGTGGTCCGGGCGGCAGCGGCGGCAGCGGACCTCGGATCAAGGGAGCCTACTCGTGAGACTGGTGCTGCTCGGCCCGCCGGGCGCCGGCAAAGGCACGCAATCGAGCCGGCTGGCGAACGAGTTGGCCGTGATGCACCTGTCGAGCGGCGACATACTTCGAGCGGAACGCCAGGCCCAGACGGATCTGGGCAAGCTGGCCCAAAAATACATGGATGGCGGAAAGCTGGTGCCGGATGACGTCATCCTGCGGATGATGATCGGCCGGATTACGGCGGCGGAGGCCCGGGCCGGATTCGTACTGGACGGGTTTCCGCGGACGATTCCGCAGGCGGAAGGGTTGGACGCGCGGTTGTCGGAGATTCGACAGCCGATCGAACGTGCGATCAATATCGTCGTCAATGACGAGATCGTGACGCAACGATTGACCGGCCGGTGGACCTGCCCGAAGGACGGGCGCGTGTACCACGAGGTGTACTCGGCGGCGAAGCGGCCGGGATTCTGCGATGCGTGCGGAACGGCGCTGGTGCGGCGAAAAGATGATGAACCGCAGGTGGTGAGCCAGCGACTGGCGACCTACCACGCGGAAACGCGGCCGCTGATCGACTATTATCGCAACCGCGGCGTGCTGGTTGCGATCGACGGAAATGCCGAGATTGACGAGGTCTTCGCCCGAATCGTGGCGAAGTGCCAGGGCCGCGGATGAAGCGATTGAGCGGAATTTTCGGGTCTCGGAGCAAGCCGGTCGCGTCCGGGCGGATCGAACTGAAGAGTCCGCGCGAGATCGAACTGATCCGCGCCGCGGGCAAGGTCGTATTCGAGGTGCTGCAGGAAATGCGGCGAATGGTTCGGCCGGGCGTGCGAACGGCTGAACTCGGGCTGGCGGCCGACCGGATCATCGAGTCGCACGGTGGCGAGGCGCTGTTTCGCGGTGTCCGCATTCCGTCGGCACGAATCGCGTTTCCGTCGGCGGTGTGCGTCAGCGTGAACGAGGAAGTTGTTCACGGCATCCCCGGGCCGCGCGAGCTGAAGGCCGGCGAGATCGTGAGCATCGACTGCGGCGTGCGGCTGAAGGGCTATTGCGGCGATTCGGCGACGACGCTTCCGGTCGGGACGATCAACGCCGGTGCGCAGAAACTACTGGACGTCACGTCGGCATCGCTCGACATGGCACTGGCCGAGATTCGTCCGGGCCGGCGGTGGAGCGAGATCGCCCGCGTGATACAGGAATATGTCGAAGGCAACGGCTACTCGGTGATTCGCGAGTTCGTCGGGCACGGCATCGGTCGGGAGCTTCACGAGGACCCGAAGGTGCCGAACTACACGGATCGTGAGCAACTCAAGAGCGACTTCGAGTTGCGGCCGGGCATGGTGCTGGCGGTCGAGCCGATGGTGGCGATGGGCAGTCCGGGCGTGAAGTCGAGCGATTCGACGGGCTGGCCGCAGGTAACGAAGGATGGCCGCTGGGCGGCACATTTTGAGCATACGGTCGCGGTGACGGCGACGGGAATCGACATATTGACGGACGGACGATAGCGGAGTCGGCGACCATGAAAGTTCGCAGCAGCGTGAAACGGATTTGCGAGAATTGCAAGATTGTCAAGCGACGGGGCGTCGTGCGCGTGATCTGCACGAACCCGCGACACAAGCAGAAGCAGGGTTGATCGGGCGACAGCCGGATTGAGGTGAGACGATGCCACGTATCGCGGGTGTAGAGTTACCGAACGACAAGCGGATCGAGATCGCGCTTCGCTACATCTACGGCGTCGGGCCGTCGAACGCGCGCGATATCCTCAAAGAGGCGGGCATCGATCCGAACGTGCGGGCGAAGAACCTGACGGAAGACGAAGTCAGCCGGATCGCAGGCGTGATCGACCGGACATACGTCGTCGAGGGTCAGCTTCGCCGGCAGATTCAGCAGAACATCGCGCGGCTGCGGGACATTCAATGCTACCGTGGCCATCGCCATCGACGCGGCCTGCCGGTACGCGGTCAGCGAACGCGAACGAACGCCCGGACGCGCAAGGGTCCGAAGAAGACGGTTGCGGGCAAGAAGGGCGTGAAGGAATTGCGGCACTAAACCCGCAGTGTCCGCGCGAGGCGGACGGCGGCAGCAGGAGATACGGCCTTGGGCAAGACGGTAGGCAAACGAAAGCAGCGGCGAAGCGTCTCACGGGCGATTGTTCACGTCCGGGCGACGTTCAACAACACCATGATCACCATCACGGACACCAGCGGCGCGACGCTGTGCTGGGCGTCGGCTGGGACCGTGGGGTTCAAGGGCACGCGAAAGAGCACGCCGTTTGCCGCGCAGCGCGCGGCGGAGACGTGCGCGTCGGCGGCCCGAAAGTTCGGCATCCAGGAAGTGGACGTGCGTGTGAAGGGCCCCGGCCCGGGCCGCGAGTCGGCCGTGTCGGCGTTGCAGGCCGGCGGGCTGCGGATTCAGTCGATCGAAGATGTGACGCCGCTGCCGCACAACGGCTGCCGGCCGCGACGGAAGCGACGCGTATAAGCGAGATGCACGGCCGGGCGAACGAGACCCGGCTCGAGAAAGGTCAGTGGCATGGGACGATTGTTGGGAGCAGCTTGTCGGCGCTGCCGGCGGGAAGGCATCAAGCTGATGCTCAAGGGGCATCGGTGCGAGACCGCGAAGTGTCCGATGGAAAAGCAGTGGCGGAATTTCCCGCCGGGCATGCATCCGTATCGGCGTGCGAAGGGCACGGAGTACGGCAAGCGCCTGCGCGAGAAGCAGAAGGTCAAGCGGTATTACGGCGTGCTGGAGGCGCAATTCCGTCGGGTCTTTGACGAGGCACAGCGCTCCACACAGAACACAGGCGTGGCGTTGTTGATGCTGCTGGAGCGGCGGCTGGACAACGTCATCCTGAAGCTCAACTTCGCCGTATCGCGGAAGGCCGCGCGGCAGGCGATCCTGCACGGGCACTACCAGGTGAACGGGCAGACGGTTCGTCGTCCGTCGTACACGGTTCGGCCGGGCGATCGGGTCACGGTCGGCGGGCACGAGGTGAGCAAGAAGCTGGTAAAGACGTGGTTCGAGGCGGATCCGAACCGGCCGATTCAGAAGTGGCTGCGAGTCGACCCGGAGAAGATGGAGGGCGTCGTCGAGGCGCTTCCGAGCCGCGATGACGTGCAAATCCCGGTCGAAGAGAACCTGATTGTGGAGTTCTGCAGCCGATGACGACCCTTATTGACAATACAAAGCCGCCGTCGGTTGGCTGGGAGGGCGCGGGCCATTCCGCGGACCTCGCAGAAGCCGGAGCGGGTAGCCGAACTACGAACACGCGGGAGGCTGATTCAATGCGCATTCGATGGCGTGGGCTTGAGTTGCCGTCGCGCGTCCAGCGAGACGCGAGCCAGAGCAGCCCGAAGTACGGGCGCTTTTTCATTGAGCCGTTCGAGCGCGGCTTCGGAACGACAGTCGGCAACAGCCTTCGACGAATCCTGCTTTCGAGTCTGGAAGGCGCGGCCGTTACGTCGGTTCGAATCACCGGCGTGGAGCATGAGTTTTCAAGCATCGCGGGCGTCCTCGAGGACGTGACGGCGATCATTCTCAATATCAAGTCGCTGATCGTGCGGCTGGATGGCGAGGGGCCGCGGACGATGCAGTTGAGCGTCCAGGGCCGTAAGGGCGAGATGACCGAGGTGCGCGCGAGTCGCTTTGAAGGCGACGCGTCGGTCGAGATCGTCAATGGCGATCAGCTCGTGGCGACGCTAACGACGGATGCGAAGCTGGAGATCGAAATCACGGTCGACGGCGGCCGCGGCTACCGCACGGCCGAGGACAACAAGTCCGGCGACCAGGTCGTGGGCGTGATCCCGGTCGACTCGGCGTTTTCGCCGGTCACGCGCGTTCGATACCGCGTGGAGGATACGCGCGTCGGACAGCGGACGAACTATGACCGGCTGGTCATGGAAATCTGGACGAAGGGCACGATCACGCCGGAGATGGCGCTGGTCGAGGCCGCGAAGATTCTGCGGAAGCACCTCAATCCGTTCGTGCAATATTCGGACGCGGGCGAGGCCGTCGCGGTGCAGACCGACGTGCGCGTCGTCGAGGCGGCGGCGCCGCCCATGGTTGTCGACGAGAATACGGCGGCGAAGCTCGCCATGCCGATCTCGGAACTCGACCTGTCGGTTCGGGCGAGCAACTGCCTCGACTCGGCCAAGATTGCGACGGTCGGCGACCTGATCGCCTGGACCGAGCCGGACCTGTTGAAGCTTCGGAGCTTTGGCAAGACTTCGCTCCGCGAGGTGAAGCGGAAGCTGTCGGACATCGGACTGTCGCTGACGCCGAGCGGCCGGCCGTCGATGGATGACGGGTTGGATACGGACGATGACGAAGAAGACGAGCCGGTGGTTGAAGGATAAGACCGCGGTTCGGAATGGATCGACCTGACGGAGCTGACGTGCCATGAGACATCGACTGTCGGGCCGAGGCCTGACGCGGACATCGTCCCACAATATCGCGATGCGGCGGAATCTCGCGCAGAGCCTCTTTGAGCACGGGCAGATTCGCACGACGCTGCCCAAGGCCAAAGAGGTGCGGCGCTTTGTCGAGCGGCTGATCACCATCGCACGGGAGCCGACCCTGATCGCGCGGCAGCGAGTCATTTCGATGCTGTCGGACCGGGCAGTGATTCCCGCCGAGCACCAGGATGCGTACGACGGGATGGGCCGGGCCAATCGCCAAAAGGTAATGACGAGCCGGAGCGGCCGGCGGCATCGGACGGGGTCGGTGCCCGCGGCGTACAACAAGAAGAAGTTTCCGTTCGTCGCGACGTCGATTGTGCATCGGTTGATGACGGAAGTGGCGCCGCGCTACAAGGACCGACCCGGCGGGTACACGCGAATCATCCGGCTGGCGGACCATCGCATCGGCGACAACGGCGAGACGGCGATTCTGCAGCTTGTCGGGACCGAGGAGGCCGCACCGACCGATGTACGGCGCTCGGCCGGGCTGCGGCGGAAGCGGACCGAAAAGCGGCTGCGGATGCTCAAGGGCGGCAAGCGGCCTGAGAAGGCCGATGACGCCAGCGCGGCAACTCCGAAGAAGAAGGCCGAGTAGGGTCGGTCGCGCGGAGGCCGGTCATGGCCGCCGAGTGCATATTCTGCAAGATCATCGCGGGGCAGATTCCGTCGCTGAAGGTTCACGAGGACGCGGATTGTCTTGCGTTTCTCGACATCGGCCCGTTGGCTGACGGGCACACACTCCTCGTTCCCAAGCAACACTTTTCCCGCATAGTCGATGTTCCGGCGGCGATTGTTTCGTCGATGGCGTTGCAGTTGCCGCGGTTGGCGGCGGCGATCCTTCGCACGACGGGTGCCGAAGGGCTGAACGTGCTTCAGAATAACGGCACAGCGGCCGGGCAGGTCGTCGAGCATGTTCATATTCATCTGATACCGCGCCGCGGGGGCGACGGGCTGGGGTTCCGGTGGAACGCCGGGAAGTATCCGCCCGGACGCGGGGAAGAGCTTTCCCGAACGATTGCGGCCGCGTTATCCTGACGCGCGATCGATCACGTGAGGTATTCGCGAGGGTGAAGTCATGCGCGAACGGATGCTCCGGATTCTTTCCGGCGCGGTTGCGGTATTGGGAGGAGCGCTGGCGGCGTTCGGCGAGGCGCCGGGGACAATGCCCGGCGGCGTCGCGATGCTCTACGAGTGCGAGAAGCCGGGGACGGGCTACCGCGATATCGTTTCGCTGCGGACGGGCGAGAAGCGAATCGGCAAATCACTGGAGTGGGGGACGAGCGTTTTTGTCTACGATCCGAGCGGGCGGCGGTGGGAGGCGGAGACGTCGCAGCTTGAATCGATCGAAATTCGACGCGACGCGGCCGTCACGACTCGACCGGCGCTGGCCGATCTGACGGTGGCATACGTCGAGCGCGGTGGGGAGTCGCCGGGATTGAAGATACACGTCCTGAACGCGGGCGGGGCGCCGGCGCAGCCGTTCGATTACCGGGTTGAAGTCGATGGCAAGGAGGCGGCGTCGGGGCGAATCGAGAAGCCGATCGCGGCGGGCGAGGAGCGCGTGGTGGAGGCGCGGGCGGAGACGTCGGAGAAGACGGGCGGCGAACTGCGGATTGTGCTTGATGTCAAGAAAGAGAATCGCGAGATCGTTTCGTGGAATAACACATTCGTCGAGCCCCTGAAGGCGGAGGGTGTACATGCTCTGATCGGCAGGGAGCGAGCCGAGGGGATGCGGGCGGTACGCAACCTTGTGGACAGTTTCTGTGCGGAGGACTGGCTGCAATATCACATTCGCACGATGAATGAGCTATTTCGACGGTCGGCATACGCGTCGAATCCCGGTGGGGTCGCGCGACGGCTGCGAATCCAGAGCATTTCGAGCGAGGCGACGTTGCCAGCAGACGATGACTTGGCGGGAATGGAGGCGCTGGCTAAGCGCTTCGGAAGTGACGTCGTGATCGTCGTGCCCTCGATGGCGAAAGACGGCGCAGCCGTCGATGCGGCGAATCGCGTGGATTGGGCCTTGTGCCGGGCGGCCGGGAAGGCGTTGGGGTTGATCGATCTTGCGAAGCTGGAGTCCACCGTTGAGCAGTGCATGGTTCGCAATAGTGCAGGGGACTTCGTTCAGCGCGCGTATCGGTTGCCGGACGGCGAACTCCTAATGCGCGGGCCGGGGGCAGGTCTGCTCAGCGAACTGGATGCACTGTTTCTCGATCGGCAAGCGGGCGCCGTGAAGGCACGGGGCGACTACCTGACGCACTTGCCGAAGCAGTGCGGACTACTCATACTCGACAGCGCGGGCAGGCCGGTGCCGGGCGTCGATGTAACGATCTTTCAGCGCGGCCCGTCGGACTCCGGGGGGCCTACGATTGCCGACCAGGCGGTCGTGTTGGGGGAGACGGACAGTGGTGGACGGTTTCCGCTGCCGGCGCGTGAATCGGGGGCGGCTGACGGCGCGACCAGTCCGTGGGGAGCGATCGCGGCGGACGGTTCGAACGGGGTGTTTCTCGCGCGGCTGCGAAAGAATGGGTGCGAGGAATACCACTTTGTGTGCGTGCTCGATTTTTGCCTCGCCGCGGCCCGCGGGGCGGGGTCGTATGATCTGCCGATTTCGACGCTGTTCACGGCCGGAGGCGGACCGGAGGCGCCACGGTTTGTGCGCGCCAAGTATTTCTATGAAGAGCCGTGCTCGCATGATTGCATGATTCAGTGGCCAGCGGGGAAGAATGTCGAAGCGCTCGAATATCGAGTGTTTGCGATGGAGCATCGGGCGGCAGCGGGCTGGACACTGGTCGATATCGCACCGCTCGATCGCATCGGTCACGGCGGTGTCGCGTCGGAAACGACCGGCCTTGAACCGCTGCGCGGGGACGGGCCGAGCGGAGGGACGCTGTTCACCGTGCTGGGGGTCGACAAACAGGGTGGGCAGGGTTGGGCTGCGCCGCCGCGCTACGCGCCGAGCTGGCGGCGCGAGAGTGTCTCGCTCGCGGTCATTCCGGAGAGCCGGCCGGGCATCGTGCTGTTCTCGCGCCAGGGGCCACTCGATCATGGGTTGGTCAAGAGCAATTTCAACCAGTTTCACGACGACTATGGAATTCGCACCAAGCGATTTCCGGGTTACGAGCCGTGGGGCGGCGGGATGGCGTTTGACGATCGCAAGCGGCTGATCATGACAGACCCTCGGAACCACCAGGTCGGCTGGTATGAACAGGCGGAGTTGATTCAGCTGGTCGGAAACGCAGTGCGCGGGCCGGGCGCGGCGTCGAAGAAAGAGGGCGAGTTCAATACTCCTTCGGATGTGGCGGTGGATGAGAAGGGTCGCGTCTATGTTGCGGACACCGCGAATGATCGCGTGCAACAGCTCGATGCGCGCGGCGGATTCGTCCGACTCTTCAAATTGGGCGACGCGAAGCCGGAGGACGCCTTAGTACACCCGACGGCGCTCGGATATTCGTACGGCCGGTTGTGCGTGACGGACCGGGACGGTCAGCGCGTTCAAGTTTTCGACGTGTCGGGGGAGGAACCGAAGCGCGTTCGAAATCTGACTCAGTTACGGGGGACGAATCGGGCGCTGGCCGGTGCGTCGGGCCGAATCTACGTACTCGGGCAAGACACATCCGAGCAGGATGCGGTATTGATCTATCCCATCGAGCCGAATCCGGCGGGCGGCGTCGAGCAGCCGGAGCGGTCGGTCCGGCGAATGATTAACGGATTTGTACGGGGGCCGCGCGGCTTCTATCCAGACGGCACCGGAAATGCGTTCTATGTCACGACGTTTCCGTTCATCGTGCAGCGATTTACACTCGAGTGAGGGCGGTCAGCGGGCGGGGCCGGGGCCGAGGTCGTCTTCGGTGATGAGCTGGAATTTGCGTTGGCGCAGGACCGAGGCGGCGGTCTGGATGTCGTCGCATTGGATGGCGATCGCCATGCGGCCGGAGGGCTGCTCGAGCAGGGGATAGACGTAACTGATATTGATTTCGGCCGAGAGCAGGGCGGCGCAAACCATCAGGAGAGCCGAGGAGGAAGGGAGTTCGACGGCGACGACCTCGGTTTCGCTGAGGGCGAAGTTCTCGTCTCGGAGGAGGCGTTTGGCCGTATCGGTGTCGTCGCAAATGAGGCGAACGACGGCACAATCGGTCGCGTGGACGATGCTGAGAGCCCTGACTTTGACGGTCGTGCCGTGAAGTACCTGGAGCAGCCGGAGGAGCTGCCCGACGCGGTTTTCGAGAAAGACGGACAGTTGGCGGACGGACGTCGAGGTCGGCCGCTCGGAGGTCTCAAAGGGACGTGTTGCCATGGCGGCCATTCTAGCGGCTTGCAAGTTGAACCCAAGCAAATCTTTCGGGAAATCCGGGGCGGCTCAGAGTGTGGCGTGTGGCGGAGTGGCGTGTCGGGGTTTGACGGGCTTGTGTTGGGGGGCTAATTTTCGCACACGTGGGGAAAGGTTGTGGGTGCGTTCCATGAGCCAAGCGCGACTGACAAGTATTCTGATCCTGTTCGGGTGCGTCTGGGCGGCGGGGTGCAGCCAGCCGAAGGGTGGAACAACGTCGCCGCCGGCTGCGTCCGAAGACCCCAACAAGCTCGAGGCTGTTACGCGGGGGCCTTCGGACCCGGTTGAAGATCAGTCACCTGCGCCGTCAGAGCAACCGACACACGCGGCACCGGCGGAGAATCCCGCGCCGCCCCCGCCGAACATTGCGGGCGTTCGCACGCACGTGGTTCAGCGCGGAGAGACACTGTGGGGAATTTCCCAGAAGTACTACGGTGACGGCAAGGGCTGGAACAAGATCTACGCAGCGAATCGAAATCGGATTCGCGATCCAAAGGACGTGCCGACGGGCACGAAACTCATCATTCCGTGACGCGGTCGGCGAGTCGAGCGGGTGAGGCACCGCTAGCGCGCGGCGCGGCGCCGACGCTTGCGCTCGATGCACCTGTTCAGTACCTTCCAGGTGTCGGGCCGCGTCGAGCGGCTGCGCTGGCCGAGTTGGGCATTCAGACCGTCGGCGACCTGCTGACGTATTTTCCGTTCCGGCATGAGCAATACCAGCCGCGGCTGATCGCGCACCTGGAGCCCGAGGAGTCGGTCACGATCATCGGGCGGCTGTCTCGGATTCGCGTTCAGGGCTTTGGGCGGTCGACATCGGTGCGGGCGACCATCACGGACAATACGGGACACTGTTCGGTGCGATGGTTTAACGCCGGGTACGTCGCGGATCGGCTGGAGACCGGCTTGGTGGCGCGGCTGACCGGACGTGTAGAGCTCTTCGATGAGTTGCTGCAATTGGTGAACCCAAGAGTGGAAGTTCTCGAACCGGAAACGGAGCCGGTGCGCGAGGACGCCGGGCCGCTGATCGAGCCAGTTTACTCCGGCTCCGCGAAGTGTCCTTCAGCGATGATTTCGCGGCTGCTGCGACCGCATCTTCAGCGGATCGCAAACCTACTCGGCGAGTTGCACGCGCCGGGGTTTATCGCGAAGCGCGGGCTGCCGGGGCGGCGCGAGGCGGTCGTTGCGATGCATCGGCCGACGGACCTGCGTGAGGTCGAGACGGCCCGGCAGCGGCTGGCGTACGATGAGTTACTTGCGCTGCAGCTTGTGGTCGTCCTCGCGCGGCGGGCGCGACGACTCGGGAATCGCGCGGCGCCTTTGCCGGTGACATCGGCGATCGATGAGCGGATTCGGGCGCGGCTGCCGTTCAAGCTTACGCCCGGACAGGAAGCCGCGGTGGGCGAGATCAGCGCCGATCTGGCGCGGAGCCAGCCCATGCACCGGCTGCTGCAAGGCGACGTGGGCAGCGGCAAGACGCTGGTGGCGATGTATGCGGCGTTGACGGCGATCGCGAATCGATCGCAAGTGGCGGTGATGGCGCCGACCGAGCTGCTTGCGGAGCAGTTGTATCGCAATTTCGATCGGTACCTCGCTGGCAGCAAGGTAAGGCGAGCGCTGCTGACGGGGTCCGCGCGGCAGAAGCGGCGGCGTGAGAACCTATCGAAGATTGCCGCGGGGGAGCTGGACCTTGCGGTGGGGACGCAGGCGCTGCTCGAAGAAAATGTGGAGTTCAATCGGCTGGGGCTGGTGATCGTCGATGAGCAGCATCGGTTCGGCGTGCGTCAGCGGATGACAATTCGGTGCAAGGGCCCGTCGCCGCATTACTTGGTGATGACCGCGACGCCGATTCCGCGGACGCTGGCGATGACCGTGTTTGGCGATCTAGACGTAAGCACGATCCGCGGGCTGCCGCCGGGGCGCTCGCCGGTTGTGACTCGAACTGTGGCGCCGACGCGGGTGGAGGAGGCATGGGCGTTTGTACGCGGGCGAGTCGCGGCCGGCGAGCAGGCGTTCGTGGTTTATCCGCTGGTCGAGGAGTCGGAGGCGCTGCCGCTGAAGTCGGCGACGGCCGAGTCGCGGCGACTGGCGCGCGAGGTGTTTGCTGGGACGAACGTCGGACTGATTCATGGGCGGATGAAGGCGGACGAGAAAGAGCGGGTGATGGCCGAGTTCGTCGCCGGGCGGACGCCGATTCTCGTTTCGACGACGGTGGTCGAGGTCGGAATTGACGTGCCGGCGGCGACGGTGATGGTGATCCAGCACGCGAATCGGTACGGGTTATCGCAGTTGCATCAACTGCGGGGTCGAGTGGGGCGGGGGGCGCGGCCGGGGTTCTGTCTGTTGATGATGGATCGTGCAGCGGATGCGGAGAATGAGCGGCTGAACGTCCTGGTGCGCACGACGGACGGGTTTGAGATCGCCGAAGAGGACCTGCGGTTGCGTGGGCCGGGGGAGTTGCTGGGGACGCGACAGCACGGCATTCCCGAGCTTCAGGTGGCCGATCTCATCACAGACATCAAGCTACTGCAGATGGCGCAGCGCGACGCGGCGGCGATCGTGGATGGCGATCCGGCGCTGGCGCGGAGCGAACATCGGGCACTGCGCGAGTATGTCGTGCATCGGTACGGCGATCGACTCGACCTGGCGGCTACCGGATGATCAGGGCTGAGCGGCCGGGACGTCGCCAGTGCGCTGGCCGGTAAAGTCGACGCTGAGTTGAATCGTCAAGATCGCGCCGCCCTGTTCGTTGACGGCGGCGAGGACCAGCGTTCGGGCGACCTTGCCGGCGGTGGTCAGTGCCGACTTGTCGAACTGGCCATCGACGGTTGAGACTTGGAGGATCGCACCGCCGCCCTGGTCGCTGCCATTGCCGGCGCCGGACCAGTCGCCGGCAAAGAGGTATTTCAATTCTTCGTTAATGAGGCCTTCGCCGGAGGATGCAGGGTGTGTCGGGTTCTCGACGCGAATCGTGGCGAAGCGGGGGAACGTAATAATGACCTCCGGGGGAAACGCCTTGTCGAGGCCGTCGTTCAAGGCCGCCAGACCATCGTTCCACTGCTGTCCGAGCGGCTTGAGTGCGTCGGGTAATGCGTCGAGATCGACGGGTTGCAGCGTGCCTGTTTCTGAGTCCTGGGTGATGTCTTCGCCGGTGCCGGAAGCCCAGGAGAAGGTGAGGTGAATCGCCCCACGCGACAGTGACCAGAGGCCGGCAAGGGGTGTGCTACCGGGAGGGTTGCTGCCGTCTCCGGGGCAGCCGCCTGAAAAGGGCAGGATGGCGAGCGCGAACAGGAACCACTTGCGATTGCCGTTCATCGAACAGACTCCAGAGAGCGTGTTACTCAACCTGCGAGGAGCCATGAAGGATACGATTTCGGCGGGAGGCGGTCAACCATCGCGACGGCGTTGACCGTGTACGGGGGCGTCGATACGATTCGACCGCACGGCGAAGGGAGCTCGCCTGTCGCATTGAGACTCGCCCGCAATCATCAGTTGAATTAAGGAGCACAACATGGCCCGCCCGATTATCGCTCGGTGCTTATTCGCGATCGCGATTCTTGGTGTATTCGCCAGCGCCGCCGTTGCGGATGTGAATGATCTGCTGTCGCGGATTCCGCCGGGCGCGAATGCCGTCGGGATCATCGACGTGGACGGCGTCGTCACCAGTCCCCTCGGGTTGAAGAATGACTGGAAAAAGAAGCTGTCGAACGCGTATGCGGCCAAGCCGCTGATCGTGCCGCCGGATGCGAAGAAACTGGTTTACGCGTCATGGATCGAGCCGACTACGATGACGCCGGTGTGGGAGGCGTCGGTCATCGAGCTGTCGAACGCGCCGTCGATGGAGCGAATTGCAAAGAAGGAACGCGGTTTCGTGGATACGATCGGCGACAAGCAGGCGGCCTGGGCGCCAATCAATGCGTACTTCGTGCGACTAGACACGAGATTGCTGGGTGCGCTAACGCCGGCTGATCGGCAATTCACGACTCGCTGGGCGCAACTGAGCGGATCGCGGGGCGAACTTGTTTCGCCGTACCTGCAGGCCGCGGTGAACGGAATTGACCCGAAGACCGATTACCTGTTCGCGTTCGATCTGTCCAACGCAGTCGCGGCAAAGCGAGCACGGATGCGGCTGATGA
>CAZJVS010000008.1:0-146457 GCA_964549445.1 uncultured Planctomycetaceae bacterium
CGTCGAGGAAGCCGCGGAAGAGGCCGTCGAGCTGGGAGGCGAAGCGCGAGATCGCGGCGGCGACCACGAGGCCGCCGGGGCGGACGGCCCTGACGGCTCGCTTCAGGGCTTCGAGGCGTTCGGAACGCTCCTGGATGTGATAGAGCGGGCCCATGAGGAGGAGGGCGTCGGCCGGAGGGTTTGGCACGTCGAAGTAGCGGGCGTCGCCGATTTCGGCCGAGGCGAGCTTGAAGGGCGCGGTCTGGTTGAGGGCCTGGGCCTGCTGGATGTGGCGGGGGAAGGCGTCGATGAGGTGCACCGTGTAGCCGAGGGAGGCAAGCCAGAACGAGTAGGTACCGGCCGCGCCGCCCACGTCCACGATGACCGCCGGGGGAGGCGGCAGATGGCGAAGCAGGGTCTGTTGGGTTCGCAGGAACTCGAGCTGGTTCGGGCCGCGGGTGGTGCGGGCGGGCTCATCGATCTGTGAGTAGTGACTCGAGATGTCGCGTCCGAGGTAGTCCGGGGGGTAGGTGGGGGTCATGCGGGAATCATACTCGGACTTGTGAGCAACTCGGGGGCGCGAACGCACAAATGCGCCATCTGCGCTTGGCAGAAGTTGTGAGCGGGGGCTATATTTCGGATGCCTACCTGACCTCTGGAGACCCGCCGCATGGCAGCGAAGCTTCCGGTTTGGGGAATCGACTTAGGACAATCGGCTCTGAAGGCGGTGCGACTCGCGCCGTCCGGCGAGCAGATCGAAATACAAGAACTGTTCGTTCACGAGCACGCGACGATGCTGTCCGCGAGCGAGGCGGATAGCACGTCGCTCATCCGCGCGTCGCTCGAGGCGCTGATCGCCAAGCACGACGTGCGGAAGGAGCCGGTGGTTGTCGCCGTGCCGGGTCAGATGACGCTGACGCGGTATGCGAAGATGCCGCCGGTCGAGCCGAAAAAAATCCCGGACATGGTGAACTACGAGGCCCAGCAGCAGATTCCGTTCGACATGGACGAGGTGGTCTGGGATTACGAGATTTTCTCGGACAAGGAATCGCCGGACGTCGAGGTCGGGATTTTCGCGATTCGCAAGGAGCTCGTGCGCGGGCACCTGGCGCACTTCCAGTCGGTAGGGATCGAGCCGATTTTGGCGCAGTCGGCGCCGCTGGCGACGTTCAACGCACTGAAGACCGATGGGCAGCTTGCGGGCGACACGACGCTGCTGATCGACATCGGGGCCGTGGCGACCGATCTGATCATCGTCGAGGGTGGAAACCTGTGGTCGCGCGTCATCCCGATGGGAGGGAATAGCTTTACCGAGGCGCTGGTGCGAAGCTTCAAGCTGACGTTCAAGAAGGCGGAAGACCTGAAGCGCACGGCAGCGAGCAGCAAGTACGCGCGGCAGATACTCCAGGCGATGCGGCCGGTGTTTGCCGATCTGGTGGCGCAGATTCAACAGTCGGTCGGGTTCTATACATCGACCCGGCGACAGGCGGAGATCAAGCGGGTGATTGGCATGGGGCGGGCCTTCCTGCTGCCGGGTTTGGGGAAGTTCCTGCAACAAAACCTGCAATTGCAGGTCGACAAGTTTGCCGGGTTCACGAAGGCAGTGCCGGGGCCGATCCAGAAGTCGCCGGCCTATCAGGACGCGGTCGTGTCGCTGACCGTGGCGTACGGGGCGGCCCTGCAGGGACTGGGTGTAACGACGATCACGTCGAGCTTGCTGCCGCTGGAGGTCGTCCGGCAGCAGATGTGGCGCAAGAAGCGGGTGTTCTTCGGGGCCAGCGCGGCGTGTGTCGCGGCGGCGGCCGGCGCGGTGTGGCTGGGCAACATGCTGGCATCGAACGCCCTGGCCGCGAAGGCTGGGAACGTGACGAACCCTAATCTGCCGACGATGCCGCTTGAGCGAGCGATGCAGCTTTACTCGTCGCCGCCGTCGAAGGAAAAACCGCTCGAGTATGCGCAGCAGGTGGGCGGCGCGCTGGAGACATTGAAGGCCGAATACGGAAAGGTGGCGACCGCAGAGTCGGAGCGCGGGCGGATCAACCTGATCGTGTCGCTGCCGAAGGAGAACGTCGTCATCCCGCAGATCATGGATCTGATTCAGCGGGTGTTTTCGGAGGCGGCGGGTCCGCAGTTGCGGGACGTGAAGTCTTCGGAGGAGTACGTCGAACTGGCGCGGCGGGTTCCGCGAAACAAGCGCAACGAAGTGTGGATCGATCAGATTCGATGTAAGTACGACCCGCGCGACGCAGCCAAGGCATTCAGCGTGCAGGCGCCGACGCGCGGTGAAGCGAGCGATCCGAACGCACAGGGTGGGGCATCGGCCGGATGGACGTTCATCATCGACGGGCGGACCACGTCCGCGAACGCGAATCAGCTGATGGACGACATTTCGAGTCGGTTGATTTCGGGCGGTCGTCAGAAGGGCTTGAGCTGGTGGGTGAAAACGATTCCGCCGCCGAAGTTGAATCGGGCAACGCCAAAGACCGGGGCGCGCCAGGCGTCTCCGGCGTCGCCTACGACGCCGGTTTCGCGCGATCGCGACGAGCGTTCGGGGGTGGCGTCGCCCGCTGCGCCGATTCGGCCACCGCCGACGGCCGGTGGAGTGACGCTGAAGCCGAGCGTGGAGATGATCAAACCCAAGGCGGGAATCGACCCGGTGACGGGCGAATCGACGACGGGCGACTATGCGTTTCAGCTGGTGATCGTCGTCGCGAAGGGTGCGGTGCCGGCCGAAATGATTCCAAAGGCGGGCTCCACGACCAAGCCGTCGGCCGAGCCGCCGCCGGAGACCGAAGCGCCGGCGCGACCTTCCCGGCCGGTCGACCGGGACTAGCGGACCGCGACACGAAGCGGAACAAGGCAGCAGCGGGAACGACGGGATCAATCAATGGACATGTTGAAGCAAAAGTGGCGGGTGATCGTCTTCGGCGTAGTGGTGGCCGGCGCAGTCGGTCTGGGGACGTGGGGCGTGCTGCGCGGCGATGTCATCCACGAACAGATGAAGATTCCCGATCAGATGATCGGCAAGCTGAAGTCGTTGAGTTCAACCGGTGCGAATCCGGAGATGATCGAGGCGAAGAAGCGGGAGCTCGAAAAGGCGAAGGAGGAGGTAAGCCGGGCGATCAAAGCCGGGCAGGAGCTGCAGGAGTTCAACGCGTTTGAAGAGGAGATCTCGGCGGACGGGAAGGTGACGCGCAAGCCGCGCGAACCGATCGTGCGCGACGTCCTGCCGAAGCCGGCGACGCCCGGCGCGGCATTCAACTTCCGCGACGAATACAAGACGCAGATCGCGCGGCTGGCGAGGCGGCTGAACGCCGGTCCGGAGCCGTCGCGCGAGGACGTCTTGGGCATCGACGTCATGCTGCGCAGCAAGAAGCAGACGAGGTCGCGGGAGGACATACCGGCGTGGGCGCTGTGGGAGGGTGCGATCGACGCCGAAGCGCCCGAGCCCGGGACCAAGCCCGGCGATAAGCCCCCGTCGCGGGCCGAGATCCTCAAGAACGACGCGGCGTTCCTGGCATCGATCGAACGGGCGCGATCCATTTCCATGTATCTCGACGCGGATGCCTTGGGTCAGCACGCATTGAAGGACCAGTCGGAACCGCCTACGCCGGAGCAGATCTGGCAGGCGCAGATGTCGCTGTGGATCCAGCAGGACATCGTGACGGCACTGGCCCGGGTCAACGAGCGGGCCGCGGCGGAGCTGACGAAAGCCGGCCACGCCGACCGCGTGTGGGTCGCATATCTGCCCGTGAAGCGACTTCAGAAACTGGCGATCGCCCACCGGTTGGGGCGGGGCGGCGGGTTGAACACGCTGAAGACTGATTTTGCACCTTCGTTTCGAAGTCTCAACAACAGTGAGTCGATGTTCGTCGTGCCGATGCAGCTCGTCGTCGTGGTCGATGTGCGGGCGGTTCCGGAGCTGTTGCGGGAGCTGGCGCGGATCAATTTCTACACTCCGATCAATGTGACGATGGAAGCCATGCCACCCGATCCGATTCAGCAGCCGTTTGTGTACGGACCGGAGCCGGTGGCCCGGGTGCAGATTGATTTCGAGGGATATTTCCTGCGAAGCGTGTTCGAGAAGTTTATTCCTGAAACCCTGAAGCCGATTCTGGCGGCGCCGGACGCGCGCGATGCGCAACGTCCGGACGGCCGGCAGTAAGGGGAGCGGGCAATGCCGAAAGCCAAAGCGACTTTTATTCAGCAGCACGTCGAGAAGTTGACGCTCGGCGGGTGCGGGCTCGTTCTGATCGGCGCGGTCGTGTACTTCCTCGTCCTGAGCCCGTTCAAGTCGGGCGAGGGGCTCGGGCCGGCCGAACTCTGCGATGCGGTGGCGAGAGCGGCGGACGAGAGCCGGCAGCGCGTTGGTTCGCGGCAGCATCCGCCGGATACCGGGTCGAAGAGTGGGGCGCGCCCCGACCTCGACAAGGTGTTCGGATCGGGCGAGGACGCCGGACTGATTGCGCTGGCGAAGATCGAGCCGCGGTATGCGCCGATCGTCCAGTGGGGGGCAACACTGATTGACACGGGGAGCAGCGACACGGGCGAGAAGCACGAATTGGCGCGACTGCTGCCGCCGGAGAAGCCGGTGGCGCGGGCGGGACGGGCGACGTTTCGAATTCCGGAAGCGCATCCGCTGGAGGGGATGGAAAAAGCCGGCGGAGAGTCGCACGAAGTGAATCGCGGGTACGCGATCGTCGCCGCGCAGCTCGACCTGTTGGCGCAGGGACAGACTTACCGTCGCGCCGGGTACGGGCCGGGAAAGTTTGACGCGCCGCTGGTGATCACCGGCGTCCAACTGCAGCGCCGTCCCGCGGGCGACGAAAACGCACCGTGGGAAGACGTTGCGACTTGGACTCCGTTCCGGCCGATCGAGTTGCCGGAGATTCAGTTCACGGCCGAGGGCCGATTCGCGTCGTCGGATCAGGGTGAGGCGTTGATCAGCTTCCGCAAGCTGGTGCAGCGCTACGCCGATGAGATCGCGCGGACGACGCCGCCGGAAGTCGTCGGCAAAACGCCGGTGGAAATCCGGCCGCGCCTGCCCTGGCTGATTGAGGGTGACCCGAAGACGGAGGAGATGGTCGGCGATGAAGCGGACGCGCCTTCGGCGCCGACGGGGCAGATGGGCAGGCCGGGCGCCGGACGGGCGGCGCGGAAAGTCGTGCCGGTTCCCGAGCGGCGGTTCAACAAGTGGATGAGTCTCGCCGACCAGGCCATGCGGTCGACTCCACCCGAACTGGACTTGGCGGCGATCCTCCTCGAGGCGGCGCTGGGCGAGGAGGGCGTTCCGCCGAACCTGCGCGAGAAAGGGACGGCGAAGCAGAAGGAGGTCGACGAGAAGCGACAGGCGGCAGGCCTCCCGCCCATTCGCAAGGATCCGCGGCGGCCGGAGAAGATGATGCCGATCTGCGCGCTGGACCTCGACGCGACGGCCGGACAGACATTTGTCTACCGAATTCGGTATGAGATTCTGAACCCCTTCGTGGGCGAGCCGGGCGAGATGAAGGATCCCGCGGACGCGGAGCGGTTGACGCTCGTGTCGGAATGGTCCCCGCCGAGCGCGCCCGTTGAAGTGCGCAGCGACACCTATTTCTATCTTGCATCCGTGAATGAGAAAGCACGCACGGCACAGATCGAGATTTACCGTCTGGTGAGCAAGCTCTGGCGGCGCGACGTACAAACGGTGGCGCTGGGCGAGCCGATCGGGAAATCGAAGAAGGAACGTCGCGTGAACGTCAACTACTACACGGGGACGACGGCCGTTGACATTCTCGGAGCAGACGGGGGGTCGCTGGTGTACGTCGACACCGCGGACGGGCGGCTGCACGAGCGAAGCGTCGCCCGTGATGCGCTAGATCCGAAGCGCAAAGAACTACAGGAGCTGGCGGGCAAGACGAAGTAGGGTTGGGGGCTGGCGGGCGGCGGGGGAACCGCGTTTTCAGGGGTGCTGCGCGGGTTGGAGGCGTGGCATGGCTGGAAAATGGGTCATCGAGCGGGGCTGCTCCCGGCGGCAGACGCGATGTGAAATGGCCGCGCAACAGTGCTGCGGTGACGGGTCGATTGACGGACGCGTCGACGCCCGGAAATCGCTTGATCGTGGTCCGCGTTTCCAGTATGCTCCGAGCGCTTCGGGCAGAACCCTGCAGGGGAGTTCGGCCCACCAACACAGTACCTACCGGACGAGCGGCCCCAGCAGGCGACAGCGGTCGCCCCGCCCCAACGACAATAAGAAGATTGGTGTCACGCCTGTAAGCATGCCGATCCGTGTCCCAACGGGTTAGCCGCCAACAAGATGAGGAGAAGCCTCGTGACTCTTCGCCGCGCTTTGATTGGAACATTGTTCGTCGTATCGGTCGTTGCCCGCGCGAGCGGGTTTGCGGACGAGCCATCGGCAGAGACCGTGCTGAGCAACGCCCAACGCGCGTATGCCGCCGGTCAGTACGAGGCCGCGCGCAACCTGTTGCGGACAATCACCGAAGATGACTTCGCGCTGGACAAACTGCGCGAGGACTATCGCAAGGCGGCGCGCGACGCGAACGACGCGGTCGAGCAGCAACTCCAGGGTCAGCGCGACTTTGACCGTGCCAGGGACGCCGAGAAATCCGGGGACGCGCGAGCCGCGATTCGGTACTACACGCTGGCGGCGGGCAACACCTTTGCGCGGCAGTCGCTTCGGGAGCAGTCGCAGGCGCGCCGCGCGGAACTGGTAGGCGCATTGACGCCGGCCGCGAGTCCGCAGCCGACCACGGGCGGCGGCGCCGGGCGGCGCGTCGAGTCGTCGGCGATCGCACCCGGTGCGCCTCGCGTCGTTCTGGCGAGCGCCAAGGGTCGCCATGACGACCCGCCGCCGGAAGACGAGCCGCCAAGCGAAGACGAAGCTCCGGCCGACGACGCGGACAAGGAAGCTGAGTCGCTCTCGTCGAGCGACGACAAGGCAAAGGAGACCGAAAAGAAGGAGGCACCGCCCAAGGACGACGGCGCGGCAGCCAAGCCCAGTGAGCCGGCCAAGAGCGCTCCGCCTCCGGGCGAGATCGATACGCGCTACATCACGCCGGCGCCTCGAACTTCGACTCCGCCGGCAAGCACGCCGCAGACTATGACGCCCGCCGCACCGCCGGTGTCAGCGCCGCGCTACTCTCCGCCGGCGCGGGTGAGCGGTGGGACGGAGCAGATTCCGGCGACGCCCATCGGCAGCGCGGCGCCGTCGCAGCCAATCATGACGAGCAGCCCGCCGTCGGGTGGAACGGTGAACGCGCAGTACATCTCGCCGGCGGGTTCGACGTCGGGAGCGCCATCGGTGAGCGTGTCGTCGTCGAGCGAGGCGTACGCATCGCCGCCGGCGTCGGCGAGCGCGGCGCAGGGCATGGGTGCGTCGAATCTTGTGGATTCGGTGGTCCAGGAAAACGAGCTGCTGTGGCAGCAGGCAGTGAAGACCTTCCGGGATTCGGAGGAGAAGATCCGGGCGGCGATCGCGGCCGAGGATTTCACGACGGCCAACCAGACCATGGACTACGCGCGGCAGACGATCGAATCGGCGCGGCGCTATGCCTATCCGCCGAGCAAGTATGACGAGATGCGCCAGCAGGCGGATGACTTGGCCCGTTCGATCGCGACCGAGCAGCGGAAGTATGACGAGCGCAGCGTGGCGCAGAAGCAGACGGAGATCGAACAGGCCGCGACGACGGCCCAGCAGAAACGCGAGGAGACAAAGCGCCTGCAAGTCGAGACGCTGATGAACCAGGCCCAGGAGCTTCAGCGCGAGCGGCGCTACGACGAGGCCATCGGCGTGTTGAAGCAGGTGTCAGCGATCGATCCGACCAATCAGCAGGCGACGTTTCAGATGGAGACGTTGCAGGATCTCTCGCAGAACATCCGGTCGGTCGGGGCGACGGCGACGCGGCTGAGCCAGACGCAGGATGCGTATATCGAAAACGAAGAAAGCGCGACGCCGTGGCACGTCGATCTGCTGTATCCGAAGAACTGGCTGGAGATTTCGGCCAAGCGGAAGGAGCAGACCGATTCGGGCGACGACGACAACATCGGCCGTGAAGCGACCCGGCGGGCACGGGCGAAGCTGAAGAAGATCGCCCCGGAGGTCAAGTTTGACGCGATGGCGCTCGAGCAGGTGATCAAGTATCTGCGCGACGCGACCAGCATCAACATGATCGTGCAGTGGACGGCGCTCGAGCAGGCGGGCATCGAAAAAGAGAAGGAAGTCACGCTCGACCTGCAGGACGTTCAGTATGAGAAGGTTCTGACGTCGGTACTGGAGAGTCTCGGCCAGGAAGCGGGAACGCAACTGGCCTACGAGATTTCGGACGGCGTGCTGACGATCTCGACCAAGGAGGCGTTCAGTCTCAATCCGCCTCCGCCGCCGGTGGTGTATGACATCACCGACCTGATCCGTCGGCAGATCGACTATATCCCGTTCTTCGGGCTCAGTCTCGTGCAGTTGGCGGGCGGCACCGGCGGCGGCCAGGGCGGCGGTGGTGGCGGCGGCCTCGGCGGCGGCGGTGGTGGTCTGGGCGGTGGCGGTGGCGGCTTGGGCGGTGGCGGCGGCGGCTTGGGCGGCGGTGGCGGTGGTGGCGGCGGCGGCCAGGGTGGCGGCCAGGGCGGCCAGGGTGGCCAACAGGGCGACACGCAGTCGGCACAGCTTCGCCAGGAACGAATCGACGAACTCAAGCAGCTCATTCAGGACACGATCGACCCGGAGAGCTGGCGCGACGCGGGCGGAAATATCGGCTCGATCGCGAACCTTGAGAACCAACTCGTAATTACGCAGACGGTGAACGCGCACAAGCAAATCTCAGACCTGTTGCGGGCGCTTCGACGCGAGGCGTCGCTGCAAATCGCGGTCGAGGCCCGCTTCATTTTGATTACTCGAAACTTCCTCGAACAGATCGGCGTCGACATCGACGTGGTGTTGAACTCAGGCAACGCGGGCTACGACCAGGCGACGGTTGGCTCGGGCGTGCTGCGCGATCCGGTGACCGGCTCCGTGCTGCTCATTCCGCGGCAGTTCAGTCGGCTGGGCTTCACACCGGGCGCTCCGGGTGGCGTCGGCCTTCCGATGAACACATTCGACTTGGATCAGCCGTACCGGCAGCCGGGCTTGGTTCCGGCGGTCGGAAGCGTTGCACCGCACTCCGGGCGCTGGTCACCCATCCCGATTATCAACAACACGCTCGACCTGGCGGCGCCGGCGGCGACGAACATCGATGGCAGTCTGGGCGGCAGCGCGATCCAGCCGGCGTTGCAGATGTTTGGAAGCTTCCTCGACAACATCCAGGTTGATTTCCTGCTTCGCGCAAGCCAGCTCGACAACCGGTCGAGCGACTTGGACGCGCCGCGCGTGGTTCTGGCGAACGGCCAGCGCTCGACATTCGAGTCCTTCCTGTCGCAGCAGTACGTCTCGTCGCTGCAGCCGGTCATCGGCGACAACGTCGGGCTGTTCGCGCCGGGCACGAACAATGCACTGACCGGTCGCGGGCTGAGCGTGCAGGGCTTTGTCTCGGCGGACCGGCGGTACGTGACACTGAACCTTCAGCTCGTGCAAATCGTATCGACGATTCGCGAAGCGTTTACGTTCCAGGGCCCGGGACTGCTGAACGGCGGCGGCACGATTCAGCTTGTCGATTCGCGGCCGAACATCGTTCAGACGACGGTGACGGTACCGGACGGCGGGACGCTTCTGATCGGTGGGTTGAAACTGTCGGGCGAGCGGGAGCGCGACGCCGGCGTGCCGATTCTGTCGCGCATCCCGGTGCTCAAGCGAGCGTTCTCGAACACATCGACGGTCAAGGACGACCAGATTCTGCTTGTGCTGGTGAAGCCGAAGATCATCATCGCCGACGAAGCCGAGCAAGAGGCGTTCCCGACCCTCAGTTCCTCGGAGTGAGCGGACTTTCGGCATCTCGCGTTAGAATCGGTGCGAGTGCGGAGTGAGTCCGATCGCGCCGATGACATCCCCTCACGGCTTGAGTTTGATGGTGGTGCGGCGCTCCGCCGTGCTTTTGGCCACGCTGGCGGTGGTTGCAGCCGCGACTCTCGCATTGGCGCTCTGCTGGTTTGAATTCAGCAGCGTCGATCTCGGATATCACATCGCCTACGGGCGAAAGTTCCTCGACAGCGGGCGAATCGTCGAATGCGACCCGTACATCTACGCGGCGCGCGATCATTTCTTCGTCAATGCAAACTGGGCTTGGCAGGTTCTGGTCGCGTGGATGGAGCGGGGATGGGGCCTGGCGGGGCTCGGCACGGTGCGCATTGCATTCATGTCCGCGACGATTGCCGGTGTGATCGGATTGTCGCGGCGAAGCGGCGCGAGTTGGGGCGCGACGGGCCTGATCCTTACACTGGCGGCAATGGGAGCCTACGAGCGATTCGACTTTCGGCCGGAACTGGCGAGCTACGCAATCGGGGCAGCTCAGCTCTGGCTCGTGCTGCGACCGCACCGGCGGATGCTCACGGCGTGCGCTACGACCTTTGGATTGCAGGTGTTGTGGGTCAACTCGCACAGTTATTTCCTGATAGGCCCGCTGACGACGGCGGCGATGCTCGCGGGTGACGCAGCCAGATGGTTCGCCCGGGAGCGCGACGCGGAAGGGAGGCGTACCGCGCAATTGCGACTCGCAATGCTGGCGGCGCAGGCCGCGGCATGCTTCGTGAATCCGTGGGGGGTGAGCGGGGCAGCATTTCCCTTCACAACGCTCCAGACCTTGAGGCAACAGGGGGTCATGTCGGGCGACGGCGGCGGGGCGTGGTCTGACATTCGCGAGTTTAAGGCGCCATTGCGTGAGATCGGTGCGACGGCCGGAGCGCGAGTCATTCGCGTCTATCTACTCCTGCTCGGGCTGGCTGCTGTCGGCGTTGCAGCGGCATTGCGGACAAAACGGTGGGGCGCCGCGCTCGTGATCGTCTTGCTCGCGGCGATGTCACTTGTCATGCGCCGGAACATCGCGATGTTTGCGTTGCTCGCGACACCGTTGTCGGCCGCAGCGATTCTGGCGTGGTTAAAAATGCGGCCGAGCCTTCAGAATGCTAAACAAGCGGGCGGAGTGGTGGCGAGCCTGTTGGCGCTTGCCGCAGCGGGATGGTGGTTGCCGCGCGTCTACTCGGGTCGGTTTTCGTGCGATGATCAGCGGGTGAGGGCGTTCGGGTCGGGATGGAGCCGCTTAGCAATGCCGATCGAGGCGTGTGCATTTCTCAGGTCGCAGCCGGCCTTGCAACAGCGCTTGTGCACGGACTTTTTCTCGTCGAGCAACACGCTGCCGTACCTGTCCGCGGGGTGGCGGATTTTTATTGACACGAACACGTTTGCCTATCCGCCGGAGGTCATGACCGCACTGACGCAGGTGACGTCGGGAGCGCGGCCGTACGGCGAGTTTTTCGACTCGCAGGGAGTGAACGTGGTCCTGGTGCACGCGGCAGGCGGGCCCACTCGGGAACTGATCCGGCGGCTGCAGGCCAGCCGCGATTGGGCTCTCGTGCACGTTGATGAGGCGTTCGTGGTTTTCGTGCGACGAATTGCGGCGCACGCGGAAATCATCGCATCGCACACGTTGACGGCGGCGTCGGTGGATGTCGAGTCGTGGGTGTCGCGGGCAAGGCGGATGCACCTTCCGACCGGGTACGCGTTGATGCTGATGGCGAGAGTGCCGCAAGCGCTGGGTTGGAATGAGCCGGCGGCGCGGCTGCTACGACGGGCAGTGGAGCTGGAAGACGGGCTGGGGTTGGCGTGGCTTGGACTTGGCGTGACGTACGGAGAGATGGCGAACGACGCAATCCGGCAGGGCGGCGGGATCGGCGTTGCGAAGCGCTATGCTCAGTTGGCAATGGAGTGTTTCCAGCGGGCGGTGCGGATTGAGCCGGAGAATGCCACGGCCCGCAAGAATCTTGAGATTGCAACGGAAGTTCTTCGACGAATGCCCTCCTGAGCGCGGTCAATCACGGCTTCGGTCGTTAGAATCGGCGCCGCGATGCCGAATCCAGTAACACAGATTGAGCACGCACGACGCCCCGGCGGGGCGGCACTGGTCGCAGCGTCGGTTGCCGCCGGTGCGGTGCTGGTCTTTGCGCTGTCGTGGTTTCTGCTTGGCAGTGTCGACCTGGGCTATCACATCGCCTACGGGCGGCGGTTTCTCGACAGCGGAAGGATTGTCGATCGCGACCCGTTCATTTACGCAGCGCGGGATCATTTCTTCGTTAATGCGAACTGGGCGTGGCAGGTGCTGGTCGCATTCCTCGAACGGCATACGGGACTGGCGGGGCTGGTAGCAGTCCGCGCTGTCTCGCTGGGCGCGGCGTTTGGCGGCGCGGTGTGGATCGCGCGACGGCGCGGCGCGTCCTGGTGGGCGATCGGTCCGATGCTCGTGCTGGCCGGCATGGGGGCGTACGAGCGGTTTGATCTGCGTCCTGAGCTGGCGAGCTACGCGCTGGGGATGATGCAAATCTGCCTGGCGGCTGCGCCGCCGCGGCGGCTGGCGCTTGCTTGCACGGCGACGTTCGCGTTGCAGGTGCTTTGGGTCAATTCGCACAGTTACTTCATGGTCGCGCCGTTGGCGACCTCGGCATTTCTCGTCGGGGGCGGGGCGGCGTCATGGTGGTACCGGCGGGGCGGCATGGATGCGGGTGAGTCGCGATTGATACGGATTCGCGCAGCGATGCTGGCGGCGCAGCTTGCGGCTTGCTGTTTGAACCCGTGGGGCGTGAAGGGTGCAATTTTTCCAATTGAGACGCTGCGCCTGTTGAAACAGCAGGGCGTGTTGCCCGGCGAGGGCGGCGGTCCATGGGCGGACATCTCGGAGTTCAAGCCGCCGCTGTCCTATCTCGACAATCCGATCGGATCGCGGACAATTCGGGCGTACTTGGTGCTTCTCGGAGCGGCGGCGCTGGGCGGATTGGCGGCGCTGCGAACGCAGCGCTGGGGCGATGCCGCGGCGATTGCTCTATTGGCGGCGATGTCGCTGAGCATGCGACGGAATGTGGCGTTGTTCGCAGTCGCGACGACGCCGTTCGCGATCGGAGCGATTTGCGCGTGGTCCGCGGGGCGGCCACGGCTCACCGGCGCTCGACGTGCGGTGGCGGTGCTGGGAGCGGTGTCGACGTTGTCAGCGGCCGCGTGGTGGACGCCGCGCGTTTACACGGGACGATTTTACAGCGACGACCAGCGTGTCCGGATGTTCGGGGCGGGCTACAGCCGGGTGACGTTTCCGTTTGAGGCCTGTTCATTCCTGCGGTCGCAGCCGGCGCTGCGGACGCGGTTCTTCACTGATTTCTATACGTCAAGCAATGTACTACCGCACCTGCCGGCGGATTGGCAGGTGTACATCGACACAAACACGTTTGCGTATCCGCCGGAGCCAATGGCGACGCTGGGTGGCGTCAGCTCGTGCACGGAGCCGTACAAACCGTTCTTCGAGCAGCAGGGCATCAACGTGGTGCTGCTCCATCCGGGTGCGCAGACAAAGGACTTGATCGGGCGGCTCGAGGAAGACCCGGAATGGGCTCTGGTCTACGTGGACTTTGGATTTGTTGTTTTTGTGAGAAAGATCCCAGAGCACGCGGCGGTGATCGCCGCGAATCATCCGATGGAGGCGGAACTCGACCTGTCGAAGTGGGAGGCCGAAGCGCGCCGGACCCATCTGCCGCCGGGGTATTCGCTCGGGCTGCTCGCAAGTCTGCCGCTGTCGTTGAACTGGGACGCGGCTGCCGCCCGGATTCTGAGGCGGGCGGTGGAGCTCGAGCCGAACTTTGCGCAAGCGTGGCAAAACCTGGGCACGGCGTACGGGCAGCTCGCGATCAAGGCGGGGCGGCGCGACGGGCCGACAGAGGAAGTGCGGCAGTACCTCTTGCAGGCGAAGCAGTGCTTTGAGTGGACGCTGCGGCTCGATCCGAGGAACGACGTGGCAAAGCGAAACCTGAAGTTGACATACGAGGGGCTGGATTCGCTGCGTTGACGGGGACGGCCGGGGCTTTGAGAATCACCGTCATGATCCCGCAACTATTCATGATTGCGTCGGTGCTGGCCGCGCCGCCGGTTTCTTCGCAGCCGGCCGGCAGGGTTGTGCAGTTTGCCGAAGGAGTGAGGATCGACTGGGGGCGCAAGCAGGTCGAGGTCGACAGCGAGGTTGTATTGCGAGAGGGGTTGCTGGAGCTCTTGGCCTGCAGCAAGGGGACAAAGGAACACGAAAGCATTCTGCGGATTCGAGCGCGTCCGCTGCACGTGTATCAGGCGCTGGGCATGCTCGGCGTTGAGGACGGGCAGCCGTCGCGGTTTGACGAGGCGACGCGGACGGTCTCGCCGCCGCGCGGGACGGCCGTGGAGGTAATGATTCGTCTGACTCGCGACGTCCGCGAAGCCACGGAGGACGCTGCGTCGTGGCTCATGCCGCGCGACTCGACGAAGAAGATGCCGGCGGCGCGGTGGTATTTTGTCGCGGCCGCTCCGGCCAAGGGCGAGCGGTTTGGGGCGGACATCTACGGCACGGTGGCGACGCTGATGCCGTTCGGGACATCGATCGTACTGCTGGCTCCCGCGGGATCGATCCAGTCGCCGACAAGCCAGCCGGCGGCGCTCAAGGGCGTCGTGCCGGACGACTCGGAATATGCGAACACGCCGCAGGACTGGGAACTGGTTCCCGATCCGAAGCGCGTGCCCGCCATCGGAACGCGCGTGACGCTGATCATTCGGCCGACGGCGCGAGGACTGGGCGTTCGCATCGATCGCTTTGGGCGCTATTGGCTCGAGGATCGCGAAGCGAGTCTGGACGACGTCGAGGCGGCGATGCGTTCGGCCGGGCACGGAACGCGTGCGTTCGTCGAAGTCGAGCCGTGCGCGGTTGAAAATGATGTCTCGGAAGCCGTCGCGGCGCTGGTGCGCGGCGGGGCGGAGCGTTCGGCGATCGACATCCGCCGACCGGCGAACGACGCCATTCTGCCGGGCGATCGGGGTGCGGCGTTCGAGTTGCTCCGTCGCGCAGGACCGAGTAGTTCGGTGTGGCGCGAGTTGTCGTCGGAGTTTTCGCGCATCAACGAGGACCTGCGTCGCCGGCGCGAAGAGCTTGAGCGGCTGGCGGCCGCCATTCGCGAGGCGCTCGATCGGCGGGCCGCGACGACCGGTAAAGCGAAATAGGTCAGTTCTTGCGGCGGAGGGCGAGTAGAGCCGGGAGGGCCAGTAGGATTGCAGTCGCGGGTTCGGGGATGTGAGCGATGAATCCCTCGTAGCCGTTGCCTCCAGCGACGATTCCGGTGCCGACGAACGTTCTCGCATCATCCGAGCAGTCGTGCGGTTGCAAGAAGTCCCAATCTGACAGGTCGAGACCGTACTCCTGAGTCAGGACTGCTCGGAGACTGCGCATGCCGTGCACGGGGTCCCAGTAAAAGCCGAGGTCGGACGTCCCGGAACCCCAGCCGAGCACGATCGAACCATCGGCGGAAACGCACGTCGCTGTCCAATAGCGCTCACTGAAGGGCAACGTACCCAGCAATTGAAACGTCCCTTGTGACCATCGGATGGCGTTTCTGGTGTCGCCTGCGTTTGCAATGTACCCGGCAAAATGGCTGCCATCGGCCGACGCGTGCTTAACGCCCGCGGAACCGCCCGTCGGACCGGGCGTTCCAATCTCAACCATTCCGGCGGCGTCCGTCCAGGAGAAAAAGGGCGTTTGACGGGAGATCCCGCTCCCGCGTGTGCCTGTACCGAAGATTGTCGACCCATCAGAGGAAATGGCCTCCGCGCGCGTGCTCGCGTTCGGGAGCGTTCCGAGGCCGACCATGCCACCGGGCTGAGTCCATCGGAAGGGCTCAGAAGTTAGACCGTTGTCTGACCAGCCGACGATGATCGACCCGTCGGCGGAAATGCCGCTTGCACCACCACTGCCGGAAGGATTGCCCGGCAGACCGCCGAGATCGACCTGCCCATCGGTGGCCGACCAGCGGTAGGGTCGGCTCAGGCCCGTGCCCACGACCACGCCGGTGTTGGAAACGTCAGCCGGTACTATGGAAATCGGTGTCATTCCGGCGATGCCATTCCAGAAATAGTTTCCGATCGCCAGAGAATTGCCGACTACGTGTCGTCCGTCCGGCGATACTCCGTAGGCCTCGCCGGGTCCAAGGGATTGAACATAGGGTTGCTCGCCGGACGCGTGTGTTATGGCGAGAACGACGATGGCTGGTCCGAAAGCGGCACGAAGCAACATCGCGGCACCTCCGTTCTGACTTTCAATCCGCCGACACGATTGGCGCCTTGCAGTCGACGCCCGCAAGACCCATTCAAAGAGGCCGTATGATGGTAACGCCGTGGGGGGGGGGGGCGCAGCAAGAACTATCTCAATATTCTTGTTCCCGAACCGGCGCCGCTCGCCCTATGGCTGACGCCGAGTTTGCGCCGGATTGCAGGTGCCATGCGGCCCGGGTCGCGCGGCGGGCAATCGCGGGCGACGTGGAAGCTGACGCTAACGCCGCGAGATGCGGAGCCAACGAGGACGCCATGCGTCACGAAGACGCTCGGAGAATCGCAGCCCCATACGGCGCGTGTCGGTGGGCCAGTCGTGGCGGGCGAGCTGATCGGGGGCGGGACGGGGACGGTGCATGGCGGCGACACGGGTCGCAAGGTTCCAGAGCCACGTTCGGATCGAGCGATGAGTCATGAATCAGGCACCGGCCGCTGCGGTTTCCGTATGGGCCTTGAGTGAACCATCCAGCGTTCCCCAGAGCTGGCGGCGCTGAATGACGGTCGGGGTCGCGGCGTAGAAACTGGAGACCTGGCTGATGCCGCCATCGGCGCGATCGCCGGCGTCATATCCGAGCGAAGTCAGCCAGGCACTGACTTCGTCGATGAATTCGGCGGGAAAGATCAGCGTTGTGCAGTGCGAATGGGAGAGTCCCGGCAATTCGGCGAGTTGGAGCTTTGCGCGGCATGGGGGCGGCGAGTGGTCGGCCCGGCGCGCGAGTTCGAGAAAGTCGGTTCGAGCGGCGTCGGCGGTCGTCCGCCAGAAGAACAGGCCGTCTTCAAGTTGGAATCGCTCACTCGAGACGCCGATAAGTTCCATGCGGCCGTCGGAGTGGACGTGGCGGATGCGGAAAACTTTTGCATCTGCATTCTTCTCGGATTCGAGGAGTTCGGCAACCTGGGCCGCGGTCAGGTCGGGCACCGTTTGGTCGCCGAGATGAACGACGTAGTTCCCGGCGGTCGGCGGATGGTCGGTTCGGAATGACAGTTTCATCTCGGGCACCTCTACGGCAATTGTAATCGCACGGCCTTGCGTTTTCCGACGCGGACCAGCATGCCGGTGGCGGGGGTAACACGGGACTGCGAATCGGTGACTTTCACTTCGTTGAGTGAAACGCCGCCCCCGTCGATGAGGCGGCGGGCTTCGCTGGTGGACGTTGCGAGGCCGGCGGTCTTGAGCAGAGCGGCGACCGCGATCTCATCGGCCGGGATGGTCACGGAGGGGATGTCGTCCCGGAGGCCGCCGTCGCGGAAGACGCGGTCGAACAGGTCGGATTCGTGCTGCGCGGTCGCCGCGTCGTGATACATCGCGACGATCGTTCGCGCGAGCCGGGCCTTGGCTTCGCGCGGATGGGTCTTGGCCGAGTCGCAGAGTATCTTGACTTCCTCAGCGGGGACGTTGGTGAGCAGGGTGTAATAGTTGGACATGAGCGCGTCCGGGATCGACATGACCTTGCCAAACATATCCTTGGGCGTGTCGCGGACGGCGACGTAGTTTCCGTAGGACTTGCTCATCTTCTGCTGGCCGTCGAGACCGACCAGCAGCGGCATGACCATGACGATTTGCGGCGGCTGGCCAGCGGCGATCTGCAGATCGCGGCCGACGAGGTTGTTGAAGGTCTGGTCGGTGCCGCCGAGTTCGACGTCGGAGTGGATGTTGACGGAGTCCCAGCCCTGCATGAGCGGGTACATGAGTTCGTGGACGCCAATGGGGGTCTCTTCTTTCAGGCGCTTGGCGAAGTCGTCGCGCTTGAGCATCTGCTGCAGGGTCATCTGGCCGGCGAGGCGCAGGACGTCGGCGAAGTCCATCTTGGCCAGCCATTCCGAATTGCGGCGAACTTCCAACTTGCCGGCCGAGGTATCGAGGACGTGGCCGGCCTGTTCGAGATAGGTGCGTGCGTTGCGGTCAACCTCCTCCGGCGTGAGGACAGGCCTCGTCTTGCTGCGACCGGAGGGGTCGCCAATGCGTGCGGTGAAGTCTCCGATGATCAGGACGGCGGTGTGGCCGAGGTCCTGGAATTGGCGAAGCTTTCGGAGTGCGACGGTATGGCCGAGATGGATGTCCGGCGCCGTGGGGTCCATGCCGAGCTTCGCGCGGAGGCGGCGCTTGGACTTGGTGGCAGATTCGAGGCGTGCGGCCAGCTCGCGCTCCGAATAAACGGCCTCGCAGCCGCGGACGAGGAGACTGAGGGCGTGGGACGGATCGGAGGTCATGGCTGCATCTCGATAAACATTTCGCGAGCGAGGATACTCGGCCGCGGGTTTGGGGAAAAGCCGATGGAGGTGCAGTGTGCATTGGGTATTGTTGTTGGTGGCCGGGCTGCTGGAGGTCGGTTTCACGACTTGCATGAAGTTGTCGGAGGGGTTTACGAGGCCGCGGGCGAAGATCGGATTCGCGGTGTGTGCCGTTGCCAGTTTCCTGTTCCTGAACCGCGCGGCGCGGGGGATTCCGCTGGGAACGGCGTATGCGGTGTGGACGGGAATCGGCGCGGCGAGGACTGCGCTCATCGGCATGGCGTATTTCAAAGACCCGGCTGATCTGCGCGTGATCGTGCTGTTGTGCGTACTGGTAGCAAGCGTGATCGGGCTAAAGGTTGTGTCGCCGCATTGAGTCTATTGGATCCGGTGTTACATGCACGAATACGTCTTGAGTCAATCGCAGGCGGTGGCGAGTCCGCTGGAACGGGTGTTCACGTTTTTCGCGGATGCGGGGAATCTCGATGAGTTGACGCCGAAGTGGCTGCGGTTCGAGGTGGTGACGCAGCGGCCAATCGCGATGAAGCCCGGGGCGCTGATTGAGTATCGGCTTCGCTGGCACGGCCTGCCGATCGCATGGGTGACGCGGATTGAGGAGTGGTCGCCGCCGCATCGGTTCGTCGACACGCAGATTCGCGGACCGTACAAGCTGTGGCATCACACACACGTGCTCCATGCGGTGGATGGCGGGACCCGGATGACGGATGTCGTGCAGTACGCGCTGCCGCTCGGGCCGATCGGGCGATTCGCGCATGCGATCGCGGTTCGGCGCGACGTGACAAACATCTTCGACTATCGGCGGCAGCGGATTGCGGAGCTGTTCGGTGGGGTGACGACTTGAATCGCCGGGACGAGAAGTGATATAAGGAAACGGGCGGGCAGGGGGCCGGCGGATCGAGTGGACGAGCTTGATATGGGCATGAGCAACAGCTGTTCAGCAAGGCGAACGAATCGATTCCGGTTCGCCATGGCTGCGGCGTTTGGCCTGCGCGCGGTTGCCGCGTATGCGGGTGACCCGGGAACCGGTTGGTGCCTTAAGACAGACGTGAACGCGGACCGCTTTCGGACTTCCACGGATATTGAACTATTTACGGCCGGCTTGCTGGAGGGGGCCGGCACTGCGCAGGTGCTGTGTGCCGCCGATATGGATGGCGACCTCGTACTCTCCGGCAATGACATCCCCGAGTTCATTCGCATCTACCTCGAGCCAGATGGCGACGGCGATTCCATCCCGGACGTGTTCGAGACTAACGACGGTGCCTTCGCGTCGGCAACCGCGACGGGAACAGACCCAACGAACCCCGACACTGACGGAGATGCCCTTCGCGATGGCGACGAGGTGTACGACGCGGCAGCCGGTCTCGATCTTCACGTCCTGGGCTGCTCACCGGTTCGGAAGAACCTTCTCATCGAGGTGGACTGGTTTGATGACTCCGAGGGCACGGTTCATACACACCGGCCTTCGCTGCCCGTGATCAACCTGATCACGGCGGCGTTTGCGGCGGCGCCGGTTCCGAATCCATACGGCGCGGCGAACGGTATCACCATGATCATCGACTATCGCCAAGGGGGCGCATTGAGTGGCGGCAACCTGATCCCGGGCTCGGATACGGTGGTGTCGTTCGATTCGGAGTTCAACGCATACAAGGCGGCCAACTTCGCGGCAAACCGCAACGGCTTCTTCCACTACGCGATTTTCTGTCACCGGTACAACAGCTCGACGAATAACAGCTCGGGCGTTGCCGAACTCAACGGCGACGATTTCATCGTTTCTTTGCAGACGTCGCAGTCGTCGTCCAGCATTTCGAAGACGATGATGCATGAGCTGGGGCACAACCTGAATCTGCGGCACGGCGGATTCGAAAACCTGAACTACAAGCCGAACTACAACTCGGTGATGAACTATCGCTTTCAGTTTCCAGGTGCGGACTCGAACGCGAGCTGCAACGCCGTCGGAGACAGCATTCTTGACTATTCGCGTGGGCTGCGGCTTCCGCTCGATGAGGGCAATCTAGACGAATCGCAGGGAGTGTGCGGGACGGTGGCGATCGACTGGAACGGCGACAGCGCGATTTCGGCGGGCGTCGCAATGAACATCAATTGCTCGGCGGGGCAACGCTTCACGTGCGGGTCGAGCAATCCGGACATTTGCGGCGACGCAAGCTGTTCGCTGCTTCTCGATTTCAACGATTGGGCGGCGGTGTCATTCAGCGGAATCTTCCAGGCCGATCTTGCCGCGCCTGAGATCATCGCCTGCCAGGATGTACCGTTCGTCCAGGACTAGGGCGCGAGCAGCACCGCAACAAACAGCGGAACGTCCGCGGCGGAGACGGCCCCGCTGCTGTTCATGTCCGCAGCGCAATAGGCGGCCGTAATCGTCCCGCCGGGCGTCATGGCACTGACGAAGCCCTGGATATCCGCGCCATTGACGAGCGAGTCGCCGTTTACGTCGCCGGTGCCGGTTGCGAAAACAGTCAGCACCACATCGTTGGAGTCGGGTTGGGAACAGCCGTTGGCGACGACGCAATCATAGACTCCGGCGTCCAGCGCGCTGACCGGATCGATCGTGAGCGTTGCTGTTTCCGAGCCGGCGATGTTTCCGCCGTCGCTAAGCCCGTTGGAGTTTCTCCGCCACTTGAATGTCAATCCGTCGCCATTGGCGGCGACGCTGAAGCTGGTCGAGCCGCCAACGCAGGCCGCGGCCGCCTGCGGCTGTTGCGTGAATTCGGGGTCGTTGACGGAATCGCAAACATCGCCGAGCCCGTCGCTGTCGCAGTCGGCCTGATCTGGGTTCGCTAGGGACGGGCAGTTGTCGGTCGCGCAGAGATTTGCCGGGAAGCCGGCGTCGCCGAGGCCATCTCCATCGGTATCGGTGCAGCTGTCGCAGGCGTCTCCAAGGCCGTCGCTGTCCGCGTCGGCCTGAGAGGCGTTGGCGACTTCGACGCAGTTGTCACAGGCATCGGGAACGGTGTCAGCGTCGACGTCGTCACCGATCGATCCGGCGCTAATCTCGATGGCGAGGTTGAACTGCCGACCGCTCCAAAGAACGCCGGGGGCCTCGGTAGCGCGGGCGCTGGAGTTCCCACCCGTGTAGTTGCTGACGACCCACCCGAAGACATCCGGCGCACCGATCGTGTTGCTCAGGATTTCAACCCAGTATGTCCCCGCCGGCAGTGTTTGCGGCGAGGCAAGATTGAACGAAACCTGATATTCGGTCAGTCCGCCGACTGTGAAGCCGGTCGCGACCCGGGTCGGCGTGTTCACCTGCGATGAGATCAGCGTTCCGGGGAGACCCGCCGGCGAGTCTTGAAGCACGCGAATCGTGAAGCTGTCGGCCGGGAGCGAATTGCCGGGCGAGTAGAGTCCCCAAATCTTGATCGTTTCGATTGTCTTCGGCAGGAAGAGCGAGAACCGCTGGGCGCGAGAGGTAATTCCGGTGCCATTCTGAGGATCCTGGAAGTCGGCGACGACGAACTGGCCATGGGTCGACTCGTTTCGCAGAATGACATCCGGCTGGGCGCCGCCGATGGTTTCGATCTCGTCCGGCATGGCATTGTTGTTGCAGTCGCGGCTCTCGGTGCAGTCGTAGATCCGCACGTCGTCGATGTACCAGCCGCGGTAGCCGGTACAGAAATCCTTGCCGAGGTCGAAGCGGAGACGAATGGTCTGTCCGGGTGCGGCAATTCCATTGAGCGCTACGAGCGTCGTGCCCCACTGGCCGCCGGCGCCAGACCATGCAGGTTCGCCGGCGATGGGGTTGGAGTTACCAGCGCCGGACGTAAGCAGGACGCCGTTGTAGCCGTTGTAGTAGAAATTACTGCTGATGATCGTCCACGGACCGTCGTCGATGCTGATCTTTACGTTGCATCCGTCGAAGCCGCTCTCGGTCTCGACGTAGTGGGTGATCGCGAGCGTCGGGAAGTTCAGTGTCGCGGGAAGCGTGATGGGCGGGCTGTCGAGGTGATGAACGGCGGACTCCTGGGCGACGCAATCGCCCGCCAGGTCGACGCAGTGGGCGGCCTTGCCGGGCTGTCCGTATGGCAGTGGCGTCGTCGTGGTAGTCCAGTCGTAGGGTGTGGCCGGTGTGCCGTCGGACGATACGGTCCACGGGGCAAGATCGCCATCTTCAAAGTCGTCTGCGAAGATCGGTGCCTGCGCGGCGCATTGCGTCGGCGCGGGTGCGTTGAGGACATTCACAGTCTGCCCGCAGCGGCCGGGCGTGTTCAGTTCGACGGCGAGGACGGCCTTGTTCACCTGCTGTGCGTCGGACGCGGTGAACACAGATGCGGATGGGCCACCGGTTCGCGGATCGGTTGGCGTGGTGCCGACCAGGTCGGCCGCGGCTTGGTTGAAGGCTGCGAAGGCGTCTTCGAAATCGGACGCGACGGTGAGATAGGTGGTAAGGGCGCGATACCAGACCGCGCCGGCCTTGATCGGGCCGATCCCGGTAACGGTCTGGCCATTGAATGTGCCTCCGTCGGTGAGCAGGGCGAATGCGTGATTGGGGACGCCGCTGCCGCTGTGGACGCCTCCGTTGTCGGTGACGCTGCAGGTTTGAAACGTGCTGGAGGCGCGGTCGGGGTGGCTCTTGCAGGTCGGGTTCCACATATCCCGAATGGGACGGTTTCCGAACGCCGTGGCGTCTTCCGCGACGGCCCAGCGCACGCCGTTGGGGTAATTCGAACTTTGCGGGCTGCACGCAGAACGTAGGTTGTTGGGTGTGTCGAGGCCGGGGCCGGTCGGGTGCGTGGGCCAGGGCGTTCCGCCGGGGGTTCCGGCAAAGGCCGCATTTCCATTGAACAGGTCGATGAGCTCGCCGAACACGTCTGAGAAGGACTCGTTCAACTGGCCGGACTGGTTTTGGTAGATGAGGTTGGCGGAGTACTGGGTTACGCCGTGCGTCAGTTCGTGGCCGACGACGTCGTCGGCAACCGTGTTAGCGCAGAAGACCATTTGGACGCCGTTCCAGTAGGCGTTGGGGCAGTTTGGGGCGGTTGAGTTAATCGTGGCGATCATCGGCAGTCCAAATCCGTCGATGCTGTCGCGCCCGAACGCGCGAAAGTAGTAGTCGTAGGTGTCGCCGTAGTAGTCGTAAGCGCGATTGACGTCGGCGGGAGACCCGACCGGGGCCTGGCCCTCCGTACGCGCGACTGTGCCCGGGATCGAACTGCCGCCGTTACCGTTGTAAATCCGGCGATCCTTGATGGAGCAGACCACATCCCAGCGATCGAGAACGGTGCCTGTGTGGGCGTCGATGAAATAGGCCATGCGATTAAGCGGACCGTCGGCGATGATCAGGTGGTACGCGAGGCGCGCGCCGATGGACTTGTCGCCGTACCAGCCGGGATCGACGATGACGAGCTCTGAGTGATCGACGACCGGTGCGCCGGCGGCGAATTCGTCTTTCGCGATGGCCGCCGCTGCATCGGCGGTGAGCGTTGGAACAGGATTCAGCTTCGCTGGGATCGGAAAGAACCGCCCGTTGGCTGCGAAAATCTCGCCCGCCGCGTTCTGATGGACTTTGAGCGTCCCGGCGAAGACCGGTACGCCGAGGTGAACCTGCGAATAGGTCGTGTGAGCGGTGGCGAGTCCGTCGACCGCGAATCGCTGGCGGACCAGCTGGCTCGCGGGATCGGAAACGCCGAACAGGGATCCATGCTGGGCCAAAAATTCGTCAGGGGTCGGCGGCTGTAGGGCGATCTTGGATTTGACGGGGATCGTCGCTCCCGCGGCCGGCGCGACAAATGTCGTCAGGCCGCTCGATGACGACTTCACGATGCGGAGCGTTGCGTTGTTTTGGGCCGAGACAGGTGCCGCGCCAAATGCGAGCAGGCCGACAGTGAGCAGAGCCAGGGATGCACGTTCAGAGCGCGGTTGATCGATCATGAAATTCCTTCGAGTCAGGATGGATTCGCCGAATAGGCTGCCGAAACCCACGCCAATTATACCGGACTCCGGGAGTCGGATCAGTCGGTCGGAACGGGCGTCCTGCGATTGACAGGGGTGGGCGGGGTCGTATAATCCATTCGCTGTGACGGCGGGCCGCGTTGGCCGCGCGGTCTAACCGCATGGCACGCGTGACTTTACAGAACGTCTGCAAAGTCTACCCGGGCGGCGTAACGGCCGTGGACCGGGTCAGTCTGGATATTGCCGACGAGCAGTTCGTAGTGCTGGTCGGGCCTTCCGGCTGCGGGAAGAGCACGACGTTGCGGATGGTCGCGGGGCTGGAGGAAATCTCCTCCGGCTCGATTGAGATCGGCGGTCGTGTCGTCAACGACGTGCCGCCGAAGGATCGCGACATCGCGATGGTCTTTCAGAACTACGCGCTCTACCCGCATATGAGCGTGTACAAGAATATGGCCTTCAGCCTGACGTTGCGGCGACGCGAACTCGGGTTGAAGAAGGCGGATATCGATCGCAAGGTCCGTGAAGCAGCGAAGATCCTCGGCATCGAGACGCTGCTTGACCGCAAACCCAAGGCCCTGTCCGGCGGACAGCGGCAGCGGGTGGCGGTGGGCCGGGCGATCGTTCGCGACCCCAAGGCGTTTCTGTTCGACGAGCCGTTGTCGAACGTGGACGCCAAGATGCGGGTCGAGATGCGATCGGAAATCAAGAAGCTGCAGCGGCGGCTAAAGACGACGACGATCTACGTCACGCACGACCAGGAAGAGGCGATGACGCTCGGCGATCAGATCGTCGTCATGAAGGACGGCCGGGTGCAGCAGGTTGGATCGCCGCTCGAAATATTCGACCGACCGGTGAACCGGTTTGTCGGTGATTTCATCGGGACGCCCCCGATGAACTTCCTCGACGGACGCATTGTCGGCGATGGCCGGCTGTCGTTTGACGAGGGAAGCGGGAAGGTGACGCTGGGCAGCCGGCTGGCAACGGCGGCCGAGGCGTACCGCGGGCGCGACATGGTGCTCGGCATCCGGCCGGAAGGACTTTCGACGCTGCCCGATCGTGCGACGTCGGCGTTCGGACCGACGGCGAGCCCGGATGAGTTGCCGCATCTCGACGTGCGCGTGACGTTGGTCGAGTTGCTGGGCAAAGAAAAGGACGTACACATGGCAACATCGCGGCATGATCGACTGGTCGGCCGGATGGATGCGCATGTTCAGGTGAGCGAAGGACAGACGATGCGCGTGTTCGTGGACTTGCGGGCGGCGCATCTGTTTGAGCCCGGCGCGATGGGAAAGAACGTGAGTCTTGCAGCGCTAAATGAGGCAGCCCGTGCGAACTGACTTCGACGGGCAGCGGCTTTTTGCGTCGACAAGGCAGTGGCGGCTCCGGATCGGGAGTGTGCGGATGAGCTAACTCCGCACCCGTCATCCTGGATCCGGGTCGTGCAAACGGCCCGTGAAGCGAAAGCGGGCACAGGACTGGACGGCCCGCTTTTTTGTTGGTGCGGGCGACAAGTGAATACGTAGATAGGAAACAGCTTGTGAATGCAGAACTGATGCGAGTGGTCGACGCGATTTCGCGCGACAAGAACATTGACAAAGAATCCGTCCTTGTGGACCTGGAGCTGGCCATGGTGTCGGCCATCCGCAAGGCCTACGGCCAGGAGACCGATGCGCAGGTGACGATCGACCGGATTTCGGGCGATATTTCGGCGACGGTTGGCGGCAGCCCCGTCTCGATGGCGGACCTCGGGCGGATTGCGGCCCAGACGGCTAAGCAAGTAATGATCCAGCGCATCCGCGAGGCCGAGCGCGGCAGCATTCTGGAAGAGTACAACGACCGCAAGGGCACCATCGTCACCGGAACCGTGTCTCGCTTCGAGGGCGGCACGCTGGTGGTCAACCTCGGCCGGACCGAGGGGTTCCTGCCGCGGAGCCAGCAGATCCCGGGCGAAACTCACCAGCCGGGCGAGCGAGTGCGGGCGATGATCCTCGATGTGAAGGAGGCGCCGCATGCGGTGAAGATCATCCTGTCGCGGGCCCATCCTGAGTTCATCAAGCGGCTGTTCGAGCTGGAAGTTCCGGAAGTCGCGGAGCGAGTGATCGAGATTCGCGCGCTGGCCCGCGAGGCGGGCTACCGCACGAAGGTGGCCGTGACCTCGATCGATACGAAGGTCGACGCGGTCGGGGCATGCGTCGGCGTGCGCGGCAGCCGTATCAAGAACATCGTTGAGGAGCTGGGCGGTGAAAAGATCGACATCGTGCGCTGGAACGAATCTTCGCAGATTTTGATTTCGAATGCACTGAAGCCGGCGGAAATCCAGGATACATCGCTCTGTTTCGAACTGGGACGGGCGACCGTCGTCGTTCCGGAGGATCAACTTTCGCTGGCGATCGGCAAGCGCGGGCAGAACGTCCGGCTGGCCGCGCGGCTGACCGGCTGGGACATCGATATCCTGACGCCGAAGGAATACAACAAGGGACTCGATCGACTGGCTTCGACGCTGAAGAAGGTGATCGGTGTCGAGGAGGTCGTCGCCGAGAAGATCACACTGCTGGGCCTGATCAACGTGATGGACGTCGAGGAAGTCGGCGTCGAGCCGCTCATGAAGGAGCTGGGCCTCACGCCGGAACTCGCACAGCTGGTGGTTACGGCCTGCGCCGAAGAGGCCAAGCGTGTCCAAAGCGAGCTCGATGCCGAAAAGGCAGCCGCCGCGGCGCTGAAGGCCGAAGGCGTCGGCCCCGAAGCATTGAGTGCGAAGGAACCGGAAGCCCCGACGACGGACGACGCGGCTTCGTCGCCGACGGATGCGACGGTAAGCGAAGGCAGTGCTGCATCGACGGAGCCGGCAGTAGCGGCGGTGGCCGAAGGTGAAGCGGAACGAGCGATCGAGACGACGTAGCAGCTGAAGATGGCGGCGACGGAACGGACGTTAATCAAGAGGTGCGCGTTTGACTGAGACCAAGATGCGAGTGCACTTGCTGGCCAAAGACCTGGGCGTCTCCAGCAAGGCGATCATCGACAAGTGCGCTGCCGAAGGCATCGCCATCAAGAACCACATGCACGTCCTGTCGGCGGGCCTGGAGGCGACCATCCGCGAATGGTTTTCGACTGGGTCGCACGTGACCGCCATCGAGGATTCCGGTCCAGTCGACATCGAGAAGGCCCGCGCGACGCGCCCCTCCAAGAAAAAGAAGAAGATCGCGGAGACGCCGGCGTCCGAGGCCGAGCCGGCTGTGGTCGAGGTTGAGGAAGCACTCCAGCACGTCGCGCAGCCGGAGGTCGTCGAACCGACGGCCGAACCCGAGCCCGCGCCGGTCGTGGCGGCGCCCGCCACGCCGGTCATCACGGCGCCGCCGCCGCCCATGCCGCTCGAAGCGCCTGAAGTTGCGCCGCCACCCGCTCCCGTCATCGCGCCGGCACCGGCACGGGTCGCCGCGAGCGTGGCGGAGCCGCCGGCCAAACCAACGTCACCCGCGAAGGAAAAACCCGCCGTTGTCGGTCCGCAAAACGTTCCGGCGCCGGCCGTGCTCCAGGGTCCGAAGCTGATTCGCATGGAACGACCGGATTACATCCAAGCTCCGCCTCCGCGGCCGTCGTTCCGCGGCCCGGGTGGCCCCGGTGGTCCGCCGCCGGCCGTCCCGCCGCCGATGACGCCCGGTCGTCGAGGCCGGACGGGCAAGGCCGGGTCATCCACCGAAGAAGAATCGGAGGCCGCACGAGGTCGTCGACGGGGTGGTCCGCCGATCGGCCCGGCGACTCGTCAGCGGGCCAATCCGCGGCGCGCGTCGGATACTCCGGCGGTGGCGGGCGAGCTGCTCCGCGAATGGCGCGACCGCGACCTGATCGAGCGTCGGGAGCGCATTGATCACGCCAGCGGCCGTGGAATCTCCGGGCTGCGGGCGGATGAGACGCAGACAGCGGCCCGCGGGGCGGCGCCGCGGCAGGTCGTCGCGAAGCGGCAGCAGGTTCGCATCACGGCGCCGATCATGATCAAGGAGTTCTGCGCCGCAACAGGGATTCCGTTCTCGACGGTATTCCGAAAGTTGCAGGAGCTGAGCATCATCGCGGGATTGAATCACGCGATCGAGGCCGATACGGCGCAGCTCGTCGCGACGGAACAGGGCATCGAGCTTGAAATCGTCAAGCCGCTGTCGGCGGTCGAGGCCGTGCGGGCCGAGTTCGAGGCGCGAGAGCGGAAGCATCTGCGGCCGCGGTCGCCGGTGGTGACGGTTCTGGGGCACGTCGATCACGGCAAGACGAGTCTGCTGGACAAGATTCGGAACACGAACGTGGCGGCGGGCGAAGCCGGCGGCATCACGCAGCACATCGGCGCGTATCGCGTGAAGATCAAGGATCGATACGTAACCTTCCTCGATACGCCGGGCCACGAGGCGTTTACGGCGATGCGTGCGCGCGGTGCGCAGATGACGGACGTCGTCGTGCTGGTCGTGGCCGCCGATGACGGCGTGATGCCGCAGACGGCCGAGGCGATTAACCACGCCAAGGCGGCCAAGGTGCCGATAGTCGTCGCGCTGAACAAGATCGATCTGCCGCAGGCCGACGTCCAGAAGGTCTACGGCCAGCTGTCGGAACACCAATTGGTTCCGGCCGAGTGGGGCGGCGATACCGACGTGATCAAGACGAGCGCGACGCGCGGCGACGGTGTGGAAGAATTGCTGTCGCACCTGGCGGCACTGACCGACCTGCTCGACCTCAAGGCTGATCCGACCGTTCCGGCCACCGGCACGGTGATTGAAGGATTGCGGGACGACAAGCTCGGCACGGTCGTGCGCGTGCTTGTTCAGGAAGGAACGCTCAAGGCGGGCAGCATTCTGGTCTGTGGCGACGGTCACGGCCGCGTGCGGGCCATGCACGACGACCGCGGTCGAAAGATCAAGGAGGCGGGCCCGTCGATGCCCGTCGAAGTGCTGGGACTGAGCAGCGTGCCTGCGGCGGCCGACCGATTCTACGAGTTGGAGAGTGCGGCCGAGGCCAAGCGCGTCGCCGAGGAAGTCGGTCGCGAACGCAGGGCGGCGGCGATGGTGTCAACCGCGAAGCCGACGACGCTCGAAAGTCTGCTGGCGTCCGGTACGGCCGGCGAACAACTCCCGGATTTGAACGTGATCGTGAAGGCCGACGTCCAGGGCTCGGTCGACGTGCTGAAGAAGACGTTGAGCGAAATCCCGTCGAATCAGGTGACCCTGACGGTGCTCCACGCCGGCGTCGGCAACGTCAGCGAATCGGATATCACGCTGGCCGAGGCCAGCAACGCGATCATCATCGGCTTCCACGTCGCGCCCGATCCGGCGATCCAGCGACTGGCGGACGATCGAGGCGTCGAAATCCGCATCTACAAGGTCATCTACAACCTCACCGACGACATCAAGAAGGCCCTCGAAGGCCTTCTCTCGCCGACCGAGAAGATCGAGTCGCGCGGCCGGGCCGAAGTTCGACAGGTCTTCAACATCACCAAGGTCGGCAAGGTGGCGGGTTGCGCCGTTCGCGAGGGCGCCATCAACCGAAACAGTCTGGTCCGCGTCATCCGCGACGGCGTTCCCGTTCTGGAACGCGGGTCGCTCGCTTCGCTCAAGCGCGTGAAAGACGACGCCCGCGAGGTGAAGTCAGGCCTGGAGTGCGGCATTCGGATCGAGGGCTTCGACGACGTGAAGCCGGGCGACATCATCGAGGCGTACGAGGTGGTCAAGGTCGGCCGGAAGCTCTAGGGCGCACGGCGCGGCCGGCGAATGTGAATGGTGGTTGGCGTATTGCGACTGGATTTGACGATCGGCGACGCGATGTCTCTGAAGGACAAACGTCGCGTCATCAAGAGTCTGAAAGATCGACTGGCACACCGTCACAACATTTCGATCGCCGAGACGGAGTATCAGGACGAGCATCGCCGGGCCGAGCTTGGGCTGGCGATGGTGGCGAACGATTCGCGATTCGTCGAGAGCTGCCTGAGCAAGATTGTCGACGAGGTTCGCATGGCCCGCGGCGTCGGGCTGATCGAATACGACATCGAGCTTGTCTGACGGGCTCGATTCGGCACGGGAGCGAGGAACGGCCATGGCGCATCGCGCCGAGCGAATGAGCAGCGTGATCCGGGAAGTCGTGAGCGACGCGATCGCAAACCGGCTTTCCGATCCGCGAATTTCGCGATTCACGAGCGTGACGCGGGTAATGATGGCCCCGGACATGGAGTATGCCGATGTGGCGGTGAGCGTCATGGGAACGGACCGCGAGGCCCGCCGGACGATGGAAGGCCTGACGAGCGCGCGCGGCGCCATCCAGACGATGCTGGCAAAGCGTCTGGACGTGCGGCGTTGTCCGCTGCTGCGGTTCGAGCTGGACGTGGGCATCAAAAAGGGCTTTGAGATTATTCAAGAGCTGGACCGGCTCGGGGCCGAGCGTGAGGCCCGCGAGAGGGCGGCGCAAGCGTCCGGGGAGGGCGGCGCGACGGACGAACGGACCTCGGACGAATGAAACGCGTCAGCGACTATGCACGCGAAATCAGGCAGATGTATCAAACGCTGCTGCGCCGACACGGCCGGCCGCGGATTCCCTCGCTCCGCGAGCCGATCGATGAGCTGATGTATGCGGTGCTTTCGCGGTGGGGGCCGGAGACGCGGGCGGCGTCTCTGGTCGATCAGTTGCGTCGTTCGACGATCGACTTGAACGACCTGCGCGTAACACCGGTCGTCGAACTGACCGAGACGATCGGAAACAGCTTTTCACGGCCGCGCGAAGCGGCCGAGGCACTGTCGAGGGTCATCAACGGCGCCTTCAATCGCCGCTACACGCTCGATCTGACCTACCTCAAGACCATGAGCCGCCGCGACGTGGCGCGGTTCCTGGCCGGCCTGTCCGGATCGAGCCCGCACGACGTAGCGCTCTACATGCTGCGGAATCATCGCGTGCGAATGAGTCCGATCACACCCGATTGCCTGACGTGGCTGAAACAGTCGGGCCTGGCCGATCCGGCATGGAGCCACGCCCACACCCAGCAATTTCTGCAGCGCGTCATCCCGGCCAACGGCGCCGAGGCGTTCTGCTACCTCCTGAAGCGGCACGTGGCGGCGAACCCGTTGCCGCCAGCTCCGGTCGAGCCCGAGCCGGTCAAGCCCGCGGAAGCACGGAACGATCCGGCCAAACCGGCGCCGCGCAACGGGCTGCCGCCGAAGTCGGCTACCGCACGATCGAAGCCCGTGCCGGCGAAGAAAACTCCGCCCGGGAACGTTAGGCCTCAGCGGGGCCGCCTGAAACGCCCCGTCCGAGCCGGTGGATCGCGGAAGAAGGCAAAGCCGAAGCGACCGGTCGGATCGACGAAGCGTCGGCGAAAACAGCACTCGCCGCGGCGCTAACATTCCGTGACGGGGAGCGAGCGAGCGATGGCCGCGCTGCGACGATTCATTTCATCGGCAATTCTGACTTCGGTCATATCTCTCGCCGTCGGCGTCGGGTCGACGGCCTTCGCGGACGATGCACCGACGGCATCGGCGCCGGCGCTCGACGAGTCAAAGGCAAAGCTGCCTCTGAGCGAAATCGAGCCGGCTGTGACCGCGCCGCGTCCTGCGCCCCCGACATCCCAGCCGCAGATACCGGCCGCCGCCCGGAACTATTTCCGCTCGGGGCGCGATCGCTTCGACGAGCAGCTCTGGGGCGAGGCGATTAACGATCTGGCCAAGGCACTCCAGATTTCGCCGCAGTACGACGAGGCCCGGGTGCTGCTGGCGCGGGCGGCGCTGCTGCAGGGAAATACGGCACTGGCGAAGACGCACCTGCTGGAAGCGCTCAAGTCGCGGCCGGACGACGTGACGGTTCACCAGTTGCTGGGCGACATTGCCTGGCGGGCGCACGACGAGGCCGGAGCCACCGAGCAATTTCGCATCGCGTTGCTGTGTCCGAATGCCGAGGCCGGCCGGCCGGAGGTGGTCATTTCGCACCTGTTCCTCGGTCTGGCCCTTCGCGAACAGGGCTACCTCGCGGCGGCGGCGGACCAGTTGAGCCAGTTTTTGGCGGCCACTGAGATTTCCGGCGCGACGTCGGATCACCCCGAGCTTCGGCAAGTCACGGCGTTGTATCGCGGACAGGCGATCGCGGCGATCGGCGAACTCAACGATCGCATCGGCCGACCCCTGGAAGCGATCGACGCATACCGACGAGCCGTGGCGGCGAATCCGGGCGATGTCGCCATGAAAGTGAAGCTGGCGCGGGCGCTCGCAACAATGCCCGGCGGGAGCCCCGAAGCGGTCGGCATCGTGCTCGAATTGCTGCGCGACGACGAGTCGCAGGTCGGTATCGGACTGCTCGTCGAAATTTGCGGCAAGCCGGGCAGTAATTGTGACGCCGATGCCGAACTGTTGCGGCTCGCCCGCAAGACGCGCAACGCGGGCTTGCTGCAGCGAATTGCGGCGCGGATGTCGGACCAGGGCAAGACGAACGAAGCATCGGAGTTGCAGGAGCGACTCATCGAATTGCAGCCCGATCGGTTGGAGGTCTATCTCGAACTCGCGGAGCTGCGCCTCAAGCAGGGCGATGACATCGGCTACGTCAACGCGCTGGCCGGCGCCATTCGGCGCTCGAAGGATGCCTACGAGCGTGTCAATGCGGTGCTGGCGACGGTGAATCCGAATTCACGCGCCGAACTCATCGCCGCGGCGCGCAAGGCGGTGGACGCCGGCGGCGAGGATGCCCCGGTGCGGATGGTCGTGCTCGGGCGACTCTTGGCACTGGATGACAAGATCGATGAAGCAGCGCGGGTGCTCGGTCAGGCGACCGATGCCGATCCCAAGCTCGGGCCGGCCTATGCGGCATTGGCCGAGCTGAAGCTCTCACGCGGCATGTGGCAGGCCGCGCTCGATTCGTGCAAGAAGGCCGAGGACGCCGGCGTTCGCGAGGCGACGGTCTATCGCGTCAAGGGCCAGGCGCTGGCGGGGCTGGACGAGCGCGAGGAGGCCGAGAAGGCGCTGCTGGAGGCCGTGCGACTCAATCCGAAGGACGCGAAGTCACTGCATGCATTGGCAGCGTTCTACGAACAGACCAATCAGGGCGAAAAAGCGGTTGCCACGCTGAAACGCATCGTCGACTCGGTGGATTCAAAGGACTTTGCCGCACGGGAGTCATTGGTCCGGTCGCTGCTGGGGGGCAATGACGTCGAGAATCGGGCGGCAAACCTCAAGCTCGCTCGGCGGCACGTGGCGGAACTGCGGCGCCAGGGAGCGCCGGCAAACGTCGTCATTCGGAGCGAAGCGTGGCTGCGCATGGCGGGCGAGAGCCCGAAAGACCGGGACGCGGCGTTGCAGAGATTTCGCGACTCGCTCGACAAGCTGACGGTGCAGTATCCGAAGGACGTCGACACCGCACTGGACCTGGCGCAAAGCTATTTCTTCGAGCGCAATTACCAGCAGGCGCTGGCCCGGATCGATCGCGTTCTTCAAGCGGTGCCGGACGCGGTGCGGGCTCGCGAGCTGCGGGCGCGGGTGCTGGCCAAGCTGATGCGCTATGCGGACGCGATCGCCGTCTGGAAGGGGCTATTGGCTGAGAGGCCGCGGAACGCGGAGTGGTTGAGCCAGCTCGCCGATGTCGCGATGGACGCCGGCGAGTACACGCTCGCGGCGGAGACGTGCCGCAAGCTGGTGGGTCGCGACGATCTGAAGGACGGCCGGGGCATCTATCGCTACGGACTGGTCGAGGCCCTCGTCGCGGCGAAGGAGTGGGATGCAGCCATTCGGGCGTCGCGCGAGTGGCTGGAAAGCGATCCCGAGAACGAGACGCTGCGTCGTCGCCACCTGATCATTCTCAACCTCGCCGGCCGGCAGGAAGACGGGCTGCTGCTCGCCGAATCGTGGTTAAAGGCGAAGCCCGATGATCCGGTCGCGCGGAGCTGCGTCAACGATCAACTGATCGAGCTGAAACGGTTTGACGAGGCGAACCGACGGACGCTGGGATGGCTTTCATCGCGTCCGAATGAGCTCAATTCGTTGCGGTTCCTGATCGAGGCCTTGATGGCGGCGCAGAACTACGACGAGGCAATGGAAATCTACGGCTCGTGCATCGACGATCCGCAGTTGCACGACCGGTTCATCAGCGACTATGCGCGGGACCTGCGGCGCGCACGGCGGACCGATGAGTCCATCAAGTTCTGGGAGGACCTCGTGCGCGGCGAGGCGCGCCCCGAGTTCCAGAATGGTCTGGTTCGGGCTTACATGGATGCGCGGCGCTGGACCGACGCCGAGCGCGTCGTCGAAAGGATGATGGGCGACGACGTGGCAAACATGAACGCGGGAAAGCCCTACTCGTCAAGGGCTGTCCTGGGGGGCTATCGACTCTTGGCGACGATCTACCAGTACAGTGGTCGCGCGGCGAAGTGTCACGAGGCGCTCGAGAGAGTGCTGAATCTCATCCCGGTCGAATCGGGCGAGTACGTCGGGGCCTGCAACGATCTCGGCTACTTGTGGAGCGACAGCGGCGTCAATCTGGAGCGGGCCGAAGAACTCACGCGGATCGCGGCGGCGGAGGGGCCGCGCTACTCGCCCTATCTCGACAGTCTTGGCTGGGTTCTCTACAAACGGGGCAAGAATGACGAGGCGCTGACGTACTTGGGCCGGGCGGTCGAGCGAAGCATGGACCCCGACGCCGTCATTCTGGAACATCATGGCGACGCGCTCTGCCGCGCCGGCGACCTGAAGGGCGCCGAGAAGCGCTGGAAGGAAGCCCTGAAGGCCGTCGATGAGCACGACGAGCCGCTTACGCCCGAACATGACGACGTCGTGCGGCGCTGTCGCGAAAAGCTCGACACCTTGTCAAAGGGCGGCCGACCGATCCCGCAGCCGTTGGGTTCAGAGCAGACCAGTCAACCGGCACACGAGTAGTAAGTAATAAGGACGACACCTGTGGCAGGACATTCCCATTGGGCGAAGATCAAGCGCAAGAAGGCCGTGACCGACAGCCGGCGCGGTCGGCTGTGGAGCAAGCTCGCGCGAAACATCATTGTCGCCGCAAAGAAGGGGGCCGACCCGGCCGACAACCTGACGCTTCGCTACGCAATCGACGCGGCCAAGGCCGAGAACATGCCGGCCGACACGATCGATAAGGCAATCAAGAAGGGCGCGGGCGAGCTGGGCGGGGCCGAATACCTGCCGGTGGTTTACGAGGGCTACGCCCCGGGCGGCGTGGCCGTATTGGTCGAAGCGCTGACCGACAATCCGACGCGGACCGCGCCGGAGATCCGTAAGTCCTTCGAGCGCAGCGGCGGAAATCTGGGGGCGATGAATTGTGTTGCCTGGATGTTCAAGTCAAAGGGCGTGCTGACGGTGTCCACGAGCGTTATCGGCGAAGATGCCCTGATGGAGATCGCACTCGACGCCGGGGCCGACGACATCCAGAACCAGGGCGACGTCTTCGAGATTGTGTGCGATCCGACGGCGTTTGAGGCCGTCCGCAAGGCCCTGCAGGATCGCGGCGTTGCAACGCAGACCGCCGAGATTACCCGCGTGCCGGATGCGACCGTAACCGTGCCCGCCGAAACCGCGACGCAGATCATCGCCATGATTGAGAATCTGGAAGAAAACGACGACGTGCAGAAAGTCCACGCCAATTTCGCCGTTTCCGACGAGGCGGCGGCACAACTCGGACGCTGATCGCTTGAAATGGGACGCTGCCGCATCGCGGAGGGCAACCTCTGCGCGGCTCCTCAAATGTGCTCCTCGCGTGGCCGATAGATGAGCGGTGCCGTTTAAGCTTGCCCATCCCGATCCCCACTGTGACGCTCCGGCGGAGCGCGCCGTCATCCCCGCGGCGGGCGACGAAGTCGCGACGGTGTGGAAGGAGTGGCTGGCGCGATTCCTCGGCTATCTGGACTCGGAGTGCGGCCTGTCGGCCAATACGCTCGATGCTTACCGGCGCGACCTGCGCGAGTTCTGCGGCACGCTGAGCCGCCGCGGCGTATTCGCGCCGGAAGGAATCACCCCGACGGTCGTTCAGGCCCACCTGATGCGTTTGACAGAGCGCGGCCTGGCGCTGGCTTCGACGGCGCGGCACATGGTCTCGCTCAAGGTGTTCCTGCGTTTCCTGCACTTGATGGGGACGATGACGTCGGACGTGGCGGGGCTTCTGGAGACGCCGCGAAAGTGGCAGTCGCTGCCGGATACGCTGCACGCGCACCAAGTCGAGAAGCTGCTGTCGATACCGCTGACCACCGATCCGCTGTCGCAGCGGGATCGCGCGATCCTGGAGTTCCTGTATGCGACCGGCCTGCGCGTGTCCGAGCTTGCCGGGCTCCAACTCAACGACGTGAATCTGGACATCGGTTACGTTCGCTGCATTGGCAAGGGACGGCGCGAGCGGATTGTGCCGGTCGGGCGGGCCGCGATTGACGCCACGCGCGACTTTCTCGCGTCAGTCCGTCCGACGCTGGTCGCCCATCGGCCGAACGAATCGGCGCTCTTCGTCAGCCGAACCGGGCGGCGGATGGACCGGACGGCCATCTGGCGGCTGGTGCTCCGCTACGCGCGGCAGGCGGGCTTCCGCGGCAAGGTCAGCCCGCACACCCTGCGGCATTGCTTCGCCACGCATCTGTTGCAGGGAGGCGCCGATCTGCGCGTCGTTCAGGAATTGCTCGGGCACGCCGATGTGGCGACCACGCAGATTTACACGCACGTCGATACGACGCGGCTGAAGTCGGTTCACACGCGATTTCATCCGCGGCAATAGACGACACTACCACGCGATGCTGCGACCGCCGTCTACGGCGAGTACGACGCCGGTGACGTAGGCGGCGTCGACCGCGAGAAACCGCACCGCAGCTGCGACCTCTTCGGGCGAGCCGGCCCGCGCCGCTGGAATCCGGGCAACGATTCGCTTTCGCTTCGCTTCCGAATAATCGGCCGGCCAGTCGGCCACGCCGGGCGCGACCGCGTTTACGCGGATATTCGGCGCAAGCTCGGCGGCCAGGGCACGCGTGAGGGCGACGAGGCCGGCCTTCGAGACACAGTAGGCGAGATACGTCGGCAGGGGGCGCTCGGCGTGGATGTCAGTTATGTTCACGATGGCGCCCCCGGCGGAGATCAACGGGGCGGCGGCGCGGCAGAGGAGGACCGGAGCCGTCAGATTCACTGCCAGGGTCTGATTCCATTTCGCGACGTCGACGTCGGCAAGCCGCATTGGATCGAACGTGGAGGCGTTGTTCACGAGGACATCGAGCCGGCCGAGCTCGTCGGCGCAGCGGCCCGGCAGCGTCGCGGCGGCTGCCGGACCGGCCAGATCGGCTTGCAGTAATGCGACACGGCGACCGGCGTCGCGAATTGCGGCGGCGGACTTATCGGCGTCGCGACCGGATGTGTTGAAGTGCAGGCCGATGTCGTAGCCGGCACGCGCGAGTTCGAGCGCGATGGCGCGGCCGACACGGCGGGCGGCTCCAGTGACGAGTGCGACCTTGCTCATGCGTGGCGTGCTTCTGCCGGGTTCAGGTCGGCGGCGAATCGTCCTGCGACTCGGGAAGACGGTGCATTTTCCAGACGTCTTCGCTTGCCGTCGGAGGCGCCGGCTTTCGCAGAAGCATGGCGCGGTAGCCCTTCGAGAAGCGATGAATCGCGAAACTGGCGACCAGAAACGTCAGCAGAATGATGGAGGCCCAGAGCAGCATCCGGCCGAGCTGCTCGCCGGTGACGGGCTCGCCGCTCGGGCGCGACTGGGCCGCCGCGAGCAGATTACAGACTCCACAAGCCGCTGCGGGGGTTGTCATGGGCGGATTCGCTGAATTCCTCGATCAGCCGCGTCTGCTTTTCGGTCAGCTTCTTCGGCGGAACGATCTTGATGACGCCATACTGGTCGCCGCGCTCGTGCGATCGCGGATCTTCAACGCCACGACCGGCCAGCCGCAGCTTCGCGCCGCTGGGCGTGCCGGGCGGGAGCTTTACGGTCGTCGGTCCGTCGACGGTCGGAATGTCGATTTTCGCGCCGAGCGTCGCTTCGGCAATCGTGACCGGCACTTCGAGGTAGATGTCGTTCTCGACGCGGCGGAAGTAACGGTGCAACTGGACGCGGCAGACAATGTAGAGGTCGCCCGGCGGGTGCCCGCGGCGGCCATGGCTGCCCTTGCCGCGGACGCGGATCCGCTGGCCGTCGTTGACGCCCGGGGGAATCTTGACGGTGACGGTTTCGCCGGCCGCCGGGCCGTCAACGATTCGCACTTCGAGCGAGATTCCGCGAATGGCCTGCTCGAACGTCAGGTTGATTTCCTGCTCGATGTCGGCCGAGGTGTGCGGCTCGGGTGCACGCGCTGATTGCCCGCGGCGGCCGACGCGCTCGAAAATCTGCTCGAAGATCGATCCGCCGCCGTGCCGTCCGCCGTCGTTGTCGAACAGGTCGCCGAAGTCGGCGAAATCGACCTCGACGTTGGGGTTCGCCGAAGACCAGGAATACGACCCGCCGCCGGGGTATGCTCCATGTCCGGCTGGTTGGGGGCCGACTCGTCCAAAGCGGTCGTACTGCTGCCGTTTTTCCTTGTCCGACAGAACGTCGTAGGCCTCCTGCACCTCTTTGAATTTCTCAAGCGCCGATTTTTCGCCCTTGTTGCTGTCGGGGTGGTACTTCTTGGCGAGCTTGCGGTAGGCCTTCTTGATCTCGTCTTCGGACGCGGATCGAGCGACCCCCAGTACGTTGTAGTAATCGTTGCTGGCCATGCGGATTTCGATCGAAACACTAGTCGGCGGTCGCAGGAACGGCCCCGCCGTTGACGGATTCTATGAGCGTCGCACCGCCGCCGCAAACGGCCGAGCCGTGTATCATGCTCGATCATGGCAGAAGATGTGCGCGTCGCGGCCGTTCAACTCGCCGCACAGACGATCGATGCGGCGGAGTCGGTGTGGCCGCGGATCGAGCGCTGGGTGCGGCATGCGGCGGAGGCCGGCTGTCGGCTGGTCGTGATCCCGGAGTGCTCGTATCCGGCGTATGTGCTGGGTTCGGCGGAGCGGGCGCGGGCGGGGGACACCCTTTCTCAGTCGGTGGTGAAGGAACGGTTCGCGACCCTCGCGCGGTCGAATCGCATCACGCTGGTCGCGGGATTTGTCGAGGATTCGGGCGGGCGGCTCTGGAACGCAGCGGGTGTCTGGGACGCGGGGGGGAAGCTGCTCGGCGTGCAGCACAAGACATTCCTGTTTGACTGCGACAATCGCTGGTTTTCGCACGGGACAAAGATCGAGCCGATCGACTCGGAGGTGGGGCGGATCGGCATCGTGATCTGCGCCGACGCGCGGGCCCCGGAGGTCTCGGCGACGCTGGTAAATCGCGGTGCAGAGCTGATCGTCGTCCCCACCGCGTGGGTCAACATGGCCCGTACGCCGGGCGAGTATTGGAACATCCAGCCGGACGTACTGATTCGAGCGCGGGCGACAGAGTTCGGCGTTCCGTTCGTGTGCGCGGACAAGTGCGGGCATGAACCGCCGATGGAATACGTGGGGCAGTCGCTGATCGTCGCTGCCGATGGTGCAGTCGTCATTCAAGCTGGCCCAACCGAGGAGACGATCATCATTGGCGAGGTGTCGCCTGCTCGCGGGCGCTCGCCGCGGCTCGATGCGGACCTGCGAGAGAAACTGTCAAGACCCTTCGCGGCGTTGCCGCCGATGGCGCGGAGCGACGTGAAGATTGCGTTGCTCCCGGCGGGCGTTCCCTTCGACGAGATGCGGTCCGGCCAGGTCCGCAGTGGCGTGCAACTCGTGCTCGGCGAGGGTCGGGCGATCTGGCCGCCGGGCGATCAGTCGGTCGCGGGTGTCTATTGCGTCGCGCCGACCGACATCCCAACCTTTCACGCGATTCGCGCGCTCGCACTGCAAGGCGCCCGACTGATCCTGATCTCGGGCGTCAATGAGACGGAACTGCCGACCCTTCGCACCCGCGCCGCCGAGAATCGTCTGTTCGTCGGATGTGCGTCAGATGAGCGGGCATGGCTCATCGGCCCCGACGGCCAGGTCCGCGGCGCATCCACGCACGCGAATGAGCCGATCGTCCTCACGCTCGATCTCTGCGAAGCCGACAACAAAAGCGTCACCCCGGAAACCAATATTTTCCAGCAGCGCAGGCCGGAGCTCTATCAACTCGGGTGATGTCCGGGCGGGCGTGAATTCCGCCCCCGTTTGCCCTAGAATCCGAGCGTCTTAGGACGCGGTCCGCCGTGCCCGATTGGTCCGCGGCGCGGCGCTGGACATCGCTGTGAACGACTGAGGAATGACGTTGGACGCTCCCACTCTCGACCGAAAATACCACTTCCTGCTCCGCAAGCTGCACTCGCTCTCCGGAATCATCCCGGTCGGCGTCTTCCTGATTGAGCACCTGCTGACGAATTCGATGGCGTTCCAGGGTGAGGCGCGCTTTAACGAGGACGTGCGTTGGTTACACCATCTTCCATTTGTGACTTTTCTTGAAGTCTTTGGCATCTTCATTCCGCTCGCCTTTCACGCCGGATACGGCATCGTAATTGCCATGACGGCTGAACCAAATGTTTCGCACTATCCATACTTAGGCAATGTTCGCTATACGCTTCAGCGCCTCACGGGCTACATCGCATTCGTTTTCATCATCATTCATCTGCTCAAGTTCAAGTTCGCGCACTACGTCGGCTGGGGGCCGAACTTCATGGATCCACAAAACAATTACTTCCAGGTGACGCGGCGCGGATTGATGGAGTGGCAGCCGTTCGGCTGGCAGGTTCCGTGGCAGGCGACTTTCACACTCTACGCCGTTGGGCTTCTCTCCGCTGTGTTTCATTTTTGTAACGGAATATGGAGCTTTTGCATCAGTTGGGGTATCGCAGTCGGTGTAACGGCGCAGCGGCGCGTTGGATACGCCGCCACAGCGCTTGGCGTGGTCCTTTTGGCGTGGGGAGGGATGAGTCTCTACGCGTTCAAGACTCACCCGAAGGGTCCCCTGAAGTTTTCTAAAGAGGACGTGGCGGCATCGTCGCAGCGGGAGCCGCGTGTTGCGGCCATCGAGAAGCAGTAGGACGGACATGGCCAAGAACAGAGTTGTAGTTGTCGGCGGCGGGCTGGCCGGGCTGGCCTGCGCCATGAAGCTGGGCGAGATGGGCATCGCGTGCGACCTGATCTCGCTCGTACCGGTCAAGCGCTCGCACTCGGTCTGCGCCCAGGGCGGCATCAACAGCGTCAACGACGTGACGCGCGGCCAGGGCGACACCGAACGGCTGCACTTCGACGATACGGTTTACGGCGGCGACTTCCTTCAGCATCAGCCGCCAGTCAAAGAGATGTGCGACTGGGGTCCGAAGGTGATCGACCTGCTCGACCGACTCGGCGTTCCGTTCAACCGCACCGCCGAAGGCACGATCGACCGGCGGCGCTTCGGCGGCACGCTCTACAAGCGAACAGCGTTCGCGGGCGCGACCACCGGCCAGCAGCTCCTCTACGCACTCGACGAGCAGGTACGCCGCTGGGAATCCGAAGGCCTCGTCACCAAGTACGAATACTGGGAGTTCCTCGGCACGATCCTCGACGACCACGGCGTCTGCCGCGGCTGCGTCGCGCAAGATCTCTACAGCATGGAAATTCGCGCGTTTCCGGCCGATGCGGTCGTGCTGGCGACGGGCGGCTGCGGCCTGATCTTCGGCAAGTCGACGATGTCGATGGCCTGCACCGGCGCGGCGGCCGCGCGGGTTTATCGCGAGGGCGTGAAGTACGCCAACGGCGAGTTCATCCAGGTCCATCCGACGGCCATCCCCGGCGCCGACAAGCTGCGACTGATGAGCGAGTCCGCCCGCGGCGAGGGCGGCCGCGTGTGGGTCCCAAAGTCCCCGGGCGACACCCGCGACCCGCGGGCGATTGCTGAGGCGGAGCGCTATTACTTCCTCGAAGAGCGCTATCCGGTCTATGGCAACCTCGTGCCGCGCGACATCGCGACCCGCGAGATTTTCGCGGTCTGCCTCGAAGGGCTGTCCGTCGATCCGACGACCTACTGCGTCTATCTCGACCTGACCGAGAAGACGACGGGCATCAAGCGCGACATCCTGCACAAGAAACTCGGCGGCATCCTCGAAATCTACACCAAGTTCTGCGGCGTCGATCCGCTCGACGTTCCCATGAAGATTTTCCCAGCCGTGCACTATTCGATGGGCGGTTTGTGGGTCGATTACGCGAAGGACCCCAAGACCGGCGGCCTCATCGCGGCTCATCCGAAAAACCAGATGACGAACATCCCCGGCCTCTATGCCATGGGCGAGTTGGATTATCAGTATCACGGCGCCAATCGTCTCGGTGCAAACTCACTGCTCTCGTGCATCTTTGCCGGGCTGATCACGGCGCCGGGCCTTGAGGCCTACATGAAGTCAAACAAGGGCGCCGCGTCCGACAAACCGGCCGACTTCTTCGCCCGCGCCGTCCGCTCGTGGCAGGATCGGGCCGACGCCCTCGCCGGCCAGACGGGCAAAGAGAACCCGTATCAGATCCACGCCGAACTCGGCCAGACGATGACGCGCAATTGCACGGTCATCCGCAACAACAAGGACTTGAAGGAGACGCTCGCAAAGATCGACGAGCTGAGCGACCGTTACCAGCGCATCGGCCTGTCGGACAGCGGCAAGTGGACCAACCAGAACTTCTTCTTCGCCCGCGCCGTCGGAGACATGCTCCTGCTGGCGAAGGTGATCGCCCTCGGCGCGATGATGCGCGACGAGTGCCGCGGCGCCCACGAAAAACCCGAATTCCAGATCGAAGGCCTGAACCCCGAGAAGGGCAACCTGCGTCAACAGGCCATCGAGTGGTGCCAGCGCTTCAAGCAGCGCAACGACAAGTGGCTCAAGACCACGATCGCCGAATACACGCCCGACGGACCCAAGATGTCCTACGAGGCGGTCGATACGTCGCTCATTCCGCCGCGGCCACGCACCTACGGCCTGAAAGGGGCCGAGGAAATCACCAAGGTCTGGAAAGAGCAATTCAGCGAGCCCGCCGCGCACAAGCCGCACGCGGCTGCGGAGCGGCAGCCCGCCGTGGCGGCGTCTTAGCAAATGGCCGAGCAGCCCGCTCAGCCGCCGCCGGTGTTGACTTGGGCTGCGACAAAGGCCTTCTTTCGGCGCCTCGGCCCGGCGGGCATCCTCGCCATCATCGCGACCACGCTGCCGCCGCTCGGCGGCTTCGTCCTCATCGGCCTCTCCGGAAATTACGTCGCGCCGTGGCTGCGCTCACACCCGGCCGGCGGCCCGTTCATCTATGCAGGCGGCTTCGCCATCCTCGCCGGGTTCGCGTTGCTTCCGACCTACGCACAATCGCTGCTCGGCGGCATGGCGTTCGGCTTTCGCACCGGCCTGACCTTCGCCTTGCTGGGCTTCGGCACCGCATCGCTGATTGCGTATGCCATTGCGCGTCGCGCGTCGGGCGATCGCGTGATGACCATCATCAACGAGCACCAGAAATGGCGGCTCGTTTATGACGCACTTGTCGGACGCGGATTCTGGCGAACGCTCGGAATCGTGACCTTACTTCGAGTTCCTCCGAACTCGCCGTTCGCCCTGACGAACCTGGTGATGGCCGCAACGCGCGTCCCTTGGGCGCCCTACCTCATCGGCACGGTTGTCGGCATGGCGCCGCGAACCGCCGCTGTCGTGTACTTCGGCACGGGCGTCAAGGAATGGACCGACAGCGACCCCTACCGAAAATGGACAATTGCGATCAGCGCGGTGCTGATGCTCGTGGTTGTCGGAATCATCAGCTACATCGCGAATCAGGCGTTGGCCCGCGTGACGGGGCCGGGGAACGGAACGCAGGATCAGACGGGCCGCGCGGCGTAGAGGTCGTAACCCAGCCAGCGGAAGAAAAAACAAGTCTGCAGCATTCGCAGGTAGCGGACGCGTGTGCGAACGCCGGCCCACTCCTCGCGCGGAAGCTTCTCGACTTTTCGCAGACTCCAGTTCAACGAGCGAGCAACATTTCCGGTTGCGTTCTGGTGCCGCACGACGTCGAAGCCGGCCTTGCGGAAGGCCTTCTCGTACTGGCCGGGGCGATAGAGGTGAACTCCTTCCTGAAATACACCCGCCAGCATTCCAACCGGCGGAAAAAGTCGAGCCGTGATGTCGCCGAGACAGAGCCAGCCACCCGGTCGCAAAACGCGGCGACACTCGGCCAGGAAGGCCGGCTTGTCGGGATAATGCAGCGCTGATTCGAGGTTGATCAGCACATCGACCGACGCCGACGCAATCGGCAGGCGCTGGGCGTCTGCCTGAATAAAGCGCGGGCTCGCGGACTGGTTTCGCCAGATCTGCCGGGCGTTCCGAACATTGAAGTCGCTGTACTCGATGCCGAACGCGCGGCGCGGGTGATATCGATCGATGACCCAGCCGAGCGGGCCGCCGATGGCGCAGCCGACGTCAACGACGATCGATTGCGTCGTGATTGGCGTATCGCCGAGCAGTTGCCAGACCAGATTCTGCTGGTGCGTGTCAAAGGTGTCGTCCTTGCTGAGCGCATAGCCGCAGTTGAAGGCGCGGAACGCCTGCATGTTCGACAGTTCCCAGTTGGGTCGATAGTGCTCGTCGAGGACCTGTCGCGTCGTTGTGGCTGCCATGCTGGTGGGGAGTCTAATCGCAGTCGCCCGCAATGCGAAACTCGGCTTGACAGCGGGCGCCCGCGCGTCGATGGTGTGGAGCGTGGGAGCCGCCGGGTTGAGCAGTCAAACTTCCGCCGTCGATCTTGTCGTTTCGCTGGGGCACGTACGCCTCGCGAACCCCATCCTCACCGTTTCGGGAACCTGCGGTTACGGTATGGAGTATGCCCCGTATCTCGACTTGTCGAAGCTGGGGGCCTTCACCACCAAGGCCGTCACGCCCGAGCCGCGGGCCGGCAACGAACCCGACCGCATCTGCGAAGTTCGGGCGGGGATGCTCAACGCCATCGGGCTGGCGAACGTGGGGCTGAAGGCGTTTATCGCGGACAAAGTGCCCGAGATCCGAAAGCTCGGCTGTCCGGTTTTCGTCAATGTCGCGGGGCACTCGATTGACGACTACGTGACGGTCTGCCAGGCACTCGACCCACTGCCCGAGATCGCCGGCCTCGAACTCAACGTCTCCTGTCCCAACGTGCGCGACGGACTGGTCTTCGGGACCGATCCGGGACTGCTGCGTGAACTGACGGCCGCGGTTCGCCGCGTCGTAAGCCGGGCGCTGCTCATCGTGAAGCTCTCGCCCAACGTCTCCGAGATCACAAAGATGGCGCAGGCCGCGATCGACGGCGGGGCGGAGGCGTTGTCGGTCATCAACACACTGCTCGGAATGGCGATCGACATCGATTCGTGGCGGCCGATGCTCGCCAATGGGACCGGCGGGCTGTCGGGCCCGGCCATCAAGCCGGTGGCCGTTCAGATGGTCAGCCGGGTCTACCGCGAAGTCGCTCGGGATGCAGACGTGCCGATCATTGGGATGGGCGGTGTGCAGACGTGGGAGGATGCGGTCGAGTTTCTGCTAGCCGGTGCAACCGCCGTCGGCGTCGGCACGGCCCTCTTCATTGACCCCACCACGCCGATGAAGATCTGCGACGGCCTTGCCGGTTATCTCCGCCACCGCGGCCTCGGGAGCGTCCGCGAGCTGGTCGGGCGGCTGAAGATCGGGCCGGTTGCGGCCTGCGAGCGGGCATCGGCCGCGGCGGAGGGGTAGTGCGCTCAGCGCCCCGCTGCAGCGAACGCAATTCGTCGGGCCGCAGCGGACGTACACCACCCAGCGGCAGCTTGTGCAGCGACAGCTCGCCGATTTTGATCCGGACGAGGCGGTACACCTTGTGGCCGAGCTTTGCCAGCACCCGGCGGATTTCGCGGTTGCGCGATTCGAGCAGGGTGATCTCGAGAATGGTTGAGCTCGGCCGCTGGTAGATGATCGTCGCCTGCGCCGCGCCGGATCGACCCTCGGAGAGCCACACGCCCTGCCGGATCCGCGCCAGCGTCGCATCATCCATGCGGCCGGCGACCTCGGCCCGGTAGGTTTTCGCAACGCCGTTTCGCGGGTGGGCGAGCTTCTGGGCGAGTTCGCCGTCGTTGGTCATGAGGAGGAGGCCGGTCGATTCGGCGTCGAGGCGGCCGACCGGAAAGACGCGTTCGCGGATGTGATGCAGCAGATCGACGGCGCGCTTGCGACCGGCGGGGTCGATATTGGTGCAGACCACGCCCTTGGGCTTGTGGAGCAGGAAATAGACCTTGCGCTCCGGACGAACGGGCTTGCCATCGACGGTCAGGCGGTCGTTATCGACGTCGACGAGAACGGGAAGCGTCCGCGCCACGCGGCCATTGAGACTGACACGGCCGGTGAGGATGAGTTGCTCGCAGGCCCGCCGTGATCCGAAACCGGCGGCCGCGAGCAGTTTTTGAGCACGTTCGATTGCCACGCGACGATGATACGTGGGCGGCGGAGAATTCGCGAGGCGGCCGCTACGGTTGCACGTGCAGGACGAGGATGCCGCTCTGGCCGTCGTTGTAGCCGCAGGGGGCGACGCCGAGTGCGGCGTAGGTTCCGCGCTTGACGATCACCGTGGTTTCGAGGAGGAAGGCCGGCCTCCGCGACGGCGGACCGGGTTGCGTCGCGGTAACCACCTCGCGCTTGTCCGACACGATCTTCGCGTTGAGCCGGATGCGTACGCTTCCGTCGGGGGCCGCACTCTCGAGGATGCCTTCGATCGAGACGATGTACAGATCGGCCACGTTTCCTTCGAGTTTGAATTTCTCATTCTCGGTCGCGACGGTTGCAAGTTGACCGATCAGGCGAATGTTTCCGAAGCGTTGCAATTCCTTGACGACGTCGTTCAGGTCCGGCGGAATGGGCAGGCCTTCAGTCGTTTTGTTCGGCGTGGCCCCGAAGAAGGAGAAGTCGAGCGACACGGTAGGCGTTGGCGTGTCGAGCGCGGTCACCAGCTTCTGCACCTGGTCGATGAAAGTCCGTGGGCCGCGGACGATGATCGTCCCGCGGTCGCGATCCGCGGCGATCTGCGTCCCGCGCCGGTCGAGCACCGGCATGAGTTGCCTCAGCAGGTCCTCAGCCCGCCGATTGCGGACGGGCAGCATGCGGACTTCTGCTGCGCGATCGCCGCCGCTTTCTTCTGGCGAGTCGATCCGTGCGATGAGTCGCATGGCACGCTCGTAGTTCTCGTCGGTGCCGCGGAAAAGCACACCGCTGTCCAAGGGTCGGATTTCCGTGAGCATGAACAAGCCCTCAAGTGCGGAGGCGACGTACTTCGGGTCCGCGTTCTTGAGCGGAATAATCCGCGGCTCCGCATAGAGCCCATCGATTGGGTAGGAATCCGGTTGTGAAGTCGGAGGGTCCGGCTGCTCGGCCCGAGCGACCGGATGCAGGGCAACGAGTAACGCCGTGAGAAGAATTGTTCGGGAAAGCATCGTCGTTCCTTTCTAAAGACCGGGGAGGTCCGATTGCGGCGGAGACGCGTCCGCACGCATGGGTTCGTAAAACATGACGATTTGAATGCGGGGATTGCCCGATTCCATTCGAACGGCCAGCTTTGGCGCATCCGATGCGACGACGATTTCACGCACATCGGTTGTTGATGGCCGCAACCGCGGCGGTTGATGATCCGAATCAGTGCGGACGATTGGGGTTGGCGAGGCCGTTCGCTCGGACCGCCAAAGCCCGGCTCGCCAGGCCAGTCCGGCGACCGCGAGCAAAGCGATTGCGGCCGCGATACGCACGATCGGCTGGGAATAGGACGGGCGGCGTTCCGGGATCGATCCTGCCGACGCTGCAATCGCATCCGCGACCGTTCCCAGCTCTGACAGCCGATCGGTAACCGCCGCGGCGCGCTCGAAGAACGCCCGGCACGCGTCGCACGATTCCACGTGCGATTCGAGTTCAGCTCGGTCGGCGGCATCCAACTCGTCGTCGAGCCACGCGTCGAGCTGCGCTCGAAACCGGTCGCAAGCCGTCGTCATGACCGCCAGCTCCCTTCGTCGGATCGCTCGATCAATGCCCGTCGCGCCAGGTGTACGTGCGTGCGCACCGTCTCCTCGGACAGCTCCATGATTTCCGCGATCTCGGCATAGCTCATCTGTTGCATCGCGCGAAGTGTCAGCGCGGTCTGTTGTTGCTCGGGGAGCCGCTCGATCTCGCGCTTCAGCCGTTCCAACTGCTCGCTCGTTTCAGCCGCCAGCCCGGGCATCGCCACGGCGGCCGCGCGCGGCTCGTCATCGAGGGGTCCTGGCTTTCGCTTTCGCCGATGGTTCAGGCAGAGATTCGTCACGGTTCGATTCATCCACGGCCCGAAATGCGGATCGCCAGCCGCCATTCGCCCCTGCAGCGCCAGTCGAAACGCCTCCTGCACGATTTCCTCCGCGTCGTCGCGATTCCAGACGAACCGCACGGCCAGCCCGACCAGTCGCCGCCGCTCGGCAACAAGGTCGTCGCCGTGTCCGGCCGTTCGAGATCGAAGCCCGTGAGTCATGTGCGGGGTCCGTCGGTCATTCGCGGCCGTCAGAAGGGACATGTCGGCGCTGGCCACGGCGTTTAATGGTACCGGCGGATTTTTTTCAGGTTGCTGAAAAGGCGGGCTTTAAGCGGTCGCCGCTGCGGGGATCAGCAGGGCATCCTGGATCGAATGGCCGCACAGCCGGCCGACCTGGATCGTCGCGGCCGGTGCCGACGGCTCGCGCGTGGGCCAGACGAACAGCCGGTCGCGGCGTTCGGCCGCAGCCACCACGATGTCGGACGCGGCCCAGCCCCAGCGGACGGGTTCCGGGGCGTGGTATTCGACGCGGTAAGTGTCGTCCGCGACAAGCAGGTCGAGCAGCGGGCGGCCGTCGGCGACCAGCAGGCGGTCGATGCCCGAGGCGTGAATCAGGCCGAGCGAGTGGACGCCGTCGCCGGTGGGGGGGCGGATCATCCGGGCTTCGGTTCGGTCGGCGAGGACGCGCGGCCACGTCAGCACGCGGCCATCATCGAGGCCGGCGGCGACGAGCGTATCGCCGACGAGCAGACTCTCGACGCGCCCCGGGAGATGCCGCTGAGCGGTGGCGGTGGCGTCGCCAGGCTTCCACGCGATGACGGCCGGTCCGACGGCGAACCAGGCGGCGCCGTCGATGTCGACTTGGACGTCGCGGACCGTGGAGGCGCCCCGCACGAGATCGGCCAGCGGGAAGGACGCGGATTCCGGATCGTCGCGTTGCCAGGCAATCAGGCCGACCTCGGAGTGGGTCGCCAGCACGCCGTCCCCGGCGATCGCGGCCGCGTTGATGCCGCCGCGCAGAGGTTTCTCCGAGGTGAACCGGTACGTGTGCAGGACGTTTCCATTCGCGTCGAGCCGGTGAACACCGCGGGCTGCGCCGACGAGGATGGCGATTCCGTTCGGAAGCGCCTGCATTCGCACCGAACGAAGCGGGCCAACCGACGAATCGAGTGTGACACGGCGGACCGGTTGTTGTGGCTCGTTGGGGCTGAACCAGATTATTTCGTTTCCGGCGACGACCACCGCGAATTGCGTCCGGCCCGTCGGCTGGGAGGCGGCCAGCAAACCGGAATAGAGTTCGCCGCGCTCGGCAGGATCGAAGGTGCGAATGAGATCGCGGAGCGTGACGCCCGGCTGGGCCTTCGCGAGGTCCATCAGGCGTTGCAGCATCGTTTCGACCCCGGCGACCTGCAATTGGCGGGCGGCAAGCGAGGCCTTGCGGAGTTGCAGGTCAGTCTCGGCCTGTCGCTGCAGGATGCTGGCGCGCTGCTCCTCGGTTCGTACCGCCGAAAATGTCGGCGATGCGAATTGCACGCGGACGATGCGGCTGAGCGCGAGGCCGGACGCGAACAGGTCGGGCTGAAGCGCTTCCGACAAGGCGGCCGCGCTCGGCGACTCAGCATCGCCGCTCATCAGCGAGCCGGCCTTCGACTGCGATACGAGCTTACGCAAAACCTCCGTTACGCGACCGCGAAACACATCGGCGATCTGCACGCTCGTCAGAATGCCCGGCCGATCGAGGAGTCTTCGCCGCAGCGAAAGCAGCTCCGATGCTTCGGGAATAATCGTCACATCCAACTCGACGTCAGCGGTGCAGGCGTAGCCGTCGCTGCTTGTCAGGGCGTCGATGGCGTACGTGAGCCGCACGCGGCCGGTCGTGAAGACGAGCATTTCGCGCAGGCCGTCGCGTGCAATCGCTTCGCCGCCGCTGGCGATACGAGTGGGGGCCCGGTCGCTGGATACAAGGGCGGAGCAGTGAATCGGCAACTTCAGACCGCCACGGGCCGAAAGCGCATCGGCCCCGAGCAGGGCGGCAACGCGGCCCTGGTAGCCCAGCGAATCGAGATCGATCAGCGGCGTCATGGCGTTCATGTCAGTTTAGCCGCGCAAAGTCGTCGAAACGGGCCAGATCGGCTTTTTGGACCGATCGCCCGACCTGCTCGATCGCCGCACGCACGTCGGGCAGCGCGATTTCGCGCTGATCGCCACCGCCGACCGCGGACAGGAAGGGAATCGTCGCCGCTCGTTCCGCGATGGCCTTGATGTCAGCCCCGCTGCAGCCGTCCAGCTCCCGCGCAAGATCGGCCAGCACCACGTCGTCAGCCAGCGGTCGCTTCGAGAGATAGATTTCCAGAAGTCGGTAGCGGGCCTGCGCGTCTGGCAGCGGAACGTAGATCTTGGCGTCGAAGCGGCCGGGTCGCATGACGGCCGGGTCGAGCGCCCACGGCTCGTTGGTCGCGCCCATGAATAGGAGCGAGCGGCCGGACTTGCGGTCGAAGCCCTCCAATTCCTGGAGGATTTGCGGGACAACGCGGGTCATGACGGTGCTGTGCGAATCGCGGCGGCGGGGAACCATCGCCTCGATTTCGTCGATGAAGATGATCGAGCGGGCCTCGGACTTCGCGGCGTCGAACAGCTTCTTGACGTTCTGCTCGGCCTCGCCGACCCACTTGCTCATGATCTGCGCCGGCGAGACGACAAACATGGTCGCTTCGATCTCACCCGCCACGGCCTTGGCGATCAGTGTCTTGCCGGTGCCCGGCGGGCCGTAAAGCAGCACGCCGCCGCCGACAGCCACGCCATAGTGGTTTGCCAGTTCAGGGTGCGTGAACGGATAGATCATCTTGAGGCGGATTTCCTGCTTGACGTCGTCCAGCCCGGCGATGTCGCCGAATGTCACCGACGGCTTTTCGCGGACCACCCACTCGTTCGCGTCAGTGGTGCGGTCGTCGTCCTCCTTTGCCCGCGCGGGCCGGGCCGCGACCTTTCGCTGGTCGCAGCTCTTGGCGAGTTCGATCAGTTCGCGGGCCAGATCCTCGTGCTGCTTGCGGAGCTTCTCTGACGGCGTGTTCTCGGCCAGCTCCACCATTGCATCGGCCGCCTGCACGAGATACGTCCGGGCAACGGCGAATTCACCCGCCTTGTAGGCAGTGATGCCCTTGTCCTTCAGACGCTCGAATGTGCTGAAACTTGCGGACATAGCTCGTCGCTGGCGCTACTTCGTTTCCTTCTGGACCTGTCCCTTGAGCGCGTCCAGCTCGGCCCGCAGGCCTTCGAGCTTTTCGACTTCGCGGGCGTGCTCGGCCTGGCCTTCGGCGTCGATCATCGCGTCGATCTCGCCATCGCTCACCGCTTCGTTCGGTGCGGCGGCCGTCTCGCCCGACGCCATCGTTTCGACGCTGTCCAGGAACAAGCTCATCCGCTCTTCCATCGACTGGCTCTGCAGCAGCGCCTTCTCCCAGTCCATCTGCGTCCGGCTGAGATCGACCTCGCCGAACATGCGGCTGATTTCCTTGGCCATCGTGCTCATGGCCGTCGCAAAGTCGGTGCTGGCCTCGGCCTGGCGCTTGATGAGCAGGGCGTTCTTCACCGCCAGCAACTGCCGCTCCAGCATCCGCTTGATCGCGGCCGTCTTCTTCAGCGAATTGCGAATGAACGCGTACTGGTTCTGATCGCCAATCTGCCGCGCCCGCTGGGCGTTGCGAATGAACTCCTCCGTGAACTTGTTCTGCTCGATGATGGATTTCTCGATCCGCCGGATTCCCTGGCGGATCTTGATCTCCCGCTCGATGCGGCGCTCCTCCGATGACTTGAACAACGACATCGTCGATCCTCGTCAGTTGCCTTCGGCGGCCGCCCGGTGCTGCTCGCGGACGCGGCGGTCGGCTTCGTCAAAGGCCTCGCCGCCGTCCTTGATCATGCCGGTGTCCAGCTTGTTCCAGATGTCCAGCACGGCCTGGCCGGCGCCGGAAACCTCGTTCGTGGCCGGTTCGCCCGCGATCTTGAGCATCTCGTCCAGCCGCTGCTGATACATCTCGCCGGTGATGTTGTCATTCTCGATGAGCTTCTCGAGCGCGATCAGGTCCTTCTCACCGACGAGGCCGAGCTTGCTGCCCGTGGCCCGCGCCCGCTCGGCGTTCTCCTTCAGCATGCGCAGGCGGCTGACGGTCAGGGCCTCTTTGCTGCGGATGTTCAGCTGCCGCGAGAGCATCAGCTGCTCGGTCGTATGCAATTCGAACTGACCGGCCAGGGCGCGGCGCAGCTCAGGCGTCTTTTCCTTCGCGCCGCGCTCAAAGATGTCCTGCTTTTTCTTGGCGAGATCCGTGACGCGAGACAGCAGCCGGTCGCGCTCCTTTTCGAGGAGCAGCTCCTGCTTGCGAAGCTCGCTGCGGTCCATCTGCGAGAGCGGCTTGTCGCCTTTGATCAGCCAGTCGAACAGTCCCATCGTCTACTCCGCCTGCGGCTTGCTTTTGGCCTTGGCGGGCTCGATGGCCGGCCTGGCGGCGACCTGCTCGCCGAGTTTCGGCAGTGCAGCTCGCTCGGACTGCGACTCGGTGACGGCGTCGTTGGCTTCGAGTTCCTTGAGAATCGCGGCCTCGTCGTCGCTCATCGCCTGCTGCGCGATGCCGGCCTCCAGGCCTTCAACCATCTTGGCATCCGCGCTGAGAGTTTCCAGCATCTCCTCCGCCGCGACGGCATGATCGGTCAGTTCCTCGGCCGACGGCAGCTTCGCCATTTGCCCCTGCTGCAAAAGCGTCAGATTGTGAATGTCGGTGCTGAGCACGTTGATCTGCTGATTCAGCATCGACGCCGTCGTGTTCAGCCGCGCAATGTCCTTGCGAAGCTGCGATACCTGCGACGCCACGCGCCGCTTCACGACGCTCGAACTGCTCTGCTTCCCCTCGTCGAGCAGCGACTGCTCGCGCTTCTCAAGCCGCGAGATATCCTCGTACAGCCGGTCGCGTCGATGAGCGAGCCTGATGCGGCTTTCGGTCAACTGATTGATCTGCCGCGGCTCCTCTCCCTTGCTGGAAAAGAGCGACGCGATCCATTCCCGAACGCTCATCGACTTGTCCTCCTCGGGCTCCGATCCCGGCTGTCCCCGGTAGATTACGGCCAATCCGTCGATTCGCGAGATCCGAAGTTCCGGGTCGCTGTGGGCCATCTCTTCGAGGACACCCTCGACGATCCGCGCCCCGATGTTCAGCTCGCGAATCAGCGACTCCATCGAGATGCCGCCGATCAGCAGGTCGGCCCGCCGCGCTTCGATCGCCCGCCGCACGCGGGCCCGCTTCTCGGCCTCGGCTTCCGGGTCAAACAGCCGCGTAATCCGCGGATCCATGCCGGACGTAATGGCGGCCGTCTTCCAGCCGCCGCCCGAGTTCGGCTCGACCGCAATAACGCGCGCTCCGTGCAGGTCCTTGCCGGATGAGTAAACCTCCGGCGTAAACCCGCTCGGACTGCAAACCACGATCACCGGCCGCACACGCCGCCCGGCTATGGCGACAAGATTGCCGACATGCGCCGAAAGCTCAGCGAGGGTGACCTTCTGGGGCTCATTGTCGAACAGCGGGCCGGGCGGCGCGACGACGCTGGCAATGGTTACAGATGAGGGCTTGCGGCCGAAAAACCAGCCGCGGACAAAGCCGCGCTTCACGACCATTCGCCCCTGCGGGACGCTGTGCTTGGTGTCGAGCCCGTAGAGGCGGCGGTCGCTCATGGCCTTCGAGACGGCCTCAGAGTTGTCGCGCTGCTCGCGTTCGAAGATCGAGCCGGGCAACAGTCCCTTGGGTGCCGTCGCCAGCGCGGTCTCGGCGGCGGCGAGGAACTCCTGCTCGACGCGAAGCGCCTCGCGGCGGCAATCGCTGCTCCTGTCGGTGGCGTGGATGCTCATCCTATTCCAGTCTCTGGCCGCATTGGCTGCAGAAGCGTGCCGCATGCCGGTTGACATGTCTGCACAATGGATTGATGCACGACCGCGCCACCATTGGGGGGATGTGGAATCTGCGGTCCTCGCGATTCCGCTGCGTCGGTCCGCCACCCAGCTGGTTTTTGAAGCGGCCGAAGTAGCGGGCCACGCTCGGAAGAACCGTGGCCGCGACGACGCCGAAAACGCAGAGCAGCAGAAGTTGCATCCAGGCCGGTCCGCTCGTCGGTAAGAACACCATGTTACGTCACCGCCTGCGCAGGCGTTCCGCAAAAGATGCAATATCGATCACCGCTGTCGAGCCACGCATCGCAATGCTCGCACCGATTCGGATTCGCGACCATCCGATGCCCGCAATACATGCAGAAGTTGTCGCCGGACTCGATCGACTCATTGCACATCGGGCAGCGCCGCGGGGTCGGCTTCTGCGCGGTGGCTCCGCGACGCCCGGTGATCGGCGGCGTAGCAGCGTGCTCCACGGCGTCGAGCACCTCGCGGGCCGTCGTATAGCGCCGATCGAGGCGCGCGTAGAGCCGCGCGAAGACCTCGTCGATCCAGTTCGGCAGTCCATTGCGGACGACGCTCGGTGTCTCGGTGCCGCTGGGCCGCTCTCCCGTCGCCATCTCAAAGAGCATGACGCCGACGGCGTACAAGTCGGTCCGCGGGTCGTCGCCGCCGCCGTCGCGCTGCTCGGGCGACATATAGGCCAGCGTGCCCGAGATGGACTTGCCCGCCTCGGCAATCAGACTGCCCGACTGCATGATGCTGTGCGTGGTGACGTGCAGCGCCCGCCCGAGCCCGAAATCACTGATCTTCACGTCGGCGGGATCGATGGTATCGGTCGAGCCGTCGCCCCCGCCGGCGATCAGCACATTCTCCGGCTTGATGTCGCGGTGAATGATGCCGCGCGTATGGGCGCACTCGAGCCCCGACAGCACCCCGCGCAACACGGCAAAGATCGCGGGAATCGGAATCCCCGCCGGATGCTTCTGAATCACCTCGCGAAGCGAACAGCCATCCACGAATTCCATGACGAAGTAGGGCGGATCGCCGTAGGGATCGAGCCCGATCGCCCGCACGATGTTCGGGTGCTCCAGGCCGTGCAGGGCGACGCCCTCGTGCCGGAGGTTCGCCACGTATTGCGGGTTCATCGGAATCTTGACGGCGACGGCCCGGTCCTTCCAGATGTGGTGGACGGCTTTGAAGACCTGTCCAAAGCTGCCGGCGCCGAGCCGGTCGGCCAGAACGTATTCACTGACGCGATCGCCAGTCTTGGGGCCGGTCATGGGCGATCCCTCCCGTCGTAGATCAGCGGTCGACATGGCGTGCCAGCGACTCGCAGATGACATAATTATAAGCCGTTGCCGCGAGCCAACCAACTAGGACCACCGTCCACGCGAGAGCCCCCCGAACCTGCCATCCGGCCAGCCAGAGCGCCGCCACGATGTCGAGTACGCTGTAGGCCGCAAGCAGGATCGCGCCGGCCGCGTTTGACTCGAAGCGAAGCACCCACTTCATCATCGCGAAGCTCGACCACGGCAGCACGGCCGCAAACGCGATCCACGCCAGCGCAAGTCTCACGACAGACCAAAGCGTACGAATCTCGTCGGGATGGGTATAGAACCAATACCCCGCCAGCCCCGCGCCCAGCAGGCACAGGATCGTGACGACCTTCCCGCCGACATATTTTCCAATCGCTTCGATCATGGGCGCGCACGGCTCCGTTCGCGTTCTCCGCGCATAACCGAAGTATAAAACCCTTCGGCCGCGCGGCGAGTATAAAGTCCCGCGCCGTTTTGAATCGTCGCGGGCGGACCGCCGGAACCCGTTCCCGGCCGCGATCCGGCGAAGGAGATATTGCCTCTTCGCCGGGCGTTATTGCGGCATTATCGGCATCGCCGGCCGGCCGACTGCCTTGACAATCGGACGGGTCGCCCATACGGTTTACGGTCCGTCGACTGAGGAAAAACCCCGGTCGCAAAGCGGTCCGGGGCCGTAGCTCAATTGGTTAGAGCGCCGGCCTGTCACGCCGGAGGTTGCGGGTTCGAGCCCCGTCGGCCTCGTTTCGCCCCGTGTCCCGACCCCCGTCGCGGCACACGGGGCGATGTCGTTTTCGCGCCCATTTCGCCGCGTTTAATGCAGGTGCTGATCCAGCTTCTCGCCGCCGGACCGGCTGTGCCGCGCCTCAGTCCGCGGTTGGGTCAAACAACGATTGTTAGATCGGGATCTGAAAACAAAACTTGGCCGACTGCGTCATTCCAGCAAGAGCCCAACAAACGGCCCAATGTCCTCGCCGTCGATCCGTCCATCCTCGTTCACATCCGCATGCAAAATCGAGCAGCCGCGCTGGCTTTCGCTTGCCCCTTCCGGATCGAGCAAGCTTTGGACGAACCGCTCTGCATCATCCGCGTTGATCTGCGTGTCGCAATTCAGATCGCCGGGAATCGTCAGTCGGTACGAGAACACCCGCCCCTCATCCACGTGCCCCGGCCCGCTGAAGAACGGCGCCCCGACGAGCAGCGTGTCCGCGTTCAGCGCCACCGACCAGCCCGACCAATCGTCGCTGACGCCGTCACTTGGCGGAATCACGGCCGTTTCGAAATTCCAGTTGCTCCCCGTCCGTGAATAGATGTACGTTTTTCCGATCACGTAGTCGCCGTAGAGCGCACCCACCGCGCCCCAGTCATTCTGCACCGCGACCGACCAGCCGAATTGCCCGAAAGGCGCCCCCGGCGCTGCATGCAGGCGCACGTCCTGCGACCACACGCCGCCGAGCCGGCGATACACAAACGCGGATCCCTGATTCATCCCGGCCGGACCCGAGTCATCCGGCGAACCCACGATCAACGTATTGCCGCTCAGTGACATTGAAAAACCGAAGTTCCGCGTTCCGCTCGGAACGATTTTCGCCTGCTGCGACCACGCGCCTGTCTCGCGGACGAAAACGTACGCGCAACCTGTTCCGCTCGGCGTCGTAGCGCCCGGTGCGCCGACCACCAGCGTGTCGCCATGAATCGCGAGCGCAGTACCGATCATCGAACTGCCGATTGCTCCATCCGCTGCCGTCAACTTTGCCTGCTGCGTCCATGCTCCGCCGCTGCGGATGAATACATAGACCGCGCCTTGGTCGGCCCCCAGCGGTCCCGCTGCCAGCGACGCCCGCACGGCGATGGTTTCTCCAGAAATCGCTACGGCCTGCCCAAACAGTGCCCCGGCCTCGACGTCGTTTGCGCTTAGTATCGCCTGTTCACTCCACGACTCTCCGCTGCGGACATAGACGTACCCCACGCCGCTATCCGCCAGTTGCTCGGCATTCTGAAGGGGTGATCCGACAACAATCGTGTCGCCCTCGATCGCCGCGTTGAGTCCAAAGTGATCTCCCGCCGCTCCGCCGGAGGGTGTAAGCAGCGCCTGCTGGGTCCAAGCATCGCCCCAGCGCGTGAAGACAAATACCCCGCCCGTCATGCTATTCAGCATGTGCGATCCGACCACGGCTGTATCACCATCGAGGTCGACTGCGACGCCATACTGATAAAAGCCGGCCAGCCCGGCGGACTCGGCCTCCAACTCCGATTCAACGATCGTGATCCCTGCGAACGTCGGCAGATAGCCGGTCAGGAGAACTGCCGCGGCACGTAGCAACAGTCTTGGTGTGTGCATGATTGGGCTCCGGTTGCGCGTCGCAGGAGCCACCGGCGAGGTTCGCTACGGCAGACCTCGCCACACGCGGGAGCACGGAGAGCATAGCTACCCACTGTCGCGAGGGCCAGCGTGCATTGGAATCATCCGCCGGAAGTGGTACGCCGGCAGCGTATTCTACGTAAATCCCGTTCAGCCCGAGTGTCGTCCCGTCAAAACCACGACTCGGACGCGAGAACGGCGCGTTTCACACGTACTCGGAGCGGCCTGCACCGTACCAACTATTCGTACAAGGGGCCTGCTTTTCCCAGATAGGAAAGCGGTGACTGGTTCCGACACCGGCCTTTGAGGAGCAATCGGCTCGCCCGACGGGATGATTTCGATTTTTCGGACCGCTGAAAACCGGCCAGATAGTGCCTTTCGCCGCTGGCCGGAGTGCCGCCGATGGTACGATGATGAGAACGGAGCGTCGCTTTACCGCGGCTCTGTAGGGATTTGCTGGGCGGGAGGGGCTCGTGTACGACCGATCGCTGACGCTTTGGATCGCATGCGCGCTGTCGGTCTGCCTGGCGCTCCCCAAGTCCGTCCCGGCCGCCAACGCACAATGTTCGCCACAGCAGCTCGATCGCCTCACCGCCAGCGACGCCGCCGAAGTCGACGAGTTCGGCGTCTCCGTCGGCATCAGCGGGGACACGATCATCGTCGGTTCTTATCTCAGCGATACGACCAAGATCGACGCCGGCGCCGCCTACGTCTATGTCCGCAACGGCGCGACGTGGCCGGAGCAGGCGAAGCTCGTCGCGCCCGACCCGGCCGGCAACGATCAGTTCGCCACGGCCGTCGCCATCAGCGGGGACACGGTCATCGTCGGTTCGCCGTTCTGCAATAACGGGGCCGGTGACGATTCCGGCGCGGCCTACATTTTTGTTCGCAGCGGAACGCTCTGGACCCTCCAGGCCAAGATATTTCCTGACGACTCCGCGACGAACGACAACTTCGGCGTCGCGGTGGCGCTCAGCGGCGACACGGCCTTGATTGGCTCCTGGCGAGACACGACGCCCGCCGGATCAAATACCGGCTCGGCCTTCGTCTTTGTCCGGTCGGGCACCGTCTGGAGCCAGCAGGCGAAGTTGATCGCGTCCGATGCCGCGCCGTCGGATGCGTTTGGGATTGCCGTCGCCCTCAGCGGCGACACGGCCGTCGTCGGGGCCGACCTCGACGACGACGGCGGCAATGCGACCGGCTCGGCCTACGTATTTGTTCGAACTGGAACCGCATGGGCACAAGAGGCGAAGCTGTTCGCCAGCGATGCGCTGGCGAACGACAACTTTGGGATCTCAGTCGGCGTCGACGGCGACACGGCCATCGTCGGAGCGTGGCGCGACGACACGCCCGGCGGCGGCAACGCGGGATCGGCCTATGTCTTTCTCCGCTCTGGCGCCGTCTGGACGCAGCAGGGACACCTGTTCGCTAATGATGCCGAACCCGACGACAACTTCGGCGTCGCGGTGGCCGTGGACGGCGATCTCGCCGTCGTCGGCTCCTATCTCAACGCGACGCCGGCCGGAGACACCGGTGCGGCGTATTACTACAAACGCAGCGGCACGACCTGGACCCTGCAGCCGAAACTGATCGGGGTCGAGGCGGCGCCGGGGGGCAGCGTCGGCTATTCCGTCGCAATAGATGGCGAGACGGCGGTCATCGGCGCGCTCGACGATCCGCCTGACTTGGACTCCGGTGCGGCCTACGTCTTCGCGCTCGGCTGTACCCCCGTCGTCTGCTGCGCCGGCGATTTCAGCGGCAATCAGGCGGTCGGGCCGAATGACATTCCGGCGTTCGTCGCTGCGTTGCTCTCCGGCGGCGCGTGTCCGGCACTGCCGGCGTGCTGCCCCGGCGATTTGAACGCAGACCTGGTCGTCAACGGCAAGGATGTCGAGCCGTTCGTCGCAAAGCTCACGAACGGCGGGGCGTGCCCCTAATCACGAGGCGCGTGCCTCGGATCACGGCGAAAGATTGATCCACGCCACATTTGCGAACGCGGCGATGTCCCGGCCGTCGGTGCTGCCGTCGCCGTCGATGTCGCTTCGAGAGACGTGTTCGGGCGCATCCGGCATGCCGAGCAGCGCCCGCGTCATCAACTCAATGTCGATGGCATCGACGTCGCCGTCGGCATCGATGTCGCCGATGGGGCGGGTCGATTCGGAGAACAGATCGTTCGGGCCTTCCGTGGGGGTAAAGAGATACTTGAATGATCCGGGCAGGCGGGCGGCCCAGGCGGCTTCATTGTGCTGCTGGCCGTAGCCGATCGTGTGTTTCAGGTCGCGTTCCAGCACGTAGGCCAGCCGCGAGATGCCGTCGCGCAGGTCAAAGCACGGCCAGGCGTTGTCCTGTGACGTGCCGCTGTCGCCGCTGTCCATGTAGATGCGGATGCCGCGCTTCGGCCCCAGCCGAACACGATTGGGGAAGTTGGCAAACTGCCACGAGCCCGACATGGCGCCAATCTTGCTGAACGTCCCGCTGTAGTCCCAGCCGAGGTACAGCGAGACCAACCCGCCAAGACTCGACCCCATCGTCGACGTCTCCTCGCGGCCGGTGAGCGTTCGATAGTTGGCATCGATGACCGGCTTGAGCTCGTTGATGAGGAATTGAGCATAGAGATTGGCCCTGCCGGGCTGGCCGGAAAACGTGTCGTCCGGCGGCAGATAGTTGGGGATGCGGTTGGCCGTGTTATCGACGCCGACAATGATCATCTCGCGCATCGTCCCCTCGCGGATGAGCTGCGCCGCCGTCTCGTCGGCGTTCCACGTGCCGAACGGCCCCTGGTCAAAGACGTTCTGCCCATCGTGCATGTAGAGCACGGGATAGCGGCGCGACGTGTTCTGAGAGTATCCGCGCGGCCGCAGGACTCGGTAGGGACGGTTTTCGTTCAGGACGGTCGAGAAAAAAGTTCCGACGTTTGCCTGCGTCGGCGCGCCGACGGTCACCGGCGGAACGTAATCGAAGACGTGTCCATCCTGGATGAACGCGGCGTCCAGTGGTGTGCTGTATTGTCCGCTGACCGGGTCGCGGCCGGGGCCGTTTGCATCGGTGAAGTAGAACTCGACGTCGCGCTGCGCCTGTCCGAAACCGCTGCGGTTCCAGCGCCATTCGCCGATGCCGCGACCAAGACCGGTTCGCATCATCGGCAGGGCGCTAAAGCCGCCGCCGCCCTGCCGCCAGTTCAGAACGGGTCGACTGAAGCCGGAGTGATAGAAGATCGACTTCGTCGGAGGCGTCGGGTTGGCAGGTGCGGTCGAGGCGGCGGTGGGGGAGGTGAGAAAAGTGCCGTTCGCGGGGTTGGAAAGCGTGGAAATGCTGTCACTGCGTAGCACATAACGATAGGTGAAGTTCGTCCCGGTTGGAATCGCGATCGTCATCTTCCAAACCGGGTAGGTCCCCGGTTCGAGCTTGACCGCTCGCGTCATGTCGTTGCTTCCGAGCTCGGGGATGTCGCCCAGGACAAAGATGCTGTTGCCGAAGGTCGTGGTCTGATTGATTGAGAACAACACATCCTCACGATCAACCCCCAATGCGGGCGTAGCCGCCACCAGAAGGGCGAGGAGTACGGATCGAGCGACGTAGCTTCGGTTCATCGTAGAGCTCGTAAGCATGGTTCTTTCCTCGACCTTACGCTGCCGGTCGCGAAGTCGCCGACGCGAGTCGTTCCATCATCTGCACGTAGAAACGGCTGTATTCGCCACTGTTGGTCACGCCATCCTGTGCGAGCTCTCGGGCAGCTGCCGTGTTTCCGGTGCGGATGTAGGCGTCAAACAGGGCCGCGTCCGCTGCCACGCGGTCCATGCCCGAAAGCTGCTCGCGTGCCGCCCGCAGATGTGGAATCGAACTCGCGAAGTCTCCCACAAGCTGGTACAGCCGTCCGATGTGACGATCGACCATTCCTGACTGTCCCCGGCCGTGCCCCAGCAAAAACTTGCCGCGATCGATCGCGTCGAGACCAATGCGGCGGTCCTCATCCGAAAGGCGCCCGCGAAGTTTCTCGCGAGACGCCAGGAGGAAGTAGGTGTATTCGAGGTTCCAGTCCGAGAAGGGGGGCACGCAGCGCGTCGCGACGTCGAACAACGGTTCGGCTTTTGCGAAATCGCCGTCCCGGACGAACGCACGGGCAACGACGCCGCTGATCGGCCGTTGCTGACCCGTGCGGTGAAGTTGCGGCTTCTGCCATTCCTGTGCAGCGGTGAGTGCGGAGGCCGGCATCTGCGACTGAAGCTCCTTGACGAGCGCATCGAAGCGGGAAAGGGCGCCTGGATTGCTGCTGGCAAAGAATGGAATGGCACAGAGGATCCGCACGGTATGCGCGACGCCGTAGCGGTCGTAGATATTGTCGCCGAGTTGCCGGGCATACGTCTCATCATCCGGCAGCTTCGCGACCGCCGCCGGATCGACCGCGAGCGACCCCTTCATTCCGACGAGCGTGCGGACAATCGCGCGGGCGACGAGAGCTTGTCCGGCCAGCGTGGGATGAACGTGATCATCCATCAGCTCCCAGCCGATACATCCACCCGGGCTGGCATCGCGAAAGGCCTGTTGAAGGTCACAGAGGGCCGCGCCCTGCTCGCTCGCGGCCCTGCGGAGCGAATCGTTTTCGGCCGCCGGCGCTCGCCACGGCATCGGGTCGAGGTTAATCGCCGCCTGAAACTCGGCAGAAGCGCCCGCTTTGTCACCCAGGGCAAACTTTGCCCGCCCCAGCGCGAAATGGGCGTGCGCCAGGTTCGGCGCGGCCTTGAGAACCTCTTGCAGCGCCAGGACGGCCTGCGCCGGCTTCGTCTCGGCGTCCGCCAGCCCCGCTTCCATCGCCGCCTGGACTCGCGCCCGTTCGCCCTCCGGCACGCCCGACAGATCAGCCGCCCCCAGCGGCGCAAGGTCGCGCTCGTTGGCGGGCAACGTGCACACGATGACCGGCACATTCCGCACGCGGCACCGGCGAATCATCTCGGAGACGTTTGCATAGAGGTTCGACGCGGCATCCGCGCGGAGTGGGTCGTCAGGCGCAATGGCCGACTGCGCCATCATCACCTCCATCAGCGTCTTTCCCTCGCGCGACTTTGGCTTGTCAAACAGCGCCGTCACCCACTGCACCAGTCCGAGCGACCGGACCACTCGCTGCAGTCGCATGGCGGCCGGCGACCGGCCCGCACGGTTCAGGGACGCGACGCCGTACGCTCCAAAGAACTCGTTGTTCCCACCGTAGATCACGACAAGATCGGGCTCGTAATCGAGGGCCTCGGTCAGGATTTCGAGCATCGGAAAACTGGAGATGGCCGTCGTGCCGATGTTCACGATTTCGACTTTCTTGTTCGGCCAAAGGTCCTCCAGCATGCGCTGTAGGAACGACCCGGCCGAAAATGCCCGCGGTTCCGGAAAGCCCTTCATCGCCGACTCGCCACTGAGCACAACTCGAATCGTTCCGGGCGGCTTGGGGCTCAGAAACGTGTTCTCGTCGATCGCTCCGGGGCGGTCGCGATTGGAATAAAAGTACGAGGCCGGACCGGACTTGTCGGTGATGACAACCGTGCCGCGCGGGCTGTCGCCGACGCGCAGCAGGGTCGGCGCATAACCGCCGTAACCAGCGAGCCGGGCGACGCCTTCCAGACACGTCAGACCGGCGATTGGAAGCAGAACTGCGAAAGCGGCAAAAAGGATCCGCTTGCGGCGCGACGGCTGCGACTTCGGTTGGGCGTCCAGTGTCGGAGCTGCGGTGGACATCGGCGCAAACACTCGCGTCGTGCACAATTCAAAAAAGAAAGCGGCTCTCGTCATTGTATGACAAGAGCCGCCTGAATAACTATGGATTGAGCTTCGCTTAGCGGCGTCGCCGAATCAGCGCCAGAGCGCCGAGGCCAAGGGCCGTCAGCGTCGCCGGCTCCGGTACGACCAAGTAGGTCAGCTCCGGGTTGTTCGATCCCGGTCCGAATGCGTAAGCGTCGCCCCAGTTGGCGATCGACTGATTCGGGTTCGCCAGTGAATCAACGGCGCCGTCGCCACCGCCGCCGCCGCTCGAAAAGGCGTCAAAGAAAATGATGTTGCCGGGAGCGAGTCCCAGATTCGCGAGACCGACGGTGAGGGTCACGGTGTCTGCCAGCTTGCTGATCGTAAGGTTTGGCGTGCCGTTGTAAGTTGCGCCGGTGAGACTCCAAGCGCCGCCATAACTGTAAGTCTCCAGTCCGTTGCCGCTGTCGACCCACGAGCCGAGCCAGAGGTCCATTCCGGAGGGTTGCGAGATTGGCCGGGCCCAGCCATTGCCAGTGGGATCGCCTCCGGGGGCCTTGTCGATGCCAATCATGTACTTGCCCCAATCGGTCGCGACGACGTCGCCGTTCAATTTGAGCTTGAACGTGATGTTCGACAAGTCATTTGTGACTTCCATCGAAACGATATCCATGATGGCGTTGGTCGGCAGGATGTCGCCGACGGTGTCGTTGTACGTTACCGCGTTGGCCGTCGTTGCCAATGCGCCGATCGCAAGGATTGTCAGTAACTTCTTCATTTCCTGCTCCTCCTAATTCGATGTGCTTCGCTATCCCTTCAAGGCGTCGCGTCCAGCCACTTCGACCGAATACAAAGTGTGATTCGTCGAAGTTTGTTACCAGCTGCGTTCGCCTCCCTTTTTGCCTATGCTAAAACAGTTTACCGCAAACTGCGCCTCGGGGTCAAGACAATCTCGATCAGAGTCCGAGATTGCCAAATTGCGTGTGAAATCCCGACATAAACCGAATCAAACAAAGGCATTATGCGGACCTCACGGCTGCCCCAGGATCGCGGCGACAAATGGGGGCAGGTCATTTACATCATTGAGCCCATCGGCGTTGAAGTCGAGGGCCGGATTGAAACTCGGAGTCACTCCCGAGATCAGTCCGACCGCGGGTTGGACGTCGTCCCCGTCGATCGTGTAGCTCGTGTTGACGTCTCCGAGGCCGGCTCCGATGGCCGTGTCAGCATTGATGCCTACATAGGACGTGATCGTGTAGCTTCCGATGTCGTTAAACGCGACGACATCGATACGGTGATTGCCTTTGACCGCGCCAAAAATTGTTCGGCGGAACTCGAGGCCGTCGGCGGTTGCCACACCCTGGTTCGCATTCGCCAGTGCGACAAGATCGGTACCGGCCTTTTGATTGGCAAAGATGTGCACGCGCGTGATGGATGGATCGCCGACGAGCACCCGTGCAGTATAGTTCGTCGCGGTGATGTCATCGTTGCCGGTCTGCGTCGGCGTGACCAGCGTGAAGGGCAGCGGCGAGCGGTCGATGTAGATGACCTTGCGGAACTCCTTGAAGAGCGGCCAGCCGCTCGTGCGGTGCTTGAAGACCCAGACGGTGATGTAGTGATATCCCGGGGCGAGCGCCGACGCATCGATGGACTGGCGGTAAGTTCCGGTGCCGCCGCCGAAGAGCGGCGAGTTCTGCGTCAGGAAGTTCTCAAAGCCGGCTTCGAATGCGGATGCGTTGTAGTCAATCGTTGCGTTTCCGTTTCGATCGACAAACCCTGAGTCAATTCGGAAAACCGCCTTGTCGTCGGTGTCCGGATCGAGCGGATCGGTCTGCGTCGTCTGCATGACGATTTCGAACGAGTTGCCGGTTACGACGTCGATCGGCGTGATCCGCCGGCGATAGGCCGGCACCGAGACATCGTCCGGCGGAATCGTGTTGGCGACACCGGTTATGCTGAGCGTGCCGCTCGGCGGGGTCGGGCCATAGACCACGTAACTGCGGCCGTGAAACACGCCATTCACGTTCCGCATGTTCGGGACCTTCAGGTATTGATTCGCCGGGTTGCTCGCGTCGCGAAGACGTCCGGTTCCGACAGCGCTGTCCACCACGAGTACGTCGGCGATGTTGTTGTTCGGGTCGACGATCGGGTCGGCAGCATTACCCGTAAGCTCCCACAGACGCGTACCGTTCGGAAACGCGGTCGCCACGTTTCGAGTCTCAAAGCCGTTGTTCGTCTTGTCGTTGACGGCCACCAGCAGGTTGTCGACCGAATTCGGCGTGCGGCGCGTGAACACCAGCACGTCGGCCGTCGAGCTGTTTACGCTGTCGGTGTTATTGATGCCAAAGTACCAGCCGCGGGCGTAACCGGTTCGGATGCCGACGAGTCTGGAAATGTACGGGTCGTATGTACCAATGGCGTCCTCGCGACCGAAGCGTCGCGGGAAATTCCCGGGCTCGGTGCCGAATTCGAATGCGTGGTAGTAGATGTTCGGCCGACCCGGCCGCATGAGCACGTACGCGTGTGCCGAAATGTCTTCGACCGTGGTGGTGCCGTTGGTTGTCGGCTGGGTCGAGGTCGGCTGGCCATTGGGAACCTGCCAGCCGTTGTCGTGACTGGTCACGTGGTGAACGCCGGCACTGCCATTCTGAAAGCCGTCGTCGGTCAGATCGACCGATGCGTTCAGTGCGTTCTGCCACGAGTCGGCCCCATTACCCGACATGATGTTCCGAAGCGCGCCGGCCTCGTCGAGGTCGAGCGCGTCGCGGTTGCCGAACTCCCAGCCCTGGGCCGGCCAGCCGCCGGTGCCGCCCGGTTCGCCCGGCTTGCGAACGTAGTCAAGCTTAAACGTGTTGTTGTCGACGACTTCGACAAACGAATACGCCGTCACCAGCGATCCGTCGAACGCGCGACGGCGCTGATAGACAGCGCGATCCCAGAAGGTATCCCAGAACCAGCTCTGGATATGCTTAGCGGCGTCGAGGCGAAATCCGTCGACGCCGAACTCCTCCAACATCCAGCGCGTCGACCGCAGCAGCAGACCGGTTGCGTTTTCAGCGACCGAATCGCCTTGCATGGGATCGACTGTGTTAAAGGGGTAGATCGTGGCCATCGTCGATCCCGGATTGCGCGTGGTTCCGGGGTTCGTCACGACCGTCGGAGTCAACGCCATGTCCGGATAGAAGCGGGCGTTGCTGGCCTTAATCGTGTTGTAAAGCGTCCCTGCAGGAATGTTCACGCCACTCGGCGGCGTCGCGGTGGTCGGGTGGCGGATGTACATCAGGTTTTTCTGCTGACCAATGTCGATCAGGCCGAGCAGCCGTCCATTGAACAGGTCATAGCAACTACAGCAACTCGTCGACTGCGGGCAGCCGCCCGAGTACGCGTTGAAGTCGCCGTTCGCGTCGCCGCCCGGCTCCTGCAGCAGAAAGCCCGGGTAGCCGCCCTGGCTCAGGAAGCCCGGCGTGTTTAGATCCTTCGTGCCGTTGTGATTCATGATGAGGTCGAGGTACACCTCGACGTTGGCACGATGGAAATCCTGCACCATGAAGCGGAAATCGTTCTCGGTTCCGTAGTGGGTCGGCGCAGCGGCTGTGCCGAGATCGAAACGGTCGAACAGGTCGTAACCAATGCTCGCCGTTCCGCCCTGTCCCTTCCAGACCGGCGGCAACCACGTCGCTCCGTAGCCGGCCATGAAGACGTCCGGCATACGATAGCGAATGGTGTTCCAGGAGGCCTCGAAGTACTGCAGGATCGGCCGATCGGGCGAAGTCAGGCTCTGGGCCTGAGCGGCGCTCGTCATCACGGCCGCCGCGAGGGCGGCCGCGATAAACGCTAATTGCATCTTCTTTCCCGGCATACGATTTCGCCCTTCTCACTCAGTCATGCTTAAGGACAGGGTGGCTGGCTCAATAGAATGTCTACAAACGTCTGAATGTCCTTGCCGTTGACGATTCCGTCGGGATTCCCGACTGGGAACACGTCTGCCGCGAGGATATTACAGGGGTCTGTGTCAGTGCCGAGAAGGACGTTGGTCATTTGCGCGGCATCGGCGGCATTGATGCAGTTATTACCATCGTCCTTGACGTCTCCAGCCTGTCGCTGCACGGTCGCAAACTGGCCGCCCGCAAACGCTGGCTTGCCCTCGAACGGATCGGTCGTCGGATTATCGGTGTCGTCACCGAAGTCGAAGGGTTGCGTAGTCGTCCCGTTGATCGGATCGGCGCCGACGTTCGCGCTCATGGGGGCGTAGCTCGGCAGAGACTGATTGGAGAGGAACGAGCGGCCGCCGCCGTCCGTGCCGCTGAGCATGGCCGCGACGCGAATCTTGCAGGTGGACGACGTCACGCCGATCTCGGAGAGTTTGATTTTGGCTTCGATGCCGGTGGTCGCCGTGCTGGGGTCACCCGGGGCGCCGGGGTTTCCGCCATCAACGCCCGCCATGTTCGAGTTGTCGAGGGCGAATTCGTCGTTATTCAGATTGTCGCCGCCAGTCAGGACGCCGCTGCCCGATCCCACCGGCACGCTGCCAAGGAAACGCTTCGGATTCGAAACGCTTGCGACGTACGGAATCGACAGGTCGTAGGCATCAACGTAGAGCGTTCCGCTCGTGTTGTTGAGCATATAGACGTATCGAGGATTGAATCCCGGATCGAATTTCCGGCCGGACCACGTTCGAAGTCCGTTGAAACCATCATTGACATCCCCGACGTTGCTCAGCACGTTGTACTGAACCGGATCACCCGTGTCGACAAAGAGATAAACCTTGTTGCTGTTGGCCTCCATGTTTCCGGTGACTCCGATGTTGAGGTAGCCGTTCACGGCATCGGCATCGCGTTTTACGAACAACTCGTCCAACTCGGAGCCGGGCACCGTGTACGGAATCGGCGGATTGGGATTCGGCAGTGTGTCGCCGAAGCACGTGTGCAGTTGCTGCGTGGCCCGGAGGCGGGCAGCGGTGAAGCCGGTCGGGATGTCCGTCGCGTTCAGGCCCGTTGCGCCGGGCGTGCCGAGCGTCGGATTCAACGTGACAGACGTAAAGAGCGAATAGGATGGATCCTGAGTCTTGAAGTACACCGGGTCAAACGTACCGGCACCCTGCGACACCGGCTGCGTGGATGGGAAACAGTCATTGAATGTCGGCGACAGCACCGGTGTCATCGGCGGCAGCGTCTGATTGCTTACCGTTCCGTCCGGCGCCGCCAGGATTACGGCCAGCTTGATCGTCTGGAACGCACCTATGCCGAACACTTGCGTCAAATTATCGTTGAGCGAGAGACGCACCCGCAGGCCCTGAATCGCCGTAGCCGCAAGCGCACCTTGCGTACCGGGGCCGATGCCGTCGGCCGGCTGCGAGGTCGCCGTCACGCCCGCCGTGTTTGTGGTCGATGTCCAGACCGACATGTAGAGCGGCTGGCCGACGTTGATGCCGTCTGCATACACATTGGCCGGGTTTTCACTCGTGATGTTGGGGTCGTAGGGAAGTTCGAGATTGGTGGGGAGATACCAGGCGTTGCCGTAGGTGAGCGAGTTCGGAACGGCACTGACGGACCGATTTACCACGATTGCATAGTCCGGATAGAAGCCGTTCGTCAAATCGCCTCCGGGCATCGTCAGGCCGTTCAAATTCAGCAGCGATTGGAATCCGCCGCCGAACCCCGGCAGTCCGCTTGTGACGAGCAGATTCGGATCGAGGATGAAATCCGGGTCGTTAACTTGGAGCAGTAGGATGATCGACTGGCCGCTGGCGAGTTTGTTGGGAAGATTGCCGGTGACGCCGATCCAGAGGTTTTGCGCGTCCGACGTGACGTAGAGCGCGTCCAGTTCGCTGCCGATGCTGAAATCGGTCACGAAGCCGTTGAAGCCGTTGCCGAAGCCGGTCGCGTTGGCTTGCGATGCCACGAGATAGCCGTTGAAGTCTGTGGGTATGGCCGCGCCGTCGATGGCCAATGCGGTCGTCGCAGCGCTGGCGACGCATCCAAGCACCGCGATAGAGATACTAGTACAAATCCGATTCATCTTTACGCCTCCTTAGCGTTTCCTATCCGTTGACCTTGCATATTTGTTGCGCCGCCGCACGCCGGCTACGACCGACTCGGCGGCGATGGACCGATTGTGCCAAGAACGGCACCTGAATCGCCCTCCGTATCTTACGCACCCCGTAGGCCCAACTTCGAGGATCGGGCCGAAAAAACTACCCGTGACGGGCATTAATCGATGGTCTGAACCTCGCTATTGCGGTTCTGACCGGCCGGCGTCGTCGATCCACCGATTGGCGGCGCCGATACCACGGGTGCCCACAGCTTCGATGCCATCTCTTGGAGCGACGCGAAGTCGCCGCCGCGCGAGGAAACCCATTCAACATGCAGGTCGCAAAAGAGCCCGTTGATGCCGAAGTAGCCGTGATTGTCGTCGGGGTCGAGCTGTGTTAGAGAGTTGGTTGCGTTATCAACCTTGTTGCTCTCGTCGCCAAGCATGAAAAAGTCCGGGCGATCGCTCGCCCGCAAGCCTGCGATGTACATGTAGCTGTAATTCTTGACGTTGTTCGGATTGGCGGGCGAGTTGACTGTGAGAATGTCTCCGATCTTGGCGGCGGGGCGAACAGGCCAGAGATCATTGCTGCTGTAGCCGTTTCCCCACTTATCGCTTGGACAAATGAGGACTTTGGGTTCTTTCAGGTATCTGGGTTCTGGCGTCGCCTCTCCGTCCGGACTTCCATCGAGATAGCGTTTGGCGTGCGTGTGTTCCTGTTCGACGATGTCGCGGAGGATCCCGGCAAACTGCAGTCCCCAACGGCCGTTGTAAGGTGGGGGCGGATCATCCGGCGTGGGCTGGGCAGGATACTGAATGGGTCCGGTCGGGGTGACGGTGCCTTGGGGTTGCACGGTTGCGAGTTGTGAAATCGGGGCGTTGCGCACTGTCGGGCTGGGCTTGATCGGATAGAATTGCTGCGAACCGCCCTGATCTTCAGCGTATTGCCAAAAGGCCTGGCCGATCTGTCGCATGTTGTTGCCACACGCGGTTCGACGGGCTTGTTCTCGAGCTCGACTTAGTGCTGGCAGCAGGATGGAGATCAGTAAGGCGGTGATCGAGATGACGACCAGCAGTTCAATGAGTGTGAATCCGGGAGGACGACGCAAGCTGTAACAACAACAAGGTTTTCCGCCCTCCGCCAGCGGCTGTCGTGTCTGATAACGCCGGAGTTCGACTTGAATGGTGCACCGAGTGTCGCCGAGTTGGGGGTGAGCGATCCCGCCTGTCCGCGCTTCCAGTCGTCGATGGACCATGAACGCCGCCGTGGCGTACGCAATGGTACGCAGTAAAACCTTTTACCATGCAGTATACCGGCGCTAGCGCCGTATGCAAGCAAAGTTGACCACATTTTAGCAGCGAATTTGCGGACAAATCATATCGCGGGCGACCTTTCCCTTGAATCCGGTCAGGAGGTGCTTTATGTTTCAGGTGTAAGGTTTTACCTGCGGTGTGGCGTGTCAAAACGTAAGCATATAACAATTAGAGACATAGCGAGAGAGAGCGGCGCATCGCTGACGACCGTATCGCTCGTATTGAATAATCGGGATGGTCGGATCAGTGAGGCCACCCGTACGCGCGTTCGAGAAACAGTCTCGCGCCTCGGCTACCGCCCGAATCGGCTGGCCCAGGGGTTGCAGTCGCAGCGGGCGGGTATTCTGGCCATCCTGGTCCCGGAACTGCAACATGCCTTCGCGGACGCGTATATCGGTGAATTGATCAGTGCAATCCATGATCGCGCCAGCCAGGCGGGCCACAAGATTCTTTTGGAGGTCGCACATCCGGAGTTCATCGAGAGCGGGCAGCACCGCGAACTATTCGACCGGCACTTCGTCGATGGAATCCTCTGCATCGGCGTAACCAACAACGATTCATACCTTGCGGATTTCGAGGACGGCGTCGGCCCGATGGTGGTGGTCAACAACTACATTCCCGGTCTTTCACTGAATTCGGTGCGATGCGACTACCGCGCGGCCGGAAAGCTTGCCGGTCAGCATCTGCTTGGCCTTGGTCACCGGCGGATCGGTTTGATCCACGGTGCGCCCGAAGTTCAGACGTCGAACGACTTGCGGAAGGGCTTCGAAGAGTCGCTCGCGGCCTCCGGCGCGTCACTGCCGGAGTATCGCATTGCGGACGGGAAGTTTCTCGAGGAAGGCGGGGCTGAGGCCGCATTTCAGATACTCAAACGCGACTCGAGCGTCACGGCATTTCTCTGCGGAAACGACAAGATGGCAATCGGCGCCGTCAACGCCCTTGTACATGCCGGCCGGCGCGTGCCGCTCGATTTGAGCGTCATCGGCTGCGACGATCTGAAGCAGTCGACATTCTGCAACCCGCGTCTAACGACCGTTCGCACGCCGCTGTACGACCTTGGAACTCGCGCCTGTGAGGCGCTTTTGGAGCTTGTCGAAGGCAAAGTGGATCGCGTAAACGAAATCCGCCCGGTTGAATTGGTGGCTCGCGAATCGACGGGCCGCGTGCGCGGCGACTGATCTGCCAATCCGAACGATGATGCGTCACATGGACAGACCGAGTCCGGGCCGTCTTATCGCGTTGCGCAGTGCGCTGCTGCTGCTCGCGATTCAGCTCGTTGTCGTGGCGCCCGTAGCTGCCGCTGACGAGCGCGTTCGAATGGCCGGCTCCTTCAACGGTTGGAACACGGCCGACGATTCCTATCTGCTCAAGCCGGCCGGAAATCGTCTTGAACGGCTCGGTTTCTGGCCGGCCGGAAACTACGTATTCAAGTTTGTCTGGGATGGGTCGTGGAATCGACACCTCGGTTCGGCCGGGGCCGGCGACTCGCTCGTGCAACCTGGCAACGACGTCGAATTGAAGATTCCGACGGCTGGGTGCTACGCCGTGTGGCTCGATACGGCCGCGCGGCGCTGGGGCCTGGAGCCGCGCGATTGCGATCGCCCTCATGCAATTATTCGCGTTCTGGGGGGCGATCTCGGTCGCTCTCAGGTCGAGCTGAATGCCGCGAGCAGCCTTTCGCGAAAAGGTCATCCGATCAAAACCTATCAGTGGTCGGCCCGCTCGTTGGACGCCGGCGCGGGCGACCCCGTTGCCCTGCGTCGATCCGATTCGGAGATTGCGGAACTCATTGTCGGTCGGCCCGGCCGATTTGAAGTGACGTTGAGGATCGGTGACGGAGAACAGACGGACACGGCCAAGGCCAGTCTTTCACTGGGCGTCGGCTGGCGGATGAACCTCGAATCGTGGAACCGCGATCCTCGCCTCGGCGTCGACGTTACCGAGGTCCCCTGCATGCCGCTGAGCTCCGACGGGCGAATTTGGGGTGGAGTCGCGACCCGGGGATTCATCACGCCGATTTTCAGGGGCCCGGCGGGCGTGGAAAGCACGCGATTGCCCGATGAAGTCGAGCACTATTATGAGCAGGACGTTCCTCGGCTGATCAAGTACGACACGACGAGCGACACGCTTGAACCCAAGACCGAGGGCTTTCATCAATTCGAATTCAAGCCGGCATCAATGAAGGGCTTGCCGCCCGGGTTGAAGATCGAACGCGTTGATCTCGTCGGCGACTTCAATGCCTGGCGCGTGGGTGCGACGCCGCTCTTCGAATTCGGAGAGCGCACCGGCTGGCTTCGGATTCTGGAATTGCCGGATGGTATTCATCACTACAAGTTCGTCGTCAATGGAACGTTTTGGCTCGAGGACCCGGCCGCAGATCCACGATTCCGACAATCAGACGGCAAGGGCGAATACAGCAGCGGCGTTCTCATCGGCGACGACGCATCGAAGTTCGAAAAGCCGGCGCCCAACAGGGTCGACCGTGGTGCTTTGAAACACGATCCGCAGCGCAGCGAGTTCGCTGCGTCAGCCGGCGGCGGCGTTGCGTCAGTAACACTGAGGACCCTCGCGAACGATGTCGAAGGCGTATCGCTTCGGTTTGATTCGACGTCTGCGCCGATGCATCGCGCGGCGACGCGCAACGGCTTCGACTACTGGACGACTCAGTTTCGCGTCGTGAATCCCGATGCCGGATATGACTTTCTTGTGGTCGATGGCAGGGATTCACGCGTGTTCGACGCGGGAGGCGCTCACGACGATATGACCAAGAAGCAACCCTTCAAGGCCCGACCGAAGGCCTCGTTCGAAACGCCCGACTGGGCAAAGACCTGCGTCTGGTACCAGATCTTTCCCGAGCGCTTCCGCAACGGCGACGCATCGAACGACCCCGCATCGACGGTGCCGTGGCAGCACGAGTGGTACAAGCCGTACAAGGCGAACAAGTCGGACAAGTCTCGTGCCGGTCAGACCGGCTATAACGAGAGCGGAAACTTCTACGACTACATCTACAGCCGACGATTCGGCGGCGACCTGCAGGGCATCCGCGAAAAACTTCCCTATCTCAAGAGTCTCGGCGTCACGGCCATCTATCTCAATCCGATCTTCCAGGCCGAGTCGCTGCACAAGTACGACGCGTCCGACTATCGCCATATCGACGATGCCTTCGGCATCAAAGACAGCCGGATGAAACTGAAGGGCGAAACCGAGGACCCCAGGACATGGCAATGGTCTGAGACCGACAAGCTCTTTCTCGACTTCCTCAAAGAGGCCCACGCCATGGGCTTCAAGGTCATCCTCGACGGCGTTTTCAATCACGTGGGCCGCGAGTTCTGGGCCTTCAAGGATGTCATGAAGAACAAGCAGAAGTCCAAGTACGTCGACTGGTTCGACATCGTCAGCTTCGAGCCGTTTCACTACAAGGCGTGGGATCGCGACGACGGCGAGCTGCCGCGGCTGAAGCACGACGATGCGCTCGGCCTGTCGCCTCCGGTGCGCGAACACATCTTCGCCATCACCAAACGCTGGATGGACCCGAATGGCGACGGCGATCCTTCGGACGGTATTGACGGCTGGCGTCTCGACGTCGCCGCCGACGTGAATGAACACTTCTGGCGCGACTGGCGCAAGCTGGTGAAGGGCATCAACCCGCAGGCCTACATCGTCGCGGAAATCTGGGAAGAATCGAAAGCGTGGCTGCAAGGCGACTGTTTCGATGCGGTCATGAACTACGAGTTCGCCCGCCGCGTGCAACGATTCTTTGTCGACCAGAAAAAGGCGACCAAGCCGAGCGAGTTCGGCAAGGCCCTCGCCGTCATGCTCGGCTGGTACGCCCCGCAGGTGAATTACGTCCTGCAGAATCTGTTCGACAGCCACGACACCGATCGCATTGCCTCGATGTGCATGAATCCCGACCTCGACTACGACAAGGCCAACCGCCTGCAGGACACGAATCCCAAGTACAACCCCAACAAACCGACGCAGGCCTGCTACGACCGCGTCAAGCTGGCCGTCACGTTCCAGATGACCTTCCTCGGCGCGCCGATGGTGTGGTACGGCAACGAAGTCGGCATGTACGGGGCGGATGACCCGTCCTGCCGCAAGCCGATGCTCTGGGAGGACCTGCTGCCGTACGAAGACAAGGACGAGCGAATCCACGAGGACGTACGCGAGCACCATCGCCGCATGATCGCGATCCGCAACTCATATCCCGCGTTGCAGCTTGGCAGCTTCGAAGAGCTGCTCGCCGACGACGCCCACGGCGTTTACGCGTTCGCCCGTTCGCTCGGAGACGAAACAATCGTCGTCGCAATCAATAACAGCGATGAGACGCACCGTCTGAGCGTGCCGATCCCGTGGATCAAGAATGCCGAGGCCGTTCGCCTCGACGATCCAAAGGTGTGTGCGATCGTCGACCCGCCAGCGGGCGACGCCAGGGCGCGTCCGACGATTCGACGCATCCCGGGCGGGAAGTCCTCGGTCGTTGTCGACAACGGCAAGATGCACGGCGCGATGCTCGCCCCGCGAACCGGCGGAGTGTTCCTGATCCTCCCGAGGTAACCGGATCAACTCGTCGATGGAAAGAGCCAAGTGGGTCGTGGGTTTGGGGCTGCTGGCGGCCCTGCTCTATTGGCTCTACCCGAAGGCAGATCGCGTCCATAGCGACAAGCCGGTCACTGAAATTACGATCTGGTTCAACGGCCCAATCGAGGGTCGCCAGCTCGACGCGGTCGACGCCTTCGAGCGACGCTTCCCGCAATACCGCGTCATCCTCGGCTCGTCCGCGGCCCGCACCGGCCTCGACGGCGAGGGCAACCCCCAGCGGCTCATGTGCGGAATCGCCGGCGGAGTTCCGCCCGAAGTCGTCGAGTACGACCGCTTCGCCATCTGCCAGTGGGCCGGCCGCGATGCCTTCCTCGACCTCAACACCCTGATCGCACAGCAGACCGCCGACGATCCCTACCGGGTCAACGTCGACGACTACGTCAAGCAGACTTGGGAAGAATGCCAGTTCCGCGGCGGCCAGTACGGCGTCCCCAACTACATGGACGACCGCGCGCTCTACTACAACGAAGACCTGCTGATCCAGGGCGGCTTCAAAGATGCAGCCGGCCGCGGCGTGCCGCCAAAGACGTGGGAACAAGTACTGACCAAGCGAGTCGACACCAACGACGCTGCCGTTGATTCCCAGACCGTTCGCAGCGAATCGGTCGAGTTCGAGAAGGCCGGCGTCAAGCCCGGCGACACGCTGTCCCACATCTCCGATCGCGGCCTCGTGACGCGGTCTCTCGTCGAGCGTGTCGTCGGTCCACACGAACTCTCGATTCGATCGCCATACGGCCAGCGGAAACTATCGCTTCCGGCCAAGTCCAATCAGCACATCAAGATCTTCGACGGCGACGGCTACGCGCTCCGCCTCTCGCGCTGGGACGACGAGGGGCGGCTAAAGGTCATCGGATTCGAGCCGCAGCAGGGCAACGCGTGGCTCTACTTCTACGGCTGGGCCAACGGCGGGCGATTTCTCAGTCCAGACGGACGCACCTGCGAGCTGAACGACCCGCGCGTCGTCGACGCTTTGCAGTGGACCACCGATCTCTACGACGCGATGGGTGGCGCAGCCGAGGTCAACGCGTTCAAAAAGGGCTTTCAAAATTTCGGCGCGCAGGACCCGTTCATCATCAACCAAATTGCGCTGTTCATTAACGGCGACTGGTTCATGCGCGACCTCGTCCGCTTCCGCCGCGATATGCACTTCGGCACCGCGCCGCCGCCGGTTCCGCAGCGCGAAGCTGAAGCCGGCCGCGATAAGTGCACCTGGGTCGCCGGCTTCGCCTACTGCATTCCCAAGACCTGCCCGCCCGAAAAACTCGAAGCCGCCTGGACGCTCGTGAAGTTTCTCGCCTCGCTCGACGGCGCCATGGTCATGAACGAGCACGACGCCCAGCGGCAGCGCGGCCAGGGCCGCCTCTACATGCCGCGGCTCATGGCCAACAAGAAAGTCAACGCCGAGCAGATGCGGCGCTACATCGACATCCCCGAGATGCCCGCCCGCGCCCGCGCCGCCATGCAGACCTTCATCGACCTGCTTCCCAATGCCTTCTGCCGCCCGGTCTCGCCGATGGGCCAGCTCCTCTGGAACGCCCAGGCCGATGCGCAGGACCTCGCGTGGAGCCACGCCATGACGCCTAAGGCGGCGCTCGATTTTCAGAACCAGCGAGTTCAGCGCGGCCTCGATTCGTTTTTCGACAAGCCGCAGGGCCGCTCGGTCGTCAATTGGCCGGTGCTCGTGATCGGCTACGTGCTCATGCTCGCGGCGATCTCGATTGTGCTCTGGCTGCGTCATCGCCGCCGCGATCTGTCGCGCGGCTTCTACCGCCGCGAGTGGCGGGCCGGCGTCCTGTTCGCGCTGCCGTGGCTGGTTGGATTTATCGTCTTCTCGGGCGGGCCGATGGTCTTCTCGGCCATCATGAGTCTGACCGAGTACGACGTCATTCGGCCCGCCGAGTATGTCGGCCTCGACAATTACCGCGAGATGTTCACCGTTGATTGGGGCGGCCCTGATGCCGAGGGCAAGGAACGCGTCCCGACTGGCGTGCGGCGAACCCTTCTGAACACGACGTACATGGCATGGGGGTTGCCGATCGGCATGGCCGTCGGACTTGGGTTGGCGATGCTGCTCGACGCCCGCGTCGTCGGACTCAAGTATTACCGCACGCTCTTCTTCCTTCCCGCGATTATGCCAGTCGTCGCCGCCAGCATCCTCTGGATCTGGGTTTTTAACGCTCAGTATGGCCTGCTGAACTGGCTGCTCCGCGCCATCGGACTCGAATCGCTGATGGAGTGGCTGTTTGCGAAGGACTTGTTCCCCATTCGTCCGCCGGTCAGTTGGCTGACCAATCCATTCACCTCGAAACCGGCGCTGATCATCATGGGCCTTTGGGCGGCGGGCAGCAGTATGATCATCTGGCTCGCGGGCCTGAAGGAAATCCCGACGCAGCTCTATGAGGCCGCGGCCCTCGACGGCGCCGGCTCGATTCGCCGCTTCTTCCGCGTCACGCTGCCGATGCTGTCACCCTACATCCTGTTCAACCTCATCATCGGCCTGATCCAGACGTTTCAGATCTTCACACAAGCGTACATCATGACGCCCAATGGCTACCCCGAGCGCTCGACCTACTTCTATGTCTACAAACTGTTCGACGAATGCTTCTCGTTCTTCCGCCTCGGCTACGGCGCCGCCATGGCATGGATTCTCTTCGTCATCGTAATCGTACTGACGCTGATCAACATGCGCCTCTCGAAGCGCTGGGTTTATTACGCCGGCGACTGATATGGACCAGAAACGCCCAACCTGGCAGAGCCTGCTGCTGCACGCCGCCCTCATCGCCGGCTCGCTCGTCTTTGCGCTCCCGTTCGTCTGGCTCGTCGGCACAAGCTGGAAGCTCGACAAGGAAATCCAGACCGACCGCATCACCCTCATGCCGCGCACACCCAATCCGCGGCCGGTCAGTCCTTATGTCGACGACGGCGTCTATTCGCTCGAACGCCCCGACGACATCGGCCGCCACCGCTGGGATGGCTGGATGCGGGCCGCCGTCGAAGACGAAATCGGCAAGGCCGTCGACACATGGCACGATCCGCGCGCCGAAGGGCTCGACAAACCCGCTCTGCGCGGCCAGCTCATCGCCGGCGTCTTCAAGCGGCTGCGTTCGCTTCTGCCCTCCGACGTCTGGCAGTCCGACGAACAGTCATTCCGCAAATCCATTGCCGCCGCCGTGAAGCCCGACCAGATTGCCGATTCCTTCGCGGCCGTTTATCGCTGCTTTTCGCTTGGTAAGGTGGTGCTGAAAGATCAGGACTATCGCGTCCACGACCTCACGGCCGGCCATCCGCTCGATCAAGTCTGGAAGGTCGAACGCGGCAACGCCCGCATCGAGCCGCAGACCCTCGCCGAAGGCGCGGTCGCCGTCGTGCGATACGACCTAACGACGCAGCCGTCGGTTGTGCTTACGGCCGACCTGCCCTGTCCGGTCGACTTTGAGAAGAAGTTCAAGCGGCTCGATATCGCCGTCCGCCCCGACGAAACGTGGCACGAAATGGATGTGACCATTCAGGTTGGCGACAAGCAGTACAACAGCGTCAAATCGAAGTACATGGGTGAAGACAAAGGACTCGAGTATCAATATCAGCTTCCGTCGGCTGACGATGCGGCGCTTACCCCGCATCGCTATGTGCTCCTGGACGAAATGGCAGCATCGGAACGGTCGGATTACTTCCGCCCCGGGCCGGGCAAGATGCGTGTGCGCGTAGGCCTGAATCGCACGAGCATCCCCGGCGCCTACTGGGCCAAGGGCACCGAGAACTACAAGCGCGTCTTCGACGAAGTCCCGTTCTGGCGCTACCTCAAGACGTCCGCCTTCCTCGCCCTCATGAACATCATCGGCGGCGCGTTCGCCTGCTCGCTCGCCGCCTACGCCTTCGCCCGCCTCCAGTGGCCCGGCCGCGACCTCTGCTTCTACCTCGTCCTCGCGACCATGATGATCCCCCCGCAGATCACCATGATCCCCTCGTTCGTCATCTACAAATACCTCGGCTGGTACAACACCCTCGCCCCGCTCTGGGTGCCGAGCTTCTTCGCCATCAACGCCTTCGGCATCTTCCTCCTGCGTCAGGCCATGAAGGGCATCCCCCGCGACCTCGAAGACGCCGCCCGCATCGACGGCTGCGGCTTCCTCCGCACCTGGTGGCACGTCGCCATGCCGCTCATGAAGCCGACCCTGGCCGTCATGTCGGTCTTCACGTTCCTCTACGTCTGGAACGACTTCCTCGGCCCGCTCATCTACGTCAACGATCAGCGGCTCTACCCCCTCGCCCTCGGGCTCTTCGCCTTCATGGCCAACCGCGAAACCGAATTCGCCTGGATCATGGCCGGCGCGATGATCATGACGCTGCCCGTCATCCTCATCTTCTTCTTCGCCCAGCGCTACTTCATCCAGGGCGTGACGATGACGGGAGTGAAAGGGTAGGACGCGGGTCGATCACTCAAATGCATTCCAGACTTGAACGGCTATCTGTGTCGCAGTCAGTCCGCCGACTGCTTTCTCCACCCAAATCTGACTGATGCGGTGATCGTTCGGCCGACCGGGCAGGCCACCCCAGATTGGGTACATGCAATCGATGACGCTCTTCAATACGCCCGTGGCGATATCGCCAAGGTTAATGCGCGCGGTTCCGAAACTAATGCGTACCGCGAGTGGCGATCTCCCGGTTTCGATTCGTTCTCGACCCGGCAACATCTTTGACCAATCGGCAAGCTCGATCGACTTAGCGCTTCGCGGCAGGGGGCCGTCGTAGATACCGCTCACATCCGGCGGCGTGTTTGGCAATGTCGCGAGGCCTTCGTCCGTAAGCAGGATGTCGCAACCTGTTGTGGCATCGTGACTCTTGCGCGCATGCCACCACGCGATGTTCGGCCTCCGTCCACCAAACCAGCGCTGTCTGTTGACGAGTACGGAGAAGACGGGTTCGCACAGATTATCCACGTCGAGCGGCATGCCGTTAGGAGTCAGCGTTCGTAACTGAAATCGTAGAACGATTCCGCACAGCCCGGCCTGCACGGTGGCCTGTGGAATCTGGTTCGCCAGCGCGTCCTTCCATGGACGCTCGCCGGCCGTTGCGAATGTTGCCGGAATACCGGTGACGTGGATCGCGACTCGCTCCATCAACCTGCCTTGCGATTTGGCTATGTGCTTCTCATACAACATCAGCGGACCGCGTCAAGCCGCGCGCGAGCGATCGCACGTTCATCGTCGCCAAAGAGCGATTCGAACTCCGGCTCAAGCACCAAGTGCTCAACCGTTAGATCGAGGCGCCCGAGCTCCCAAAGCGTGCTGAAACCATCCGATGGATCATTGGTCGCGAGCAGATCACGCGCCGTGGCGAGTCCGCCGCGTGCGACCACCATTTGGAGGAATCGTGTCGCAGTGTAGTTGCACTCGCGCTTTGCTCGATCGTAGATTGCGATCATGCGGTCGTGAAACGCTAACTCAAGTCTCTTCATTCACAGAGTATCCACTGAATTGTCGCAGCGAACCAGACCGTACGCACTCATTCCAGAAACCGTAAGTCCATCCGAAACCGTCGCGACTTGCCAATCTTGACCCGCTTGAAGTCAGCGTGCGCCGGGTTCAGAACGTAATTCCACTCGGTGTCCACGATCACACTTGGCACGGCGAGCGCCACGGATGCGCCCGCAGAAACCCATTTATCGCCGAGCCGCTGCGTGGACGGCGGTGCCGGCTGCTCGCGCCAGTCGGCGGGCAGCGCTCCGGAATCGAAGCGCGAAATCAGCAAGTCATCGAACCGCAACTCACGAACCAGGTATTCAACTTGCCGCGATTGAAGGTTCGCCAGCAACTCCAGCACGGCTAGCGAAAGCGTTCCCGATGCGTACACGACCGCCGTGCCCGGGCTGTTCCATCGCCCGCCGAATAATCGGGCGCCTTCTCCCGTCATCGCTTGTCGCGCGTGCTGCGGTTTGTAGATTCGCCACGCCGACACGATCACGAAATGACGCCGTGCTCGAGCCGACCGATCAGGTTCTCAACTTCGCGTGCACCGACTTCCGTCCGAGCGAACTCGAGCGGCGACGGACCGCCAAGCCCCCGCTGCGGAGACCGCAACCAGCGCGTCGCCTCCGCGACATCGCCGTCAAACAGGTCGACCGCCTTCTCGAACAGCATTGAAACGCGCAGTAGTCGCTCCGACTCATCCGGCGCCAGCCGTCCGCTCATCTTTCGCCGAGCCAGTGTTCGCCGTGGGATTCTCGCGATCTTCAGGATGCCCTCAATCGACAGTCCGCTCGACCGCTGAAATGTCTCCAACGAACGATACGGCAGCCCGGCCAGGACCATCTCGACCAGTTCGGGCGTGTGGCGCGCCTTTAATCCAAGACTCGCTCCCGATACGCCCTTTCGACGCCGCCCATGACTGCGTGATTCTCTCTCGGACAGATGAACGACCATGTCGATCCCTCCGCCGTCTGCCATCTGGCATATCATATCGGCCAAATGCCGGTCGGCCAATTACGCAGGAGTAGCCCCGCTGGCATTCACGATTTCGTCGTGCCTCCCGTAGATTAGAGTCGCGAGCGTCGGGTTGGAGCCGGAGCTCGTCGTCGTCCCAGGGAGAATCCATGACCCTCGACCCCATCACGCAGAAATTCATCGACTTCGTGATTGAAACCGCCAAGGCCTATCCCAACGGCCCGACCATCGAGGACGGCCGCCGCGACACCGTGACGATGCAGACCAACAGCGTTCCACGGAAGCCCGCCGACGTTGAAGATCGCACAATACCGGTCGGCCCGACTGGCGGGACCACGGTGCGAATCATCCGCCCGAAGAATGCCGCCGGCGTACTTCCGGCCGTCATGTATTTCCACGGCGGCGGTTGGGTATTCGGCGATCGGACGACGCACGAGCGGCTCTGTCGGGAACTCGCGCACGGTGCGAGCGCCGTAGTGATTGCGGTTGATTACGCCCGCTCTCCGGAGCATCGCTATCCCGTCGCGATTGAACAGGCCTATGCCGCGACGAAGTGGGTCGCCGACCACGCATCGGAACTCCGAATCGACGTGAATCGCCTCGCCGTCGCCGGCGATAGCAGTGGGGGGAACATGGCGGCTGTCGTCGCAATCTTGGCAAAGCAGCGCGGCGGCCCGCGACTGGCCTGCCAGGTGCTTCACTTCCCGGCCACCGATTGCACCTTTGACACACCCTCGCACCGCGAATTCGCCGACGACCCGTTCCTGTCTCGCGCCGCGATGGACTGGTTCTGGAACGAGTACGCGCCCGATCCGGCCGTCCGCAGCGAAATCACCGCATCTCCGCTCCGCGCGACGACCGAACAGCTTCGCGGCCTGCCTCCCGCCCTCGTCATCACGGCCGAGGTCGACGTGCTGCGTGACGAAGGTGAGGCCTACGCCCGCAAGCTGATCGAAGCCGGCGTCGACGTAACCGCCACGCGCTATCTCGCGTCGATTCACTCCTTTCTGTTCATCGATCCCCTTGCCGCCACCCCCGCCTCGATCGCGGCGACGGCCCAGACCAACGCATTCCTTCGCAAGCACTTCGAAAGCTGACCCGTCCCGGCAATCACCGCCGTCCGAACCCGCCGAGATCGGATTCCGCATCCACAACTCTCTTGTTCGGCCGAGTCTTGCGCGCGAATCACGGCCCGATGCGGAACGCCGGGCGCGTCTTTGGGGTGACGGGCCGGGGATGTCTCGATCTCGCGTGTGCGGGTTCACCTCGGTCTGCCAAGCAGTCGGGTGGCAGCCGCTGGGGATTGTCCCTGAATTCCGCTGAGTGCCGGATAAAAAATCCTGGCCCCTGCCCGACGCATGAAAGGAGATGTGACAAATGCCGCGATCGCAAAAACCCGTGAAGTTCCGTGAATCGAGGTCGACAGTCCTCCACCGTCTCGCGCGCGACAAGCGACTTTCGGTCGATCGCGCGATCTTCCGGCGTGAACCGGTGACGCTGCTCGCCGTCTACGATCAATTTGACCTCGCCGGCCACGGAATCAGTCTTTCCGCGTTCTACCGTTATGCACGTCGTCTCCGGCAATATGTGGCCTTGTTTGAATTGGCCGATCTGACCGATCCGGGCGGCGCCGCGACGAGCAACGCCCTGAGGACCGCCCTGGCCTATCGCTTTCTGGAGAACGTCGAGGACGATCGAGTCAGCCCGGACACCCTCTACCGGCTCGCCCGGACCCAGCGGCTTGTCTCTTCGATCGATTTCTCGGAGCGACGGGCCGAGGCTCGAGAGCTGACTGCTGACGCGCCCTCAGCGTCCGAGCCGGCGGCGTCGCAGTAGAGGTCGCGTTTGGTGGGTCGATCGGCGCCTCGCCTTTGCGGGGCGTCGACGGCCCGCTATAACGCCGACCCATGTCCGACGCTACGACCGCCGTGCCCCGCTATCGCTGGTTCGTCAAAGGCGATATCGACGGCTTCTTTGGACTCTCCGTCGATAACCTCGTTCAGGTTCTCGTCATCACCGCGCTGTGCAAGTCGTTGTGCAGGATGTCGGACGACCTGATTTTCGACCGCGTCTTGCCGGGCGTCGCCATTTCGTTGCTGATTGGCAATCTCTTCTACGCCTGGCACGCCGTGCGTGTCGCCCGGCGCGACCGCAATCTGACGTGCACCGCGCTGCCCTATGGCATCAACACCATCAGTCTGTTCGCCTACATCCTCTTCATCATGGCGCCGGTTGCCCAGGAAAACGCCGACCGGCTCGGAAGCAAGGCGGCCGGGGAACTGGCCTGGAAGATCGGGCTCCTGGCCTGCCTTGGCAGCGGCATCATCGAATTAGCCGGCTCGTTCGTCGGCGGATGGGTGCGGCGCGTGACGCCTCGCGCGGCCTTGCTTTCCGCGCTCGCGGGCATCGGCATTGTTTTTATCGCCAGCCCGTTCGCTTTCCAGATTTTCGAACGGCCGCTCGTCGCAATGCTTCCGCTGTTCATCGTGCTCATTGTCTACTTTGCCCAGGTCCGATTCCCGATGGGACTCCCCGGAGGCCTCGTCGCGCTGCTCGTCGGCACCGTGCTGGCATGGATCGCTCCGCTCTGGGGCGACCTGCCGCTGATGAGCGCCAGCGCTGTCCAGAAAGCGACGGAGGCCGTTGGCTACCACCAGCCGCATGTCTACTGGTCCGAAGTGCTCGACGTCCTGCGAACGAATCCGAATCTGCTGATCCGGTTCCTGGGGATCATTATTCCGATGGGCGTTATTAACGCGCTCGGCTCACTGCAAAACATCGAGTCCGCCGAGGCGGCCGGCGACCGGTTCTCAACGGGGCCGTGTTTGGCGGTCAACGGCATCGGCACGATCGCGGCCGGGCTCTTCGGCAGTTGCTTCCCGACGACGATCTACATCGGGCATCCTGGCTGGAAGGCGCTGGGGGCGCGGGCCGGCTACTCGGTGCTGAACGGCCTGTTCTTCACGATCGTTTTTCTGTTCGGGCTCGGGCAACTCTTCACGGCCGCCATTCCGATGGAGGCCGGCATCGCGATCGTTCTCTGGATCGGCGTCGTGATTACCGCCCAGTCGTACGAGGTCACGCCGACAAAGCATTATCCCGCCGTCGCCATCGGCATGTTTCCGGCCGTGGCGGCGATGGCGATGTTTCTCGTGCCCTTCATCCTGCCGGCAGTCGGAGCAACCGCTGGCATCCTGCCGATGATCAACGAGCATCTGACGGCGCTTCAGCAGCATCGAAGCGATAGTTGGTGGCCGATCGGCGTCTATGCACTGATCGGCGCGAACAGCGGTTTCGTCATCACCACCATGATGATCGCCGCGATCTCGGCGTTCCTGATCGACCGCCGCTTTCGCGCGGCCGGCGTATGGTGTTTGCTGGCGTCGGCCCTGACGCTGATCGGCTTTCAGCACGCCTTCCGCATCGAGCCGGGCAAGTTGAGTCTGCTGCCACAGGAATTGATGATCTGGCAACGAACCGAAAGCTGGTTTGCGGGCACGCGGCTGTACGGTGATTTTCCGGCGCACACCTTCCTGCACCGCGGCTATCGCATCGCCCTCGCCTACGCGGCTGCGGGCGTGATGCTGCTGATTATCGACCGCATGCGCCGAGAGAATCGTGGTTTCGAGGATCTCGCCGGGCCGGCCGTTTGACTTACGGTTCGGTCCAGACTGAAATCGTCATCAGCGGGGCGTAGCTCAGCCCGGTAGAGCACCTGGTTTGGGACCAGGACGTCGCAGGTTCAAATCCTGTCGCCCCGAATCAAATCTCTACGCCTCGCAGCGGTCCGTGCGAGGAAGGGGAGTCAACCGCGGCCGAACGGGTCGGTGATCAGGTACTAGGTTCCCGAGTCGCACATGATCGTGACGACGGTTGCACCGGGTAGCCAAATATTAAACGAGATGGTTGACAGTCTCGCGGTCGGCTGATATATTAAACCATATGGTTATAGATCGATCGCCCGACCTCGATCATGTGTTTCACGCGCTGGCTCATCCGGCGCGGCGAGAGATGCTGCGGCGGCTCAGCGAGCGCGAGCAAAACCTGAGCGAGCTCTCGGCTCGGTTGAAGATGTCCTTCCCCGCGGCGTCCAAGCATGTGCGCGTGCTCGAGCGGGCCAGGTTGGTCCGACGCCGCGTCGTCGGGCGTACACACATCTGCCGGATCGAGGGAAAGCCGCTCGGACGGGCCACGGGATACTTGGAGAAATACCGGCGATTCTGGGAGGGCAACTTCCGGCGCCTCGATGCCTTGCTCGACGAAATGAAACGACAGGAACAATCGACCGAGTCGACATTCCCCGAAGGAGGATCCCGATGACCGCCAATGCCCTGCAGGTTTCTACTCCAACTGATCGCGAGATTGTGATGACGCGCGACTTTTCCGCGCGACGCGAGCTGGTGTATCGGGCATATGTCGATCCCACGCTGATCCCCAGGTGGTGGGGTTTGCGGGCTCATACGACCACGGTTGACACGATGGATGTGCGGCCGGGTGGCGCCTGGCGATTTGTCTGTCGCGACGCGGAAGGCAACGTATTTGCGTTCCGGGGCGAGTACAAGGAAGTCGTGCCGCCCGAAAAGCTGGTCTATACGTTCGAGTTTGAGCCGATGCCGGGCCATGTCATGACAGAGACGGTGACGTTCCACGCCAAGGGCGAAAAGACCCGCGTCGTGACACGCTCGGCCTACGCGACGAAGGACGATCGCGACGGAATGATCGCGTCGGGCATGGAGCGCGGCGCGGCTGAGAGCTGCAATCGACTCGAAGAGTTGCTGGCAACGATGTCGTGAACCGCGTTGTCGCGTCCCTTGCGGAATAGGAGATGACAGGTGGCGAATTCGGGAAAGCTCAAAATCACGACATCCGGTGATCGCGAGATCGTGATCACCCGGTCGTTCGATGCCCCGCGGCACCTGGTCTGGGACGCCATGACGAAGCCGGAACTCATCCGGCGCTGGCTGTTCCTGCCGCCGGGTTGGGAGATGACCGAATGCACGGAGGACCTTCGCGTCGGCGGATCGTTTCGCTGGTCCTGGAACGGCCCGGATGGACAGCAGGCGATGGCGATGCACGGCGTCTATCGCGAAGTCGTTCCGCCCGCGTCGGGCGGCGGTGGGGGACGGCTCGTCCGCAGTGAAACATTCGACATGGGCTGCCCCGCGCAAGCAGGGGAGCAAGTCGGCACGATGGTGTTCACCGAGCGCGACGGGCGAACGACGGTGACCATCACGGTCGTCTATCCGTCGAAGGAAGCCCGCGACGGCGCGTTGGCGTCCGGAATGGAACACGGCATGGCGGCGGGATACGACAAGCTCGAGGCGTTGTTGAAGTCGCAGGCGGCGGTTTAGACTGCGCGCCCGTGACAGACTTGGGAGCGTTGCTTGGGCACGTTTGAATTGCAGCCGCATCTCGTCGGCGAACTCGTCGAGTTGCGGCCGCTCCGGCCGGACGACTGGGCCGCGCTTTACCAGGCCGGCTCGGATCCTCGGATCTGGGAATTGCATCCGTCGCACGATCGGTACAAGGAGGCGGTGTTCCGCGAGTATTTCCTGGGCGCGCTCGACTCCCGCGGCGCGTTTGCGGTGATCGATCGGAAGACGAAGGCAATCATCGGCTCGACGCGGTATTGCGACTACAAGCCCAAGGAGAGTGTGATCGAGATCGGTTGGACGTTTCTGACGCGGCCGTACTGGGGCGGCGTCTATAACGGCGAGATGAAGCGGCTGATGCTCAATCATGCGTTCAAGTTTGTCGATCGAGTCGTCTTTCTCGTCGGACCGAACAATTTTCGCTCGCGCCGGGCGCTCGAAAAGATCGGCGCCGTCCTTGCTGGCACATGTACAAGGTGCGATCCTTCCGGCGGGCCGGCCGAGAGCGTTGTGTACGAGCTGCGACGACCGGCGAGTCGTAGGATCTGAACCCACAGAGCGGGCAACCGGGTTGGGGCGTGAGGGCGGCGCGTGGCGCGGAAGACTCGGAAGTCGGGCACGGGTGCCCGACGCCGGCCGGTCGGACAGAAGCCGAAGCCATCCGACTTGAGCGGGGGTTCGGACGTCGCAGCGTTTCTGAAGGCACTCGACCATCCCAAGAAGCATGCGATCGACGCGGTCCGCAGTCTCATTCTGAACGCTGATTCGGCGATCCGGGAGGGGATCAAGTGGAACTCGCCGAGCTTTCGCATTGACGACTGGTTCGCGACCGTCAACCTGCGGGGAAAGGGCGGCGACGAGCGCGTCTGGCTGATCCTGCACACGGGGGCAAAGAAATCGAAGGCCATGAAGGTGGACGACCCCCGGGGGCTGCTCAAGTGGCTGGCGAAGGATCGTTGCCTGGTCACGTTCGAGGACGAAAGTGACGTCCAGGCCAAGGGCGCGGCACTCAAGTCCATCATTCGAGCGTGGACGCGGCGGCTGTAAGGCCGGGGAGCGCAAGTCTGTCCAAAGTGAGAACGAGCGAGGCACCCGCATCGGCACGGCAAAGCAAGAGCGCGGCCGCCGTCGTCGCGGAGTTGAGGCGGCTGGCGGATCGCAAGACGCTGGACGGGATGGCGCGGTACGCGATTCCGTCCGATCATGCACTTGGCGTGCCGGTCGGGAAGATACGTGACCTCGGCAAACGACTGGGGCGGAATCATGAACTCGCCCAGGCGCTGTGGGAGACGGGCATTTACGAGGCGCGGATGCTGGCGGCGTTTGTCGACGAACCGGCGCTGGTGACCCCGGCGCAGATGGACCGGTGGTGCCGCGACTTCGACAACTGGGCGATCTGCGACACGCTGTGCTTCCACCTGTTCGATAAGACGCGCCCGGCGTTCCGCAAGGTGGGGCAGTGGGCGAAGCTGAAGGGGGAGTTTCAGGAGCGGGCGGGGTTTGCGCTGCTGGCGAGTTTGGCGCTGCACGATAAGAAGGCAGACACCGCGCTGTTCGCGGAGCGCATGCCGCTGATCGAACGGGCGGCGTCGGACAAGCGGAACTTCGTCAAGAAGGGCGTGAGCTGGGCGCTGCGCGGGATCGGGCTTCGGCGGCCGGAGCTGCGGGCGGCGGCCGTTCAAGTGGCGACGCGGCTGGCGGCGTCGGAGGACGCGGCGGAGCGGTGGGTGGGGAAGGATGCGCTGCGCGACTTGGGGCGGCGGCGGTGAAAAAAAATACCCCGGTCGCGCGGGGCGGCCGGGGCTGCGGGTGAACCTTTGGAGGGAGAGAAGGCGTTAGTAGGCGGCGTAGGACCGTCGGCTGCTTCGGCTCGTCGTCCGTCGCGTGCGCCGCACGTTGCTGCGCGTCTTGCTGCGATACGAGCTGGTCGTGCGCCGCGCGTTGTTGCTGTTGCTCATGCCGGCGACCTTGATATTCCGCGTGACCCAGGCGTTGTTGCCGAAGCCGTTGCGGGTCCACTGGGCCTTGAAGGCCTTCAGCTCGTTGATGACGCGCTTGGCTTCGTTCTTGAGGAAGGCCCGCTCGGCGGGGTTGTGCGAGGTCTTGTAGCGCCGGCAGAGCCGGTTGAAGAAGGCCTGCTTGCGGGTGATCAGGGTGCGGAAGGCCGACTTGTTGTTGTTCGAGTTGCGAGCGTTGAAGTTAAAACTCATTTCAATACATCTCCAAGAGTGAAGCTGGCCCGGATACGTACCGGGCGTAACAAGCGCTTCGTCGGTCGAGGACGGGGGCGAGTTCAGGTTCGAGGGTCGCGGCGGGGAAAATTGCACGCGGTTCCGGACGAGGGTCCGGTATCAATGCGGATTTTTGCACGATTCATGCGATGCATGGCCGTCGCGGGCCGGTTGCAAGTCTCTGCGGAGTGCTGATGGTTGGCACGCGGAATGCGAGGTGAAACCGGGCTTGGGGTGCGCGCTGATGGGCGTTTCGACAGGAGGCATCGACATGAAGATTCGTATAGTGACGGCGTTGCTGGCAACGGCCGCGGCGAGTGGATGCGACACACAGTGGATTCCGCCGTTTGGCGGAGACGGAGCGGCGGTGCGATTGTACCTGGTGAATACGAGCGCGAATAAATTTGTCTCGCCGAATCCGGGGATCTGCCCGCAGGGGATCGAGGAGTCGACGACGCATCGGTTTCTCGCCGAGCCGCCGGTGATCGGGCCGGGCGAGGCGGTGACGTACACGACGTGGCAGATCGCCGGGGCTAACGGTCTGTGCAAGAATGCCGATGCGAACTTCTCTGTGGGACTGTGCGGCTGGAAGTTCGGCGATTCGGTCGACAACCTAACGCTGCAGGCGGAGAAATTCGGCGGACAGATCGGATACCAGTTCAACTGCGGCGACACGGTGATCCTGCGGTGGAGCGACAGCGGGCCGGCATGCGGGACGTGGACGTCGGAAGTGCTGTCGGCTCCAGGTAACGTGACGCCGAGCATGCCGTTCATGACGATCGGCACGGGCGGGGTGTGCAGTGGGTTCTGAACAGGTCGAGGACGTAGCGTTCTTCGATCAGGTCGATCCCCCAGAGGTGGGCGGGGCGCTGCTCGGCGAGCTGGAATCCGGCGGCGCGGTAGAGGCGGGCGGCGGCGGTGAGGGCGGCGACGGTCCACAGGAAGATCGAGGTGTAGCCCTTGTCTCGGGCGAAGGAGACAGCGGAGCTCAGCAGGGTGTGTCCGAGGCCGTGTCCGCGGGCGGAGGGATGGACGAGAAACCAGCGGAGCTGTGCTATTGGGGGTGACGCGGCGACGATGGCGATGCAGCCGATGAGACGTTGGTTGTGCTCGGCGATCCAGAGGCGCTCGCGGCGGGTGCGGTGTTGCATGAATGTGGCGAGTGGGCCGGCGACGTAGTCGGCAAAGGTGGCGTCGAAGTTGTACTCGGATGCATACAGCGTTTCGTGCAGGTGGACGATGGCGGCGGCGTCGGAGGGGGTGGGGTTGTGGCGGAGCAGGAAACGACAGGCCGGGGGCATGGGTGAGCGGTCCGACGGACTCATCTGGACGATGATAATTCCTCGCCGGGGCGTCGCACCGCTCCGGCATACCCATTTTTTCTGAGAATCGCTGATGATCCCTGATAACCGGCCGGTCGAATCGGCGCCGAATCTCACGCATGCCGCTGGGCGGTGTCGCGCGAGACGGCGGGTGCAGCTCGGACCGGGCGGCGGATGGTTTCGGGCTCGCTCGAGCCTATCCCTTGTTTTTTGCTGGGACGCGCTGGAACGAGCTGGGACGGCTTTCAAATTGGATTGAAACGTCGTCGTCGTCTCGGCGCGCGCGGGGTCTCCTTGGCTGCACCCGTCGTCTCCTTCGACCAGCTCGGGAACGGGTTCAGGGACCGCTCGCCTCGAGGCGGCGGAGTGTGCGACCGGCTGCTAATGTTCGTACTATGTTAGGTCCTAATCTTGGGAGGTCAAGGAGAATTTCTTTGGGAACAGGCGACCGGAACCAGACGGTCGGGGACGTGTGGGCGACCGGAAGCATCGGCGATTAGGGAAATGAATGGGACCGAATGGGAGAGGGCGTTCGAGGGTGGACAGGAGGCGAGGGCTCGGCACGCTTGGTGCTTTGGGGGTTGATTGGCGTTAATTGGCAATCCATCGTCATCGTCGCCAACTGTAAAAGCGGCCCGGGGACGGCGGCGTAAAAGCGCAGCGGGGCCGGCTTTGCGATGCGTGCGCGAAGCGCGGGTGTGGCGGCATTGTTCGGGATTTGGTGCGAGACGTTCGGGCTCCGCGATCTACAGTTGTATACGCGCCCGCCGTGCCGCATGGGAGCATGAATTTTTGCTGGCCGAAACTCAGTGTCGATGATGGTGGAGCGCTGCGTCGGCATCGGGGACGGTTGGTACTCCGGCGTTGTCGAATTCGTTTCTCCGGCGCGGCGCGGGCGAAACGTGCACTCGATCGGCGGGAGTTCGATTATCATCCCGCCCGTGGAGTTCCGTTTCATGTGTCAACTGCGGTCCTTCGGCCTTCTCGCAATCCTGATTACTTTCGGTTGTGGTCCGAGCGACCCTGCTCCTTCGCCGCCGGCTCCTCCCGACGCTGCCCGTGCGCCAAGTGGTGATCCTGCGACCTTGCCGAAGGTGGCGGCCCACGTCGACGCGATCACCGGCATGTTGCGCGAGCGGTTCGGTGAGGCGGTGGCGCGGAATATCCACGTTGAGGTGGAGAATGGCCCCCAAGGCCTGCGCGTCGGACTGACGGGTGAAGTGCCCAACGACGAGATTCGGGTGGCCGTCATCCGCGAAGTCGAAGCACGGGTACCCGACATCAAGTTTGAAGACTTCAATCTCGATCTGGCCGGACCGGTGCCGATGCTGTTTGGATTTCCCATTGCGAGCAATCAAGAAAAGGTTTACTTCGCGCCCGACAACTCCTTTGCGGTGAGTCAGCGGGGCACTGTGTACGAGACGACTACCGGGCGGATTCTCAATCGCCTGAATCTCGATGAGTCCGCGGCGCCGCGATGCATGGAATTGGCACCGGACGGCCGCACGCTGGCCGTGGGCCTTCGCGGCGGTGAGATTGATTTGTACGACATGCCGATTGGGCGAAATCGGCGCGTACTCCAGCCACGCGATCCCGACACTCGATTTGACGATCCCGTCGCACTCGGCTTCAGTCGGGATGGCAAGCAACTTGTTACCGTCAACAGTAAAAACGGCGACATTCGGCTTTGGGATCTGGCGCGCGGCAGTGCCAAGCAGATCGGCTCACACATTCAGCCCAACGAGCCGCGAAGGATCGACGACCGGTACTGCGTCGAGGTGTCGCCCGATGGGTCGATGATCGCAACGACCAACCAGGACGAGACCGCCCTTTTTCTGTGGTCGATTCCCTCGCGGTCGCGCATCGAAATACCCAAGTTGGACCGCCTCAATCCGACCGTCCTCGCGTGGTCGAACGACGGGAAGACGATCGCGGTCGGGAGGACGACCGAAGACAAGCGCGGCGTTCTGCTTTTTGATGTGGCGAGCAAGAAGTCGCGAATCCTCGCCTTGGAGCAGGACGAGATTCTGCAAGGCCTGGCGTTCTCCCCCGACGATAAGACGCTGGCGGTGGCTTATGAAGACAAGGGCATCAGAATCTGGGACCTCGCTAGCGGCAGGGTTTGGCGGACAGTCGAAAAACGAAAATGCTGCGGCGCGAAGGACCCATCTTTTTCACGGGATGGCGCGGTGCTGGCGACGGACGCGCTTCTACTTCGTCCACCATCGATTCGGTTGTGGGACGTATCGCAGCGTCCCGGCGCGGCGGCCGCGAGGGCTGCGCTACCCAGGGTGTATCCCGAGGTCAAGGGACAGGATGACCGATTGGCGGCCGGCATCGAACGAAGCATTCGAGGTACGTTTGACCGGCGGAATATCCAGGCGCTGCGGGTCGAGGTACTTCCCGACGGGACGATCAAGCTGACTGGAAAGGTGTCGAGCGCGGAAGTCAAACGAGTGGCTGGGCGCAACGCCGAGGTCTTTCGCGACTCCGAAGATGCCGGCGAGCGCGGGTTGAACAGGGTTGTTAATGAGTTGGAGGTCACGGGGCGCTACGACGAAGAGAATTAGCCGCTGGGTTGATGGGAAACGACCGAAGCAGATGACGCTGTTGCGATAGAATTCAAGCGTGGCATCGCGGGATGAGATTGCGACTACGGGGGCGAGCGCGTTTGTTCGCGACGGGATTGATCTGCGCGTACTGGCGCGGCGGCAGCGGGGGGTCGTTTGGCTCGTGTTGGCGAGCATCTTTGCCTCGGTCTTAACGGCGCTCGGATTGGGCTTTTTCGGCGCGACTCCGGGAAAGTCGGGTTTGCTGGCGATGGTGTCGATGGTATTCACCGTCGTTCTGCAACTCGCCGTGATCTTCGGCACATTGCAACTGATGATGGCGTTGCGATCGCATGTCGTCGTGCTGGTGCTGATGGGGCTTCTGATGATTCATCCGATGATCTGCCTGATCGTGCTCGTAATCGAGAATACGCGGGCATCGCGACGATTGCGTCGTTCCGGAATTCGGGTTGGACTCCTGGGCGCGCAGGATGCGGATGTCGTCCGAATGCTGGCTCCGCATGTTTGCCGGCAGTGCGGGTATGACTTGACGGGGAATGTGTCGGGGCAGTGCTCAGAGTGCGGGGTGGCGATTCCGAAGGCGCGCGGGGTTGTTGGTGACGGCGGGGCGTGAATACCCCCTGGTCTGCAAGAGGCTCTGGTGCGGATGTCAAGCAGGGTCGAGGTCTGCACAGTCGCCGACCTCAAGCCCATCCGTTGCCGCCGGGCGGAGGTTGCCGCGCGTCAGAATCCGTAGACCTGATAAATAATGGCCTGGGTGCACTCGTCGCAGGCGTCGGGGGTCGGGTCGTCGGTGCAGAAGTCGTAGGCCATCACGAGTTCCTCGTCGAGCGTGAAACCATCCAGCCGATCCTGTTCGACGATATCGATGAGGTCGGCGATGTCCCGGTCGGACACACCGTAGTCGAAACAGGCGGCGCGAAGATTGTCGTTTACCAGCAGTCGCGGATCGCCGATCGTCCCGCAACCGGCGAGCGCGAGGGGTAGCGCCGTCAGTATTTGCCGCAACATTCGCATCTTCGTGCCTCCGGTGGTGAACTTTTTGCGCACAACGCCGTGTCTCGGACCAACGAGAGCGGGCCCGGCGATGATGCGGCGCCATGACGTGGGCGACACGTTGGAGAGAGTGTAGCCAGGAGCGTGCGTCAAACGGCGGGAATTCGGATACAACGAAGATCCTCGACGACACGAGACCGTTTGCACGCCACAATCTGCGCTGCGGCTCGATTCCGCTTCCGAGCGGAGCAGGACGCGAGTGTGCTGACGGGGCATGTGCGGAAGCGCGACTGCACCGGCGAAGACGAGCGATGGCGGCCGCTCGTGGGTTCAGCCCCTCGTTCGGGGGAGAGAATCGGTGGGGTGGGACGCGAAGCCGATACGCCGGGTTGAGGATAAGGGATTTCACTGCGTCGCGTCGCGGGGGCGTAGACGGAATTGAGTTGCCGGCCGGGGTCGCGGTGGTAGGATGCGCGGCGATCGCCGGCCGGCATGGCTGACGGTTGAACACATCTACCGGTGGCGTGGGCCGATTTTGTGAGAGTCGGCCCGGCACGCACAGAGCAAGCCCAGACACGCACACCGGCGCACGGCACTTTTGGAAGGAGGTTGCCTCATGAAACAGCTGCGAACTGTGAACTCGCTCGTATTGCTCCTCGGGCTCGGAGCCGTACTGGCAGTGAGCGCCCGGAGCGCTGTTGCGGCCGGTCCGGATCCGCGGGCGACCGCGCAGACGCTGGTGGATCAGTGCGCCAACATCAAGGAGGGCGACCTGGTGCTGATCACCGGCACGCCGCGCGACATTGAACTGCTGGAGAACATCGCGCTGACTGTGCGACGGGCGGGCGCGCATCCGCTGATCTCGATTGAGACCGACCGTCTGGCGCGCGGTTCGTACGACGATGTGCCGGCGAAGTTCGACGCGCAGCCGCCGGATTTTGCGCTCAAGTTGGCGAACATCATCACGGCTCAGATCGGGGTGGAATCGATTGAGAATCCCGCGCTGATGGCGGGCGTCGATCCGGCCCGGATCGCGGCCCATGCCAAGGCGGCGCAGCCGGTTCGCGATGCGGAGCTGAAGCGGAACGTTCGCCAGGTCAGTCTCGGCAACGGCATCTATCCGACGGCGGCGACGGCCAAGTTGAACGGAATGACGCAGGACGAGCTGTCGACGGTTTTCTGGAGCGCGGTCAACACGGATTACTCGCGGCTGCAGAATACCGGGGCGACGGTGCAGGCGGCGCTGGCGTCCGGCAAGGAGGTTCGAATCACGAATCCGAACGGGACCGACCTGCGATTCCAGATCTCGGGACGGCCGGTGTTTGTTTCGGATGGGGTGATTTCGAGCCAGGATGTTGCCAAGGGCGGGGCTGCGTGCCAGGTATGGCTGCCGGCGGGCGAAGTCTATACGACGCCGGTGCCGGGCAGCGCCGAGGGCACGGTGGTTGTCGATCGGAGCATCTTTCAGGGCAAGGAGATCAGCGGTCTGACGCTGACGTTTAAGGCCGGCAAGCTGACCGGGATGACAGCGAAGTCCGGCCTGGAGGGCTTGAAGGCGGTGTACGACGCGGCGACGGGCGACAAGGACGCCTTCGCGTTCGTCGATATCGGCATCAACGAAAGTCTGAAGGTGCCTCCGCAGAGCAAGCTCCTGTCGTGGGTTCCGGCCGGCATGGTTTCGATCGGCGTCGGCAACAATACATGGGCCGGCGGTACGAACGCGACGTCGTTCGAGCTGAGCGGGTTCCTGCCCGGTTCCACGCTGACGGTGGATGGGAAGGCGCTCGTTGAGAACGGTGCGCTGAAGCCGTAACGGTGGCTGAGCGCTGCGACGTTTGTACTGCCAAGCAATGAGCGGAAATTCAACCGATTCGGCATTGTCCCAACCGGGGCAGTGCCGATCGGTTTTTTTTTGTGCTTGCGGGGATGAATGAGGGCGCTGGGGCTCGAACCCAGGACCCACGGCTTAAAAGGCCGTTGCTCTACCGACTGAGCTACGCCCTCGGTGTGTTCATCGTAGTTTAATTGATGCGGGCGGGCAAGGTGCGCGCGGCGGTTCCGCGATGATCAGCGCGCGGTGGATGCCGGTTCCGGTGGATATGTGCCGGTCTTGATCCACTGTGCGAGGCCGTCGATGACGCGCGGCGAGACGGATTGGAGTTTTTCGTACTCCTTGTCGGTCGACATGCCGACACCTTCGGCGAAAAGGTGGTTGACGGTTGGAATCCAGTGGAACGTGGTGTTGGGGCGGTCCTTGAGGGCGGATTGCCAGAGGTCGAAGTCTTTACGCGTGATTTGATGGTCGCGGCCGCCGCCGAGGATGAGGATGCGGCCGGAGAAGTCGCGGGCGGCTTTGAAGCCGTTATCGCCGAGATACGAGTCGATATCGTCCCAGTAGGCGACGGGTGCGCCGAGAACGGTTGCGGGGCGGCTGGTGGCGCGGCCGCGGATTTTTTCGACTTCGGCGAGCATCTGCTTTTTCTTTTCGGGATCGACGTCGGGCAGCGAGGCGAGGTAGGTGAGCTGGTCAACGACGAGGTCGTACAGCGATCGCTGGGTACCGGCGAGGGAGATGAAACCGGCGAGCTTCGGCTCTTCGGCGATGATGGCGGGACCGAGACAGCCGCCCAGACTGTGGCCGATGAGGAAGATCTGTGACGGGTCGACGCCGGGCTGTTCGCGGAGGAATGCAATGGCGGCGAGGGCGTCGTCGATGACTTCGGCGCGGGCGTTGACCTTGTCGGGCTTCATCTTCATGCCGTGCGTGTACGAGCGCTTGTCGTAGCGGAGGACGACGATGCCGTTGGAGGCGAGGCCGCCGGCGAGGTCGCGGAAGGGTGTGTTGGGGCCGATGGTCTCGTTCATGTCGTGGGGGCCGGAGCCGTGAACGAGGACGACGGCGGGCTTCTTCGATTTTTCGTTGGGGATCGTGAGCTTTCCTTTGAGCTTCCAGGGATCGCGGCCGATGGTGATGTCGCGCTCGGTGAAGCGATCGGGGTGGACGTAGTCGGGGAGCGTTGTGTTTGTCGCGGCGGAGGGCGGGCGGAACCAGAGGCCGGTGATTTTGCCACTGTGGCTGATGAGGACGTGCATGTCGAGGGAGGTGTTTTTCCATTTCGCGGGGAGGATGACGCGGACGGACTCGCCGTCGACTTCGGTACGCGGGTCGCTGAAGCGGTCGAACTTGCCGAATTGCTTCGCGAGTCCGGTCCAGAGTTCTTTGAGCTTGTCGGCGTCGATGGCGGTCTTCATGCGCCGGTTGAACGGGGCGACGGCGGCGTCGTAGTTGCCGGCGACGAGATCGGCGGCGAAGGCGGTCGCGATGGCGACGGCGTTGTCGGTGGCGATGGGTTGATGGGCGGCGCGCGGCTGGGTTGTCGACTTGTCGGGGTCGGCGAAGGCGAGGGCCGCCGGCGCGAGTGATGCAATGAGAATGAGGTATCGCATGAGGATGCTCCGGGGTTCGACGTGAGAGGTCAGTTTCCGCCGTTGGCGGGGTTGAGCTGGTCGACGCTGCCGACGCGGTGGTAGAGCCAGCAGGAGTAGATCATGGCCCAGGCGACGAGGGCGGCAAGCCAGGACATCGCGACGATGAAGCAGGTTTTGTCGGATGGTGCGAAGAGGCCGACGATTGCGGTGAGCAGGCCGCCGACGACGATGAACTTGCCGCCGATGCGGTGGGTGCGTTCCCAGACGAGATCGTTGGCGATGGTCCAGGGAGTGCGAATGCCGACGTAGAGGTTGCGGCGGATCTTGCCCATCCAGTTGCCGAGGACGGCGAGGAGCAGGCCGAAGATGATCGAGAAGGCCGCGCCGATGTGGATGGGGTGACCGGCGGCTTTGAGGGTGAAGACGACGTTGATGGCGGCGATGCCGGTCATGACGGTGACGGCGATTCGGCCGTAGATGACCCGGAAGCGGTCGAAGTTGGCGCGGAACGGGCCGAGCCATGGCAGGGCGATGAGGAGGATGGCGAGGCCGAGTTCGACGAGCGGGAGGCCGTAGGCGAGCTGCCAGGGCGGTCCGAACTTGTCGGCTTCGCCGCGGAAGTTCCAGTGAGTGGGGCAGGGATCCGGGAGGCGCGAATAGATGGCCGCACCGAAGATCGCGCAGGCGATGGGAATGATGAGCACAAGCGTAAGGTGTGTTCGCGGGAGCATGGTCAATCCTTTCTGTTTGATCTGGACGTCGCGGCGGAGGTGTGGCCGCTGCCGTTGCCTGAGAATTGTTCCATCACGAAGCGAGCGACGTCTTCGACGACGCTGGTGTTGAGGCGGTACTCGATGAACTGGCCCTGGCGCTCGGAGTCAATCAGGTCGGCGTCCTTGAGAATGCGGAGGTGGAACGACAGGGCGTTGGGGGCGACCTTAAGCTTTTCAGCGAGGTCGCCGGCGTTCGCGGGGCCGGGGCGGAGGGCGACGAGGATGGCCCGCCGGGTCGGATCGGCGAGGGCTTTGAATGTACGGTCGAGTCGGAACATTTGATCTCAATATTTCAACAACTATTGAAGTATAGCGGATCGGGGGCGAGGTGTTAACGGGAATTTCTCCGGAGTTCTAAGTTTTTGCGCGATATGGCTTTGAGTGGCGTCCGTTGCTAGGATCGTGGCCCCATTTTGGACGGGAAGCGGCCGATGCGGACTTCGAACGAAGAGAGGAACTGAGAATGTCGAACGGTGTGCGGGCGAGTGGGCGGTGGATCGGCTGTGCGGCTGCGGCAGTGATATTGACGTTGGCGGGATGTCAGCCGAACGCGAAGACGGGCGCGGGCGCCAATATCAAGGGCGCCAAGGATCGGGGGGAGTATGTCGTCGTTGGCGTGCCGGAGATCAAGCCGGGCGTACGCGAGCGGATGCTGCAGTATTTGAATGTTCGCTCCGCGGCGCTGTCGGATACGAACGATGATGCTCAGTCGCTGCGGGAGATTCTGATTACGACGCGATTTGGAAACACGGCGCAGCTTCACAAGGTGGCGCAGCCGGGCGGGGCGCGAACGCAGCTTACTTTTTATGATGAGCCGGTCGCGCGCGGGGAGTATGTCCCCGGGAGCAATGGTGGGCGCATTCTGCTGCTGCGCGACGCGGGCGGGGCAGAGGACTTCCAGGTTTTTCATCTTGATGTGAAGGCGGGACGGGCGCAGATGTTGACGGAGGGGAAGGGTCAGCATGGCGGCTTGATCGTTTCGCGCGACGGACACTGGGCGGCGTTCTACGGGACGGAGCGGAACGGCAAGGACTATGACACTTACCTCGTCGATCTGACGGGGGACATGAAGCCGCAGTTGATCTTTCAGGGCAAGGGGGCGATGTCGCCGTCGGCGTTCAGCCCGGATGGGAAGCAGATCGTCATCAACGAGTTTGTGTCGGCGAAGGAGACGCACCTGCACTTGCTGGATGTGGCGTTGCGGAAGGCGGCGGCGCTGACGCCGGCGGGGGAGCAGGCGGCGTATTCCGGTGCGACGTTTTCCGCCGATGGGCGGTCGGTCTATTTCGCGTGTGACCGGGGCGGGGATTTTCAGACGTTGCGGCGGCGCGAGATTGCGAGCGGGCGGGAGGACAACATCACGGCGAATCTGGCGTGGGATGTCGAGGACATCGCGGTTTCGCCGACTGGCAACGCGGTAGTTTTTGCGGCAAACGAGGATGGGATTTCGCGGCTGTACAAGCTCGACACGCCGGAGGGGAACGCATACTCGCCGTTGCGGCTGCCGATCGAGGGGATCGTGGGCGGGATGGGTTTCAACCATGCCGGGACGCATCTGTGCATGACGCTGGGCTATGCGAACATGCCGGGAGATGTGTTTACGCTGGCGGTGGCGGACTTCGGGAATGCGGCGTCCGCACTGACGCGGTGGACGTTCAGCGAGACGGGCGGGATCGATCCGGCGCGGTTCGCGATACCGACGCGGATTCAGTATCCGTCGTTCGATACGGTTGACGGGAAACCGCGAATGATTCCGGCGTACTACTACCGGCCTCAGGGGGCGGGGCCGTTTCCGGTGTTGATCGTGATTCACGGCGGGCCGGAGGGGCAGGCGCGGCCGTCGTTTTCGGGGTTTACGCAGTACCTCGTGAACGAATTAGGGATTGCCGTGATTGTGCCGAACGTGCGCGGTTCGACCGGTTACGGACGCGAGTATCACATGCTCGACGACGGGATGAAGCGCGAGGACTCGGTTAAAGACATCGGGCAGTTGCTGGTCTGGATCGCGCTGCAGGGGGAGTTGGATTCGAAGCGTGTGGGCGTCTATGGCGGGTCGTATGGCGGATACATGGTGCTGGCGGCGCTGACGACGTATCCGACGCAGATCAAGGTGGGCGTGGATATTGTCGGGATCGCGAACTTCATCACTTTCCTCGAGAAGACGAGCGACTACCGGCGCGACCTGCGGCGAAAGGAGTACGGCGACGAGCAGGACCCGGCGATGCGGGCATTTCTCGTGAAGATTTCGCCGTTGAACAATGCGAGCAACATCCGGTCGTCTTTGTTCGTGCAGCATGGGCAGAACGATCCGCGCGTGCCGGTGTACGAGGCGGAACAGATCGTTGCTCAGCAGCAGGCGGCGGGCCGGCCGGTGTGGTACTTCATGGCGAAGGGCGAGGGGCACGGATTCCGTAAGCGGACGAACAGCGATATGTCGCAGGTGCTGGGGGCGATGTTCCTCGAGGAGTACCTTGTGAAGAAATAGCGGCGGGGCGGGCGGGCTACTCGTAGCCGATGGCGGCGATGAGGTCGAGGCGACGGACTGCGCGGAGGGGGAGCAGCGCGGCGACGAGGCAGATGAGCAGGCCTGAGGCGACGGCCCTGGCGATGGCGGCGTAGGGCACGGCAAAGGGAAGGGCGACGCCGCAGGTCTGGATCGAGATGGGATTCAGGACCCAACGGATCGTCACGAGGCCGAGGATACAGCCGATGGCAGCGCCGAAGAGGCCGAGGGCGGCGGCTTCGGTAAGCAGGATGGCGCGGATCTGAGGGGCGCTGGCCCCGATGGCGCGGAGCAGGGCGATCTGGCGGGACTGGGTTACCACGGAAATCAGCAGGGTATTGGCGACGCCGACGCCGCCGATGAAGAGGGCGAGCAGGAGCTGGACGTCGGCCAGGCGGAACCAGTCGCCGGTGAGGCGGAGGGCGGCGGCGCGGATTTCGTCGGCGCGGTGGACGAACGCGCCGAGCGGGGCGGCGAAGTCGCGGGCGAGGTCGGCGCGGCAGGCGTTGAGATCGGTGTTGGGGCGGACGCGGATGTCGACGTAGCTGAGGGCGTCGTCGTTCCAGAGTCGGCGGAAGCAGTCCAAGTCCATCATGACGACGCCGTGGACCCACGAGTAATCGTTGCGAACTTCGGTGACGGGGAACTCGCACGGCCCGAGCGGGGTGGACAGCGTGATGCGGTCGCCAGTTTTGACATGATAGAGACTGGCGAAATTGCTGGAGATGCCGACCGCGCCGTCGCGGAGGGCGGCGGCAGCGATGCGATCGACGGCGGGGTCGTTCGAAATTCCGCGGGAGATGCGGCCTTCGACGATGGCCTTCGTGTCATAGGCAATGATCATCACTTCAGAGGTGCGAAACGGGGCGAGGATGTAGCGGACGCCGTAGGCCTCGGCCACCTGCGGATCGCGGCGAACGTCAATGAGAAGGCGACCGGGGAGGACGCCGCGCGGGTAGGGCGTGGTGGTTAGGTCGTTCAACTGGATCGAAAGATCAAATGCGAAGATGTCCCTCATCCAGGTGTCGAGGTCGCGCTGGAGGGCGAAGAGCCAGCCGGAGACGGCGACGACAAGGGCGAGGCAGCCGCCGAGGGTAACGACGGTGAGCGACGTGCGAGTGGGGAAGTCGGCGAGGTTTTGGAGGGCAAGGGCGGTGGATAGTGGGAGGCGGGGCATTGCGAGACGGCTCAGCGGACGAAGCAGCCAGAGAACGACGGCCGGGCCGGTGAGTGAGAGGCCGAGGAAGGCGAGGGCGACGCCGGTGACGTTCTGATTCCACGAGGCATTGGGCATTCGGATCAACCAGATGCCGGTGACAAGGAGCGGGGTGGCGACGAGGAGCCATGCTCCCGTTCGGAGGTGGACGGCGATTCGCATTTCGCCGGGTTTGAGAGCGGCGACAGGCGGCTCGGAGACTGTGCGGTAGGCGGGCAGAGCGGCGCCGAGGATGGCGGTGAAGAGACCGACAGCCAAGCCGATGGGCCAGACGTCGAAGGGCACGTTGTGCTGCAGCGGTCCCAGATCGAGCATGACCTTCAGCGTCGTGCCGACCTGCTGGAGGGCCTGGCCGGCGATGAGCTGGCCGGCGAGGCAGCCGATGATGGATGCAATCGCGCCGACGAGGGCGGCTTCGAGGGTCAGGGCAAGGAGAAGATCGGTGCGGCGCGCGCCGAGTGCGCGGAGTGTGGCGATTTCTTTCGAGCGTTCGACGACGGAGAGCGAGACCGCGTTGTAGACGACGAATGCGCCGATCAGCGTCGACAGCACGGAAACGCCGACGAGGGTCATTTGGAACTGGCGGTAGAGGTAGGCGAAGGTGGGGTTTTGTTCCAACGCCGGACGGATGGAAAAGCCGACGGGAATGGCCGTGCGGACCTCGGTAATCAGGGCTGGATTGTCCAGCGTCAGATCGAGCTGGGTGAATCCGTCGGCGTGGCCGAGCAGGCGGCGCGCGGCGTCGGCCGCGAGGAAGAGGATGTTGCCTCCGTAGGCGGCGGCAGGACCGTGGTCCGCGAGTATGCCGGCAACGTAAAGCGACTTTTCACCGTCGGCCGCGCGAAGCTTGATGATCGAACCGGTTTGCCAACTGTTGGCTGATGCCAGGGCGGAGGGGATGACGACGGCGTCGGGGCGGAGGAGTGCCAGCAGGTCGAGGCGGGAATTGTCAGGCAAGGCGTACTTGCGAACGCGCGGATCGCGAGCGACGTCGATGCCGAAGACGTGGAGTGCTTCGCCGGTAGCGGAAAGCGTCACCGAGCCGGTGACGAGCGGCGCGGCGTGGACGCCGGGGATTTGATCGAGGCGTTTGAGAACATCGGGCGGGACTCGGCCGGGGCCGAGGATGGTGTAGTCGGCGCCGCCGGCGAGGGCGCGGAGATTCGCGTTGAACGTGGCGAGCAGGCCGCCCTGGGTAATGCGCATGGAGACGAAGAGGGCGACGGCGACGCTGATGGTGATCACGGTGAGCAGGGTGCGGAGCGGGCGGCGGCGGGCGTGCTGCGGGGCTGTGTTGGCGAGGATTTGTACGATCCCGCGGACGTTCATGGTGCTGCGATCCGGCCGTCGCGGAGACGGATGATGCGGTGAGCCAGGGCCGCGACGCGTTCGTCATGCGTGACGACGATGAGCGTGCGGCCGGAAGTTTTTGTCATGTCGGCAAGGAGCGACATGATCTGGGCGCTGGTGGTCGAGTCGAGGTTGCCGGTGGGTTCGTCGGCGAGGAGCAGAATCGGCTGGGTGATCAGCGCGCGTGCGACGGCGACACGCTGCATCTCGCCGCCGGAGAGTTCGTCGGGATAGGCGTCGGCGCGATCGGCGAGGCCGACGCGATTTAGCAGTTCGGCGACGCGCGGGCGGACGTCGGCGAGGCCGCGGCCGTCGAGGAGGAGCGGGAGGGCGATGTTGCGGGCGATGGGGAGCGTCGGGAGCAGATTGAAAAACTGGAAGACGAGGCCGACGCGGTAGCGGCGGAGATCGGTGCGGTCGGCGTCGGACATTTCGGTGGTGTCGCGGCCCTCGATGAGGACGCGGCCGGAGGTTGGGAGATCGAGGGCGGCGGCGAGGTGGAGGAGCGTGCTCTTGCCGGAGCCGCTGGGGCCGACGACGGCGACAAACTCACCCGGGGCGATGTCGAGCGAGAGGCCGTCGAGGGCGCGGGTGGCGGCACCGCGACGGTTGTAGGACTTGGTGACGCTTTCGAACTTCAACACGATGAGCCGGATGTTAGGGGAGATTCACGGCGGGTGCAGCAGCGGCGCGCGGGACGCGGCGGGTGTGCATCGGCCGGCGGGGGCGCCGGCCGCTACGAGGCGGGTTGGGACGTGGGCTGCGTTGTCGGCGGTTCGTCGGGCGACGGGCCGGGGGGCATGAGCTGGCCGATGTCGGCGGGGCGGGCGAGAGTGACTTTGACGTCCATGAGTTTGCCGTCGCGGTCGATGTGGAGGGTTACTTCGACACCGGATTCGGTGTCGCTGATGTGGCGCTGGAGTTCGGGGATTTCGCTTACGGGATTCGAATTGACGGCCAGGATGATGTCTTCGGGTTGCAGGCCGGCGTCCTTGGCGGGGGAGGGGTCGGCAAGGGCTGCGATCCGGATTCGGGGCGGCTGGTCGTCGCCTCCGATCGGTTCGGTCATCGCCAGTTGAACGCCGATGCGTCCGGCGTCGACGTCTTTTCCTGCGACCAGGCGTTCGATCACGGATTCGACGCGGGTGCGGGGGATGGCGAAGCCGATTCCGGAGTCGTACCACTCGACGCCCGCCAGTTCGCCGCCGCCACCGGCCATCGGCACGCAGACGCCGATGACGCGACCATCGATGTCGACGAGAGGGCCGCCGTAGTTCGCGGGCGAGAGCTTGGCATCGGTCTGGACGGCGTTGCCGGAGCGGCGGCCGAGGGCGCTGACGATGCCGACGCTGATCGATGGAGTCGCACCGCCGAAGCCGCGACCGCAGGCGATGGCGTATTCGCCGACGTGGATTTCGGCCGGGGCGGCCCACGTTGCGGCCGGCAGATCGGCGGCGTCAATTTTGAGCAGGGCGAGGCGACGGATCGAGTCGCGGGCAAGCAGTTTTGCGACGAAGCGACGCCCGTCGGCGAGGATGACGGTGATGACGCTTGGGTTGCGAACGAAGTTGAACGAACTGGTGATGATGAGGCCGTCGCTGGTCCAGATGAGGCCCGTGGTCGGCCCGTCGGCGACGCGGAAGCCGGGATCGTTGCCGCGACGCCGGGGTCGCTGGGGCTGTGTCGCGGCGGGCGGCGGCGGAGCGACACCCTCCGCTCGTGGCTGGACGCCGCCGATGGTCTCGATGGTGACGATCGAGGGGGTGATGCGATCGACGGCGGCGCGCACCACGGCGGCGCGGTCCTGGTCGAGGGTTGGCGCCGCGGCCGCGGCGGCCGATACGAAGCCTACGAGCACGATTGCGACCTGCGGGAGCTTGCTGCTCATTTTGGCGCCTCCGCAACGGTGAGGTCGACGGTGGCGACGGACTCGGCACGTTTTACCGAGATGCGGATTTGCTGGCCGGGGCGAAGGTCGGCGGCGATGCGGTCGAAGTCTTCGGTGGATGAGACGCGGCGGTCGTTGATGGCGACGATGAGGTCGTCAGGTTTGAGGCCGGCGTCGGCGGCGGGCGAGCCGGGGGCGACGGAATCGATGAAGGCGGCCTTTTTCTGATAGCCGAGCTTAAAGAGCTTGATGCCGAGATAGGGTTTTGCGCGGGTCCGCGCGGAGCCTGCGGGAGTGCCGCCGGGATTCGACGCGGTTGGAGTTCCGCTGATGAAGGGCAGGAATTCTTCAGAGGGTACCGCGTAGTTGAGCCGGGTGTTTGTCTCGGCAGCGTCGGCGATGGGACCGATGAGGCCGACGAAGCGGCCCTGGGTGTCGAGCAGCGGACCGCCCGACATGCCGGGGTTGGCGGCGATGGCGTCGATGACAAGGAGTTTTCCGGCGTAGTCGAGCGGCTGGGCACGGCGGCGGAGCTCCAGGGTGGCTTTTGCTGAGAGTACGCCCTGCATGAACGAGACTTGTTCCTCACCTTCGGCGACCTTGAAGCAGTTGCCGGCGATGACGATTGCGTCGCCGGGCTGGAGCGAATCGGAAGACTCGGGCGTCAGGAATGGCAGGCGGTTGGCGTCGATCTTCAGGAGCGCGAGGTCGCGGGCGGCATCGCGGCGTACCAGTTCGGCGCGAAAGCGGCGGCCGTCGCCGAGAACGGCGCGGAGATTGCTTGAATCGAGCAGCACGGAGTCGACCGTGAGGATAAGACCATCGGCCGAGACGAGCACGCCGGTGCCGTAGCCGTGGGCCGCGCCGATGGACGCTCCGTAGAGCTTGACGACGGCCGGGAGGGCACGTTCGACGGCTACGTCAATCACGTTTGGGAGTACTGGCGGGACGGAATCGTCGGGCGCGGATGCCGCGGCAAGGAGCGTGGCCATTGCGATGGGGAGGAACGGCATATCACGTCCCTCCGGCGAATGGTTCGACGCTGGCGAGGTCTTCTTCCATGACGAGCGTGTCGGCGACGTAGAGGCGACGCTTGAAAGGCCAACGCACGGCGCCGGCGCTGCGGTAGTCGGAGTACTCGTAGCGGAGGGCGCGGCCGTCGGCGGCGGCAGGCAGTTCGATTGCGAGCAGCTCGCCGGAATCGTCGTCGAAGCTCAGCTTGTACTCGGGGGTGTCCGGGGCCTGGCGGATGATTACGACGGCGATTCGGCCGGCGATGTCGTCGCCGCCAATGACGCGGTAGCCGGCGGCGCGCGGGTCCGGGTTTTCGTTGAACAGGGACCAGCGAATCCAACGTTCGAGCTCGGCGGGATCGGTGGGTAGTTTGGAATCAGCGGGCGGACGGGTTTCCTCGCCGTTCAGCTCGGCGGGCTTTTCATCGGGCTTGTCGAGCCGTCGACGCGTGCCGGCGAATTTCACCTCGGTCAGTTGCTGGAGGGCTTCCGGGCGGCCGACGAAGCGCTGGTAGCGGTCCCAGGCGCGGGTGACGGCACGGGCATTGGCGCGGGGATTGGGTCGGAGCGGATTCCTCCGGGCGGATCGTCGCGCGAATTCGGACGGCGGAGTCATGCCCTTGGGAAGCGCGAGGTCGTCGAGCCGGAGTCGGACTTCGGCGGGCTTGCCGTCGCGCTCATATGCGATGGTGACCGGCCAGTGGCCGGGATAGGTCCCGAGCAGAGTGAGCAGATGGTTCGCGGACTCGATTTCGACGCCGTCGAGGCGGAGGAGGCGATCACCGAGCTTGAGGCCGGACTTGGCGGCGCAAGAATCGCTCAGGATCTGATCGATGATGACGTTGTGAAGGGCGCGGTCGCGCGTGGTTGCGCCGAGGGTGGCATGCCGCGTGACGAGGCCGGCGCGGAGGGCGGGGATAAAACGCTCGATCTGGTTGATGGTGATGGCGTAGCCGATGCCGACATTCACCCGGCCGCGTTCCTCGATGCTGATGCGGCCGTTGATGCCGATGAGGTCGCCGCGGAGATCGAAGAGGGGGCCGCCGGAGTTGCCGGGGTTTATCGAGGTGTCAACCTGGATGCAGTCGGTGTAGACGAGGGCGCGACCCTCGCCGCGCTGGTATCGGTGGAGGCCGGAGATGATGCCGAAGGTGACGGTGGGCTGGAAGTCGTCGGCGAGGAGAAAGGGATTACCCATGGCGAGCGTCCAGTCGCCGACGCGGAGGCGGCTCGAATCGCCCAGTGGAGCGGGATAGAAGGGTTTGTCGGCGTCGAGCTTGAACATGGCGACGTCGCCGCCGGGATCGATGCCGAGGAGTTCGAGCGGATATATCTTGCCGTCGGACAGGCCGGCTTCGCCGCGGCGCTCGGAGACAAAGGGACGAATAACGTGAAAATTGGTCAGGCCGTAGCCCTGAGAATCGATGATGACTCCGGAACCGCCGCCGGCGCGATTGCCTTTTGAGAAGACGCAGACGACGGAGGGTGCGAGGCGTTGGATGATCTCGATGCGGGCCGCTTCGGCGGCGCGGATGCGTGCGAGGGCGGCGGGGTCGAGCGGTGGCGTCGATGGTCCAAAGCTCAGCCACGCGGCAATGAAGGATGTGATTGAGACCATGGAAGATCGCCCCGCGTGTCAGCGAATGAGCCGGGCCTGACCCCAGACGGCCCAGTCGCCGATGTCGAGGCCGTCGCCATAGTCGACTTCAAGGGTGAGGTTGCGGACGCCGGTCAGGGGGACGGCGATTTCGCGCGGCGCGTCGCCGGCTTTGACCGGGCCGCTGTCGAAGAGAGTTTTGTCGTCAGCGCGCACGCGGAAGATGACGTTTCCGTTTTTCTGATTCGAGTCGTCGATGCCGATGGTCGCCCGCAACTCGGCGAAGGTCTCGGGCAGATCGTACGCCAGTTCGCTGCGGGCGTGAACGGCGAGGCCGCGAGTAAAGGTCTCGTCGCCGATCTTGAGCTGGCCGCCGTAGAGCGCCTGATTTGCCTTCCAGGGCCAGGTTCGGCCGAAGAATCCGCGGCTGACGACGCGCGACGGTTTGAGGTCAGAGACGAACTCGATCTTGTTGCTGCGAAAGTCGATGCGGTCGATGGACTCCCATGGAAGCTTGAGGGCGGCGCCAAAGGAGGCGGTCATCGAGAGATTGGATTCGTCGGCAGCGGCGATCGATGCGGAGAAGTCGCCGCCTCTTCGGAGGGCGACGCGGGCGGACTTGCCGGAGTCGGACCAGGTTCCTGAGCCGAGGACAATGGCATAGGTGCGATTGAGCGCGCCGCGGCGAAGCTGGCTGCCGAGTCGGAACGACCATTCGTCGGGGGTGAGCTGTTCCAGGGCGCCGGGCAGAGCGCTGACGCCGGACGGACCGATGGCAATCAGGAAATCTCGCGTGGTGTCGCGGTGTACGAGGCGGGATTGCAGTTCGCGGTCGGCGGCTTCGTCGGCCGGGACGGACGTGCGGATCGCGGCGAGGGACTCGAACGGGAGGAAGATTGGTTCGGCGAAGCCGATGTCAGCCGTGACGCCGCGACCGGGCGAGGGCTGGTCGAGGATGCGGCCGCGGAGGCGACCGGCGTCGCCGAGTATGAATTCGACCGCGTCGGCGGCGGGGGCGGGTTGTGAGCCGGCCGCGTCACGGGCGCGGGGCAGGATGCGGGCGACGTCGTCGAGAGAGAGTGCTGATGCAGCGGCGGATGGATCGAGGGTGATCATGCCGGATGCGTTAATCGAAAGGCGCGATGAATTCAGCGTGCGGCCGTCGATGGTGGTGATGCTGAACGACGACTGTGGAGTCGTCGGTGAAGGGGCCGCCGGAAGCAGCAGGGCAAGCGTGGTCAGAGTCGTCAGCGGGTTCACGGCTCGGAATCATCCTTTGAGAGTTGGCGATAGTACTGCTCGACGAGGTCGCGATACTGGCTGGGGAATTGTTTCTGCAGGGCCTGTAGCAGGGCTTCGCGTTCCTGCGGCGGCATTTTGCCCCAGGACTCGCCGGGGCGGACGCGCTTTGAGTCGCCGAGTTCACCGACGCCGCCGCCTTCGCCGGGCGGGAGGATCGAACGCTGGGCGTGCTGGCTGCCGGGCTTGTTGTTGCCGGGGGCAGGTTTGCCCTTTGAGTTGCTCTTTCCGCTGGACTTTGATTGCTGCTGCTGTTGCTTTTCGCGCTCCTCGGCTTCGGCAATCAGGCCGTTGAGCAGATCGACCGCCTTCTTCTGCTTTTCGCGAACGTCGTCGTTGGACTTGCCGAGCGACAACTCGCGGCGGGCGTAATCCATGAGATCGCGGACGTCGCCGAGGCGCTGCGGCTCGCGGCGGGAGAGTTCGGTGAGCATTTGCTCGGCGGAACGGCGGAGCCGCTCGGGGGCGTTTGGATAGCCGCGGACGAATTCTGTAAGCGTGGCGACCGCGTCGTCGTAGCGGAGGGCCTGCAGTGCGCAGAAGCCGCGGAGGAAAAGTAACTCAGGGACGGCCGTCGTGCGGTCGCGCCAGTCGGCGTTGCGCTGATTGACATTGAGGAGCAACGCATCGGCCTCGGTGATTCGGTCCTGATCGACGAGCAGGCGGGCCGCGAGGATGGCCGCGTTAATCGAGAGATAGGGATCGCTGTCTGCTGCGAGAGTCGCGAACTGTTCGATGGCGACCTTGGGATCGGACTCTTGCGCGTCGAGGGCAGACTTGAAGTTTGGATGAAGAAGGGCGAGAGACTCGCTGATTAGTGTGTTGGCTGCGGGCGTGCCTTTCCGTCGCTGCCATTCGGCTGCGACGAACTGGCGGGCGGGTTCGGGATAGTCCTTCGAGTCGGCGATGTACTGGACGAACTGCTCGACGATTTCGGCGTCCGGGCGCGGCGCGGCGAAAGGCGCCGTGGTTGTCGGGGTGGCGGGCCCGCGTGCATTGGGCGAGGCGGCGGCGCGGCTGGCGAAGGCGATGCAGAGCGCGATCGCGAATCTGGCTGTCAGGATCTGGCGCGTCATGGCGTCACCGGGGGCCGCGATTGCTCGCCCTCGACCAGGTCGCGGGCCATTTGAGCGACGGCGGCCTGGCGTTTGGCCGCCTGATTGAGTCTATCGGTGATATCGGGCGATGTTGCGGCGGTCGTGCGTTGCTTTTGGATGTCCTCCGTGGTGCGGTTGACGCGGACCTGCCAAGACTTGAGCAACTTGAGTTCGGCCGAGCCGGGCAGGAGCGGGGGGTTGCTGTCGGAGTCGCCCTGTTCCTGGTTGCCGGACTCGCCCTTTTCCTGCTTTTTCTGCATTTCGCGGACGGCGTCGAGGAGGTCCTGCAGGGCCGACACGATGGATTCCTGAATCTGTCGGACGTCGGTGCCGGTGTCGGCGGCGGCGAGGCGCCGGGCGGCTTCGCGCGAGTCGTCGCGGACTTGTTCGATAATTTGCGGGACGACGATGGTCGTGCCGTCTTCCTTCAGGATTTTCATGGCGGAGTCGGCTTCGTCAGATACCCAGCTTTGCTGCTTGGAGACGTCAACCAGTTCGAGCTGGTCGGCGCGGGACCACTTGTCCTTGCCGATCGAGTCGAGGCGGTCGGTGCGCTTATTGGTTTCGATCTGCTTGGCGAGCATCGCGGCGAAGCGTGTTTCAAGGGCGGCGAGAAGCTCCTCCTGCTGTTCCTTGCGAAGCTGTTCGAGGGCATCTTCGATTTCCTGCTTTGCCTGCTGGAGCTTGTCGAGGGCTTTCTTCTGATCTTTTGCAGCGTCGGAGGGCTTCTTGTCTGTCAGTTTCTCGGCGGCCTTCTGCTGATGGGGGACCGCGTCGCGGACCTGCTGTGAGCCGGCCTTGGGTGAGGCGTCCTGTTTCTTGTCGTCGGAGGGCTTCTGTCCGTGCTGGCCGGGCTTCTGATCGCCGCCTGGTTGCTGTTGCCCACCCGGTTGCTGCTGGTCGCCGGATTGCTCGCCGGCTTCCTTGTCCATCTTCTTTGCAAGCGAGTCCGTCTTCTCGGCGGTCTCTTTCTGCTCCTTCGCCTGTTTTTCGAGCTCGAGTTTCTTCTCGAGGGCTTCGCGCTCTTCCTGAAGGCGTTGCAAGGCGTTCTTCAGTTCCTTTTCGGCTTCGGCTTGCGGGGGATCGGCGGCTCCGGGCTCGCCGGTTTGGAGCTTGTCGCCAGCCTGCTTCATGGCTTCGGCGGCTTTTTCGAGCGATGGGGCTGCCTCGGCGGCTTTCTGGTCGGCGGGCTGAGTCGCTTGCTTCATTGACCCGGCGAGCGACTCGGTTTGCTTGCCGAGTTGGGCCTGAGACTTTCCGAGTTCGGCCGACTTCGCGGGTTCCTTTGCACTCGATGCGGCGGCGGAGAGGTCTTGCTGTTGTTTCAAGAGGTCGGCGATTTTCTGTTCAGCGGCCTGAAGTTGGGAGAGCGCGGCGGCGGCTTCCTGGGCCGCCTTGAGTTCGGATTCCTGCTCCTTGATGAGCTGATTGATGCGCTCCCGGAGTGCGAGGAGTTCTTCGCGGTCCTGCTTGTGGTCCTTGTTTTCGGCGCTCTCGTCGAGCAAGACCTTGAGCAGCTTCGTCAAGTCGCCAATCAGCTTCTCCTGCTGGTCGGAGGCGTCGGAGAGTTTGGCCGTGCGCAGGTTCTCGATGATGTCCTGGGCCTGCTTGCGGAGGAGCATATTGCGGCCGTTGGTCAGGGCGTCGAGCAAGCGGGCGGCGTGCTCGGGCTCGGTCTTCTGCAAGACCTGGCTGAGCTGGTAGAGACGGTCCTCCCAGCGCGTCAGGCGCGAGAGGACGACGGCCTGGCGCTCGGCGAGCTGGACGACGGCCGGATCGGCTGGGCGAGACGTGACATCGGCGGCGGCGCTGGAGAGTGCAGCTACGAACAGGATCAGCCGGGTCACGAATCGGTGATGCTTCATTTCGGTGAATCCGGAGGGTCGGGTCGCGAGGTCGGCGATCCGAACAATTCCTCCAGCCGGCGCTCCATCTCTTTCTGGGTTTCGCCCTTGACCTCCGATTGGAGCTTGAGCAAGTCCTGAAGGAGCCCGACGGCTTCGTTGAAGCCCTCCCATTTTAGCATGTTGGTGAGGATGATTCTCATGCTCTCGACCATCTGGTCCTGGAGGCGGTCGACGTCGGCAGTCGCGGCCGGGTCGAAGCGGGACTCCTGACGATCCAACAACGCGAGTACGTCGGCCTGTTGTGTATCGATAACCGACGTGAGCGGCGCGATGATTCCGCCGTCGAGGCGGCGTCGAACCTGAGAGCTGGCGAGCTGGTTGACTTCGAGCTCGGCGAGCAGGTCGGTGAAGTTCTTTCGGATGGTCTTCAGCCGAGTGCCCTGCTGGCGCTGGCGGCGTGCGATTTCCCGGTATGCGCGCTGCGCTTCATCGGCGGGAGCGCTTGCAGTCGCGCGGCCGTGGAGGTGGGCGAGATCGTCACGGATTCGCTCCTGGGACTTGAGCACCTGCTCGAACTCCTGCCGCCACTCGGATTCGCGGCGGGCCAACTCGGCCAGCAGCTCCTCGGGCGAAACCACTCTTATTGTATACGTCGCGGAGCGGCCTTCGTTTCCAGGGGCGGCGGCTGCCCCCGGATCGGTTGATTCGGCCGAGGGATTGAAGTCTCTGGCACGGCTGTAGATAGAGATCCGATCGCCCGGGCGCAGGTTGAGTGACTCGAGGGGGAGCGGCCGTTCGGTGCTGTAGCGGACCTGGTAGGGCTCAAGGTCCCTGAATGGGCGGATGGTTTCGTCGGGTTGAGTTGCAGCGGGCGCGGATGTCGGCGCGGACGTGGTCGGCTCCGAGCCGCTGAGATCAGCGGCGCGCTGGGTCTGGTAGACGAGGTCGGCGGAGGCGATGCCGAGGTTGTCCTCGATGTCGGCGGCGATCTTGAGGATCGCGCGCGGGACGATCATGTCGCCGGCACCGGGCAGGCGGAGACGGACGCGCGGCGGGCGATCGCGCACGAGACGGATGACACACGAGATCGGGCGGAGATCGTGGAGTCCGTCGGAGTCGGTGAGATCGAAGCTGACGCTGCTGCTGTGGGTGGGCGAGAACGAGGCGGACCAAGCGCGTTCGCCGTGCAGCACGGCGGCGATCGGCTCGGACGCGGCGTTGATGAGGGATGCGGACGAGAGCGGCTTGTTCACATCGGCGGTGAGTTCGACGGTTGAACCGGCGAGGACGTCGCCGCTCAACTGGCCGGACGGCCAATCGTACGCGGGCTGACGGGCGTACTCCGGGGGCGTGACCGTGACTCGCAGGTCGCGGACGGAGGGGCGGTCCAGTGCGTCGATGTGGTACTCCTCGCTGCGTTCGTCGACACCCCAGCGGCCGACCAAGAAACGGAGACTCAGCGACTGATCGAGCGGGCCCAACTCGGCACGGAACTGGCGGTCGCCGATGGCGGCCATGGGCCGTCGGCCAACCTGGCCGTCGGGAGACTCGTATTCGATTCGGACGCCGCGGGTGGGGGCCCGGCCGACGGCGTTGACGACGATGGTGAGCGGATCGCCGCGTGGCCAGCGGAGGACGTTGTTGACGAATCCGACCGGCTGAAGCTGAGTCGACGATGGCCAGGGCGTGTCGGCCAGCAGGAGATTTCGGACGACGAAGACGGCGGTGGTGGCCGGGGCGAGGACCGCGGCAACCGTCGGGATGAGAATCGCCACGCCGCCGAGGAGCAGGGAGCGCGCGAGGCGGGCGTTTTGGGTGAGATTCTGGAAGGCGGTGACGCGAACCTTCTTGACCACATCATCGATCAGGGCGGCGATGAGCGAAGGAGAATCGAAGCCGGGGTTCACGTTGTCGGCGGCGGCAAACTGGACGGCGCTGATGAGTTCGTCGCGCAATGCCGGATCGCGGCGCTCGACGACTGCGGCGACCGAGGCGGCGGAAATCGGCCGGCGGAGCGGGCGGATGATACGTCGCCAAACGGAATAGCCGACGGCAACGACGAAGAACGCGAGGAGAATCGAGCGCGGGCCGCGTTCGAGGAAGAGTAGGCGGTCGATGATGAATTGACCAAGGAGCAAGGCGACGGCGATGCCGAGCGTGATGGAGAGGCCGGTCAGCAGGGCATGGATGCGGATGCGCTGGGCGAGGCGGTGAAGCGGGCGCAGGATGTGCGGCTCGAACCGCGGGTTGCGGAGCACGGCCGGGTCGTCAGGTGCGGTCATCGACATCGTGTTACAGCAAGTTCACGTTACGACGAACAAACCATTCAATACAGAGCAGGCCGACCAGAGCGGCGAGCACATATGCGTTGTCCCAGAGAGGTCGGGGCCGCTCGCGGACCACGACGGTCTGGCTGCGGTCCTCGACAAATTCGGGGACGGAGCGGGCTTCGTCGATCTCGAAGTATCGGCCGCCGGTCAGTTCGGCAAGGGCTTTGAGGGCCGGGCGGCGAAGAATCGGGTTGGTGAGTTCGACATCGCTCGGGGCGACGACGATTTCGCGCTGGGCGCGGGGAGCGTCATTGCCGCGCTGGGGCAAGGAGACGGACAGACGGAACGCACCGACCTGATCGGCGATGAATCGGCCCTGGTAGTAACCGGGGCGGTTCTCGATTGGTTCGAGGGCGACCGTTCGCGTGCGATTTTCCGGGCCGACGACGGTGAGTTCGGAAGCGGTAGTCTTGATCGGCTGAAACTTTTCGTCGAGCAGGCGGACCGTGACGACGACGGGTTCGCCGGGCTGGAAGCGATCGCGGTCGGTGAGGAGCATGATCTGGTTTCTCGACCCGGCGAGCTTTCCTTCGACGAGATAGCGCAGGGTCTGAACCCAGAAGCGATTGAAGAACGCTTCGCCGACGCGGCGCCAGCGCCAGGTGCCGTCGAAGCCGAGGAAGACGGTGCGACCGGCGCCGACGAACTGCGATGCCATAAGGATGTGCGGGCCGTTGGAGTTGACCATGCGCGGATTTGAATGGCGAAGGAGCACCGTGGCGGCGGGCTTTTCGCGACGAACGGGGTAGTGCCAGAACGCGCCTTCCAAGAGCGACCAGACGGAGCGATTTGTCTGCGGATCGTCGGACATTCGGAGAATCGGATTGGCGGCGGATGCGTCGGGGATGATCAGCGGCCAACTTCGGCGCTGGTAGATGCCAAGATCGTTGAGCAACAATTCGGCGTCGGGATCGCGGACGACGGGCAGGATTTCGACGAGGGGCGCCGTCTTGGGGTTGCGGAAGAAATCACCGGCGTACTTGCGGCCGGCTTCGTAGAGGATTCCGCCGCCGTAGTCGGTGACGAGCGATGCGGCGAGACTGCCCCAGCCGACCGGGAGCATCTTGGGGTCGGGGTCGATGAGGATGATCGCATCGTACTTCAGGAGTTCCTCGGACTTGGATGGGAGATGATCGATGATGGTGGTGCCTTCACGGACAGCGCGGTCATCGGCGGACTGGAGCCAGCAACTGACGTCGACCGAGCGTTCGCGCGACAGCACGCGGGCGAGGAAACGATAGTCGAAGCTGGGCGCACCGCCGACGAGAAGGACGCGCATCTTGTCGTCGAGGACGCGGACGGCTGGCAGGGTTTCGCGGCGGTTGTCGGAATCGATGGATTCGTCGTCGAGGGCGGGGACTCGTACGACGTAGGTGTGATCGCCCGGCTTGTTGACGCGTTGTTCGAAAATGACCGGGTCGATCTGGCCGTCGGGCCGGGCGCGGACAGACTTCCGCGCGAGCACGCGGCCTTCCGAGCCGTCGGCGTTTTTTGAGACCAACTCGACTTCGATGGGGAGGTCGCCGAGGCCGGTTGAGGCGAGGAAGGCGGTGATCTGGAACGGGTCGGTTTTAAAGACCATGCGCGGGGCGGTGACCTCGACAACGCGGACGTTCACGGGTTCGGAGGGATCGCCGGCGCCAATGGCTTCAAGGGGAATCCGCCGGGCCGCGAGAAACTGTCCGATCGCTTCGGGAGTATCGCCATCGTTGATGTTTCCGTCGGAGATCAGGACGACGGCGGCAACCGGGGCGCCGCCGAGGGACTCGACGGCGGCGCGAACGGCCTGGCCGAGATTGGTCGCGGCGCCGGTCGGATTCAGATTGAGCGCGGCGGCGGGTTGGGTGATCGCGCCGGGGGGGATGTCGGCGAGCGGGCGGAGGGTGTCGCCAAAACCGAAGACGCGGACGTGATTATGGCGGGCGAGATCGGCCAGCCAGGCACCGTCGGCGACTCGTTCAACGAGCTGCGTTCGCGGCAGTCCGGCGGATGTCTCAGGCCTGGACCCCAGCACGGTGGAGACGCGGCGGACGGTGTCGGCGGAGCGGTAGCGGTCGGCGACGCCCATGCTGGCGGATTCGTCGATGAGAACGATGGTGCAGGCATCGACTTTACGATGGACGTATTTCACGAGCACCGGTTCGAGACCGATGAGTCCGAGCAACAGGAGAATCAGGCAGCGAATCGTGGTAAGGATGATGCGAGCGCGCTTCGACAGCGCGCCGCGGCCTTCATGCCGGTAAAGCCAGCGGACGGCGAAGAACAGAATGATGGATATGGTGGCGCCGACAATCAATGCGTTGCCGCTGGACCAGCGAGCGAGTTCGAACTGCTCTTCGACGCGGGTTGTGTCGGCCAGGAGCCGGAGGGGAGTCGTCATCCGCGTGCTCCGAACCAGCGGGCCAATGTGTGCTCGATCATGAGCAGTCCGACAACCGTCATGACGATCGGCCACCAAAGCTCGCGACGGGCGGACGCGGATTGATCTCCGGCGACGCCGGCTTCGCGGACGTAGTCGAACTTGATGTCGCGGAGGGACGCGCGGAGTTCTTCGGGCGTTGCGCGGCGGAGATCGCTTTCGCGCGGGTCGGTGTTGGCGCAGACGGAGCGGAGGACGGTCTCGCCGGATGCACGCTTGAGTTCGAATGAGTAGAAGCCGACTCGGTCGGTGCGGTCCCAGGTGAATTGGAAACCGGCGTCGCTCGATTTTGCCTCGATCGGAAGAGGCGGGTCGGACGGGTAACTCGGGAGGCGCAGACGGGCCGAGGTCGCGAACTGATTGGGGTCGATGGTGAGGCGAATGGGGCTGCCGGCGAGCACCTGGCCGGTGAGGTCGGTGGGGCGCGCGACGTACTGTGCGAGTTGGAGCATGACCGGGAGATACGACGGATCTCGGGCCCAGGCGTTCCATTCCATGTCGGCGGAGGTGGTCCAGAGGAGGACCTTGCCTTCGCCGAAGGGGCGCTCGATCAGAAGCGCCGAGTGTTCCGGGTCGGCCAGCTCGGCGAGGACGTGAGCGGCGGGCCGGGTGGTGGTCGGCCGCGTCGAAGGGGCCGAGGTTGAGGCGATTTCGATAGCGGGCTTCGCGGCTGAGACGGCGTAGAAGCGAGGGCCGCGCAAGAGCTGGGCCGCTTCGCCGGCGAACGGGCGGAAGATGGGGTGGGCGGCGTCCCAATTTTCGATGGAAACACCGTCGCCGCCGCCGACGACGCTGATCATTTCGCCGAGTTCGGCGGGAAGCAGGCCGCGGCCGGCGGCAAAGAGGCGATCGTTGTAGAGGGCGATGTCGACTTGGTCTCCTGAGAAGATTACCAGGCCGCCGCCGTCGCGGACGTATTGCTCGAGCTTGTGCTGGGCGGACTCGTCAATGCGATAGACGTTGGCGAGGAAGACTGCGTCGAAGGATTTGAGGTCGGTTGAGTCGAGTTGCTCGTCGGTGATGACGCGAATGTCGTTGCCGCTGGAGACGCGTCCGGCAGGACTGAGGGCGGTTTTGAGCAGGTGGATTTCATCCTGATAGTCGTCGCTACTGGGCTCGCCGTCCACGATCAAAAGCGTGTTGGCGGCGGCGACATCGACGCCAAGTCCGCGACGATTGTCGATCGGAAGCCGATCGGACTGGGCGTTGGGGGCAACCTCGGCGAGAACGCGTTCGGGGCCTTCGCGCGGGAAGCTGAGCTCGACCGGTTCGTGGATGGACTGACGCGGGTCGATGCGTTTGAGCAACTGGGGCGAGAGGGCCTGATCGGTGATGGCGACGCGAAGCTCGCTGTCGGAGTCGGCGGAGTCGGAGAAGTTGGCGATCGAGACCAAGTAGCGGGCGCGAACTCCGGCGACTGCGCGGGCGGATGGTGCTTCCAGGTCGGTGAGAGCGAGGTTGACGGGGTTGTCGGCGCCGACATCCAAGAGCGTCAAGTGGATCGAGCGGCCGGCGGTGATAAGTTCAATCAGCGGCCCGGCGACGCCGGGAGGCGATTCAGTGGGCATCGTTGTCGGGGATTCGGCGGACCAGTCGTTTTGCTGCAAGTCGGTGACGACGTAGATGGCGGAGTTGGCCTGGGTTGAGGAGCGCGCGATGAGGTCGGCGATCGCGGGGATTGCGTCGCGCGGACCGGCGGAGAGATCGCTGGGGACGAGTTGGGCGAGGGCGTCGTGCAGGCGTGCGAGGTTTTCTTCGGAAAGACTCGTAAGTGCGATGACCGGCTGGCGCGGCTGGGAGGTTCGGAAGAGGGTGAGACTGTCGCCGGGTGTTTCGCCGGCGACCCAACGGGCGAGCTGTTCGGCGGCGCGGCCGGCACGGGAGAAGACGGTTTCGGCGGCGCTCAGGCGGTAGCCCATCGAAAAGGAGTCGTCGAGCAGGACGATTCGCTCGGTGCGCGGCGCGGAGCCGAGTATGGCGGCAGCGGCGCCGGGACGCAGGAAGGGACGGGCGACCATCATCGCCAGCAGGGCGACGATTAGGCAGCGAAACGCGAGAAGAATGAGCTGCTCGATCTGCACGCGGCGGCGGTTGCGTTTGTGGGCGATGAGCAGGAATTCCATCGCCGGCCAGCGGACGAGTCGGAATCGGCGGCGCGAGAGGATGTGGATCAAGATTGGCGCGGCGACGGCAGCCGCGCCGAGGGCGAGCGCGGGGTGGAAGAACCAGTTGCCGAGCCAGGTCATCACGAGGCGTCACCGTTTCCTGAGATGTTCGCGGCGTGCGAGGTATCGACGGAGCGCGACGTCGAGCGAATCGGTCGTCGACAACTCGACGAAGTCGATCTGGCGATTGAGGCACGCGGAGCGGAGGCGGTGGGTGAAACCCTCGAGCGCTTCGAGGTAAGCCTTGCGCAGTCCCTCCGGATCGACGGTGAGCTGCAGGTCGGGCGTTTCAAGACCCTCGAAGCGCGTGAAACCCTGAAACGGGAAGTTTCGTTCGTCGGCATCGAGGATGTGGAAGACGATGACTTCGTGGCGCTGGTGTCGCCAGCGATCGAGGGCGCGAATCAGCACGTCGGGGTCGACGAGCAGGTCGGAGATCAGCACAACAAGACTTCGGCGGCGGAGCTTGGTGGAGAGCGGGGCGGCGAAGATGTCGGAAGCGCTCGGGCGCTCGAGGATCGCTCGTTCGAGCTGGGCGACGAGGGCGCGAAGGTGTGCCTGGCTCGAGAGGGCGGGCAGCTCGGAGCGAACGGCGTCGTCAAACATCAGGAGGCCGACGGCATCCTGTTGATGAGTCAACAGGAAGGCGAGGGAGGCCGCAACGGTCGCGGCGTATTCGAACTTGGACAAGCGGAGGCCGGGTCGGCTCTCTGGATAGCGCATGGAGGCCGAGCAGTCGACGAGGAGGTGAGTGCGGAGGTTTGTCTCCTCCTCGTATTGCTTGACGTAAAGCCGGTCGACGCGCCCCCAGACGCGCCAGTCGAGGTGGCGGAGGTCATCGCCGGCGACGTACTCGCGGTGTTCCGCGAACTCGACGGAGAAGCCGCGGTAGGGGCTCTGGTGCGTGCCGGAGACGAAGCCCTCGACGACCTGCCGAGCGCGAAGCTCTAGCCCACCGATCCGCGAGAGAACATCCGGACGGAGATACGACGGCGCGCGGCTCACGCGTTAATCACCCGGGCAAGGCGCTCGTCGTCGATACGCTCGGCGCGATGGACGGGCGTGGATGCGATCAGTTCGGCGATGAGGCGGTCGGAGACGTATCCTTCGGCCTGTGCAGCAAAATTTGTAATTACTCGATGGCGCAAAACGGGGAGGGCGACGGCCTGAATGTCCTCGGTCGCGACGGACGGGTGGCCGTGCAGGGCTGCACGGGCCTTGGCGCCGAGGATGAGGAACTGGACGGCGCGCGGCCCGGCGCCCCAACTGACCATGCGTCGAACAATTTCCGGGGCATCGGGCTCCGTCGGCCGCGAGCGTCGGGTCAAGTCGAGCGCGTAGCGCACTACCGTCGGCGCGGCGGGGACGCGGCGGACGACCTGTGCGAGATCGAGTATTTCGGCGGCGCTGAGGACAGGTTCGACGCCGCCCTGGGGGGCCCCGGTGGTGGTGGTTGCGATCTCGTACTCCTCGGCGTAGCTCGGGTACTCGATCTGGACCTTGAACATGAACCGGTCCTGCTGGGCTTCGGGCAGGGGATAGGTGCCTTCCTGCTCGATGGGGTTCTGAGTAGCGAGGACGAAGAACGGCGGGTCGAGTCGATGCTGGGTTCCGCCAACCGTCACCTGGCGCTCCTGCATGGCTTCGAGCATCGCGGCCTGGGTTTTGGGCGGGGTGCGGTTGATTTCATCGGCGAGGACGATGTTGGCGAAAATCGGACCGGGCATGAAGCGGAACGCGCGCTGACCGGTGGAACGGTCTTCCTGAATGACTTCGGTGCCGGTGATGTCGGATGGCATGAGATCGGGGGTGAACTGTACGCGCTTGAAGCTGAGATTCAGGCAGCGGGCGAGACTCGAAATCATCAGCGTCTTGGCGAGTCCGGGGACGCCTTCGATGATGCAGTGGCCGCCGGCGAAGAGGGCGACGAGCATCTGCTCGACGACTGCGGCCTGGCCGACGATGACTTTTCGCAGCTCGCTGCGGATGCGGTTGTAGGCCTCCTGAAGCCGCCTAACGGCGGCGAGATCGCCGTCGGTGGATGCGTGTCCTTCACTCATGCAGACTCCTTGATGATGTGGTTCCCTTCCTCGACGTTCACGAACCTAGCGCTGGTAAATAGGCAGATAGTTATACGGCAATTGCAGAATTGTGAGGGCGAGCGAGGTTCCGTAGATCCGGCCGACGGAATCGCCGGTCCAGGAGCCGTCGTCGCTCTGCATGTTGACGAGCTGATCCCGCATGATCGGGTAGTAGGGTGTCCATTCCTTCTCGCCGGCCAGATAGAGCACCTGAGCGAGGTAGAGGTGGGCGTAGAAGAAGTGCCCGAGGACGCCGGCCTGCATGGGCCCGGTGCCGATCGTTCGCTTCGAGTATTGAAGGCAGCGGAGGGCCTTCGGGTTGTTGTACTCGCCGGCGTTAAACCAGCAGGCAACTGCGGCGGCGGAGATGGGCGGACGGGAACCGACCATTCCGACGCGATAGGCAATGCCGCCATCCGGCTGAATCGACTTGTCTAGGTAGCCCATAGCGTTCTGGATGACCTTGCGCGGCACGGCGATGCCGGCGTCGCGGCATGAGCGGAGACCCTGGACCTGTGTGATCGTCACTGAGCCCTCGTCGCCGCCGGAGTCGGGTGTGTAGATCCAGCCGCCCAGATTGCTCTGAGCTTTGCCGGTGAGTTCGACACCGCGCTGAAGGACCGCGCGGATTTCCTCCATGCGATCCGGATCGCCCTCCATGCCAAGGACCTGGGACAGGAAGAGCATGGAAAAGCCATGGCCGTACATCGAGCGGCTTTCTTCCTCGCCCGGGCGGCAGATGAGCCCATTGGGCTGAGCGCTCTTTAGAAGATAGGTCACGGCCTTGTTAAGGTTTGGCGCGTAGGGGCCGGTGACGGGCGTGCTTCCGGAACCGGCGAGGGCCATCGAAGCGAGCGCGGTCATGGCGATGGGATAGCCGGAGTAGCCACCGCCCTGAACTTCGCGCCAAGAGCCATCGGGGTATTGGCGCGAGGCGAGGTACTTGAGGCCCTTTTCGATCGCGGTCTCGGTCGATGGTTCGACCAATGGGGGAAGTCGGCGCGGAGCGGGACCGGCGGCGCGGACCGTCCGATCGCTGAGCCCATTATGCATGGTCGGGGCGCCAAACGACACGGCGGTCGCGAGCAGCAGCACTCTTGCGGCCCGTGAGCGGATCAAGGTTCGTTCTCCTCCGTCGATGCATCGGAGTCGGGCTCCTGGGGTCGAGCGTCGTCGGTGGGACCCACGACGAAGTAGCCATCCGCAGTCGTTACGAATATCCGATTTGAAAAAACGCCGACGTCGAGGATCAAGCCCGTGCCTCGCAGCCGCGAACCCTTCAAGAGGATTGGACGACCGGCGCGGCTGCCCGTGACCTTGTCGATAAAGCCGAGCCGGCCGGTGACCGTGGGACGTCCTCTCTGATTCATCGGAAATTGTCCCAGCATGGGCTCGTCCTGGGCCTTGACGGGCGTCGTTTCAATGTAGGGAATCAATTGCGGTGACGCTCGGAGCATTCCATCGTTGACGAAGGCGCGATTGAGCGGCCCGAGGGTCCATAGCAATGACCCGGTCGATCCATCGTAGGCCGAGAGTCGCGCATGCGTAGCGTCAGGCGGAGCGGGCATGAACAGCAGTATGACGCCGTGGTCGATGACTGCGGAGAGCGGCGGGACCGTCGCATCGTCGACCGTGAGGTCGACGGTTGTTCGGCCGTCCGACACGTCGAGAACGGTCAGGCGATTGTCGGCCCAAGAGACTCCGACGTGGCCGGAGTCGAGGGCGGTGAGGCCGACGACGGGGGCTGTGAAGGCCCGCTTCCAGACGGCGCGTCCGGAAGCGACGTGCCACGCGGCGACCGACAGACCGTCCGCGGTGCAGATGAATGAACCCACACACAACGTCCGGCGTCGAGCCGAGTCCTTGCCGGGTTGGGCTGCGTCTTCGGGACTGTGCGGGCGGATACGGCCATGAATGCGGCCGGAGGTGGGGCGCAGGACGACGAACTCATCCTGTTCGCGGTTGGCGACGACGATGAGCCCGTCAACGGCGCGGACCGATGCGATCGAAATGCGCGGTATCTCACGTCGCCAGACTGGGCCGGACCAATCTCGTGCGGGCCAGCCGACGAGCGTATGGTCGTCGAGTGCGGCCACGAACCAGTCATCGACTGCGGCGACGCGCGGCTCGATGGTCGTGGCCTCCGCCGACGTTGTCGAAAGCGCGGGGCCGAGCGATCTGCCGGTTGCGAGGCCGATCGGGTAGCAGGCGGTCTCGCTTGGAACGACGGCTACCACTCCAGCAATCGCGCCGCGGCGCTGGGCAGCGGCGGGGGAGATGATCAGCCCGTAGTCGGCGCGGGTCGTGGAATCGGTCCAACTATCGGTGGCCGGTGAGGACCAAGCAACGCTGTTGGCGGCGTCGTCGGCCCGCGTGTCGATGGCGGTGATTTTTCGCTGTACGCCGATGATTGCGAGACGGCCGGTGGAACCGTTGGCGGGCTGGAAAAGGGTCGGGAGCGGGTCGGACGTCGGACTCGAGCCGCGCGTCTGATCGGCGATGACTCCCCAGCGATCGAGATCGGTCGCGGACTCGGCAATCGTAGATTGATCGTCGCCCGTGCCGAGGCGCTTCGACCAGTCATCCAGAAAGCGACGGGTTGAGTCGTCGGCGCCGTCGGGCAGATGCCGTTGCGCGGCGACGCGATTGAGACGAATCAAGTCATTCGCGGCGAAGTCGGGCAGTGGGATCGCCCCATCAGGCGGGGCCGCGCGAAGCGCAATCAGGGCCATCAGCGCGCGAGTCGCGCATTCCGGCGCGGTCGTCTCCGAGCGGCGCGCGGCGCGGGAGAGGAAGAAATCGGCCGATTCGAGTGAGCCGCTGGACAAGCGCTCCGAGCCGATCGCGAGGTCCAGTTCTGCGGCGGCAGGGGCAAATCCGAGCGCGTCAGCGAGCAACATTCTCTCGCGGGGAGTTTCGACGGACTGTGCTTTGCTGCGAAGCATTGCATCGACCGTCGAGCGGTCTTCCTTGCGGGACTCGGCCCAGAGGCGTTCCAGTCGCTCGGCGATCGGGACCCAGCCGAGGGTGATCAGGCCGCCGTCGAGATCTGCGGGGGAGTCGCCGATTCGCCGAAGAAGATCGAGGCCGCGTTCGAAGGCCCGGGCGGGGCCGAACTGTTCCTGTTCCAGGTCGATCAGCGCGAGTTCGACGCGGAGGACGTCGCCGGGTCGCCGTGCCTGCGCTGCGGCCGCCTGCAGAAGGGGATCGCGATCGGTGGTGGCATTGCGCGCGAGTTCGAGGTTAGTCTGGACCCAAAGGTGGGAAATCTGATCGTCGAGTCGCGGGTTTGCTTCGGTTCGGGCGGAAGCAAGGGATTGGGAGAGCAGATCTCTCGTTCGAGCCAGGTTGCCGCGCTGGTATTCGAGGACGGCAAGCCGAAGCAATGCGGTGCGGTCATCCTGACGCTTTTTGAGTCGCGCCTCGGCCTGGGCGACGGACTGTGCCAGGTCCGGTACGCGTTCCAGGGCGCTGGCGGAAAGACTGTAAAGCGAACCATCCCAGGCGAGCAGGTTGCCGCAGGTTGGGCTGTCGGCGATTTGTTCGTCGGGCGGCCGGACTTTTCCGTCCGCGGTATCCACGATGGCGACGCCAGCCCGGGTCGGAACGAAGATGCGCGTGCCGGAAAGTGCCGGGCGGCCGGTCGGGTGGATCGAATCGCACGTCCAGACGGTGTCGCCCGTGTTCAGGTCGACCGCTGAGACCTTGGTGCCGCTCAGAAACACATGCCGTTCGTCGCATCCGACGACGTAGTGGTGTTCGTCGCGCGGGGCGGTCCAGCGGGACTGACCGGTCTCGCGATCGAGTGCAATCAGCATCGAGGAATCCGGAGCGGCCAGCAGGATTCGATCGCCGACAACGACCGGCGGATTCGCGGCCCAGCCGGGCGGCGTCAGCGATGCCTGCATGAAGGTGTTGTTGCCCGAACCCCGGACCATGACAAGATCGGAGGTGGTCGGCGCGGCATCGCGCGAATAGGTGGCGGACCAGCGGAGGGCCAGATCGTCCGCGCCCAGCGCGAGCAAGACGCCGCAGCCAGTGGGGACGTAGAGCAGCGGCTCGGCCAAGGTCGGCTGGAGCACGGCACGAGCGGGGAACAGCGCGGGCGGGGCGGAGCCGAGCGTCACGATGCGGATGAGCCGCCCGTCGCGCTGGAGGACGGCGAGGCAGAAGTTCTCCCCATTGATGAAGGGCGCAACCAGGCGGTCGCCACAGGCGACCGGTGGAGAGGTGAAGTGCGCCTGGGCTAATCCGTCGGCGATAGGTCCGTCGGCGCCCTTACTCCAGACAAGCTTTCCGGTCTCGGCGTCGAAGGCATGCAAGGAATTCTCAACGATGTCCTGCGACCAGGGATCGAGAACTGCCTGGAGTCGCTGAGCGCCGAGTTGCTGAAAGACAGCCGAGCCCTCGACCATTTCACGGGGCGGCTCGATGGAAAAGACGAGTCCGGCCCTGACCGCAATCGTGCCGGCGAGTTCGTCGGTGAGGGCGCGGAATTCAGCAGCGTCGACAACGTCGTCCTGTCCATCGCGCGACTCGATTCCACTGGGAATCGGCGCGAAGGTGCGCACGATCGGAAATCGGACACGATCGCGCGGCTTGGACTGGGCCTTCCAGACGATGTCGAACGTCGTCGCGTCGACGGCGAGCACGCCGGTCGGGCAACGTGCGAAGACGCGCTGGGCATCGGCGACGATCTGCCAGACGGGGCCGATTCCGGCGTGCGCGCAGAGTCTGACCAGTCGTGCGGACCATGCATCCTGCGCGCCGGGTAGCGGCAGCTTCCAGGCCGAACCGCTTGTGAAGCTCGGATCGACGGCAGGCATGCGGCCGGTTGAAGGGCCGCCGCCCAATAGCGCGAACCAGCCGACTTGATCCGAGTCGGCGCGCCCGCCGGGAACAGCCATGTCGACAAACGCAGCCAGGGCCTTTACGCGGTCGGAATAATCGGGCGGGAGCGCGTCGGCGGGCTGCGTTTCAGTAGCGGCGTCATTGAAGTGGCGAATGAGTTCCTTGGCCCGGGCGGTTCGGCCGCAGGCCGCTTCGGCGGCGGCGAGTTGCATGTCGATGGACCAGCGGGGCGGGATCGGCGGCGGGAGCGTTTGAAGGCGCCGCAATGCCGCCGCCGCCTCGAATGGCCGACCCTGATCGAGCATCCAAGTGGCGAGCAGATCGAGCGCTGCGGCCCCGGAGGGCGTGAGCAGGTATTTCCGCGCTACGCCGCGAACGGCGTCGACGTCGCCGCGCTGCTCAGCGTCGGCGAGAAGCCGCGCGGCTTCCGGCTCATACAGAGTGCGATATGTTTCGAGTGCGGCGGGTGGCCAGTCGCGCAGCATGTTCCAGGCCAGCTCGGAGGCGGCGCTGGCCGACTTGCCGTCCGGACTGATGATGGCATCGCCGTATTGGTCGATGATGCGCCAGAGGGTGTCGATCGCGAGTTTCCATTCCTGACGATCGCCGGCGGCGACGGCCTTCTTGAGCCATTGCTCGGCGTCAGCGTCTCGGGCAAGACTGAACGAGCCGCGGGCTGCGGCGTTCGTGAACGTGGGCTGAATGATGCGCAGGGCGCCGCCGACTCGGGGCTGTTGCTGAGGTTGCTCGGCCGGGTCGACTCGTCGGGGTCCTCGGCGCTGAATGTCCTGTGCGACGGTCGGCCCGACAAGGGCTACCGCCACGAGGGCCGCCGTCTTGAAGCGGAAGCGGACGGAAGCGGGTGTCGAATGCCCCATACGGTTTTCCAGTTGAGCCCTGTCGCGGTTCGACGCACGTCCCAAGATCGTAGCCCTTCGGTATATCGTTATACAGACCCACCGGGATGACGGTTGGGGATCGTGAAACCGCGATTACCTCTATAGATTAGACGGGTTCGGGGAAGCGGAGTCACGCGCATTGAGAAGGGCGTCGAGCAGGCCCGGGCGATCCTGAAGCTGGATCGTGCGTTCGTCGATCTCCCAGCGGCCGAGCGGGGGACGATCTTCGCTTGTGAGATATACGTACGCGGCGCTTCCGGCGCCGGGGGCATAGCGGTCGAGCCGGCGAACGGCCGACCAGGGGATACGGATGCTTTTTGAGAGGGAGCGGTATCGGACGCCGTCGCGGTCGATTTCAACCCGGCAGAGGTAGCCGCGAACGGCGGCATAGGCAGAGCAGACGAGCACGAGGGCGGCCGAGGCGCGGAGCGGCCAGCGCTGAGCGACGATAGCCAGCGGGGCCATCAGGGCGCAGATGGGAAGGAAGACCCAGAGGAAGTAGCGGAGCGGCGTGCTGAAATAAGACCAGGAGCGGCAATCAGCAGGCGCGGCTTTGTTCATCGGCGGCCCGTTGTGCGAGTCAATGCTCGTAGTAGTTGTGGCGCGGCCGACCTTCGAGGATCTGCTCCTTGCCCCAGTTGGCGACGGCGCGGAAGGTGTCGGAGCCGATGAAGGCGTCGAAGGCCTTGCGGTCGCTCCAGTCCGAAAGAATGACGTAGGAGCGCGCATTGTCGATGTCGCGATACATGTGCGTGACCGTGTGACCGGGCATGTCCTTCATCGCGTGGATGACTTTTCGGAAGGCGGACTCAAAGGTTTCTTCCTTGCCCGCGAGGACGACGTAATTCATACCAACTGTGACCATGGGGACTCCTCGTGCATGATTCAAAACAAAACGGAGCGGGAGGGATTCGAACCCTCGATGCCCTTTCGAGCATACCGCATTTCCAGTGCGGTCCCTTCAGCCACTCGGACACCGCTCCCATTGATTGACATTCTTTGCGCATTGCGGGTTCTGTCAACGGCGGAGATTTTCGGACGGGTGGCGGGGCGAGCGCGGAAGCTGCGGCCGGTCGGCGGATTCCGCCGCGTGCGGTGGCCGGGGGATCGACCGCGCAGTGATTCGTCGCCGATATGTCCAACGGCCGCAGCGCCGAAAGATGCGGCAATGGAGAGCCGAATGAACCGCCGCAAATTGCTTGCCGTTTTTCTGGTTTGCACGTGCTTTGGGAATCTGTTGGGGACATGTGCTCATTTCGTCACGAGTGGAACGTCGTTCTTCCGACCACAACTGCTGTTTTAGTTCGGGGCGGAAGGCGTCGGAAGATAGATCGACGGGAGACAAGAATGAATCGGCGCAAGCTGCTGGCGATTGTGATGATGGCGACGTGCTTCGGGTTCCCGCTCAGCGGGTGCATCACGCGAGGCGCGAACATGTACATGAACTCGATGTCGTTCCTCAAGCCGTTCTTCACCGGACTCGGCGGCAACGTCTGGCCGACGTGAGCCGCGTTGCGCCGCTCGACGGTCCGCGATCTCGGCTGTAAGGGTTCGTCGACTGGCCAATCGTGTCAACGGTCGGTAGCATGCGCGCCCGTCTGAAAGGAGACGGACATGCGACGCAAGTGGTGGCTGTTGACGTTGACGGGGATTCTGGCGGCGTGGCCGGGCGGGTGCCGCAACCTGATGGCGATCATCGGGCAGACCTTCTATCTTGGCGCATAGGCGGAACTGCTTATGCGACGAGTTCATCGAACACATCGTAAGTGGATCTGGCTGGCGGCGGTCACGAGCACGCTTTGGATCTGGACGGCGCCGGAGTGTCTGGTCGTCCTTGCGCGGGGCTTTTTTTCATACGGTCGTTAAGGGTCGGCGGGGGCGGAGGCCGGGGGATAGTCGGCGCGGAGCATGAGGGTTTCGTCGGGCTTCAGCTCGACATCCAATCTCATTTCATTTCCGTCCATTGAGTACGAGCGGTCCGAGGCGGTGAGGAGTTCGCGCAGTTTGCCCGCGGGGGGCGGGGCGGTCGCGAACCAAACGCGGCCGCGCGCGGTGCGGTCGGTGGGGTTATGGACGGTCCAGTAGATCGGTGATGTATCGCCGTCCTGGAAGCGCTCGACAAGGATCGGGCCGTCGGCGCGGGCGCGTGTGACGGGTTCCCAGCCGGCGCGGGCGAGTTCGCGGATGGCGGGGATGAACTGCTTGAAGAGGGGACGGTCGCGGTTGTACCAGGCGGGGTTTTCCCAGTAGTTGCGGTCGAAGGCGTTGTGCGAGAAGAAGCTCGGGAGGAAGGCGTAGGCGGCGCAGCGCATGAAGTAACGCCGTGTGTCATCGACAGTCCAGCGGTCGAAGTCGGCGTTCATCAACAGGCAGTAGGGCTTCTTGCCGCAGAGGGCGCGGCGATACCACATGTCTTCGGGGGACATGGGCGACCAGCGGTTGTCGGGCTTCCAGTTGATTTCCTGGCCCATGATGTCGAAGTATTGCGGGAACCACCAGAGGCGGTTGGGGGTGCCGTTGGCCATGGTGAAGTCGCGGCGGTCGCCCTCGTCGAAACTCCCGTGCGTGTGGACGTGTTGGAATAATTGACCGGGTGGAATCGGCGGAGGAGGCGGCGGTTCCTTGTAGCCGGCCCGATCGGCCCAACTTCGCCATTCCTCGAAATACCGTGCCATCGACGACGCATTCAGCACACCGATTTGCTTTGTTCGAGCGTCAAAGGTCAACGCGAAGGCGGTGTCGTGGGTCGTTGTGGAATAGTCGACGATATCGGCCCAGGCCTCGACGGAGTCGAAGAAAGGGCCGTCGACGTGCGGGGCGAGCTCTATTCCCGTTGCGTAACGCCTTTGAAACGAGCCGGAGGACTCAGGAAGAACCGCGGCCATGTTCAGTTCAACAAGCCGGCGCTCCTGATCGGCGCGACGGCGTTCGGGGTTTACTGCGATGACCGCTCCTTTGCACCAGGGCTCGCTGACGGGCCACTGGTAAGGACTCTGACTGGGCAGTCGACAAGCGGCACGCAGGGCTATTTCCGCATCCGACCGTTCGGACGAGGGCTTTTCCTTAAGGACCGACGGAATGGCGGTCTCCGTCGCCGGATAACTCTTCCCGATCAGCGACGGCCGATTTATCCAGAGTGCCTGATTGTAAGAGTAATGAAATGTCAGCAATCGGGCTTTCTCGTCGTAGTCCGTGTCGTTGTCGCCTTCTTTGAAAGCAAAGTAGAAGTCTTCGGGGTGGTCGATGGTGCTGACTTTGACGAAGGGGGCCCAGATGCCGAGGGGGCGCGGGCCGACCCAATGTTTGCTCATGCCGAGCATTTTGTTCCAAGCCTCGCGGAATGACTGCGGCTGGCCTCGCACGCTGTCGTAGATGTCGATTGTCGAGGAGTAACGCTGGCGTCCGTGGCCTTGATTGGTGCGCTCGGCGTCGGAGGGGGTTTCGGCGACGACGTCGATTGCGGCGTAGAGCATTCCCAGAGGAGGGTCGTAGGCGATTCGCGCGATGGTGGAGTTGGCGGCGGTCTTGAAGTCGTGCTCGTGAAGCCATGCTGCGAGTTGAATGAAGTGGAGACCATCGCTCATTGAAACTGCGCCCATCGGGTAGCGCGAGACCCAGCCGGATTTGCCGGCGCCGACGAACGAGAGATTTGCGAGTTCAATGCCATTTGGATCGAGCGTGGCCGGACGTGCGCGGGCGCCATCGTCCCACCACTGGCCATTGCCTGAGATGGCGCGGCCCCAGAAGACGGTGACGGCGCGAGAGACGTTGCGGCGATTCTGTACGACTATTCGACAGAGGCTGCGGCCACCGCTATAGATTTCGCCGAGCGACCATGTATCGAGCGTGAGACCAATAGCGGGGACCTCGAACGAGACGTTCTTGCCCTGAGAGTGAACGGTTGGTTCCCAGATGCGGCCGTCGTCGTGTGCCTGGACCAGGACGACGAGGTCGTTCTGCCAGTTGTCGGGTTGGGTGGTCGTGAGTTTGCTCGGCTCGTTGACCATTTTGACGAACTGGCCGTCGAAGAGGCGGACCTTGGTGGGGTCGACTTCGCGGCAGGAAGCGTCGTCGAACCAAACCGTGCCGGCGGTCTTGCGGAAGAGACAGTAGAAGTCGAGTGATTCGACGGGGCGCGTGGGATGCAGCAGGAGTTCGACGCGCTGCCAGTCCTTACTTCCCGTTGGACATTTGGCGAGTTGGGCCCAGTCGCGCGTGCCGTCCGTGTAGGTCAAGTCGACGTAGAGGGAGTAGCCGTCAGACGGCGGGAACTCCAGGCCCTCGTTTCTTGTCCAGAATTCGAGGGCCAGCGGGGTTGCCCGCTTTTGTTTTGGGCGGAGCGTCGTTACCGCACCAAAGGTGGATTGTATGTCCTTGGCGGTGCAGCGGATTGATTGGTTGCCGGAGTGCTTGACCTTTGGATCGATCTCGAAGCCGCTGCCATACGGCCTCCATGCTTTCAGTTCGGGTGATTCGAAGCCTGTGTCCTTAATCACATTTGGGAGCGAGTAGACGGTGTCTGGTGCGGGTTCGAAGATTACGCGGGGGGGCGATGCCTCCGTCCCAAGAGCGAGCAGGACGACCAATGGCAAATTGTAAATTGTAAATTGCAAATTGTAATCCGATTAGTCTGTTGATCGCACTTCCGATTTCGAACGTACCGTTGCACGGGACTTTCCTATGACTCGACACAGTTCGTCGGTTTCGGCCGCGAGACCGGAGAGGCGAGCCGGTGGCAGGAGTTCTGAAGTCGCAATAAGACGGAGCCAATATCGAGTTTCGTGGAGTTCCTTCAGTGTGATTCCGAGCTTATGAACAAAGTCTTTCTTGCTCTCGGCGCCGCGGGCCTCTTCATAGAGTGCTCCGGCAGATGTGCCGGAGCGCAGGAGTTGATCGGCCACATGGCGCCCCGCAGCGTTTCTGGGGAGTGCTTGTGCGACTTGGATTACGCGAACTGCGACGGCCAGCAATCGCTCGGAGATATCGTCGCCGCGCGCTCCGCCGGTTCGGCCAGATGGATTCGGTCCTAACATCTGCAACTCACGTCGCGTCGGATTCTACTGGATCAATCTACACTAATGTTCATTGCGAACTGCTCCAATTCGGCCTGCTTTGTGTCGACTTGCTTGCGGAGGTCGGTGGATTGGGTGTGGAGTTTGTCGATTTCGGTTTCCTGGGTGTCGAGCTTGGTCAGGTAGCGCCGGACGATGTCGCTGCCGTCCGGGAGGGCCTTGATGTTCTCGCGGAGGCGGGTTTGTTCCTGTTCGATGGTGCGGGTCTGGGTTTCGACTTCGGCCAGTTGGCGCTTCACCGCGTCCAGAGCGGTCCGTTTGGCGATGAACTCGTCGAGCGCCTTCTTGACGGCCGGACTGATGACGCGGCTGCGGAGGTAGAGTTCGATTGTGTCGAGGCCGGCGGTCATGATGGCCATGCCTTCGTCAGCCGTGCGTTCGAGGATCACCTTTTGCGTGGCGACGGCGTTGGGGGCTACGTTGACTTTGAAGCGGTAGAGGTTGCTCGTCTTTTCGTAGGCCTCAGTTGGCTCGATGAGTTTCCACTCGCCGAAGACGGGCTGCTCGATGATGACCGTGCGGGCCTTGCTGTCCTTGTTCTTCAGCGTGTAGGTGCGGGAGTCGACGAACTTGCGGCGGATGATGAGGGTGCCCTTCGCGATTCGCATACTGACGACTTCGTCGGGCTGGGACTGCTGCTTTGTGTCGACCTCGACAGCGAGGTCGAGGGCGTAGGCCATCAGGCGTTTTTCCTTCGGCCGCAGGTCGGGGAGCTTGGCGTCGCCGGCGTAGGTATTGCCGTCGAAGACGGTGACAGGGCCCTGCATGAGATTCAGGCCGGTGGTGTTGGTGATTTCGATGCCATTGAGCGGGTACTTGGCGTGCGTGTTCTGGTTGTAGATCGAGAGCTTGTTGCCGTCGACCTCGGTCGTGACGATCGGAAGCATCGCGGATTGCTGCCGCTTGAGCGTAACCGGGGTTTGGATGTCGTAGGCGAAGAGTTCGCCGGCCTGCTGTGCGGAAGCGACGGAAGAGACGCCGGAGTCTGCCAATTCAAAGGACAGATGTTCGTCGGAGTCGTAGTCGCCGCGCTTCCCGCTGCCACCGCCTCCAAGTCCGCCTGAGGAGCGTTGCTGCATCGGTGCTGCCATCGGCCGAGCCTTTACGCGCACATCACCTTCCGCCACGCGACCTACGGCGCCCTCATAGGACGGTGGCCGGAGACTGGCGTAGAGTTCGAGTTCTTCCTTGGGGCGCGGGATGTAGATGGGGGTGTAAAGGTCCATGATGAAGGAGATGGGGCGGCCGGAGACGAGGGAGAGCTTGACGTCTTTCCAGTCTTCCTCGGTGGTGTTTTCGACGGTAGCCCAGCCCTGTAAGTAGGGCTTCTTGTCGTCGGCGAGGACGAGGCGGTAGCTGGTCTTCCAGATGGGGGCCTCGAGCATGTAGCCGACGCGGACGCGACGCTTGCCCTTGCCGGCGAAGTTGAGGGTGACGGTTTTCTTGTCGGCGTCGTGGCTGGTGGCGAGGGTCAGGAGGGCCTGCTTCAATTCGTTTTCGATCTTGGGGTCTTTGATCTTGATGCCGCCGAGGTCGTTGAGCTTGAAGGTCCGCATGCCGGCGTCGGTGAGCAGGGTGAGGACTTCGACTTCGACGACCTGGTCCTTTGCGACTTCGACGCGCTGTTTTTCGACGCCGAGGATCAGGCCTTTGGCGGCGGTCGGCGCGGCGATCTCAACTTCGACGCCGCGAAGCTGGTCGAGGAGCTGGCCGAGGGTGGGCTTGCCGGTGATGTCGACGCCGAAGCTCTTGAGGGTTTTGTCGATCGGGTCGCGCGAGGGGTACTGCACCGCCTGAATGGTGCCGCCGTCGAAGTCCTGGAGGACGAGCGACTTGATGATGTCGTTGATCTGGCCGGTGCGGAAGCGGAGGTCAGACGCGGCGTCGCCGTCGACGGTGCCGTCGGACTGGAAGTAGCCGACACCGGAGTTGAAGAGGGCGACGCGCGAGAGCTTGAGGTCTTCGGCGGCCGCTGCGGTGGCGGCTGTTGCGAACGCGAGAGCGGCGATCGTCAGTGTGCGGGATTGGGTGGTGTTGATCGGCACGATTAGTCCTCCAAAGTCGTCTGCCCTGTATACGGATTCGCTTGCGTATTCTTATACCGCCCCGTTCGGGGTGGCGTGTTCCGAGTCATACGAGTCGTCGGTTTGTAAGGCGAAATTCGGCGAGGATTGATGCATCGGTTTCCGTCGGGGGTTGGACGGGTGCGCGAGTTGAAAAGTTCCCCGACGGCCAAATTTTGCGGGGAAAAGCCGGGAAAACCTGGGAATCGGGCCGCCAGATCGGCGCAGAGCTTCTCCGCTATTGGCATGCTGGGCGGACGGATGGTGGGCACGACGTGGAGGCCAATCTGTTCGGACCGTCGGCCAGATGGCCGTAGACGCAGACACCGTTCCACATCTGACTCTGAGGGGCTACTTCGGTGCCGGATGTGACACCGCGGCTATGCAGCGATGGAGTGTGGCTTCCAATGTCATTCGCGTCGATGGATCGAGGGGAGTTGGCATCGCGGAAATCCGCGCCGCTTCCGCGTTGAGGAAGTCGGCCGCTTCGCGCGTCTGATTGCGGCGGAGCCAGATGGCCGTGAGGGCGGGGTAGAGGGAGCGGCCGAGTGACGGATCGGAGTTAATGGCTGATTTCATGAGTTCGATGGCGCGGGGTTCGTCGGGGGGGTCGGATTTGAGGAGGACGTTGGCGCGGGTGGCCTTGGCGAGGGGCGTGTCGGGCCAGACGGCGCGGTCGGTCCGTTCGAGTTGGCCGAGTTCGGCGAGGGCCGGCGACGGACGGCGGAGGAAGAGCATGGAGTTGTCGGAGCGCAGGACGAGGAGCCAGTCGTCGGGGCGGGCGAGGATGTGGCGCGGGAGGCCGTTGGCAGGGGTGAAGTGGGGGGCGAGGAGGATCGCATCGGTGTGGGAGTCGTCGAGGAGTTGTTGGGTTTGAGTTGCGTCGAGATTGCCGGCCATGAGGTCTTGAAACGTCAGAAAGTGATCGACGGAATAGAGCTGCTGGGCGCGGCCGTCGACGAAGACCTTGTTTCCGGGGGCGAGGAAGACAACGGGGCCGGCATTGAGCCAATCAGTGAGGAGGTTGAGCTGTAGGTTGTTGCGACGGATGAAGTCGATGCCGTCGGCGGGGGAGTAGTCGTAGGCAACGGCCCATTCGAAGAGATTGCCAGGAGGCGGCGAGGCGAGGGCGCGGCGGGCGTCGCGGAGTTGGAGGGTGAGTTGTATGAGGAGGGCGATGGCTGCGGTTGAAACGAGGACCGTGGTGATGCGCGACCAGAATCGGCGGGGAAGGTCGGGCTTTCGCATGCCGCGGGAGGCGATCAAGGCGGCGATCGGCTCGGTGGAGATGATGAAGAAGATGGGGATGAAGCGGCGTGCCCAGAGGCACATTGCGAGCGAGACAAGGACGGCGGCGAATTCAACGAGCGAGAGTGCGGGTTGGGGCAAGGCGTTGCTTTTCTCGGGGCGCGAGCGCGCGATGAGTGCGGCCACCAGGGCGATCGCGAGGACGGACCAGAAGGCGATCACCGGTGGAGAGATGTTTGGCACCCAGGGCGGCTGCCATTCGTTGATGGTCCGCCAGACGGGGCTGGAGGCGACGGTGAGCGGATGGGTGAAGTTGGCGAGGCCAAAGGGGCCGAAGACGGCGGTGATGATGAACGCGGTGAGGGCGGCGGCTACTGCGGCGATTGCTTGACGGGGTGCGGGACGCGGGCGGCGTGGGAGGAGGGAATGCGGCACGAACGCAGTGAGAATGAAGAGGGCGACGAGTTCGTAGCCGAAGACGAAACTGCCGTGGGCGCAGGCCCAGATGATGAGGACGATACAGAGCGGGATGGCGGGCCACGAGCGGCGCGTGTGGAGCGGATCGCCGAGTGCGAGCAGCAGCGACCACGTCGCGGCGAGGAGGAGGTAGCCAAACGTGGCGGGTCGGGGGTCGAAGTAGCCGCGGCAGGCGAGGGCGGCGAGGCCGGCGGCGATGAGGGCGAAGGTGGTTGAATTTGTGCGGGCGCGGATTCGCGCGGCGATGAGCGTGAAGATGGCGGCGGCTGCGAGCCAGGGGGCGGCGACGGTGGCCGTCGGGCCGAGACGCGCGTGGAGTGAGTAGAGCAGCAGGTGGCTCAGCCAGTTTTGATTGAACCAGGGGCGGCCGGCGAAGGTGTAGGAGAAAGAGTCGGTTTGCGGGACGCGGCCGTCGGCGGCGATCTGGCGGCCGGAGGCGAGTGCGATCCAGAGGTCTGTTCCGACGGCGGGGGATGCGAGGGCGGCGGCGAGCGCAAGGACAAAGAAAGCCATCGCCGCAATTACCGGCCAGTTGTTCCTTGACGATCTCGGCATGGTGGTGCGGACTGTAGCGGAGGCGCGAGGGTTGTGGCACTGGCCGGTGGGCGGCGTGGGTGCTACCCTCGGCGGTCCGAGTTGACGATAAGATAAGGCCCGCGGCAGGGTGGCTGCGGGTTAGAGGAGCGATTGTGGCACCGGCTTACAACAAGCGGACGCATATGTGTGGCGATCTTCGGGCGGCGGATGTCTCGAAGAGCGTGCTTTTGTGCGGGTGGGTTTCGAATGCCCGCGATCACGGCGGGATGGTGTTTGTCGATCTGCGCGACCGGGGCGGGCTGACGCAGTGCAAGTTCAATCCGGACACGGACCCGAAGGCGCACGAGGTGGCGCGGTCGTTGCGGCACGAGGACGTGGTGGCGATCCGGGGTGAGGTTGCGCCACGCGGGCCGAAGAACGTCAATCCGAAGATGCCGACAGGCGAGATCGAGGTCAACGTTCACGAGATCGACGTGTTGAGCCGGGCGGAGACGCCGCCGTTCGAGGTGGTCGATGATCTCGAGACGAACGAGGAGACGCGGCTGGAGTATCGATATCTCGATCTGCGGCGGGCGCCGATGCAGAAGGCGATCATCACGCGGCACAAGCTGACAAAGACGGTTCGGGATTACTTCGATCGGCACGGGTTTCTCGACATCGAGACGCCGATCCTGACGAAGAGCACGCCGGAGGGGGCGCGGGACTATCTCGTGCCGTCGCGGGTGTGGAACGGGAAGTTCTTTGCGCTGCCGCAGTCGCCGCAGTTGTTCAAGCAGCTGTTGATGATCAGCGGGTTTGACCGGTACATGCAGGTGGCGCGGTGCTTCCGCGACGAGGATACGCGGGCGGATCGGCAGCCGGAATTCACGCAGATCGACGTGGAGATGGCGTTCGTGCAGCGCGAGGATGTGATGCATCACACCGAGAGCTGCCTGGCGGAGGTGTTTGAGAAGCTCTTGGGCGTGAAGGTGGAGCTGCCGATTCAACGCATCTCGTATGACGATGCGATGCGCGATTACGGGATCGATCGGCCGGATTTGCGGTACGAGCTGAAGATCCGCGACGTGAGCGAGGTGGCGAAGAAGACGGACTTCGCGGTGTTCCGGTCGGCGCTGGAGGCGTGCGGGTGCGTGCGGTGTATCGTCGTCCCGGGCGGGGCGGAGATGACACGAAAGGAACTCGACGCGCTGAGTGAAGAGATCAAGGGCGTCGGCGCGGGCGGGCTGCCGTATGTGAAGGTGGCGGCGGAGGGCGGGAAGACGGTCTTGCAGACGGGCGTGGCGAAGTTCTTCGGCGAGTCGCTGGTTGGGGAGCTGCTGGCGGCGGCCGGGGCGAAGCCGGGCGAGGCGATCTTCTTTGCGGCGGGGAGCTTTGACGATGTGTGCAAGCATTTGTCGTGGCTGCGGGAGACGGTTGCGCGGCGGCGGAACCTGATCCCGGCGAATGCGTGGAAGTGGTGCTGGGTGGTCGATTTTCCACTGCTGGGTTGGGACGAAGAGACCAAGAGCGTCTTTTCAATGCACCATCCGTTTACATCGCCGAAGGACGAGGACCTGGAGTTGCTTGGAGTCGGGCGGGATGGCATGCCGCCGAAGGAGCAACTGCTGAAGATCCGGGCGAAGGCGTATGACGTAGTGCTGAACGGGATTGAGCTGGGGGGCGGATCGATTCGTATTCACCGATCCGATGTGCAGTCGAAGATATTCTCGCTGCTGGGGATTTCGCCGGAGCAGGCGCGGGTGAAGTTCGGCTTCTTGCTCGACGCGCTGAGCTTTGGCGCGCCGCCGCACGGCGGGATTGCGCTGGGGGTGGATCGCCTGGCGATGCTGATGTGCGGGCTGTCGTCGATTCGGGATGTGATCGCGTTTCCGAAGAATGCGCGGGCGTATTGCCCGATGACGCAGGCGCCGAGCGAGGTATCGAAAGAGCAGTTGAAGGAACTGGGGCTGAGCATCGTGCGGACGCAGTAGCGGGCGAGAAACTCCTGAATGGCGACGCGCTTGTCGCGAGTTTCGACGATCCGGGCGATGGTTCCATTCTGGGTTCTCGCGCTGGCGCTGCGGCTGGCGGTCGCGCCGAGCAACGGGTTTTTCGGGGATATTGTTCCATATCAGACGTGGGCGGTTGGCGCGGAGCGGATGCAGCTTTCGGCGGGAATCGAGCCGGCGGAGTGCAACTATCCGCCGGTGTATCCGATTTTGCTGCGCGGGATGGGGTTGCTGGATCGGGCGGGATTGCTGCCGGGGGAGCTTGCGCGGCCGGTGAGCGATGTGCGCGAGCGGGCGACGCGCGTAACGCTGGTCGTGATGAAGATGCCGGCGATCGTCGTGGATTTGTGGGCGATGTGGATGCTCGTGTCGATCGGGGCGACGGTGCGCGCGGCGGGGCGCGGGTTGGTCGCGGCGGGGTTGTATGCGGTGAGCCCGGCGATCATCTATGACTCGGCGGTGTGGGGGCAGACGGATACGATCGTGGCAGCACTCCTGATCTGGGCTGTACTGGCGGCGGTTCGCGGTCAGCCGGCGCGGCTGGGGGCGGCAATGACGCTGTCGGTGTTGATGAAATTGCAGGCGGGGCCGGCGCTGCTCCCGATTGCGGCGGCGATGATTGTTCTGCGGCGCGATGTGCGGTGGCGGCGGATCGGGTTAGGCGCGGTGGTGGCTGCGGTGGTAGTTGCAATTGCTTCGTACTTGTGCGGCGTTGGGGCGCAGTGGACGCGAGGGTTCGTGACGGCCGTGGGGTATTACGCGCGATCGTCGAACGGGGCGATGAATATCTGGTGGCTGTTCGAGCCGAACGCGAGCGACGGGGTGGCTGTCGTGGCGGTAATGTCGCGGCGCACGCTGGGGATTGCGATGTTCGCGGCGGCCGGCGGCGTGATCCTGTGGCGATGGGTGCGGCTGGAGTGTCGGCGGGATCTGCTGGCGGCGACGATGGCGGCGTTGGCAATGGCATTCTTCGTGCTGCCCACGGAGATACACGAGCGGTATTCGATTCCGGTGATTGGGTTGCTGGCGGCGGCGAGCGTCTTTGATGTTCGGGCGCTGTGGGTGGCAGGTTTGATGTCAGTGACGGTGATGCTGAACATGGCGAACGAGTCGCCGCTCTACCTGCCGTGCTGGAGCGCGATGGCGCGGGCGGTGAACTGGATCGCGTGGCCGAGCATGGAGAATGCGCAGACGGCGATTGCGGTGACTCATGTCGTGCTGCTGGGCGTGGTGATGTTGCTGGCGTGCGGTCATCGGCGAACGCATCGTGCGCCGGGAGCGGCCGTGAGCATGTCATGAGCGATGCAGGAATCGACAAGTCGTCGACAACGGAGGGCGAATTGAGCGAGCGGCGCGGCGCGATGTTCTGGTTGGATGTTTCGCTGGCGGCGCTGGCTTTGCGGCTGCTGCTGGTACCGGTGGCGCCGTACTTTGGGTATCCGGGCGATCATGACGACTTTGTGCGGTGGGGGATGCAGGCGGTGCGCGACGGGGTGGTGACGGTGTATGACCATGCGCCGCCGCGCGGGGCTTTGCGGGTGCGCGAAGCGGGGCAGTGGACGACCACGCAGCGGAACTTTGACCGACTGTGCAACTATCCGCCGGGGTCGGTCTATCGACAGGCGGTGTCGGCATGGGTGTTCGAGCGGGTGCGGCCGGACGGGCTGATGAATACGCCTGCGTCGCAGTATTGCTTTTCGGCGTGGGCGATTGTTGCGGACTTTGTGACGGCGGCGGGGTGCGCGGCACTCGTGGCGCGGCTGGGGCGGGCGGCGGCGGCGCGGTGGGTGTATGCGGTGATGCTGTTCCTGCCGCCGCTGTGGTGGGACTCGGTGATCTGGGGGCAGACGGACACGATTCTGCTGGCGCCGGCGGTGTGGATGATCTGGGCGCTGCTTGCGCGGCGGTGGATTCTGGCGGGCGTGCTACTCGGCGTCGCGGCGGCGATGAAGCCGCAGGCGATCTTGTTTCTGCCGGCGTGGGGGCTGGCGGTGCTAGCGCTGCGGCCGCGGTGGAAGCCGGTCGCGGCTCTGGGGGTGGGCGTTGCGACGACGATGCTCATCGCGCTGCCGTTCACAGTGCACAGCGGGTGGGCGTGGTTTCGGGCGAGCTATTGGGAGAACCTTACATCGACCTATGCAAACCTTACTACCCTCAAGGCGTTCAACGTGTGGTACGTCGACCTGCTCATTACGCTGTCGGATGACGCGACTTCGCGGCTGATGGGCGTCAGCCGCGATGGGTGGGGCAAGGCGATGCTGCTCGCGGCGCTGCTGGCGGGGCTGGGGTGGGCGGTCTGGCGGTGGCGCGGGCGCGAAGGGGGGCTGGTTTTGTACACGGTGGCGAGTTTGCTGGCGTTCATGATGCTGCCGACGCAGGTGCACGAGCGGTACCTGGTGCTCGTGCTGCCGTTTCTCGGGGTGGCGGCGTTTGTGTGGCGCGGATTGGCGCCGGGGTTTGTGATTCTGAGCGTCGTGGCGCTGGCGCAGGTGACGTGGCCGATCTGGTTGAGATTTGATCCGGTCGTAATGCCGGACGTGATGGAGGCGGCGCGGCGGGCGCACGTGGAATTGCGGCAGTATGACCCGCACCAGTTGCCGGAGGAGCTGCGGTCGCTGCCGGGCCTAGAGGAGACGTTTCGGCGGGCGTTCCAGGAGGAGCGGGGGAAGACGCTGTTTGTGGAGTGGGGGCTGACGGGGCTGGCGCTGGTCGGGGCGGCGTGGACGTGGGTTGCGGCGCTGCGGGCGCGGCCTGCGGGTTGATCGCGATCGCCGAAACGCCAAATGGCAGAAGAGCCAGAAGCCCTAAGCCGTAAGCCTTCAACCGAACCAGGAAAGTGCGGGATGAAAGAAGTGAGAACGGTGAGAATTCGTTCCAAACGCCGAAACGCTGAAACGCCAAAACGTCGAGATGGGGTGGCGGGCGACGCCTTCTCTGTTTTTGACGGGATTAGACGGGATTTGATGGGGCGACGGCCGCTTTCGCGCGGAAGCTCGACGGTGACGGCGACGAGTTTGACGGCGGAGATTGGCGTTAATTGGCAGACTTGCGTGATTCTCCCAGACGTCCTGAATGGACCGCCGCTCGTTCGGGTCTTCGGGCTCACGACGACCTCCCGCATTGTTTTTTTTGCTGGTACGCGCTGATACGAGCTGGGACGAGTTTCAAATTGGATTGAAAAGTCATCGCCGCTTTCTGTGCGCGCAATCTCTCCGTGGCCGCGCGGGACGCTCGATGAGCGGTGCTCGTGCGGCTGGTTCAAGATTTCGGTGCGAGGGCGACCCTTGACACGCCGGGAACGCTTCGCGTTCGGGAGCGGCTTTGCCGCCCGTCGCGTCAAGGGCACAGCGTGCCCTCGCTGATTCACCCCGTATACGCGCCCGCTGTTCCACATCGTGCCGAGAGCTGAAAGGCAAAAACGCAGAGGTAATGGAAAACCGAAAATGAAAAACGGAAAATAGAGAAATCGGGCGGGTGGGGCGGGCTGGGGCAGGTCGGGGTAGGTTGTCGAATGCGCGGTTTGGGGAGGCGCGTTTGACGATATAATAGGCTTAGTGGACCCGAAATGTCCTTCATGGACATAGAAATTTTCTTGCGAAGCGAGGGAACAGGGAACAGGGAACAGAGCCGGGCGGAGGGATCGGGGCGGGGCGGGCAAGTGCTCATTGGCAATTGGTCATTGGTCATTCGTCATTTGCCATTGCGTTATGATGGAGTGGCGGTGCGGGAGGGGCATTGTGGGACGGGAGTGGGGTCGTTGCGGGTTGGGGGATTGGGCGGGGTGGGTGGGAGGCGGGGCTTGTAAGGTGCTTGTTTGTAAATACATAGGTCATTTCAGAAATTCTTTGAAAATCAGCGTTACAGAGAGGCATCTCGAAAGACTTAGGTAGGGTGGCCGTGGCATGTTGGGGGGCGGTGAGACGGTGAGGTGCGGCGATGAAGTTTGGCCGGCGGGCCGTGGTGGCGCGGGTGTTTGTGGCGTGGCTGGATGCTGAGAATGGTGGGGCGGCATGCGGCGAGCGGGCGCGGTTGCGGGTGGAGGCGGAGCGGGTGGCGGGCCGGGAGGTGGTGTGGGTGGCCGAGATGCTGAGGTGGCTGGCGGCGGAGCTTGGCCGGGCGGGGAGGGGGCGGGAGTGAGCGCGCGGCGCGGGCGAGTTTGGCGGGTGGGGAAGTGACGGCACATGAGTACTGACCACGAGAAGCTGTTGCCGGACGGCGTTCAGGCGATCCTGAAGGCCGGCACTCCAGATTGGCGGCGGATCGGCTTCGACGTCCGCTGCGCGCGATGTGGGTACAACCTGCGGACGCTGGCCGTTCCGAGATGTCCTGAGTGCGGGTTGAAGTTTACATGGGGTGCTGCGCTTGACACATCATCGCGGGAAAGCGAGGTTCTATTTGAGCATCGCTTTCTGGATCGTCCGATCCGTTCTTGGCTTGCGACGGTTTGGAAGAGCTTACGTCCGTGTCGTTTCTGGGCGTCGCTTTCAATCCACCAACGAATTGCTCCCCTTGCGCTGTGGGTCCTACTCGCGTCGTCGATTGTGGTGTTCTTGATCACCCTGCATGTAGCCGCAGGAGTCGTATTCGTCGCCGCAAGGATCGCCAACATGCTCGATCCAATGGCGGTCGGTGGCGCCGTTTGGAGCGGACCGAACGTGCCGGCGCGTGTTCAATTGGAGCGAATTGCCGGGGACCTCTCGATTCTTCCCGTCAGAATTGGTTGGCGGTACTTCTGGGTGCCGGGTGGCGCGGCGATCATGATTTTGACTGTGCTCCTCGTGCTGAGCGGCCTGAGGCAGACGCGTGGTGGACACCACGTGCGAGCGGTTCAGGTCTTGCGAGTCGTCGCATACGCGGCGAATCCCGTTGCGATCGTTGCGGCGCTAATGCTCGTCGCTTCGACACTGATTTCAGGAATCGTAGCTCCAGGAAGCATTGTTAACGCAGCGTTGTCGTATGGAGTGCCACTTCTGCTGGTTGCGATTCCAGGCACCTATCTTTCCATCGCTTTGCGGGATTACTTACAGCTTCCGCGCCCGTTTGCGCTCGCCTATGTAGCCGCAATCGTTGGATTTCTCCTACTTGTAACGTCATACATGGCCTCATCGATCTGACGGGCTGCGTCCGGGATACTCGAATCCATGTGCATTGTGTCGTGTTCGGATATGGCGATGGCGAAGCGGCGTGTGTTGTGCGGGTATGACTTGACGAAGAATGAGAGCGGGCGGTGTCCGGAGTGTGGGGTCCGCTTCGCGGAACAGTCAACAGTCAAAACGTCAACAGTCAAAAGTGAGGTTGGCGAGGAGTCCGAGGTTAAGCCACTCGAAGGGTGAAGACGTGCAGCAGCGGCGCGGGCGAGTTTGGCGGGTGGGGAAGTGGGCGGGGGTGTCTGTCTGCCTTGCACTTCTTGCGGCGTGGGCGACCACGGTACCAATTCCCGGATCACGAAGTTTCGCTGCGAGCTACTCACGTCCGGCATGTTTTGTTGGAATTGAGTGCGGCGAACTGCATATCGGATTGCCTCGCCCACGTAAAGCCGCCGAGGGCTTGAGCTGCTCGGTTGGCCCGAGATGGCCCAAAGACGCAGTCTACGACAGCGCCGCATGGGGGTTGCGCTGGCCCAGCGGATCTGTCCCGTACCCGTGGAATCGCTGTTACGTGGTCATTCCAATCTGGATTCCGTTCACGCTCATCGCGCTTCCGACGGCGCTCCTGTGGTATCTCGATCGGCGGCGGATTCCGGTCGGGCATTGTGGGCGGTGCGGGTATGACTTGAACAAGAATGTGAGCGGGCGGTGTCCGGAGTGCGGGGTGGAAATCGTCCGTCCTCCGGACGGGAATCAAGAAGAGATGGCTTCCAGGGGATGAATCCCCTGGCAACAGTCGTTCGCCGACCGGGCGAAGAGGCGGCCGTGATGCGGGTTCGCGGGCGAGTTTGGCGGGTGGGGAAGTGGGCGGCAGGCATTTGGTCGGTCGTCGGAGTATTTGGGTGTTACCACTCGTCGCTGGATTTTACGATGTCGCAGATCTTTGAAAAGCCGGTCAAGGAAATGATCGAGCACATGGTCGCGCGTGACATCGCGATGCGCTGCGTGGTGGGCAATCAATGCCGTTGCAGCGAGAGCGATCTGCTGACGCTGGCCGGACAGGTGTTTGTATTCGATGCCGATTGCCCATGCGGCGAGCCGCGGGATGAGACGTGGCCGTTTCGCATCGTGGGTAAGGGAACTCTTGCTACACAGGCCCCGGCGAAACTGGAGCCAAAAAGGAAGCGGGAGCCGCCGTCGGCAGGGTCGAAGGCGTTCGAGCGCGACCTTCGCAAGCAGCTTCGGCACATGTCGCCTGTTGTGAAGGAGCAGGGAAGTGCGATGGTGTTTTACGTGGGGCGGACGGCGGGGCGGCCGGGGGATGCGATGCTGCGGATCGTGTGTGCGGCGTTCGAGCGGCCGGAAAGGGCGGGCGTCGTCGAGGTGACGATCCTGAGTGTTGAGCGGGTATCCGGTGGATCAGAATGAGGGCGGGGCGTGGGCGAGTTTGGCGGGTGGGGAAGTGGGCGGGGGTGGTTGCGTGCGCCGCGATCTTGGTTGTTTGGGCGCTCAGTTCCAGGTGGGGCGCGATGTACGTGTGGGCCAATTTTCGGGTGGTAAGTATCAGCAACGGCAAAATCATGGTCATGAGTCGCATGAAGGGTCCGCCGTTGGAAGTCAGCCGTCGCTTGCAAGCCGTCAGCTTGATGGGAACGCAGTCGACGCGAGGAACAGCTTTTGGGTGGCGGTTCGGACGACCTAAGACGTCGAGTACGCTCGAATCGTTCGGGCTCGGATTGCCGGTCGTTCGGAATCTGCAGCAAGGCGCGGGCGTGACGTCGACATATGGCGAACTGCCGTGCTGGTTATTGCTTCTGAGTTTCGCGGTGCCCACCGCAATGGTTTGGTATTCCGATTGGCGGCGGATTCCCGTCGGGCATTGTGGGCGGTACGGGTATGACTTGACGAGGAATGAGAGTGGGCGGTGTCCGGAGTGCGGGGTGGAGATCGAGAGAGTCGAAGAGAAGGAAGCAGAGCCATCCGCCGCGCCTCCGGGGCGGAGCATTTGTTAGGAGATCGGGTTCCACGGACTTGCGTCCGTGGCTACAACCCCTCGCCCCGCTGGGGCGAAATCGAAGCTCGAAGACGATGTCTGGGCGCGGGGAGTTCGTGCCGGGTTGATAGCGGACTTGCGCGGCCGTCGCTTGCGCTCCGGGTTCGGACTTGGGCGCGTGCAGAGGATTGGCGCACTCTCCGCGCATGCGACGTACGCCATCACCCCAGCCCTCTCCTGAGTCGGCTTCGCCGATGGCCCTCACCCCAGCCCTCTCCCTAGGGAGAGGGAGCGGTTGGGATGAACTTCAGGGTGCAGGCGAGGGCGATGACGACTGCGGCTAGCAGGATGTTGATGCCAAGCCAGCGGGGGAGGTTGCGGCGAAGGGGTTCGAGGGCGGGGGAGCGGCCGACGAGGGCGCTGCCGATGAAGAAGATGA
>CAZJVS010000009.1:0-132427 GCA_964549445.1 uncultured Planctomycetaceae bacterium
GCACAATCGCAAGCGTATCCGCCTGCGTTCTCATCGCTGCCTCCACCCCCGCCCGCGCCGCCGACGACAAATCCGCCCCCCTCGCCCTCACCATATACTCCACCGCCAAGCCCGGCGCAATTCCCCCCGAGTGGTACCGCCCCGTCCCAGAATCCATGGGCGGCGCGAACGTCTTCCGCCAGGTCCCCGGCTACGCCGTCGTCAAGCAGCAGCGCGACTTCGACATCACCACCGGCCGCAGCACCATCCGCTTCTCCGACGTCGCCGCCCTCATCGACCCCACCACCGTCAGCTTCATCTCCCTCACCGACCCGACCGGCACCCAGGTCCTCGACCAGAACTACCAGTTCGACCTAGTCTCCACCCAGAAGCTCATGGAGCGCTACCTCGACAAGGAAATCTCCATCGAGCAGACCCGCGGCAACAACACCGTCACCCTCACCGGCACGCTCCTCTCCACCGCCGGCGGACTCGTCCTGCGTGACAAGGACGGCGGCGTCACGGTCATCAACGGTTACGCCTCCGCCTCGTTCCCCTCGCTTCCCGGCGGCCTCATCACCCGCCCCACCCTCGTCTGGGACATCAACGCCGACAAGGCCGGCAAGCAGTCCACCCGCGTCTCATACCAGACCACCGGCATCACCTGGTGGGCCGACTACAACATCGTCTTCACCGAAGGCAAGGACGCCAACAGCGGCATCCTCGACATCGGCGCCTGGGTCAGCATCCTCAACGCCTGCGGCGCCGCCTTCCCCGAGGCCAAACTCAAGCTCATCGCCGGCGACGTCCACCGCGCCCCGCCCCCACAAGCCCCCATGTCCTTCGGAGGCGCAGAAGTCATGTCCATGCGCAAGTCCGCCCCCGCCGGCTTCGAGGAGAAGGCCTTCTTCGAATATCACCTCTACACCCTCGGCCGCCCCGCAACGCTCCCCGACAATTCCACCAAGCAGATCGAACTCTTCCCCACCGCTCGACAGGTCCCCTGCGAAAAAGTCCTCGTCTACTACGGCCTCGGCGCCGGTTTCCCCGGCTGGTTCGGCTACACCATGACAGACCGCAACTACGGACAGCAGTCCAACAAGAAGGTCGACATCTACCTGCAATTCAAAAACAGCAAGGACGTCGGCATGGGCATGCCCCTCCCCTCCGGCCGCATCCGCGTCAGCAAGGCCGACCCCGCCGATGACACCCTCGAGTTCATCGGCGAAGACGTCATCGACCACACCAGCAAGGACGAGCTCGTCCGCATCAAGCTCGGCGAGGCCTTCGACGTCGTCGGCGAGCGCCGCCAGGTCGACTTCAAGATCGACACCACGCGCAAAACGATGGACGAAGAGATCGAAATCAAGGTCCGCAACCACAAGGACGAACCCGTCAAGGTCATCATCCGCGAATCCCTCTTTCGCGGCCTGCAATGGACGATCACGAAGAAGTCCGAAGACTTCGAAAAAGTCGACGCCCACACGATCCACTTCCCGGTCACGATCCCGAAAGATGGCGAAGCCGTGGTCCGCTATACAGTCCGCTACACTTGGTAGTCGGTGCGGGCCGAGCTGGGTCTTCACGGATTACAGACAATCAGCCTCGATTCAGGCGTCTTTGCCTTGATTCGCGACCCCACGAATCGCTATCATGGACGAATGAACCTCCGAGCAGCCACACTCCTGTTCGTCCTGATTCTCGGCACCCTCGCCCCGAACACCCACTCGCCCGAAGCCCGCGCAGACGACCGCGGCGTCGGACTTCCCTGCGATCTCAACTTTGACGGCATCGCAAACGCCGTCGACATCTCCATCTTCGTCAACAAGCTCTTGGGCGTAACACTGCCGACCCCATTCGACCCCGCTGACGTCAACAACGACGGCCTGATCGACGGCCGCGACATCCGCCCCTTCGTCTGCTGCATCGTCGGTTCGTTCTGCTAACGCCCGCCCCGCCCGTGCCACGCCCGCCGCGCTTCCTCCATCACATCGCGCAGCGCCGCCCCATGCTTCGCCGCCGCCGCCGCGCAGTCGTCATACTCCGGCGATGCGATCACCACCTGCCCGCCGCGCCGGCCCACCTTGACGCGAATCGCCCCATACTTCGTCTCAACCGCCTCGCTCGTTCGCTCCAGCGTGTGCCGCACACACGAATACCGCCGCACGCCAAACGTCGTCGTCTCCGCGAACACGATCCGCTCCAGCGAATCCGCGTCCCCCGGCCGCGCCAGCACCGTCAGCCGAACGCCCGGCCGCCCCTTTTTCATCGTGATCGGCGTCGTTGAAACATCGAGAGCCCCCGACGCCATCAGTCGCTCGACGACATACCCCACCGCCTCGCCCGTCACGTCGTCGAGGTTCGCCTCCATCACCGTCACTTCATCTGCCTGCGTATCCGTTCCGCCCAGCGCTCCGATCAGCACCCGCAGCAGGTTCGGCCGCGTCACGCCGTCGCGATGGCCCGCCCCGTACCCGATGTGCGAAACCGTCATTGCCGGCAGCGTCCCGAACCGTTGTGCCAGCGTCGTGAGGATCGCCGCCCCGGTAGGCGTCGTCAGCTCGCCCACCTCATCGCTCGGCGCGATCGGCACCCCGCGCAGCAGCGCCGCCGTCGCCGGCGCAGGCACCGGCATGACGCCATGATCGCATGTCACCGTCCCGCTTCCCGTTGGCACCGCCGAGCATTCAACCCGCTCGACCCCCAGCCGCCGCAACCCCGCCACCGCACCCACCACATCGACGATCGCATCAACCGCCCCGACCTCGTGAAAATGCACCTTCTCGATCGTCGAGTTGTGCGCCGCCGCCTCCACCTCCGCCAGCCGCGTGAACACCGCCTTCGCCTGCGAACGAACGGCCTCCTCGAGCGACGACCGATCAAGAATCTCCACGATGTGCTTCAGATGCCGATGCCCCGGCTTGCCCGTCAGCCCGACAGTCACCTTCGTCGCCGCGAACCCCTGCTTCTTAATCTTCTGAATGTCGAGGGTGTACCCGTCGAGCTTCAACTTCGCCAGTTCTTCGCGCAGCGCATCCGCCGAAAGCCCCGCATCGACAATCGCCCCGAGGATCATGTCCCCGCTCGCGCCCGAAAAACAATCGAAATACGCTAGTTTCACGCCTGCAATCGCTCCTGTTTGATACGATTCAACCCCCGACCGACGGCCGACGCAAGCAGCTATAATTCCACGATTCGACGCACGCTCGCGGAGAAGTCGTCATGCACGTCCGCCGTCCCGCTGTCGCCGGCCGTTTCTATCCCCACCAGCGCGACGCCTGCCTTCAAAGTCTCGAACAATGCTTCGCCCGCGCCCAGCAATCCCCTCAAATCAACGGCAAGATCGTCGGCGGCCTCGGCCCCCACGCCGGCTGGATCTGCAGCGGCGCAGTCGCCGCCCAGGTCTCCGCGGCAATCCACGCGAATCGGAACCCGACAACCGCGGTTCTCTTCGGCGCAGTCCACGTCCGAAACGTCCATGAGGCCGCCATCGATCCCGACGGTAAATGGGAGACCCCGCTCGGTCAGGTCGAAGTCGACGCGCAGCTCGCCCGCCGGATCATGGCCGCCGACGAATCGATCGAAGCCAACGCCCTCGCCCACGAGATCGAACACAGCATCGAAGTCCACGTCCCGTTCCTGCAGAAGCTGATCCCAAACCTGCGGATCGTCCCCATCATGGTCCCCTCGAACGACAAGGCCCATCGCATCGGCGCAGCCGTCGGCCGCGCCTGCCGCGAGGCCGAAGCCGACGTCATCTTTCTCGGCTCCACCGATCTGACCCACTACGGCCCCGCCTACGACTTCGTACCCCACGGCATCGGCCTCGAAGGCCTCGCCTGGGCCAAGGACCACAACGACCGCCGCATGATCGACCTAATTTTGAAGATGGACGAAGCCGCCATCGTCCCCGAAGCCCGCCAGCACTGGAACGCCTGCGGCGCAGGCGCCATCGCCGCAACCATCGCCGCCACGAGGCAGCTCGGCGCCGTGCACGCCACCCTCCTCCGCCACACCACCAGCTACGAAACCCTCGGCGATCTCTTCAAAGAAGAACCCATCGACGCCGTCGGCTACGCCGGCATCGTCTTCTCGCGCCCCTCGGGCGCCTGACTCAGCACCGCCACAAACCCCCCGTCCCGCCAAACCCGCGTCTCATCCCCTGCATCCGGCCGCCTCAACTTCGAATGCTCCGGCCGCCACCCGCACCGCTGCCGGCAAAACTTCATCACCACTTCCTCATTCTCCTCCGGCTCGATCGAACACGTCGAATAGATGATTGTCGTCCCCGCCCCCGCCAGCTTCGCCGCCCGATTCAAAAGCGCCAGTTGTATCGCCGCCAGCTTCCGCAGCCGCGCCGCATTCATCCGATACCGCGCCTCCGGCCGCCGCGCCAGCGTCCCGCTGTTGCTGCACGGCGCATCGATCAAGATCACATCCGGCGACCTCCCAAGCGAGTTCAGACTTGCCGCCAGCCCGTCCGCCGGCACACACATCAGCGCCGCCAGCCCCAGCCGCGCCGCGTTGTCCGCCGCCAACCGCAGCCGATCGACGTTTGTGTCGCTCGCAATCACGATCCCCCGGTCCCCCATCAGCTCCGCCGCATGCGTCGCCTTCGTCCCCACGCCCGCGCACCAATCGACCACCAGCTCCCCCGCCCGCGGCGGCCGTCCCGCCCAGACCTGCTGAGCCGTAGCATCCTGCGGCTGACAAAGCCCCTCCTGAAACTCCGCCAGCCGCGTGATCGGCCCCGAAATCTCGACCTCGATCGCCCCCGTCTTCCCGTCCAGCTTCGTCTTCGTCCCCCCGCGCGACAGCCGCTTCGCCAGCGCCGCCGGCTTGATCCGCATCGCATTCGCCCGCAGCACCACCGGCGGCCGCCGCGAGTTCATCGCGCAAATCCGCTCAGCGACCTCGCGCCCGAACTGATCCACCCACCGCCGCACCACCCACAGCGGCGTCGAGGTCGTCAGCGACAAATACTCCGTCGCGTGCAGGCCCGGATCGGGCCAGATCGCATCCGCGAACACATACCCGCGCTCCGCGTCAATCCGCAGCGTCCGCCGCGCATCCGCCCCCGGCTTCGGCTTGATTCGCTCCCCGCGCGAGCGCAACAACGACCGCAGCACAGCATTGACAAGCCCGCCCGCCTTCTGCCCGCCCGCGTTCTTCGCCTGCTCCACCGCCGCATCGACTGCCGCAAAATCCGGCACTCGCTCCAGGTAGCAAAGTTGGTAAGCTGCAATCGCCAGGATCCACCGCAATGCCGGATCAAGTCGCGACCACTGCCCGCGCACAAAAACCCCAACGACGTGCGACAGCGCCAGTCGATGCCTCAGCACTCCCAGCACGATCTCGTTCGCCAGCCCCACATCCGCCGCCCCGATCGGCTCCTCGCGCTGAAGCTGATCGAGCTGCTCCGCCGCAAACCCCTCCCCCGCATCAACCAGCAGCAGCGCCTCCACCGCCCGGTCGCGCGCCGACAGCTTCGCCTCCGCCGTCGTCCGCGCCTTCCCCATCGCTACTTCACACCCTCGCCCGCCTCGATGCGAACAAACCGATCCCCGGGTTTCACGTGCCGCCCATTCACAAAGCTTCGCCAGTCCATCAGCTTTCCGCCCGCCGGCTTGATCTCAAGAATCTCCAATTCGCCCTTCCCCGTCCCAACCGTCAACACCACCCCCACAACCCCCGGCTCACCGCCGCGTCCCGCCGCCTCCGCCGGCCGCGCCCGAGCCAGCACCACGACCTCATCCCGCTTCCCATCCGCCGACACAAACCGGCACGCCGCCCCCGGCCACGACCACAACCCGTTGATCCGCGCCGCTACGACAGCCGCCGGCTCGCCGAAATCCACAAACCCATCCGCCTTCTTCAACTTCGGCGCAACGGTCACCCGCGATTCATCCTGCGGATCACCCGGATCGCTCGGATTCGCCGCCAGCCGCTTCAGCGCCCCATCCAGGCAGTCACACCCGATCCGCGCCAGCCGCTGCAACAACTCGTCGGCCGTCTCATCGACGCCGATCCCCGTCCGCCGCTGCGCCAAGATCGGCCCCGCATCCATCTTCTCCACCAGCCGGAAGATCGTCACACCCGTTTCCGCATCCCCGTTCATCACCGCCCGTTGCACCGGCGCGGCCCCGCGCAGCGCCGGAAGTCGCGACCCATGCAGGTTCACGATCCCCACCGGGAACATCCCCAGTATCTCGCGCCCGATCTTCTGCCCGAACGCCGCCACATACCCCAGCTCCGCCCCCATTCCGCGCAGCTCGCTCACCACCTCCGCCACGTTGACATCCGCCGGCGTCAACGCGCGCACCCCCTCCCCCTCCGCGTACTCCCGCATCGGCGTCTTCTGCAGTCCCTTCCCCCGCCCAGCCGGCCGATCCGGCTGCGACACCACCGCCAGCACCTCGTGCCCCTCTTCGCGCAGCCATCGAAATGTCGGAATCCCGAAGTCGCCCGACCCGAAGAATACGACGCGCATCAACGACCTCAATGCCGGCTACTTCGCCTTCAGTTTCCCGCCGCGTTCCTTGAAGTCCTTCTCAAGCTGCCGCAGCGTCCGCCGCGACTTCAGTTTGTCCGCCTCATTGAACCGATCGATGATGAGTTTCCCATCGAGGTGATCCGTCTCGTGCTGCCAGATTCGCGCCGGCAGCGCCATCCCCGTCCGCTCAAACGCCTGCCCCTCCAGATCGACCGCCTCGATCGTCACCTCCGCCGCCCGCCGGATCGTCCCCGTCAGATTCGGGATCGACAGACACCCCTCCTCCGACTCGATCAACCCCGCCAGCTTCGTCAGCCGAGGATTAATGTATACCTGTTCCCCACCCGCCTCCCCGGTCGGATTGCTCACGAACAACCGCCACGCCAGCCCCACCTGCGGCGCAGCCAGTCCCACACCGTCCGCCTCCTTCATCAACTCCAGCATCTTCCGCGCCACCGCGCGGATCTCCGCCGTGATCTCCCCGATTGGCTTGCCCGCCTGGCGCAGCCGCGGATCGGGATAGTTGATGATCTCCAACCTCTCGACATCGATCTTCAAGCCAACCAGCTCCTGACTCCGAGCCCAATCTTATCGGCCGAACCCGCCGGCGAAAGCCGCCCGCGCTGGAAGACCCACGTTCATTGTGCTAGATTCTGTTGATTCGGCCGATGTATTCCATCGGTCGATCGTTTGCTGTCTCGGTCGCCGCTCGCTCCCGTCGCAATGTCTAACACACCGCCGTCTCCCATCTCGCCCGACCCGCCCGACCCCGTCAAAGCCGCCGCCCAGCGCCTCTTCACCCACGCTCGGAAGGCCGCCGACACCAAAAACTACGACTACGCCATCGAGCTCTACCTCCAGGGCCTCGCCCAGTGGCCCGCCGCCGTCGAAGAAGGCCTCAAGCTCCTTCGCGTCACCGGCACCGCCCGCCGCATGACCGGCAAGAAAGCCCCCGGATTCTTCGAAACCCGCAAGTACCCCACCAACTCGAAGGAGGCCGCCAAGAACCTCCTCAACGCCTATCACCTTTTCGCCCTCGACCCCACCAACTCCGAGTACCTCGAAGCCATCCTCATCAACGCCTCCAAGCTCGGCCTCGACCTCGTCGGACACTGGATCGCCCCCATCCTCTGGGAGACCTTTTCGCGCGAAACCAAGCTCAACGTCGCCCGCTGCGATGCCATATTCAAAGCCCTCGACCAGATCGGCGACCACCTGACCGACACCGGCCAGTTCAAGGCCGCCGCCGAGGTCTATCGCGTCGCCCAGCTCTTCGCCGACGCCTGGCGCAATGCCCAGCCCAACAGCAGCGACGCCTCCAAGGCCGTCAGCTCCGCCAGCAGCAAGCTCACCATCGTCCAGGGCCGCTTCGGCACCGACGAAGACTTCCGCAGCTCCCTCAAGGACGGCTCCACCCAGCGCGACCTCCACGACTCGCAGCGCGGTGTTCAGGAAGACAGCCGCGTCCGCGAGCTGATCGAGAAAGCCCTCAACGACTACAAGGCCAATCCCGCAAACATCTCCAAGCTCACCTCCCTCGCCGACCTCCTCACCCGACAGGAAAGCGAGGCCGACGAAACCGAGGCCCTCAAGCTCCTCACCGAGGCCCTCCAGCGAACCGGCGACTACGTCTGCAAGTTCAAGGCCGACGACATCCGCATGCGCCGCGCCCGCCGCCGTGTCCGCGACATCGTCGCCAAGCACAAGGCCGAACCCAACGACGAGAAGCTCCGCCACGACGCCGAGACCGCCCGCAAGCAGCTCCTCGAAGGCGAGCTCGCCATCTACGAAGACCGCATCCGCCAATACCCCACCGACCTCCGCCTCCGCTTCGAGCAGGGCATCCGTCTCTTCGAGATGGGTCGCATCGACGACGCCATCCCCGTCCTCCAGCAGGCCCAGTCCGAGCCGCGCCAGCGCAACCGCACCCGCCTCTACATCGGCCGCTGTTTCTTCGCCAAAAAGTTCTACTCTCAGGCCATCGAGACCTTTAACTCCACCCTCGCCGACCACGAGATCGCCGAAGACGAGGTCGGCAAAGACCTTCAGTACTGGCTCGGCCGCACCTACGAGGCCACCGCCAAGAACACCGACGCCGTCCGGGTCTATGGCCAATTAATCCAGTTCGATTACAATTACCGCGACGCCCGCCAGCGCTTCGAAAAGCTCGCCGGCGAGGCATCCGGTTAACCCGTATTTCTGGAGGTAGGTAGTCACCGTGGCCAAACGATCATTGTCATCCCTCAAGCGCGTCCGCCAGAACGCCCGCCGCGCCGAACGAAACAAGAGCCGCAAGAGCGCCCTCAAGAGCCAGATTCGCAAGTTCGTCGATGCCCTCGCCACCGGCGGCCGCGACAACGCCGTCAAGGAGTTCGGCAACACCGGCGTCCTCCTCGACCGCGCGGCCTCCCACGGCGTCATCCACAAGAACACCGCCGCCCGCAAGAAGAGCCGCCTCGCCAAGCGCCTCAACGCCCTCAAAGCAACCAAGAAGTAGCGGTCAGAAGCGGCGGTCAGGTAGCGGCCGGCGCCCTCGCCGGCCGACCTTGCAAATTGCGGCCTGCCACACGACCGGCCGTCATCGAATGCCCGACCCCGCCCCCGACTACGTCTCCCGTGCCGGCCACAAGCTCGCCGCCGCTCTCGCGGCATTTCACATCGACGTCACCGGCCTGACCTGCGCCGACCTCGGCTCCAACACCGGCGGCTTCGTCGATTGCCTCCTCCAACACGGCGCCGCCAGAGTCTTCGCCGTCGAGCGCGGCTACGGCGTCCTCGACTTCAAGCTCCGCCGCGATCCGCGCGTCGTCGTCATGGAGCGCACCAACGCCCTCACCCTCACCCTCCCCCAGAAAGTGCAACTGGTCACCATCGACGCCGGCTGGACAAGACAGCGCCTCATCCTCCCAGCCGCAGCCCGCCTCCTCGCCCCCGACGGCCACGTCATCTCGCTGGTAAAGCCCCACTACGAAGCCGAGCCGGAGCAGCTCGTCCGCGGCATCCTCCCCCCGGAGAAAATCGAATCCATCCTCGCCCCGATCCGCAACGAACTCCCGTCTCTCGGCCTAAGACTGATCGCCGAAACCGCCAGCCCCCTCCCCGGCCACGCCGGCAACCACGAGCTTCTCTGGCACCTGCATCCGTCGCGACCGGATTAGTTCGCCGCAAAGAAAACTCGAGACGTCTCTCGCTGTGGCGCAGCGGACCCGCCTACTGACACACCCCCGCAACGCATTGTTGTCCCTGCTGGCAGACGATGCCACAGCCGCCGCAATTACTCGGGTCCTCTGATAGTTGCGCCTCGCACCCGTTCGCCGGGTTTCCGTCACAATCAGTGAAATTGGCATTGCAGACAAACCCGCACGCCGAGTTGATGCATGTCGCCGTCGCGTTCGGCCGCGGCGGGCACATCAACCCGCAGCCCCCGCAGTTCGCGGCGTTGTTCGTCGTGTTCGTCTCGCACCCGTTGGCCGCGTTCCCGTCGCAGTTGCCGAATCCCGCGTTGCACGACTGAAGCACGCAGGCGCCGGCCGTGCACGACATGACCGCGTTCGGCTGGCTGCAGAAGTTTCCGCACGCCCCGCAATTGCTGATGTCAATTGCTATGTTCGTCTCGCAGCCGTTCGCCGGATTCCCATCACAATTCCCGTAGTTACCGACACACTCAAACCCGCAGAGCCCCTGCTCACAGGTGGGCCCAGCGTGCGGCCGTCCGGGGCATACAACCCCGCAGTTCCCGCAGTGGTTCGGGTCACTGAACAGCTCCGCCTCGCAACCGTTCGCCGCGTTGCCGTCGCAGTTCGCATACCCCGAATCGCACGACCCGACCGTGCAAGCCCCTCCCACGCACGCCGCCGTTCCGTTCGCAATGCTGCACGCCTGGCCGCACGCACCGCAGTGGTTGACGTTCGTATTCAGATTCGTCTCGCACCCATTTCCCGGGTTCCCGTCGCAATCCACCAGGTTCAGATTGCAGTTCGTCCCCAGCAGGCAGTTCACAAACAGCGGTATGTCCAGTCCGTTGATCGCCCCGTCGCAGTTCATGTCGCCAACCGACATCACCCCACGCGCCGTACCCGTCGCCCCCGCAGAAATGACAACCGCCAACCCCAACGCCCATGCCGGTCTCGCTCGATAGATTCGCCGCGTCATGAAGTGCTCCTTCGGTTTCCATAGGTTCGGTTGGGGAACGATCCGCAACTAAGAAACGGACGCCTCCCCATTCGACCCGATTCATTCGTTCCGGAATCCATATTACTCAGAATGACCGCGCCGCCGCAATGCCGTTCCTCTGTGAACACCGACTAGCGCTCGGTCATCACGGCCCTTGTCCCGTACCATGCCCGTTCCCTAGGCCTCACTCCTCCGTCTCCCCGCCGCTTGCGCAACCCCGACGGTTACATCATCCCGCTCGTAAGACCCCACTACGAAGCCGAGCCGGAGCAGCTCGTCCGCGATATCCTCCCCCCGGAAAATATTGATCTATCCTTGCCCCGATCCGAACCGAACTGGCATCGTTCAACATGCGATTGATCGCCGAAACCGAATGCCCTCTCCCCGGCCAAGCCGGCAACCACGAAAACCTCTGGCACCTCCGCCCCTCGTGAACTACCCGACTTGGAGGAACCGGCCGGCACGTCTCTATACTCAAGCGCACGCGGTCCATTTGCCGCATCAAGAACCTCTATCTGGTGCGCTCCGAGGTTGCGTCGCACTTCATCATCCGCGAAAAAGGCGTTTCGCTGCGTGCTGCTGATGTCGCGTCTTCGTCGGAATTGACTGGAACTGGCACAACCATCCGCTATCAGAGACTTGAGAATCGGCGGACGCGCGCCGCGATTTCGGCTCTCCTAAGTATTACATGACCCAATCAAGCAGGTCTTGGCCTTTGCTGTTTGAGGCCTCGCCTGGTTCTTAGCGTTTACGTTGACTCGTCATTCATCTGCCAATTATGATGACGTAACTAGGGGAAATTAGTGTCCAAGCGCACTTGCACGACGAGTCAGTTCCTCGCGTTCTTCGCGGCCGTCGCGCTGTTCTTGGTTGCGCCCACTTCCACTGCTCTCGGTCAATGCCCGTTCGACTGGCGAGCCGGCGACGGTGTTCCTGGGACTGACCGGCTCGGACCCTTGGGCGGCATGGTGCTGGCAACCGCAGTTTGGGACCCAGATGGCGGTGGGCCACAACCTCCGCTGTTGATTGTTGGCGGCCGCTTCACTCTGGCCGGTCAATCCGTAGCGAACCATGTCGCGGCATGGAACGGCACCGGCTGGCAACCACTCGGCGTCGGGACCAATGAGCTGGTCATGGCGTTGACCGTTTTCAATGGTGAACTCATCGCTGGCGGGTCATTTACTGAGGCCGGTGGCGTCGCCGTCAATTACGTCGCTCGATGGAATGGCACAGCATGGCGTGCACTCGGCGAGGGTATGGCACCGATCGGTACGTCGCGGGTTGGGTCACTCCTTGTTCACGACGGTTTGTTGATCGCCGGTGGGGCGTTCAGTTTAGCCGGTGGCATTACCGCCAACTCAATTGCTCACTGGAACGGAACAGTCTGGCAACCACTGGGAATTGGAATGAACAATAGCGTGTCCGCGCTCGCCGAATACGGCGGAAAGTTGATTGCCGGCGGTTCCTTCACGGCTGCCGGTGGCGCGAGCGCGAATTATGTCGCTAGTTGGGACGATGCCTCAAACTGGCAACCGGTCGGTTCTGGATTCGACGATGAAGTGAACGTACTAGCAACCATCGGTGGCGAGCTGGTTGCTGGCGGCTTGTTTGATACCGCCGGCAGCACTTCGACGCTTCGCATCGCTCGCTGGAATGGCACGGATTGGAAATCAGTCGGCGCGGGAATCAGTGGCTTCGGCGTCTATTCAGTCGCGGAGTTCGCCGGCGAGTTAGTCGCCGGCGGCAGTTTCAGCAACGCCGGCGGGGTGTCGGCGAACCGAATCGCACGCTGGAACGGGACGACCTGGCGCGCGCTCGGTAGTGGTACAAATAACGACGTGAGGTCGCTCGCAGTGTACGAAAATGAATTGATCGCAGGTGGGCGTTTCACGACTGCCGGCGGCTCGATTGCTACGACTGTCGCCCGCTGGAATTCATCATCTTGGCGAGTACTTGGACCTGCGATGAATGCTGGCGCATATGCACTCCTAAACTTTCATGGAGATCTTATTGCGGGTGGTTCGTTTACAGCCGCAGGGGGTATCCTGGCGAGCCGAATCGCGCGCTGGAGCGACTCAGTTTGGCAACCGCTCGGAGCCGGGTTTGACGTAAGGATAGACGCGCTCGCCGCATACAATGACGAATTGATTGCCGCGGGTACCTTCACCTCCACCGGTGGCGTCCCGATGAACTCAGTCGCTCGCTGGAGCGGCACAGCCTGGGAGCCGCTCGCATCGGGCGTGGACTATGGTAGTTCTGTGTTTGCCATGACGGAGTACGATGGCGAACTGTTCTTGTCGGGCGACATTCAAATCAATTTCGATTTTGAGCATATCTTTCGATGGAACGGAACTTCGTTCCGCCCCGTTGAATCGGGAGGTGCGTTCATCGGGACAATTTACTCGCTCGCCGTCTACGATGGCGAGCTATTCGCTGGCGGAACGAGCCCCCCCTACGTCAAGCGCTGGAATGGAACTTCTTGGAACTATGTCGGCGACCTGGGCTTTGGCCTCAACGCGGCCGCTCGCGCGATGACGCTCTACAACGGCGAACTGATTGTAGGTGGCCAGTTCAACACCGCGGGTGGCCAGCCGGCGCTCAGAATTGCAAGCTGGAATGGTTCTGCCTGGAAAAGTCTCGGCGGCGGCCTGCCAGTCACACCAAATGTGCTCACTGTCTATGACGGTAAACTGATCGCCGGAGGTGCCTCGCTGACACCGGGAGACTTGGGGCCCGTCTACCTGTCCCAGTGGAACGGCACCGAGTGGCAGCCGCTAGGCATGCCGACTTTGGAAGCAGCCACTGTTGCCGCATCGATTCGCGCATTTGCCGAATACCACGGAGATCTGGTGGTAGGAGGTGATTTCCTCGCCGTCAATGCTCGCGGCGAGGTCTCCGCCAATTGGGCTCGCTTTGGCCCTTCCTGCCCAAAGGGCGACTTGGACTGCAACCAGATCGTTGATCCTGCCGATCTTCCGCCCTTTGTCTCCGCGCTTCTCGACCCATCGGCGCTGACGACTTGCACCACTTACGTTGCCGATACCAATGGCGACGGATTCATCGACGGTGCGGACATCCAACCCTTTGTTGTTGCTCTCACCGTGAGATAGTTTCGGACGACCAATGGCCGCCCGTCGAGGTGGTCTCGAATACTCCGCGAGATAGTCATTCCGTTGGTGCGAGTATCCCGTCTCGCACCCGCGATCCAGGGAATCCCTTCCCGAGGTCAATCCTCCCTTTCTGCGTTCTAGCTCTCACGCCATCCTGCGGAACGCCGGCAGACCTTTCTCTCAGAGACATCGCGGGTGACGTTGCACTCGCATTGATCGCTCAACCAAGCCACACGGCGAATCTGCGCGCACGCAGAACCGATGCGACCTCGGAGAATCCGCGCCCCGCGCACGGAAGGTCCATCTATGACATCTGGAGCGATCAGGCCGGATTGCCAACTACCGCCAAGCAATGCCCATCGCATCGAATCCGCCGCCCGCCAACCGGACCGCGGAGCGAATTCCAATCCTTCTCACTTCTTGATCCGCTCAAGACCCGCGCTGCACGATTCAGGTCTCAGATTCCCCCGCCAAACAAGCATTCTCACGATTCCAACTTTTCACGATACCTTCCATTCCAACGCCTCGTGCTTCGGGTTTCCCCCACGTCCGCGCAAGACCCGCGCGCCTATCCTTCGGCCGACCCCTCCCGTTCATTTCCATTCGTTCTCAACACCGCCGCGATCGCAGGTCCTCCCCAATCCCCTGTCTGCCCCGCGCTCCTCCGCCGCCGTACCCCTCTGCCAAGCTACTCGGCGTCGCCATCTGCCACCCGCTGGCGATTGTCGTTCGATGTCGCTCAATGTCGCAAAAAAAGCATTCTGCCCCGGTGCCGTTCGACCCGCGCATGGCAGCAAGCCGTCCCCCGATTTCAGCGATTTTGCTCTCGTCCATGCCTCCATCCCCCTCCTTGTCCCTTCCCCCGCCCCCGCGCATAATTCGCAGTTAGGTACTCGCCTCGCTTCCCTCGCTTGCTTCGATAGGGTTTCTAAATGTTCCGCTTCGCTCTTGCGCTTTCAATCGCGGCATTGGCTGTTCTCACCTCCTGCCTCGCCTTCCCGCCCCCCGGCGGCGGCAACGCACCCATCCCGACCTGGAACGCCACCTCCTTCCCCTGGCCCATGTTCGGCCAGAACATCCGCCGCACCGGCCAGTCGCAGTTCAACGGCCCCACCACCGCCAACCCCGCCAGCTCTAAGAACTGGTCCTACACCGCGACCGGCGGCGCAGCCATCAATATGCAGCCCGTCATCGACGCCAGCGGCGCCTACTTCGGCACCTGGGGCGTCCTCCGTCGCGACATCGCCAAGACCCCCGACCAGTGGGACAAGTCCGACGGCCGCGTCTTCGGACTCAAGCTGGCCGCTCAGGGCACACCCGCGGCCCAGCAAATCTTCAACCCTCTCCTTCCGGCCACCACTCCGGTCGGCTACCTCTTCCCCGGCCGCGCCAAGCTCTCTCGCGATGAGTTCTGGTGCGGCGCCGGCAACAGCTACCTCGTCTCCTTCTACAACGGCACCGTCGAAGGCACCCCCTGCCTCGACCCCGACGACGGAACCATCTATGTCGGCCGCGGCGACGGCCGCCTCTACGCAATCAACCCCCAGACCGGCGCGGTCAAGTGGTCCTTCGCGACGTTCAATCCCAAGCTCCCGGGCGACCCCGATGGCGGAGGCCAGATCATCGGCGGCCCCGTCATGGGCCGCGACAAGATTCTCTACTTCGCGACGGCCGCGACCCCCTGGCCCGGCAGTCCGCCCAACAATCCGTGCTTTGAAACAAACGCCGTCTACGCCATCAACACGTCCGGCAATCTTGTCTGGCGCTATCCGTCGTCCGACTCAAACCTCTCGAACTGGATTCTTACCCCACCCGCCCTCTCAAACGACGCCCGCACGCTCTACGTCGGCACCTTCGGCATTGACCTGACGACCCCCGGCGCGCTGCTCGCCTTTGACCTCACGCAGCCCGCCAACGCCACCGATGCGAATCGCGTCAAGTGGGGCCTTGATCTCCGCAACCCCGACCGCATCGGCCGTCCCTTCGTCTATGCCCGCGCCCTCGCTGTCGGCGCGGATGATCGCATTTACTGCGCCGGCCTTGAACCGCACTTTCTCGGCAGCTCTCCGGCCGTCTTCGCTGTCCTCGATCGCGGCAACCAGGGCGAGTTCGTCTGGCTCAGCCCCTTCACCGAGCCGCAGGGTTACCCCTCCAGCAGCGGACAGTTCGCCGCCGGCATCGCCCTGAAGGAAGGCAGCACAACCGTTCAGACCCTCTTCGTCACGACGAGTCACGTCCGCGGACTGATCAACGGCGTCGGCGGCGCGCTCTTCGCCATCCGCCCCAGCGACGGCGCCGTGCTCCACGCTTTCGACCCCGCCACACTTCCCAATCCCGGTGTCGGTGGAATGACAGCCCCCACCATCGATGTCGCTGGCCGCGTCTACGCCGGCATCCGAGGCAAGCACCCCGCCGGTAGCGACCCCGCCGTCAACGGTCACATGTATGGCCTCTTTTACAACGTGAACGGCTTCTCGCTCATCTGGGACTACGAAGTTGACGGCCTGCTCGACTGGGCCGCCCCCGCCATCGGCGCCAACGGCGGCCTCTACTTCGGCTCCACCGACCGCTTCATCCCCGGCCAGGAAATCGAGTGGTTCGGCCCCAACGATGTTCCGCCCAACCGCTCCCCCAAGTTCTACGCGATCTTTGAATAGGTGGCGCGTTCAGCCCGGATACGTCCGATCCCGAATGATCATCCACTGGCCGTCCAGTTTGATGATGTCCAATTCGAAGCGCCCCCACGAGAACATCTTGTGATCTCGGTACATCTCGTACTGACCGATAGCCGTCGCTCTCTCGCGTCCGGTCATGTTGACGTCGACTTTCTGAAATCGAAGTTGCCCCATCTCCGCCGCCGTCGGATATCGCCGCTTGTACCGATCCCGAACCGGCTGCCAGCCCCGGGTGATGCTCGGCTGACTAGTCGGCGAGCCGGATGGGGCGCGAGGATACACCTCAAACGCAAGACTCGGACTGTTCCAGTAAAGCGCCATGAATCCATCGACGTCGCCACGATTCCACGCGGATACCTGTTCGTCAAGCCGCTCTCGAATCTCGTCGCGAGGTCCGCGCAATGTACAACCGCCACTAGGCAGCCATACCAGAAGCGCAAAGCAGCCGCCGGCCAAGACTATCATGCTGGTTCTTGCCGATCTCAATCGAAGGCTCCGAATGCAGTATCCCGATTTGCAAATCAAAATCTCGAGGCTGATATGCACCAGCCACGAAAGCGCTATCAGAACAACTCGCGAACTCCACGACTTCCGAAGGAACCAAAACCGGCCTGCATAGAAGCTCAATGTGGCAACGGCGTCGCCGAGCCCGGAGACCCAAATCGCAATTACCCCGCCCGGCAATCCTCTACGCGGCCCGTCCACAAGAAAGGGCCCCAACATCAGAAGCGCCAAGCCCGCGACCATGAGCATCGGCGCAAGAAGGATTAGGAACATCCCGAACCGAACAGAGTCACTACCGACCCGCAACTGAAACTGCTGCCCGCACTCAGGACACAATCGGCCGTCAGCCCGCGCAAGTTGTATCCACACACCGGGCACGCGACGCCGTTCGCCGCGATGTACGCACGCAAAAGACGCAGGTTCTCGCATTTGGCGTCAAGCGAGGGATCCTGCTGCGGCTCATCCATCGCTCGATCACCCCCGCTTCTCAATCCGCTCCATTCCACCCATGTACCCCCGCAGCGCCTTCGGCACGGTCACGCTCCCGTCCGCATTCTGATTCAACTCCAGAATCGGAATCAGTATCCGCGGGCTCGCGATTACGGTGTTGTTCAGCGTATGGCACACGTGAATCTTCTTCGTCCCGTCGCGATACTTCAGGTTCAGCCGCCGCGCCTGGAACTCCCCGAACCGGCTGGCCGAGTGCGTCTCGCCATACCCGCCGCGCGACGGCATCCACGTCTCGATGTCATACATCTCGACCTTGCCCTGCCCCATGTCGCCCGTGCAGACGGCCATCACGCGATACGGCAACTCCAGCGCTTGCAAGACCGCCTCGGCGTTCGCGATGATCTCATGGTGGTGCCGTTCGCTCTCCGCCTCGTCGGCCCGGCAGATCACCACCTGCTCCACCTTGTCAAAAAAGTGAATGCGATAAATTCCCGCCGTGTCCTTCCCCGCCGCCCCCGCCTCGCGCCGAAAACAGGTCGATACCGCGGCGTATTTCCTCGGCAGGTCCCCTTCGTCGAGAATCTCATCCATGTGAAACGCCGTCAGCGGCACCTCGGCCGTCCCGACCAGCGACTTCTCATCCCGTTCGCACCGATAGGCCTGCTCCTCGCCACCGGGGTAATACCCCGTTCCGCGCATCATCTCGTCCTTCACCAGGATCGGCACATTAAACAACTCAAACCCGCGCGACGTGATGGTGTCCACGGCCAGCCGCAGAACGGCGTAGTGCAACATCGCCCCCGCCCCGCGCAATACGTAGTTCCGCGTCCCCGCCAGCTTCACCCCCCGCGGCACGTCGAGAATGCCCAGCGCCTCCCCGAGTTGAACATGATCCTTCACCGCGAACTCAAACTTCCGCGGCTCCCCCAACCGCCTGACTTCGACATTGCCGTTCGCGTCATCCCCCACCGGCGTCTTCGCCGACGGCACCTGCGGCACCGTCAGCATGAGCCGGTCAAACTCCTCCTGCACCAGCTTCTGCTCCGCCTCGATCTCCTTCACGCGTGCCTTGATCTCGGTCAGCCGCGACTGTGTCTTCTCTGCTTCCGCCTTGATCGCCGCCTCGCTCATGCCCTTCGCCAGCGCGTCGGCGTACCACTTGCTCTTGGGGTTGCGATACAGCGCCACGTTTGACCCCAGGTCATTGCTCTCGCTCCGCAGCCGGTCAAACTCGGTTTGCAGCTCCTTCCGCCGCTGATTCACCGCCAGCAGCCGGTCCAGGTCGCAAGCCGAGCGCTTCGTTCGAATCGCCCGTCGAAGATCCTCTGCATGCTCACTGATGAACTTAATATCCAGCATATTGCTCCCAACTCTATGTGCCGATGCTATCTACACGCGCTGTCAAACCCCGTCAAACCGCCTCCAGCCAACGCTCCGCGACAAGCTCGGTCGATAAGCATATAAATAAGGAGGCCCGCCTCGCGTCGCCTCTGGAGGTATTCGCGTCCTTGTTTCGATCGCGTCCCCAAAACTTCTATCGATGCGCCCTCATAATCGCGCTGGCGGGAATCGCTGCGCCAATCACCGGCTGCACCGCCCTCGCACAGATCCTCGGCAACCTGATCCCCTCCGGCGGCGGCTTCACGCCGACAACCACCAACACGACGACCGGGCCGCCCTATCCACGTAAGACCGTCTGGCGAAACTTCCTCGTCGGCAACGGCTTCTCAGGTCCCAATCTCGTCGCCACCGCCGACTTCAACCTCGACGGCCGACCCGACATCCTCTGCTCCTTTTCGGGCAGTAACGTCCAGACGCCGTCGCTTGTCATCTTTTTCCAGGTCTTCCAGAACGGCACGATCTCCTTCACCGGCACGACGATCTCCCGCTCCAACTCCCTCGCATCCATCGGCGGCCTCGCCATCGGAGACATCAACGCCGACGGCCGACCCGACGTTGTCGCCGCCGCCAACGGCCAGATCTTCTTCCTCCGCGCGCCGACCGATCCGACCGTCGGCAACCAGTGGCAGACCTTCACCATCGCTCAGTCCAATCAAAGCGGCATCGGCCAGTGGCACCAGGTCGCACTCGCCCAGATCGACAACCTCTTCGGCCCCGACATCGTCTGCGCCAACGACACCCCCGGCCAGCTCAGCGTGTTCTTTGCCCCTCAACTCATCAACGGCCCCAACAACCTCACCGGCACCGGCTGGACGCGCTTTGACATCGACGCGACGACGCGTGCCGGTGCCTTCGGCTGTGTCACGAATGACGTCGACGGCGACGGCCGAATGGACGTCGTTTCCTCTGCCCCGACAGAAGCCAATGCCCGCATCGCCTGGTACAAGAACCCCGGCGGCAACGCCACTGCCACGTGGCAGAAATTCACCATCGGCAATGCCCGCGGTGTCACCAAGCTCGAAATGGGCGACCTCAATCAGGACGGCCCCAAGGATGTCGTCGGCATGAATCCGCTCCAACGCTCCGGCCAGAACTCCAACGACGGCATTCAACTCGTCTGGTATCAGCGCCCCACCGACGTCACCACACCGTGGACCGGTTTCGTCCTTGCCCAATTCATCAGCAACACCCCGATCGACTTCGCGATCACTGACGTCGAGGCGAACGGCCGGCCCGACGTCGTCGCCGCGACGAACAATTCCAATACGCTCCGCTGGTTCTCGCGCCGCGACAACGTGACGCAGACCTGGGTCGAAAACAACATCACCGACCTGAGCCAGACCCCAACCGGCATCTCGATCGCCGACATCGACCTGAACGCTCGCCCGGACGTCGTTGCCAATCTCATCACGACGAACGACTTGGTGAATTGGTACGTGAACCCCAACTGACGCAAAACGTGCGTCCGACCTACTCTTCGAGGTCGCGATCTCGCTCTGCCGGTTGCGTCGTCCCCGCCAATAATTGGTCGAGCTGTTCCGCCGATCCCCGCGGCAACGGCGCAACTACCCACTCCCCATTTTCCTTGTAGACCGCCACCTGGATGCGCCGCGTCGGCGTCCCGTGCTTCACGGCGAACGAATGCAGGTCGTATTCCGCCACAAGCCGATACGCAGGCGACGGTATCTGCTTCAACTCGGGCAGCTTGTCGACGCTCACGATGCGAATCTCGCGACACGCGTTGAACATCGAAACGAAGGCCCGATCCGATGGCGGCTCCAGCCGTCGCGTGAACAACAGCCGGAACTCGCTGTACTTGCCACTCAGGCAGGCCCGTGCGAAGCGGTCTATGAACGCATTGAGCGACGGGTCATAGCTCCGAGCGGTCGTCGGAAACACGAACCCCGGCGCCTTGGAAGTATCGATCTCCGGCTCGCTGACCCGCGCTTCTTCCTCCCACGGCTCGGTCGATTCCCCCGTCGCCAGCACGTATGCCACCACGGTCAGCAACCCGCTGGCCAGCAGGATGAGCACCAGCAATACCATTCGCCGAAACGCAGGTTGTCGCGGTCGATCGGACATCGGGACGGCAGTTTACAGCAATTTCCGCTGCCGCGCGCGGTTCAGGCGCGCTGCAATTTCATGCGTCCGTCACGACCGTCAGCCCCGGGTAAACGCCGACGCGATCTCGCGCACGCAGGCGAGCCGTCGCATCACGGTCAATTCGCAGCATGCCCCCCCGCACGCCCGCCTCCAGATACGGGTGTAACCCGTCGGACGCATAGCTCGTATTGACCAACGCTCGCCACGGCTCGCGCCCGATCGGCGCGGCGCGGCCCAACAGGCGCAGGAAGTCCACCTCGCTCAGGTAGTCAATCACATTTGAGAGGTAAATCCGATTCGACGCGCTGGTCGGCGGGAGCGCATCGACCAGTCGCACGCGACTCAGATTCGCGCGGATCGCGGCATGGCCCTCGGCCGAGAGGTATCGAAAGTCGGCGTAGGGTATCAGTCGCAAGTTACCGCTTGCTCCGAGCCGCCGCGCAAATCGTTCCAGCATGGCCTCGGGTTGCGCCATGAGCTGCGCGTATCCGAGCGAGTGCTCCCGCTCCTCGCGCGGAAAATAGAGCGGCGCAATCAGCCGCCCAACACCAATGCAAGCAAACTGCACGGCCCGGGGCATCCGCGCGTACGCCCGCAGAAACCGTCCGAGGGATCGCTCCCACGCCGCCGTGCTGTCGCACCGTGCGACGCCGTCGCGGAGTGCCGCATGCCGCGCCGACCAGAACGCCCGGCAGGCCAGGCTGACCTCGCCCATCGCCCGCGCGATTACACGATCCCGTTCCAATGCATTGCCCGGCCCGTCGACGCCCAGGAAGCCGCGCAACTCCACCGCGTCCAATTCCGCGAACAGCCACCGCTTCAACTCGAGCTGCGCCGCCAGCGACGCCGGATCGAAGAGGTCGTGTACCAGCACCTCGACCGGCCCACCCTGCAGCAGGCACAACGCCGCGTCGCCGTTTCCGCGCGCGAACACGGCCAGCACCCGATCGCCCGGCCCCGGCGACAGCGCTCCCAGCACGACCGCCTCATCCTCCGTCAGCAATCCGTGCGTCAATGATGCCATGACGCCCCGCGCTCACGCATGAATCGGCAGGCCGCGCTTCAGATTGGTATGTACGACATATCCGCTGAACGCCGACATGAAAGCCGACGACAGGTCGAACTGTCCCACCGCCCGCACGAATCGCCGGCACACGCCCCCGATCGAATAGAACTCACGCACGACGCGATCGAAGCCGCGCTGAAGCTGCTCGGGCGTCATCTGCCTCGGCCGGAACACGACCTCGTACGTGCTGTAGCGACTCAGATCGTCCGTGAGGATTCGCCCCTCCCGCCGTAGCTGTGCGTGGAACTCCAGCCCCGGATACGGCGTCAGGATGTGACAGGCCGCGAAGTCGATCCCGCTTCCAGCCATGAACTCCAGCGACCGGTCGAAAACCGACTCGTCATCCTCGTCGAAACCGAAGATGAATCCGCCCGACACGCAGATTCCAAACTCGTGCACGCGGGCGAACGCGTCCGTCAGCTCGCAACTGAAGTTCTGCTTTTTGTTCTGCCGCTCCCAGATCTTCGGATTCGTCGTCTCGACCCCGATGTTCACGAGGATGCACCCGGCGTCGGCCATCAGGCCGAGCAACTCCCGATCGCGCGCGACATTCAGCGTGGCCTGGCACACCCATTTCTTGCCCATCCCCTTCAAGCCCGCGAACAGCCGCCGCGCGAACGACATATTCCCGATCAGGTTGTCATCGACGAACGCCAGGTACTTCGCCGGCTGCGCGCCGATCGCCTCCAGCGCCCGCTCAACCTCCGGCACGACATAGGCCTCGTCGTACAGGGCCGGGATCACGCAGAACCGGCAGCGAAAGTTGCACCCCTGCGTCAGTTGCATCAGCGCTGTCGCCGGTCGGTATGGCCCGGACGGCAGATCGCGCCGACTCATCACGGGTCCCTTCGCCGCGCCGCCGCGATACGATCGCTGCAACCGGCCGTGCTCGAGGTCGGTCAGTAACTCATTCCAACGCCCGTCGCCCGGCCCCTGCACCACGCTGGTCACCGCCGGGTCGGCCAGGGCCAGTTCCGGCGTCAGCGTCGCATAAGGTCCGCCGAACACCACCGGCACGCCACGCGCCGCCAGGGCCCGAGCCATTGCATGCGCCCGCGGCGCCAGCGCTGTCCGAACGGTCACGCCCACCAGATCGGCGTCGATCGTCGCCGGATCGAACCGCTCCAGCCGTTCATCGACGATCCGAACATCGTGTCCTTCCGACCGCGCCGCCAGCGCCTGCAAGCCCAGGTGCGCGCAGTATCGAAATCGCCGCAGCCCGTCGAGCTGCTCGCGATGCGCCAGCACCGCCTCCGCCGCCGGATCGACCAGCACAACCCTAGTCACAAATGCCCACCCCCAGGAACCGATAGAGCCCGACCGGGTCGGCCGCCATCAATCGCGACTCGATTTCTCGCGCCCGTCGAAACGCCACGTCGATCCGGTTTTGCTCAAACACGCACTCGTCATCCAGTGAGAGATAGTAAACCCGCGCCCCCGGCCGGGCCGCATGCCGAACGGCGGCCGCAAGCTCGCGCAAGCCGTCCGGCCGCAGATAGTCGGGCGCATTCGAGAGGTAAATCGCATCGACCGAGCCGCGCTCAAGACTCATCAGTCCCTGCTGAATCACCGCCGTCTCTAATCGGATGTCGTCCGCCCGTCGCCGCACCTCCGCCCACGGTCTCGCCGAGTACAAGCGTTCGACCTGCTCTCGCGGAATCTCGCCGGTCAGGTGCCGCCCGAGCACCGGATTGTCATGAAACCCCACCTCGAATAGTCGCCGGTAACTCTGGAGTATGTCCCGCAGCGCCCGCCGCGGATGGTCCGAGTTCGAACACAACGCCGGCGGATAGAGGAAATGCTGAAACAAGCGTCCGCCCGCGCTAAGCACCGGCCGCAGAAACGACCGATAGAGCGCCTTGCCGCGCAGCTCCTCCAGCAGCTTCAGCCGATCCGCTTCAGTCGATCTTGGCCCCACCAGCCGCTCCGTCGCCGTCCGGCCGATGCAGGCCCGCATCGCGGTAGACATCCAACGAAACAGCTTCCGCGTCGTCCCGCTGTTCACCACGCCGCTGCCGACGTTGAATCGTTCGAGGATCGCCGCATCATCGCCTAATGCCGCTCGCAGCTCCGCCCAGAGCGCCATCCGCTCGTCGCGCGTCATCTCCCTCAGACCCAGAAACCCGACCGCCCGCTCGACCGAAACCCGCTCGCACAACGCCAGCTTCAGCCGTGCCAGTGCCGTCTGCACCGGGTTCGCGTCAAACCCGCTGACCCGCCCCGCCCCATCCGCCAGCAGCGCCAGCAATATGTCGCCCGAACTCGTAATCCCCGCCACGCTCCCACCGGCCGGCAACGCCAGCGCCATCCGCGCCAGCTCGATCGATTCGGCCGGCTCCGCAAACGCCAGCGGCCGGTACACCACCGCGTCTCGAATGCGTCGCGATAATCCTGTCCGGTGCGGCGCGCAGTTTGCCTGCGGCGGTGCACTGCCCCGCGCAATCACTTCCGCAACATCAGCCACAGAGTTGATCGCCTCATCTCAGGCGAGGAATCGCAACCCGTCTGTCCGGCGCCTGCCCACGCCGCCCCCCGGGCCGTACGCAATACTACTCTCGACGGAGGGACGCCGACAAGTCGACGCTCACATCACCCGCAGCCACACGGCCTTAAGATATGAAGTCTCCGGACAATCCAGCGCGATCGGATGATCTGCCCCCGCTCCTGTCATGTTGAACACGCTCACACGCCGCCCCGCGATCCGCGCCGCCTGCCGGATCACATCCAGGAACTCATCCCGCGGCATCAACCCGCTGCACGAACAGGTCAGCAGCACGCCCCCCGGCCGCACCACCGCCATCGCCAGCTTGTTGAAGTCGAGGTAACGCTGCCGCCCCTCGCGAAACGCCTCGCGCGTCGCGATCAGCTTCGGCGGATCGAGCACCACCGCGTCGAACTGCCGCCCGTTGCTCGCCATCATCCGCAGATACCCGAACACGTCCGCATGCACTTGCGATACGCGCACCTGGTTCAGGTTCGCGTTCTCCTTCGCCAGCGCGATCGCCGCCTCATCCAGGTCGACCGACGTCACCTCCTTCGCCCCACCCAGCTTCGCCGCCGCCACTCCAAACCCGCCGCTGTAGCAACACAGGTCCAGCACGGACGCCTCGCGGCACAGTTCCGCGAACGCCCGCCGGTTATCTCGCTGATCGCAGAAAAAACCCGTTTTGTGCCCGCCCTCCACGTCCACTCGATAGCGCACACCGTGCTCGCGAATGACCACGCGTCGCCCGTCGCCCGCCGGCGGCCCTGGCCGGAACCCCTCAAGCTGCGCGCTCCGCTCGTCCGCCCGAACCACCACGCGCCACGTCCCGCCCCGAGAATCCCCGGTCGCCCCCATCAGCTCCGCCGTCAGTGCCGACAGCATCTCCATTTGTTGCCAGATCCCCAGCGAAAACACCTCGAACACCAGCGCATCCGCATACCGCTCCGCCACCAGTCCCGAAATCCCATCCGCCTCCGCGTGCACGATCCGATATGCGTCCCCCGCTTCATCGAGTCTTAACGTACTCCGCCTCAGCTCGATCGCCGCCCGCAACCGCCCCCGCCAGAACTCCTCGTCAATCGCCCTCTGCTCGTAGTTCAACATCCGCACCGCAATCTGCGATCGCGGGTTGTAGAGTCCATGCCCGAAGAACGCCCCCGCCTTGTCATACACCGCCACCACGTGTCCCGGCCGCGCCGACGGATCGACCGCCCCCACCATCCGTGCATACAGGAAAGGGTGATACGCCGCCGAGCGAACCTGCACCCACGGATGCGGCCACTCGGCGACCAAGCCGGCCGGCGCTGCGCCGCTCAACCTCGCTGCTGCTGCCCGCGGCGCGTTCGCTCTCGTCCCGCCTTTTCTGATCACGCAAGCATCATAATCGCCGCCACCCGGTTGCGGCGGAAGCCGTGCGCCGATTACACTATCATGAAACGATTCCACCCTGCGGGAGGATGCCTGTGTTGAACCGACTGCACATTCGGCCGGCCGCACTCTTCGCCATCGCTGCGTTCTTCGTCGGCCCGGTTCTCGCACTCGCCGCCGACGACGCCGATCACTCGAAACCCGCCACCAAGCCAACCGCCAAGAAGCGCAAGATCGGTCAGCGTGCCAACGAGTCCGACGAAAAATACGCCAAGCGCCGGGACCTGCTCATTCGCCGCGCCAAGAAGGACGAGTTCGGCCTCTATACCCTCGAGTCGCAGCCCTTCATCGTCCGTTCCGACATCGACTCCGAGTTCACCGTCGATACCGCCCTATTCATGGAGATGCTCCACCGCGAATACGGCAAGACCTACGCCAAGATGGGCCTGCCGCCCGGCCCCAGCAAGGAGTGGATCGAAGTCGTCGTCTTCGCCGACCGTAGCACTTACATCAAAAACGGCGGCGGCGCCGGGTCCGGCGGACAGTTTGTTCAGACCTGGCCCTTCTTCGAAGACCGCCCCTATCCGAGTTGGAAGGCCCAGCATTATCGCCTCTCCATGTTCACGGACGGCGAGCGCAACTTCGATGACTGGCCCAAGGCGACACTGCAACACGAGGCCGCGCACATGGAACTCCAGATGCGGCTCGGCTACTTCGTCGACTCGCCGCGCTGGTGGAACGAAGGCCAGGCAAGCTGCTTCGAATTCTGGGACTTCGACAAGTCCGTCGACGAAAACCTCAAAGACATCCCCAACCGCGGCCGCTACGCCCCCGTCATCCGTCGCCTTTATGGAACCAGCAAGTTCAAGCCCTTCAAGTATGTCTGGGACATCGACGCCAAATCCTGGCACGCCGATATGACCAGCGAACAGGGCGGGCTGAACTACTGCCAGGCCTGGTCACTCGCCGCCTTCATGTTGAACGAGGGTAAGGAAGGCCGGCAGGCCTTCCGCACCATCTACGGCCTGTCGAAGTCCGTCGGCGCCGACCGCAAGGTCAGCACAAGCGGAAAGAAAACCCTCGCCTGGCAGACCAAGTTCAACAAGGCCGACCAGGATAAGCTCGAGAAAGACTGGAATGCCTGGATCGAAAAGAGTCTCCCCAAGAAAACACAGAACCCCGACGAGCGCGAAGGCATGATCGACATGGGCTACGACCCCGACGCCAAGGGGCTCGTCAAGCTCACCAAGAAGCGCTACGACGAACTCGCCACGCAGGACAGCAAGAAGCAAAGCAAGAAGTCCGACGACGACGAGGACGACGACGAAGGCACCTCGGCCAAGAAAAAAGACAAACCCACCGACGACGACGACGCCGAACCTGAGGACAACTAAGCCGTGTCAAAACGCGTCGTTGCCGTCATCGGTGCATCCTCCGACCCCGCCAAGTACGGCAACAAGGCCGTCCGCGCCTACCTCCGCCAGGGCTGGATAGTCCACCCCGTCACCCCGAAGCCCGAGCCGATCGAAGGCCTGAAAACCTACTCCAGCATCAAGGACATCCCCGGCCACATCGACCGCGCCACCATCTACCTCCCGCCCGCACTCGGCATGAATGTGCTATCCGACATCGCCGCCAAGAAGCCCGACGAGTTCTTCGTCAACCCCGGCGCGGAGTCCGACGAACTCCTCGACGCCGCCCGCGCACTCGGCCTTGATCCCATCGTCGCCTGCAGCATCGTCGAAATCGGCGAGCGACCCTGAACGCCTTCCGCTATGGACACGCCCCGCCGGAAAACAGCTTCGCCATGAAACCCGGAATATCCGCTCCGTCGACCTTCCCATCCAGGTTGAAATCGCCGCGACACGGTGCCGGCGGAACCGGGCACCCGCCGCCGGCCAGCAGCGCCGCGACAAGTCCCGGTATGTCCGCATTGGTGACGGCGTTGTCGCCGTCGAAGTCGCCGATACAAAACGCGGGCGCCGTTCCAATCCACATCAGCGCGTGCGAGTGACCGTTTCCATCGTACGCATAGCCAACCACGTACGGAACGCCGTCAACATGCGTGATGCCAAATGCCTCGGACTGCCAGGATATTAATTCCACCGGCAGGAATGTGTGCAGGTCCGCCCACGAGGCGGCGGTGCCGGACCAGAGACTGGCATGCTGGTCGCCGAAGGGCTCTGTTCGGACTCGGCCCACCTGCTGGCCGCCATGAACGGCGCTGGCGCGCCCCCCGATCACCCCGGCCGGATTCAGACTCACCCACGAAGCGGCCGTGCCGCTCCACAGGCTGGCGTGGACGATGGTGGTCGCGTTGGTTCGGGCGATGCCCACCTGTTGCAGCCCGTCGGTGCCCAACGCCTCAGAAGTATCCGACACAACCGCGGTGGGATGCAGATTGACCCACGAAGCTGCGGAACCGGTCCAGAGACTCGCGCTATGAACCCCGCCGACGGCGATGACGTAGCCCACCTGCTGGCCGCCGCCCACGCCATAGGCCTCCGACGAATGGACATACTCTCCGGTGGGCGGGGGGTTCAGATTCACCCACGAAGCGGCCGTGCCGCTCCACAGGGCGGCGTTGTAAACACCCGCATACGTCCTGCCCACTTGCTGTCCGCCGCCCACGCCGAACGCACTCGATTGAGACGGCCCGGCGGGGTGCAGATCCACCCACGACGCTGCAGTGCCGGTCCACAAGCTGGCACGCGGAAAGCCAGCCGGATAGACCTCACCCACCTGCTGTCCGCCGTCCGCGCCGTATGCGATCGAGTAACCTCCTCCAGCGGGGTGCAAATTCACCCACGATGCGGCCGTGTCGCTCCACAGACTGGCGCGAGAGTGGCCTACCGTAGGACCGACCTGGGCATAGCCCACTTGCTGGCCGCTGCCCACGCCGAATCCAGACGACAAAGTCGTCCCGGCGGGGTGGAGGTCGACCACCGTCCACTGGGCCCGCGCCGCCGATGCTCCCGCGCCACTGAACGCTGCCGCAATCGCGCAACGCAGCACCCACCGCCCGGCGCGCCCCGAGATCCGATGCATCGCTCGTTCAACGAAGCCGCAAGGTCTGGACGCAGTCATGGGTACCTGCCCCTCGTCTGGGTTATCCGTCGGCCTGAGTGCGAACGTACGCAATCCCGTTCGGCCGGCGGGCTCCCTACACAGGTCTTGCGACAACGCGCCGCGCACCTGCACGCCGACTCAGAGCAAATCACCCGACATGACGACGCTCGATCGTCACCGCGCTGTTCCCGCTTACAATCCCCGCATGCTCACGCGTCGCCCCTGGCAGGAAGAACTCGCCATCATTGACCGCACCATGAAGGCCATCTCCGGCGTCTCCGACCCCGAAGAACTCGTCGAAACCTTCTGGAAAAACATTCACGACCTCCTCTCCGTTGACGACTACATCTCCCTCTCGCGCCGCGGCGTCGAACCGCCCGACTACCTCATCACCCGTTCCTCCCGCTTCGCCCGTCCGCCGATAGAATCGGGCGACCCGACCCGCCAAAGGAGTTCAGCCATGGCCCATCGAATCGAACCGCTGTACGTCGGAACCAATCGCTTTATCGTCGCCATCGATCCCCGCACGGGTGAGGAACTCTGGCGCGCCAAGCTCGACGCGGATCGCGGCGTCGTCGCCCTTCTGATCAGGGATCGCTACCTGTTCGCCGGCTGCTCCGGCTACGTCTACTGCCTGAACCGCCACGACGGCGCGATCCTCTGGAAGAACACGCTCCCGCGTACGGGCTACGACTCGGTTGTGCTGCTGATGGAAGGCGCCACCAATGCCCCGCTCGACGTCCTCATTGCCGCCGACAAGCGCAAACGCGGTGAACAAGCGGGAGCGGCCGGCGCCGCTTTCGTTGCAACAGGGAGTTGAGCGGCCACAAGCCGGCGCGCCCGCGTCCCCTGCATCGAAACCTGGACCGACCCGACCACGCTCTTCTGACCCAACCGGGCGCGCCGATCCGCGGTTACGATCCCGAGCCGATGAACGACCGCGTCGCCCGACTCGCCGTCCTCCTCGGCCTTATTCCCGCCATCCTCGGCCTCGTTGGATCGCTTCTCGTTGCGCACGATGCACTGACACCCGTCGTGAGTCTGCTCACCCCGTTCGTCCGGGACATTTATCAATTCACCATCCTCGTCTCGTCCACGGTGATCGCGTGCGTTGTCGTGTTTCTCTGGCGACGCTACGTGTTATGGACACCCATTCGATCGACCGCAACGGTTGCGTGGACTGCACTGCTTCTGGGTCAGGTCCTGCTTTGGTGCCCGATTGTCAGCGTGCAGGGCTGCGGTAAGGCCGAATCACTCGCCGCAAGCCAGAGCGCGACGATCACCGGACTCTGGTGCATGGGCTGCGCCCTGACGTGGTGGTTCTTCGCCTTTCGACGGCGCGGCCATAGCCGGCCGGCTTTGCCCGCAGGAGGAAAACGAATGACGCCCGACGTAGCCCGAATCGCGTGCGGCATGGCCCTGTTTCCATTGCTGTTCGGTCTCTGGTGGATGACCGGTTTCCTGCTCACCGAGTTCGTCATTCCGCAGAGCGAGCCGTGGCCCGAGTATCTCGCACTGGAGCTCGTCTCGCTCATCAGTGTGCTGGTCTGGTTGTTGATATGGCGATCGAACGTTGAATGGACTCGGGCTCGTCGCATCGTGACGTTGGTGTTGGCGATCGCCCTGCTCGCCGCCCCGGCTCAACTCTTTCTGCCGCGGGACTTCTCTCCAAACGGGTTCGCCGAAACGCTGTTGAGGATCGTGAGGACATCCACCTGGTTTTTCGTCCTCGGCCTCTGGCTGATGGGCACCGCTTGGCTTTGGCGCTCGCCGCGAGAGCTCACTCTTCGCGCCGATGCGCCGCCTGAAATCCGTTGTCCGCAGTGCGACTATCGCCTGACCGGCCTGCGTGAAGTCCGGTGTCCCGAGTGCAACTGGTCCTCAACCGTCGATGAGATCGCGCGCCTAACCCTCGCCGCCGCCGCCACCTGACGTCTCAAACAATCTGCCGCCCCCTCAGCCCGTCGAAGGATCGTCCCCCATCGCGCCGCATTTTGATTGTCGACGTTTTGTTTGTTGCCTGTCTCCCTCCCCCGTCGCGATTTTTCTTGAGCTCCCCGCCCCGCCGAGGTAGACTGCTATCACCATACCTTCGGAGGCACGTCATGCGTCGAACCCGCCAGATTAATGCAGTCCCGATCCTCGCTGGCCTGCTCGCCGCCGTCGTCCTTCTCACGTCCGCCGGCTGCGGCTTCTGCCTCTTCGACTTCACCTGCGGCCCCGGCTGCTGCGTCGATTTCCGCTGCCGCGAAGTCAAGGACTGCCCACTGATGGTCGTCCCCATCAAGTCCAAGAACCCCCCGCCCCACATCGACACCGCCCCCACCGACACGGCCGCGCCCAACTCCGCCCAACCGTAACACGCCGCCCGCCCAATCCCCCGCCAATTCGAAAGTCCCACCGTTCCAACTTTTTTGAGTCGACTCGCTTCTAACGAGGATCGGAGTACGTCATTGTTCGTCGTTCGTCGTTCGTCGTTCGTTGGCTCTTGAACATTCAACCCGCCGCGCAAACGCCCGGCCCCCTCCCCATTTCGACGCACCCCCAGGAGTTTCGACATTTCGACGCTTCGGCCGTTCGGCGTTTGCCCCGCCGGCCGGCCTTGCCTCCCCGCCGCCCGCCGCTACCCTCTATCCTGGGAAAGCAAACGCACGGAGCCATCGCAGCCATGACCATCGACGAACGAATCGCCCAATTCCAGAAAATGGTGGAGACCGACCCGTCCAACGAGCTCGGTTACTTCAGTCTCGGCAACGCCCTCTTCGAGGCCAAAAGATTCCCCGAGGCCGGACCCGCCTACCAGCGCGTCCTCGCCCTGAACCCGCATTACTCCCGGGCCCACCTCATGCTCGGCAAGACCCAGATCGAGACCGGCCACAAGGACTTGGCCATCCAGACCCTCACCAACGGCTACCTCGTCGCCCACAAGCGCGGCGACCTCATGCCGCGCAACGAGATGGGCGAGGCCCTCAAGTCACTCGGCGCGCCCGTCCCCGATCCCGAGGCGAAAGCCAAGACCGCCGGCGGCGTCTCCGCCGGAACGGGTGGCTTTGTTTGCTCGCGCTGCGGCGGGGGATCGAAGATGCCCGAGCGACCCTTCAAGGGCCAGCTCGGCGAAAAGGTTTGGGCCAACGTCTGCGGTCAGTGCTTCAAAGAGTGGATTGCCATGGGCACCAAGGTCATCAACGAGCTGCGACTGCCCATGCACGACCCGGCCGCCCAGGAGCAGTACGACAAGCACATGATCGAGTTCCTCTCCCTCCCGAGCTGACCGCCGACGCCATGCTTCGCGATGCCGACTACAACAACCCGCTTCGCGACGACGAATGGCCCGATGACAACGACGCCGCCGACGACGATGCCTCGACCGATGTCGTTCCCTGCCCGGCCTGCGGCGCAATGGTCGCCGAAGACACACAGCAATGTCCGAATTGCAAGCAGTGGATTACGGCCCGCGACACCGATCGCAGGGGCATCCGTCGCTGGGTATGGGCGATCGCCGCCGTGATGGTGTTCATCATCCTGATGTACTGGCGCTGAGGGGTGGCGGTCGTCGATGCATGAAGTCGCCCCCGACGTCTGGCAGATCAGTGGCTTCCCGCCCAACGCCATCAACGCGTTCCTCGTCGGCGACGTCCTGATCGACGCCGGCACGCGCGGCTGGACCAGCAAAATCCTTCGCGCCCTTGACGGCCGTCGCCTCTCGCAAATCGCTCTGACGCACGTCCACCCCGACCATCAGGGCGCCGCCCACGCGCTCTGCGAGCACTTCGCCTGTCCGCTCGCCTGCCACGAGGCCGACCGCGCCGCGATGGAAGGCCGCGAGCCGATGAACCCGCCCTGCCGGTGGATTCGCTTCTCGACCGGCATCTTCGCCGGGCCGCCGCACCCGGTTGGCCGCGAGCTCCGCGAAGGGGACGAGATCGCCGGCTTCCGGGTCATCGAGTCGCCCGGTCACACGCCCGGACACGTCATCTTTTTCCGCGATTCCGACCGACTCGCCATCGTCGGCGACGTGCTGAACAACATGAATCTCATCACGACCGTCCCCGGCCTGCACGAGCCGCCGTCGTTCTTCACGCACGACGTCGCCGCCAACCGCCGCTCGATCCGCAAGCTCGCGGCCATGCAACCCGCGACACTCCTCTTCGGCCACGGCCCACCGCTCCGCGACGCTGCAAAGCTGCACGACTTCGTTGCCCGTTCATTGGCCGACTGACCGCGCCGGGACTACGATGGCGCCGTGTTTACAGGCATCATCGAGCAAACCGGCCGCGTGCAGTCCGCCGTCGATCAGCCCAGCGGAAAGCGCCTGACGATCGCCTGTCGCGGATTTTGGACCGATCTCCCGAACGGCGCAAGCGTCGCCATCGACGGCGTGTGCCTCACGATCGTCGCCACGCGCGGCGACGAAGCTGAATTCGATGTGATTCACGAAACGCTGCATCGCAGCACGCTCGGCGATCTGAAGCCTGGCGCGCACGTCAACCTGGAGCGATCACTCCAAGCCGGCGCCCGACTCGACGGCCATTTCGTGCAGGGCCACGTCGACGCGATCGCCACGATCGCGCAGATTGAGCGCGGCGGCGGCGACGCCCGCTGGACCTTCTCACTGGACGAAGAACCGCTGCGTTATGTCATCCCCAAGGGCGGCGTCGCCATCGACGGCATCTCGCTGACCGTCACAAACGTCACCGCCGGCGCATTCAGCGTCGCGCTTATCCCCACCACGCTCGAACGCACGACCCTCGCCCACAAACCCGTCGGCGCCCGCGTGAACATCGAAACCGACATCCTCGCCCGCACCGTTGTGCACACCCTACAATCGATCATAGGTCGCGCGCCGGGACTGAATCTTGAGCGCTTGAAAGACCTGGGATTTGCATGACGGATACACCAAACGAGCACGATGCCCCCCGAGACCGACGACCGACCATCGGCATCACGATGGGCGATCCGGCCGGCATCGGTCCCGAGGTCATCGTCAAAGCCCTGGCCGACGGGAATCTCCGCCGGCGAGCCAAGTTCATCATCTACGGCCTCAACGAGCTCATCACCTACGCCGCCGACCTCGCTGAAATTCCCTCGTATTGGTTCCGCCTCCCGCACGAAGACGTCTCCCGCATCGAAAGCGGCGTCGTCGTCGCCGACTTCGACGAATACGACGTCATCGCCCCAAACCTTCGCCGCTCGACGGCCGAGGGCGGACACGCCTCGATGCGCTTCTGCGAAGCCGGCATCGACGACCTGCGCGCCGGCCGCCTCTCAGCCCTCGTCACTGGACCGATCTCCAAGACGAGCTGGCGAATGGCGGGCTACTCATTCCCCGGCCACACCGAACTGCTCGCCAAGCGGTTCAACTCGCGTCGCGTCACCATGATGTTTGTCGGCGGCGGCTTGCGGATCGCACTGGCCAGCGTCCACGAACCGCTCTTCGAATTGCGAAACTCGTTCACCATTGGCCGCGTTCATCAGCCCATCGACCTGCTCGACAAGGCGTTGCGAGAGTGGTTCGGCATCCCCCAGCCGCGGATCGCCGTCGCCGGGCTCAACCCGCACGCAAGCGAGGGAGGACAATTCGGCGACGAGGAGCAGCGGGTGATCGAGCCGGCCGTGAATATCGCCCGCGAAGCCGGCTGCAACGTGTTCGGGCCGCTGCCGGCCGATTCGCTGTTCCGCCGCGCACTCGACGGCGAGTTCGATGGCGTCGTCGCGATGTATCACGATCAGGGACTGATTCCGATCAAGTTGGTGGGGTTCAGCCAGGCGGTGAATCTGACGCTCGGGTTGGGGGCCATCCGCACGAGCGTCGATCATGGCACGGCATTCGACATCGTCGGCAAAAACAAGGCCGATGCCGGGAGCATGAAACACGCCATTTCGCTGGCGATCGATCTCGCAAAGAAGCGTGCCGAGCAGCCCGCTGAGGCGTTTTCGCGGACGGACGCCGCCATTCATGATGGGACAATTGCGAGTGAAGAGTAGGGTTAGTCCGCGGCAGGCAGCCAGAGCGTGAACGTGGCCCCCTCGCCCGGCGTGCTCTCGACCGTCAATTTGCCGCCGCCTTCTTCAACCAGTTGACGTGACACATAGAGACCCAGCCCGAGCCCGCCGCGATCCGGCCGGCCGGCGCGCGACTTGGTGGTGAAGAACGGCTCGAAGATCCGCTCGATCGCATCCGCCTTGATGCCCGGTCCGTTGTCGCGGACGCTCAGGCGGACCATGTGGTCGCCGACGCGCTGTGCCGTGACGGTCAGCATTCCGCGTCGATCGAGCATCGCCTGCCTGGCATTCAGCAGCAGATTGAACAAGACCTGCTTGATCGACGTCGGATTGATCCGCGCCTGCAGGGTCGGCGATACTTCGATCGCGACCTCAATGCCTTCCTTGTTCAGGTCGCGGCCGAGACATTCCATCGCGTCCTCGACCAGCGGCCGAAGATCGGTCGGCGCCGTCGCCGCCGTCTCGTCCGACGCCATGCCGAGGATCTTCGCGCACAATCCGGCCGCGTGGCGGGCGTGCGACAGCGTCTTCTCGAGCGCGGTCGCCGTGAACTTTGCATCCTGACGCTGCTGCGCCGCCTGGACGTACCCGATGATCGGCGTCAGCAGGTTGTTGAACTCGTGTGCCAGCACCGCGCTCATCGTGCCGAGGCCCGCCATCTTCTGCAGCTGCTGAACCTGCCGCTGCAGAAGGGTGACGCGATCCTCAACGCCGGAGAGGGCTGCCTGTACCTCCTCGGCGTCAATCGTTAAATTGGCGGCGGTCTGTGTCTGCTGGCTCATAGGACGTCCGAACGATTATCGGCAGCCGGCCCACGCGACTTGACCACGGTGCACCGAATGGAACTCCACAATCGCCTCGATACCTTGCTAAACCTCGCCCGCGAGCTGGAAATCGACATTCGCTCCGAGTCGCTCGGGGGCGAAGGCGGCGGAATGTGCGTTCTGCGCGGCCGCCGCGTGTTATTTGTGGACACAAGCGCCGACATCGAAACGCGCTACGAAAAGACGGTCGCAGCCATGTCAGCATTGCCGGAACTCGACGGCCGATACGTGCCGCCCGAAGTTCGTGAAGATTTGGACCGGCTTGCCGGCCGGACAACGCCATGAGTCTGATGATGAGCATCTCGGGCGTGCGCGGCATCATCGGCCAGACGATGACGCCTGTGCTCGCCGCCGAACTGGGCATGGCCTTCGGCTCCCACCTCGGCGGAGGAAAAGTGGTCATTGGCCGCGACTCGCGACCGAGCGGCCCGATGGTCCAGCGCGCGATCGTCGCCGGTTTGCTCGCCGCGGGGTGCGAAGTTGTCGAACTCGGAGTCGTGACGACGCCCGGCACGGCCCTGATGATCGGCCAATTGAAGGCCGCCGGCGGCGTCGTCGTGACTGCCAGCCACAACCCCGGCCAGTGGAACGGAATAAAGTTCCTGACACCCCAGGGTTTCGCACCGCCCGCCGACGAAGCCCAGCGCATCCTCGATCGCTATCGCGACAAGCAGTTTGCCTTGGCGCCGGTCGATCGCATGCAGCGCGCGACCTCAAACGAAGCGACGCACGATCGACACGTTGCGGCCGTCGTCGAGCAGGTCGATGCTGCCTCCATCAGGAAGCGCGGCTTCCATGTCGTGCTCGACAGCGTTAACGGAGCCGGCGGGACCGGCGGCCGGATGCTCTTGGAGCACCTGGGATGCCGCGTAACCCACATCAACGCTGAACCGAGTGGCATCTTCGCCCACACCCCGGAGCCGACCGCTGAGAATCTGACCGGTCTCTGCGACGCAATGAAGTCGCACCGCGCCGACGTCGGATTCGCCCAGGACCCCGATGCCGACCGGCTGGCGATCGTCGACGAAACCGGCCGCTACATCGGCGAGGAGTACACGCTGGCACTCGCGGCGAAGCGCGTCTTCGCCCGCCGCCCCGGACCGGCCGCTGCAAACCTGTCCACGTCACGGATGATCGACGATCTCGCGGCCGCCGCCGGCGGTCCCTGCCGCGTTATCCGCACGCCGGTCGGCGAAGCGCACGTCGCCCGCGCGATGATGGCAAACAAGTGCGCCATCGGCGGCGAGGGCAATGGCGGCGTGATCCTGCCACAAGTGGTCTTTGTCCGCGACAGCTTTGTCGCGATGGCGTTAACCCTCGAACTTCTCGCGACCGAGAAACGTCCGCTCTCAGCGGTCGTCGATGGAATGCCGCGATACGCGATGATCAAGCTGAAGTACGAACTTGCGCCCACGCGCGTGGCCGCGTGGCTCGACCGCGTCCGATCGGCGACCGCGGGCGGTCGCGTCGAGTCCTCCGACGGCATCCGAATCGACTGGCCCGAGGGATGGGTTCACGTGCGGCCGTCCAACACCGAGCCGATCGCCCGTGTGATTGCGGAAGCTCGCGATGAGCCTACGGCTTCGTCGCTCGCGCGCCGCATGACCGACCTGTTGCCCGCATGATCGCCGGCGCGACGCGCTCACGGAAAGATCCCGCGCTCGCGGTACACACGTTCGAGTCGTGATAGGGCGACGACGTACGCCGCTGTCCGCCAATCGGTCGACAGCTCCTTCGCCTTGGCCTGCACATGCTCGTAGGCGGCCATGAGCTTGCGGCGAAGCTGACGATCGACTTCCTCCAGTTCCCACGTTTCGCGGCGTTTGTTCTGCAGCCACTCGAAGTAGCTCACGATCACGCCGCCGGCATTGCAGAGAATGTCCGGAATGACGGCGATGCCGCGCGATTGCAGGATCGCGTCACCCTGCGGATCGGTCGGGCCGTTGGCCCCCTCGGCCACGAGCCGTGCCTTCAGCCACGGGGCCGTCTCCGCCGTGATCTGGTTCTCCATCGCGGCCGGGATAAACACGTCCACCGGCGTGCTCATGAACATGATGTGGTCGGCGAATTCGCCGCCGGGATATCGGAACACGCCGCCATGCGTGCGGGCGTAGTCGAGCAGGCGAATCGGATCGAGTCCCTCCGTGTTGCGCACCGCACCGGTGACGTCCTCGACCGCGACCAGCTTCGCGCCGGCAGCCGTCAGCAGCCGCGCCGCCCACGAGCCGACGTTTCCAAACCCCTGCACAGAGAACGTAGCGCCGCGGAGCGGCAGTCCGTGGTCGGTGGCCCAGCACTGCACGCAGTTGGCGATGCCCTGGCCGGTCGCCTTTTCGCGTCCGAGACTTCCGCCAGACTCGACCGGCTTCCCGGTGACGATATGGATCTTGTTCTGCCGCTCGTGCGGCGGAATGGTGGACAGGTAAGTATCCATGAACCAGGCCATGATCTGGGCGTTCGTGTTCACGTCCGGCGCGGGGATGTCGTACTCCGGACCGATGTTGTCGCCGAGTGCAAAGGCGAAGCGGCGAGTGATCCGCTCGAGTTCGGCGATTGAAAATCGCGACGGGTCGATCTGAATGCCGCCCTTTGCACCACCGAACGGAATTCCGGCCAGGGCACACTTCCAAGTCATCCAGGCCGCGAGGGCGCGGACTTCGTCAAGCTTGACGTCGGGATGGAATCGCAGACCACCCTTGAACGGACCAAGAACGTCGTTGTGCTGGACGCGATAGCCGGTGAAAACTTCGACTTCGCTATTGTCCAGCTTGACCGGGAAGTTCACGACGATTTCGTTCTTGGTGCGGGCCAGGATCTTGCGAATGCTGCGGTCGAGGTTCATGACGTCGGCCGCCTTGTTGTACTGATGCAAGACGTTGCCGAAGAGCCCCGCAGCCGCATTCGACGGCGGAACGTCGACGGCCGGTGGGGGTGCCGTCATGGCCTCGATCGGCTCCGCATCGACAGGAATTGTGGTCGTTTCGGTGGTCGTTTGTTGAATCGGCATGACAGGTCTCCGAAAGCTTGTTCCAAACATCCGCGGAGGATCAGCGGCGCGGGCCGTTGACGGTTATCGATACTCCTCGCATCGCCAAACACCGCTCGCCGGCTTCGGGAATTGACACTCGGCACGAATCAGGCAGTCGGTGCAAAGACCGCGCGGCTGTTCCCGCGACGGCGACTCCGCCGACGCCTCGGGAATGACCAGCAGGCCGGGCCACTGAAGCGCGGCCCGTTCGCTGTACTCGTCCAGCTCGTCGGGCTCGTCATCCGTTCGCGCGGGGACGACACGTCCCGTCCACGGCGATTTGCTCACAATGCGGCCGGGGAGTTGGCAGATGCTCACGGCGTCGCCGTCCTCGGTCGCCAAAAGCTCGTCGGCCGGGCGCGACACGGCGCGACGGACGGGCTGCGACGATTCCGGGCGAATCTGGTCGGCCGCGACAAGCAACCCCGGCATGTTCACCGCCGACGTGTACTCGTACTCCGCGCTCTCGATGAGCGCCGGGCTGATTTGTCCGATCGGCCGGCCCGTGTCCGACGCGGCGGCTCCACTTATCCTCGCCGCCGGCGAATTGGCGGTTCGCGTTGATCGGCGGGCACGCTTCTGAATCGTCATCGTTTTCATAACTCACCTCTTGGCGGCGCGATTTCGTTTTTGTCCTCGCCGCGTGGGACAACTTCGTCGGTACCAGGTGCAAGCGCGAGACCAGAGCGCGTCCAGCGTGCACGGACGCGCCGTCGCGACATAACGACTCAAGGCACCGATATTTATGTCATCCCGCCCGCGAACGTGCTTAACGCGCCCGGCTCGGCCGAGCTGGGGAGTTTTGTCTCAGCGGGGCGAATAGCCCCGATTTCGCGTGGGTTACGTTTCGAGTTGGAAGGCCCGAAGTTTCTCGCGAAGGGTCTTGCGGTCGATGCCGAGGATAGCAGCCGCGCGGGTTTTGTTCCCGCCTGCGCTCTCCAGCACGTTTCGAATATGCTCGGCTTCGACTTCAGCCAGCGTGCGGTTCAGCACGGCGCCGCCCCGCAGTGCAGAGAATCGCATGAGTTCGGGCAAGTCCGTCACGTCGATCCGGTCGGCGTCGCACATGACCACAAGTCGCTGAATGACGTTCTGCAATTCGCGAACATTCCCGGGCCAGTGATAGCCGCGAAGCGCCGCGAGCGCCCGCTCCGAGAACTCGGGAACCGATCGCCCCGCCTCCGCCGAAAAGTCGGCGGCAAAGCGGTGAATGAGCACGCCGATATCGTCGCCCCGTTCGCGGAGCGGCGGCACGTTGATCGGAATGACATTCAGCCGGAAATACAGGTCTTCGCGGAACGATCCCTTGCGGACCAGTTCAAGCAAGTCCTTGTTCGTTGCGGCAATCACGCGCACGTCGACTCGCTGGCCGCGCGACGCCCCGACCATGAACACTTCGCGGTCATTCAGGGCCCGCAAGAGCTTGACCTGCATTCCCGCACTTGTCTCGCTGATCTCGTCGAGAAAGATCGTCCCGCCGTCGGCGGTCTGGAAGAAGCCGGCCCGAGTCTCGATGGCCCCGGTGAATGCGCCCTTCATGTGTCCGAAGAGCGCGCTTTCGAGCAGCGTCTCCGGTATTCCGCCGCAATTGACCGGCACGAACGGAGCCGCCGCCCTCGGCCCGCTGTAGTGCACATCGCGCGCGACCAGCTCCTTTCCGGTTCCGCTTTCGCCGCTGACAAGTACGGTGGCCGTGCTCTGGGCCGCTCGGGTGATTGCATAGAAGACGGCCCGCATGGCCGCGGACTCGCCGATGATGCCGGACGGCGAGCGATATTCGCCGGGCGGCTCTGCATGACTGTTGCGACGCAGCCGCAAGTTATCGAGTGCGTTGCGAACGGCCGCGAGCAACTCGTCATCGGTGAAGGGCTTGGCGAGGTAGTCCTCCGCGCCGCCTTTGACCGCCTCGACAGCGGTCGCGATCGTCGGGTAGCCGGTGATCATGAGCGTTTGCGTGTCACCGTAGTTGTCCCGCACGTGTCGGATCAACTCGAGGCCGCTGGCCCGCGGCATCTTCAGGTCGGTGATAACCAGGTCCATCGGCGAATTCTCGAGTTGCGCGATCGCCTCTGCGACGCTCGAGCACGACACGACGTCGTAGCCGGCGGCGGAAAGGTTGCGCCGGATGATCTCGACGGTCGGCGCCGAGTCATCGACAACGAGGATGCGCGCAAGCGTTTCAGTCGCGTTCATACCGCTCCAGCCGGGGCGGGCTGCACCGAGCCGTTCGTCGTCCGGGGCAGAACGACCTTGAACATCGCTCCGCGTCCGGGAGCGCTCTCAACGTGAATCGTACCACCGTGCGCCGACACAATGCCAAGCACGACCGAGAGGCCCAGCCCCGTCCCTTCGCCCACATCCTTGGTCGTGAAGAAGGGCGTGAACAGCCGTTGCTTCGTCGCTTCATCCATCCCGAAGCCCGTGTCCTCAACACTCAAAACGACCGTGTCGCCCTCGTTCGCGGTACGAACCGTCAGCTGTCCGCCCGACGGCATGGCCTGGATCGCGTTCACTGCGAGGTTGACCAGCACCTGCGTCATCTGAGACGGGTCGGCGGAGACGATCGACGACTCCGGTGCAAGGTCGAGCCGCATGTCGATCGCGCCGCGCCGGCAGCGGGCTTCGAGAAAGTAGAGACTCTCTCGGATCAGATTGTTCAGGTCGAGGTCGATCCGCTGCGCCTGCGTCTGCCGTGCGAAGACCAGCAGTTTACGCACGACCTCGCGACCATGCATCGACGCTTTCACGATCTGTTCGACATCGCGCCGGGCCGGTTCAGGCAGGTCGGACGACCTCTGCAGCAGTTGCGCAAAGCCAAGGATATTGCCGAGCGGCTCGTTCAGCTCGTGCGCCACGCCGGCCGCCAACTGGCCGATCGTCGCGAGCCGGTCGGCGTGACGAAGTTGCTCCGCCAGGGCCGACCCGGCCGCGAGTGAATCGAAGCGTTCAACCAGCAGGGCGATGTCCCGCGCGATGCTTTCGATCAGCTTGCTCTCCTCGGCAAGGTACGCTCCAGCCACGAATTCCGGATGATCGCTGAGATAGACAACTTCGACGCGCCCCCGATCCTTCGACTTGACGACGATCGTCGCCGACAGCCGGTGACGCACTTCGTCAAACTCGACCGTCTCATATGCCCGTCCATCCACAACGATGCGGGCCGCGGCAATCTCCGGAAACTGCATGGCAGCCGGAATGACATCGACGGCCGCCCGCAAAGCGGCCTCAATGGATCGATCGTGCTGTTGAACCAGTTGAGCCAGGCCATGCAGACAAGTCAGTTCCTTGATCCGCTCTCGCAGCCGAAATTGGGCCCGGCGATTGGCAATCGCCCGGCCGATGCCCGCCGCGACCTGCTCGAAACTGAACAAATCCGAAACCCGGAATTGGGCTTCGCGGCGGCTCTTCAACACGACCAGCCCCGCGAACGGCGCCTCGATCTCCAGCGCCAGCAACAAGATCGATGGCCAGCGCGACAATTCGAGCGTCCGTCCAATCAGTTCGTCACGCGCGGCTTCAATCTGCTCGCGGCTCGAGCGATCGCAGGAGCAGAAAGCCGTCCGGGTCGCGCCCCCTTCAGTGCCCCCGTCGGCAATTCGCGTCATCAGTGTGCGAATTGCTTGAGTCAGCCGGAAGTCGCACGCAGCGCCCCGACCGTTCCTCGTCACGTCCTTCGCACCGACAGGTTCAAAGCTTGCCGGCTCCGGCGGCTCGAACGAACGATGCCAGTGATAGTCCTGCTCCTCGTCGGTGACCCAGAAATCCACGCAGTCGCAGCCGGTGAACTCGCGCAGGGCGTCGGAAGTCTCGTGGAGAAATTCGATTCGCGCAACCCCTTGCGTCCCGCATCGGGCAATCCGGCGGGCGAGTGCCCAGAAATCCTCCGGGCGCGAGGCGATCGGGTGTCCGGACATAGAAGTGCGTTCAGCCATGACGACCCTGCGACGTGTAGGAATCGTAGCCGGTAGGTTGGTGAATGTTAAAAGTGACTGTTCGATGTGTGCAGTCATCGTGGCGCACGACGACCGTCTCAGTCGGACTATGTCGAATCGACGCCGCTTCCTAAACCCACAGCCCCCACGCCGCCGCCGCGTCCGGATGTTTCTGCTCCCAGCCCTTCCGCACCAGCGTCAGGCCGTACGCGCAGCTCTCGAACTCCTCGCTCAGCCGCCGCAATACCTTCGCGGCCGGCCGCGTCCGGTCCGACGACAACTCCGACGCAATCGCGTACGAGCGCTTTCCCGTTTGCGGATAGTCGAGCAGCCCGTCCGCTGCGTGCGACCGCTTCATCTGCCCCAAACTCTCCGGATACAACCCCGTCCAGAACAGCGTGTAGTCGCCCACGTGCCGGTGCACGAACCGCCGATGCTCCGTGTCCGACGTCCCCGGCGGAGTCGCCGCCTGCGTAATCATGTCGGCTACTTGCTCCAGCCGCCGGCCGGACGAGTCGCGAAGCGGATAGACGTGATCGATGTGGCAGAACTCGACGAGGAGATCGACCACGTACTCCACGACGCCCGGATCGCAGAGGCCGAGTTGCGTGTAGAAACTGTCTTCGACGAGCCCGCTGAACATGCGCTGCAGCGGGTGATTGTGGCGGATGCTGGCCTGCATCGCTTGCCTCCCGCTCGGCCCCGTCGGACCCCGTATTCGTCCCTTCGACGGGCCGAAGCTCTATGCAATAGTATTCATTCGAGAATCGCCGGGGCAATTTCGCTCCGGCGAATCTCCCATCTTCATCATTATCGGCCGGGCGGCGGCGCGTACCTTCAAGACGCGTCCACCCATACAATACGCTCGGCTTGGGTACAGGGATTCTTCGATGACGCTGGCTCGCGACGGATATCGTGAAATTGCAATCATCACGCTGCTTTTCGGCGGCGCGACCGCCATCCTCGCCGTCAAATTCTGGCCCGCCGCGATCGTGACTGGGATCCTATGGCTGGCCGGTCTCGCGTTTTTCCGCGTGCCCAACCGCCGCATCCCACTCGGCCCCGGCCTTCTTATTTCGCCCGCTGACGGGAAGGTGACCGACATCACGCCGATCGCACACGAGCCGAACATCGGCGGCCCGGCCCTGCGGATCGGAATCTTCCTCAGCGTGTTCGACGTGCACGTCAACCGCAGCCCGTGCGATGCGCGGGTCGTGAAGACACACTACAAACCGGGCGAGTTCCTCGACGCCCGCCACCCCCAGTGCGGCGATCGGAATGAGGCCAATACGACCGTGCTCGACCCGGACCCGCCGATCCCCGGACCCGTCGTCGTCCGCCAGATCGCCGGCCTGATCGCCCGCCGCATTGTCTGCCGCTTGAATCCCCAACAACAACTCAGCCGCGGCGAGCTGTTTGGCCTCATCAAATTCGGCTCGCGGACCGAGCTCATCGTCCCCGCGAACCGCGGCCTCGAACCCGCCGTTTCTATCGGCCAGCGCGTCGCCGGAGGCGCTACCATCCTCATGCGTCTGACGTCGGCCGCGAGCCGGGAGACAAATCATGAAAATCGTCGGAAAGATCGACCCGAAGCCGCACCGGCTCCGTCTGCATGAGCGTCGCCTTAAGGCGGTCGCCGTCCTGCCCGCCATGGCCACGCTCGGCAACCTTGTCTGCGGTCTCGGCGCGATTTACATGTGCATGCTCTCCTACGGGGCCGACGGCTCCGACCTCGCCGCCCAGACGCTCAACAGCACGCGCATTGAGAAGTTCTTCCCAACCTACCTCGCCATCGGCTGCTACCTGATCTTCCTTTCCAGTTTCTTCGACGGCATCGACGGCCGGCTCGCCCGCCTCGCGCGTAAGACCAGCGAGTTCGGCGCGCAGCTCGACTCGCTTGCCGACATCATCAGCTTCGGCGTCGCGCCGGCCATGCTCGCCCTCGCCGTTGCCAAGCCGCTCCTGCCCGTTCAGCAACTCACGGAAGCGGCCCGAATGTGGTGGCGCGTCGAGTGGGTCATGTTCGCCGCCTACGCCTGTTGTGCCGCCCTCCGCCTCGCCCGCTTCAACGTCGAAAACGAAGAGGACGAATCCGCCCATCAGCGCTTCAAGGGGCTGCCCTCCCCGGGCGCCGCCGCCGCAATGGTCGGCCTCGTACTCGTTCACGAAGACATCATCCGCGCCTCGGGTATGAGCACCGCCTCCGTCTGGCTCGGCCGGGCCATGCCGTTCGTCGCCGCCGGGCTCGGATTGCTCATGGTCAGCCGGCTCCGGTACATCCACCTCGTCAATACGCTGCTGCGCGGGCGACGGTCGTTTGCGCAGGTCGTTCTGCTCGCATTCGCATTGCTCATCGGGCTCATCATCAAGCCGCAACTCACGTTCGCGATCCTCGCAACCGGCTACGCCGCCAGCGGGCCGATCTACTGGTTCTTTCGGCGCGAGTCGCATCGTGGCGCAGTGCCCGCGGCCGCGACCGCCGCTTCGCCGCCGCCGGCAAAGCACGACGCCGGATAGACGCCACTGCTCATGAACGCGACAATGCCCGCATGAGCGATCCAACCACCACCGTTGCCGATCTGCGCAAGGCCGTCGCTGAGTTCGTCGACGCCCGCGACTGGCGGCAGTTCCACAACCCCAAGAATCTCGCCATGTCGATCGCCATCGAGGCCGCCGAACTGATGGAGCACTTCCAGTGGCTTGACCTTCCGGCCGCCGGCCGCATTGACCAATCGAAGGACGACATGCAGGAAATCCGCGAAGAACTCTCCGACGTGATCTGTTACGCCCTCTCGCTCGCCAACGTGCTCGAGATCGACGTCACGACCGCCCTCAAGGAAAAGCTCGTCAAGAACGCGGCCAAATACCCGGCCGAGCGCTTTCGCGGGCGATTTAAGTAGCGCCGAATCCACGGTCTTACGAACAATCGCGCCTCAAACCAGTTGACATATTCCTATACGAGAATATATTCTCGGTGTGCCAAGAGCCGCGACGACCTCCGACGTCTTCAACGCCATCGCCGAGCCGCGCCGTCGCAAGATCATCGACCTGCTCGCCGACGGTCGAACCCACCCGGTCGGCCGCCTGGTCGAGACGCTCCGAATCCCGCAGCCGGCCGTTTCGAAGCACTTGGGCGTGTTGCGAAAGGTCGGCGTGGTCAGCGTCGAGCGCCGCGGGCGCGAGCGCTATTACGGCTTGAACGGCCGGGAGCTCAAGCGCGTGCACGACTGGGTAAAGAGCTTTGAGCGGTTCTGGGCCCACCAGCTCATTCGCATCAAGCAGCGCGCCGAGCGCAAGGCAGCGGAGCAAACCGAGAAGACATCAGACCGAAAGGAGAAGAGAACATGACAATTGTTGCAGAAGAACGGGAAATCAAAACGCTCGACATCGTCCAGGAAATTTCGATCGCGGCCCCGGCGGATGTCGCCTTCGCCGCGTTGCTCGAGGAACTCGGACCGGGGAGCGTGATGCCGGACGGGAAGCCGTTCCCGATGAAGATTGAGGCATGGCCGGGCGGCCGTTGGTTTCGCGACCTCGGCGGCAATACCGGCCACTTCTGGGGCCACGTTCAGGTCATCAAGCCGCCCACGCTCCTCGAACTCCGCGGGCCGATGTTCATGTCGTACCCGTCGGAGAACTTTGTCCAGTACCGTCTGACGCCAACCGGCAACAAGACGCAGCTGAAACTGACCCACCAGGCATTCGGCTGGATCCCCCAGGACGTGCTCGAAGGCGTGAACATGGGTTGGCAGCACGGGCTCAAGCGCGTCCGTGAGATCGCCGAGCGGCGCGTGTCGGAAGCGGCCCGAAAGAAGTAACCATCAGGCAGCAAGGAAAAAGCAAATGAAAGCCATTGATCTGATTCAGTTTGCAATGCAGATGGCGGATCAGGCCACGCTCGCGCTCATCGAAGACATGCGCGACGCCCCACTGACGAGCCCCACGCCGCGCGGCGGCAACCACCCGCTCTGGGTGCTCGGACATCTCACGATTGTCGAAGGCATGATCCCGCAACTCGTCCTCGGCGAGTCGAACCCCGTCGAACATTGGAAAAAGCATTTCTGGTACGGCACCGAGCCGACGACCCGCGCTGCCGACTATCCGGCGTTCGAGGAAGTTCTGAAAACCTATCGCGACCTCCACGCACGTAACGTGCGACTGCTGGCCGAGATCGGCGAAGCCGGGCTCGACCGCCTTACCAAGTCGCCGCCCCCCGGCCTCGAAGAACCGCTCAAGACCGTCGGCCGCGCGTTCCTGGTCTCCGCAATGCACCAAATGAACCATCGCGGCCAGGTCGCCGACGCTCGCCGCGCAGCCGGGCGAAAGCCGATGATGACCCCCGGCCATACGGCCGCGGTGTCCTGAATCGCGACACGGATATTGGCGGGCGAACCACTTTGCACCGGCCTGAGCGTTAGAATCCACGACGCTCAGGAAATAGTCCGTCAAACCCGGCTGGAAAAACACCCGGCCGCTGTCAGATAGGAGCAACCATGAGCGACCGCCCCCCAGCGCGTGATCGTGCCGCTGTCGATATCTCCCTGCTCATCATCCGCGTCATCGTCGGCATCATCTTCGCCGTCCACGGCGCTCAAAAAGTGTTCGGCGCATTCGGCGGCCAGGGCCTGTCAAAGATCGTCGAGATGATGGGGCCGATCGGTTATCTCGTCTCCATCGGCGAATGCTTCGGCGGCATCGGCCTCATCTTTGGCTTCCTCTCCCGCTTCTCCGCCGCCGCCAACATCGTCATCATGATCGGTGCCATCTACATGGTTCACGGCAAAAACGGCTTTCTGCTTTCGAACAGCGGCTACGAATACAACCTCGCCCTCGTCGGCCTGCTAGCCCCGATCCTGATCGCCGGCCCCGGCCGCTTCTCGATCGGTCAATTCCTGCCGCTGCCAAAGTCGAAACGCACCGGCCGGCCGGTCATCATTTTCGAGTAAGCTGTTAAATCGCACGCGCGAGCGAAAGAATAGGAGCAACGTATGAGTTCCGTCCGCGTCCTTGTCGGTACCAAGAAAGGCGCCTTCATCCTCACCTCCGACGCCAAGCGACAGAAGTGGGACGTCTCCGGCCCCCACTTCGCCGGCTGGGAGATCTACCACCTCAAGGGTTCGCCCGCCGACCCGAACCGGCTCTACGCTTCGCAGACCAGCGGCTGGTTCGGCCAGATCATCCAGCGCTCGAACGACGGCGGAAAGACCTGGGAACAGCCGGGAACTCCGCCGGGCACGCCGACCACCACGCCCGACGGAATGCCGATGGGCGAAAGCAACAAGTTCGTCTACGACACGGCCGCCAAGCCGCTCACGACGCACATGTTCTACGATGGCACGCAGCATCCATGGGAGTTCAAGCGCGTCTGGCACCTCGAGCCGTCGCTAAGCGACCCGGATACCGTCTACGCCGGCGTCGAGGATGCCGCCATTTTCCGCACCACCGACGGCGGCAAGAACTGGCACGAACTGCCCGGCCTCCGCGGCCACGAATCCGGCCCGCGCTGGCAGCCAGGTGCCGGCGGCATGGGCCTTCACACGATCCTCATCGATCCGAAGAATCCCAATCGCATCTTCATCGCCATCTCGGCTGCCGGATGTTTCCGAACCGACGACAGCGGCAAAAACTGGAAGCCGATCAACCGCGGCCTGACGTCAAAGTACCTGCCTCAGACGGACCCGCCGCCGGAGGTCGGCTTCTGTGTCCACCGCATCGCGATGAGCCCGGCACGCCCCAACACGCTCTTCATGCAGCTCCACTGGCATGTCTGCCGCAGCGACGACGGCGGCGAAAACTGGAAAAAGGTCAGCGGGAACCTCCCGACCGACTTCGGCTTCCCGATCGACGTCCACGCCCACGAGCCCGAGACGATCTACGTGGTGCCGATCGAGAGCGACTCGCTGCACTATCCGCCCGAAGGAAAGCTCCGCGTCTACCGCAGCCGCACCGGCGGCAACGAGTGGGAGCCGCTGACGAAGGGCCTCCCGCAGAGCGACTGCTACGTCAACATCCTCCGCGAAGCGATGGCCGTCGATACGCTCGACAAGTGCGGCATCTACTTCGGCACGACTGGCGGCCAGGTCTACTGCTCGCCCGACGGCGGCGACAACTGGTCGCCTATCGTCCGCGACTTGCCAGCCGTCTATTCAGTCGAGGTTCAGACGCTTGCCTGAGGAGCACTCGGCGCGCGATGAACGGACTTGACGGGCGATTTCGTGACGCGGTCGCGGCGATCGACGCCGGCGACATCCCCGCGCTCGAACGGCTGCTGGCGGCCGACCCGCCGCTGTCGGCGTTGCGGCTCGATTCGCCGGGAACGTGGCTCCGCGAGAAAGTTGGCAACGCCGTCGATCCGGGGCAGTTCTTCGAACGCCCGTATTTACTCTGGTTCGTCGCCGAAGACCCGGTCCGCAACGGCCGCCTGCCCGCCAACATCGCCGGCGTGGCCGGCACGATCATTCGCGCAGCCGCCCGCGTCAGCCCGGAGACGCTGCCGCACCAGCTCTCCTATACGCTCGAACTCGTATCGCTTTCATGGATCGCCCGCGACTGCGGCGTTCAGATTCAGCTCATCGACACGCTGATCGATGCCGGCGCGTCCCCCGAAGGCCACCCCGAACACGCCCTCGTCAACGGCAACTTCGCCGCCGCCGAGCACCTGGTAAAGCGCGGCGCCGTGTTGACGCTCGCGACAGCCCTGTGCCTCAACCGCTTCGATGACGCATCACGGCGCTTCGCATCTTCGACCGATCGCCAGCGCCGCTTCGCGCTCGTCGTCGCCGCCCTCCACGGACGCACCGACGCCATTCGCTGGATGATTCGCGCCGGAGCCGATCCCAACCAGCGAAGCGAAGACCTCTACCCGCACGCCACGCCCCTTCACCACGCGGTCGGTTCCGGCGTGCTGGCCGCCGTCCGCGTGCTGGTGGAAGCCGGCGCCGCCCTGGACGTAAAGGACACCGCCTGGGGCGCCACGCCGCTGGGCTGGGCCGAGTACTACGTATCAGAATCAGCGAAGGGCGCTTCTATGAAGGAACACGCCGCAATCGCCGATTATTTCCGATCCCGCGCGCCGTAGCGCCTTGACCACACACGCGCTGCTGCAATCAGAAATCAAGACAGCGCCCGTCGATTTCCCTTCCGATTCGAATGTCAATCGGATATACTTCAAACTCATTCGGCGAGCCCATCTTTTTTGTCGCTGCCCACATCGTCCTCCGTCCAACGGAACCGATGCCCGGCAGGAGGCACGCCGTGTCGAATCGCTACCTGTTCTCATTCGCGTTCCATTCATGCCCCCGGCCGCAAGGACGTCAGCGCCTGTCCCTCGCGCTGCTGCTGATCCCCACGACGATTGCCGCCGCAGGCCCGATCCCACAGCCGGAAGTCGTCTGGCAACTCGGCGGCCACACATTTCGAATCCACGACGCCGCCTTCTCCGCCGACGGCTCACTCGCCGCGACCGGCAGCGAAGATGGAACCGCGAAAATCTGGAGCACGGCCGATGGACGCTTATTGCGCACGTTCACGGCATCAACGGGGGACTTCCAGCCCGCATTCGCAATCTACGGCGTCACATTCTCCCCGGACGGCCAGGAACTCTGGGGCGCCACCGTCGAATCGAGCTACGCCTGGCGCATCAGCGACGGAACGGCGTTGAGGTCGCTCGGTCATATGGAAGCGGTGTACCAGACGGTCTTCTCTCCCGATGGAACCATGATCGCCATCGCCGGGTCACCGGCCGGCTCCGAAGACACCACCGAAGTCTATCGCCGGTCCGACGGCCAGTTGCTGCATTCCTTTGAGCCCGCCGCATCGCTCGCCACGGTTTTCTCCGCCGACAGCCAGTACCTCATCGCCGCGACGACTTTCAACGTCGAAAGTCCCGCCGGACGAATACGCTGGTTTCGTCTCAGCGATGGCGGTCTCGTCCGCACCGTCACGGCCCACGCCTCGGCCATTCAATGGCTCGCCCTCTCGCCCGACGGCGCGATCCTCGCATCCTGCGGCAATGACGCGACCGTCAAGCTCTGGAACGCCGACAACGGCGCGCCGCTCCGTACCCTGACCGGCCACACCGGGACCGTGAACCGCGTGCAATTCTCACCTGACGGCATTCGCGTCGCCTCCTGCGGAGTCGACGGAAAGATCCGGATCTGGAACACCGCCGACGGCGCGCCACTCGACGTCCTGACGCCGACCGGCCAGTCGCTGGGAACACTGAACTGGTCACCCGACGGCGCGACATTCCTGACAACCAGCGGCGTGACATTCTTCGAGCCGCAGCGCGGCGCGTTCCTCGCCGATGCAGCGACGGGAACGACCAACCACGTCCTCACAAAGCTGACCGGCGCGATCTCCGACCTCGCGCTCTCGCCCGATGGCAGTCGCCTCGCGACTTACACCTTCTTCAACGGAATCGAAGTGCGAGACGTGAACGACGGGTCGCTCGTCTGGTCCAGCCCGCCCACCGTGTCGGAGGCCCGCCTCGCCTTCACCGCTGACAGCAGCCGGCTGGCCGTCGCGGGGTCAAACGGCGTCGTACGATTCTTCGACGCAGCCACCGGCGGTTTCCAGCAATCGCTGACCGCCCACGCCGGCGGCGTCGGCGACATCGCCTTCTCACCCGACGGCCAGACGATGATCACACGTTGCTTCAGCGAACAGGGCAAAATCTGGAACTACCCAGCCCTGACATTGCGATCGCCTTTACCCGCCACGAGCGGATTGAACGGTGCGTTCTTGTTCACGCCGGACAATCTCGCGATCGCTTCAACCGGCGCCGCCGCGCTCGCATTCTCGCGGTCGTCGGACGGCGGCTTCTTCCAGTCGTTCGTTGGCCACGGCGGCGCAACGCGTGACGTCGCCATCAGCGCCGACGGAACGCGCATCGTCTCCGGCTCAGCCGACACCACGGCGCGAATCTGGGACGCCTCAAACGGCTCAACGCTGCACGTACTGACTGGCTTCTCGACATCCGTCAATTCCGTCGCGTTGTCGCCCGACGGAACAGCGGTCGCAACCGGCACTCGCGACTTGCGCATCTGGCGAGCGGCCACCGGCGAACTCTCGGCCGCCTGCACCGTCGACATTGGGACAGGTGCCGGTTCCGTACGGTTCACTCCGGACGGCCGAAACTTCGTCTATAGCCGTCCGGACAGCGCCATCGTCGTGGCCCGAAACCCGCTCGCGATCGCACCGGGCGACGTAGATGGCAACGGCAGCATCGACGGAACGGACGCGCTGAAGCTCATCGACGCCCTGCTCGGACTGCCGCTCACGCCGCACCAACTGGCCCGAGCCGACATCAACAGCGACAGCCGCCACGATGGAACGGACATCGCCGCATTCCTGGATCTGCTGCTCGAGTAGCCCGATGCCGTCCCGCCACCGACGCGATGTCGCACGTGCCCAAAAGTGCCTCGGCAAACTATGATGCGGGCATGATCCGCGTCATTCTTCCATTCCATCTGAGAACGCTGGCCCGTATCACCAGCGACGAGGTCCAACTCGACGTCGCCGCCCCCGCAACCACGCATGCCATCCTCGACGCCCTCGAAGCCCGCTACCCCATGCTCCGCGGCACCATCCGCGACCACGGCACCCTCAAGCGCCGCCCCTTCATCCGCTTTTTCGCCTGCCAGAAAGACCTGTCCCACGACGCCGCCGACACACCGCTGCCCGACGCAATCACTTCCGGTGCAGAGCCCTTCATGGTCATCGGCGCAATCGCCGGCGGTTGAACTCGCCCCAGATTTACTACTTCGCGCTGTCGGGAATCGCATCTCCGCGCGGACTTACCTCAACTGCCTTCGGCAAATCCAATGACTTGATCTGCTCCAGTATCGCCGCCTTGTCACCAACGAGTACGAGTACGCCCCGCTCCAGCGGCAGCGCCCCTTTCGCCAGCTGGTTCAGATCCTCCGCCGACACCGAAGCCATCGCCTTCATGTCCGCTCCCAGCGACTCGAACGGCAGCCCCGCCACCAGCCGATCGCTCGCCTCGTCGAGCACGCCGCCCAGCCCCTCGAACGACTGCACCGCATTCGTCCGCAGCGTCTGAGCCGCCTTGCCCGCCTCGGCCGCGTTCACGTCGCCACCGCGAAGCTGCTTGAACTCCTTCAAAAACTCCGCCACCGCGGCCCCCGTCACGTCCGCCCGCACGCTCGCCGCCGCCGAGAAGTAGCCGTCCCGCACACCCATCGAGTAACCCGACCGCGCCCCGTACGTATATCCATGCGCCTCGCGCAGGTTCTGATTCAACCGGCTCGTAAAGCTCCCGCCCAGCAGCGTATTGAGCAACTCAAACTTCACGCGGGCGGGGTCCGTCATCTTCGGCCCCGGCGCAATGAAGTACACCACCGTCTGAACGGCCTCCGGCCGATCCACGATCACCACCGACATCTTCTCGCGTGTCGGCGTTGTCGCCGCCGTCGTGTCCGCCGCCGCGCCGCTCCCCTTCGGCCATTTGCCCAGCGTGCCATCGAGCGTCTTCTTCACCTCGTCGGCCGTCACGTCTCCCGCGACGAGCAGCGTCGATGTTTGCGGCTGCATCAGCGCCTTGTACTCCCCCTGCACGTCCGCCAGCGTCAGCTTGCTCACCGTCTCCGGCGTCCCATCGACCGGCCACCCAAACGGATGCGCGTCCCCGAAGAGTTGCCGCGCCGCCACCCGCTCCGCGACAGTTCGCGGCTGGTCGTCCTGCTCCTTCAACTCTTCCAGATGCAGCCGCTGCACCCGCTCCCACTCCTTCGGATCGAACCGCGGCCGGAGGATCGCGTCCGCGAAAAGCGCCGCGGCCTTCGGAAAGTTCCGCTTCAACGTCGTCATCGATACGCCGAGCGATTCGGTTTCCGCACTTGCGTCAAACGTCGCCCCGAGCGCCTGCACCGCGTTCTCGAACGCCAGTGCATCGAGCTCGCCCGCTCCCTCGCCCAGCATCGTCGCCATCAGGTCCGCCAGTCCGGCCTTCTCGTTCGGCTGCAGCCGCCCGCCGGGACTCACCACCAGCTTCATCGCCACCAGCGGCAACTCGCTCTTCTTCCACAGCATCACCTTCAGCCCGTTCGCCAGCTCAATCGTCTCGGGCGCGGGCGGCTCGAATGCCTGCGGCGCAAGATCGCTCGGCCGCCTCTCCCGCGCCGACGCCACCGGCTCCGGCGCTTCCGGCAACACCCGCACGATGACGCGCGCGTCGGGCTTCAGCGTCTCCTTCGCCTGCTTTTGGATCGCCGCCGCAGTCGCATTTCGATACCGATCGAGGTCGCGCTTAAACGAATTCGGCTCCCCGAAATAAAACTCATACTCGTTCAACGCATCCGCCCGCATCAAAACGCTCTGCTGCCGGCTGAGCATTCCCAGCTCCACCTTCGCCTTGCACCGCTCAAGCTCTTCTGCCGTGACGCCGTCGCGCCCCAGCCGCGCAATCTCCTCGTCCACCGCCTTCTCGATCCGCTCCGGCTCGACACCCGGCGCCGCCAGCACGTCGATCTGAAAGCTCGACCCCAGCAGACTCGACGCCTGCGTCGCATCGACATCCACCGCCAGCTTGTCGTCGTACACGAGCCGCTTGTAGAGCCGGCTGCTCTTGCCATCCGCCAGCACGTCCGCCAGCAGGTCCAGCTCCGCGTCGCCCGCCGCAAACTTCGCCGGACTCAGCCACGCCATGCTCACCCGCGGAATCTGCACGTTGTCGAGCATCGTCGCCCGCTTCACACCCTCCAGCTTCGCCGGCGGAGCCGTCCGATGCGGCGCCTCGCCGCCGCGTGGAATCGATCCAAACAACTCCGCGATCAGCGGCTTGATCTTCGCCGGGTCGAAATCCCCCGCGACCACCAGCGTCGCGTTGTTCGGAACGTAGTACGTCGCGAAGAAATCCTTCACGTCCGTCACCGTCGCCGCCTCAAGATCCTCGTGCGTCCCGATCGTCGGAATGTGATACGGATGCCCCACAGGGTACAGCATTTCCTGGATCGCCAGCTCCGACTTGCCGTACGGCCGGTTCTCGTAGCTCTGCCGCCGCTCGTTCCGCACCACGTCGCGCTGCTTGTTCAACTTGTCCTGGTCCATCGTCCGGCCGAGCTCCTCCAGTCGATCGGCATCGAGCCACAGCAGCGTCGGCAACAGCGACGCCGGCCCGCTCGAGAAATAGTTCGTGCGGTCCTCGCTCGTCGTCGCGTTATTCGATCCGCCCCCCTCCTCCATGATCACATCAAATGCATTCCCCGGAACCCGGCGCGTCCCCATGAACATCAGGTGCTCGAACAGATGCGCAAACCCGCTCCGCCGAGCCACCTCGTCCTTCGACCCCACCTTGAACCACGTATTGATCGCCACCACCGGCAAAGTGTGGTCCTCGTGCAGGATCACCGTCATCCCGTTCGGAAGCTGGTACTTCTCATACTTCACTTCCTGCCCAAATGTCGAAGCCGCAACCCCCAGAACCATCGCGATGCAAGCGAGCCGACGAAAACGCATTCTGATTCGCCTCCGAATATGCAAGACCCAATCCGTCGAAGCGGAAACCACCTCCCAGTATCCTCGCTATTCGATTAACGCGGTAGAGCTTGCCCCATTCACGCAGCCGCTATCATTCCCCGCCCGCAACTTCAAATACCGCAAATGCCGGCTGACGCCCACCCTGCAAAGACTCGTCCGGCGGATACACCGTCCGAAACTCCGCCGCGTCGCGGCGAAGCTGCCGGTACAGCGCCGCATGATCTGCCGCCACCAGCACGTACTTCGCCCCAAACTCGCCCCCGATGTCGGCCAGCGTCGTTGGCCTTCCACTCCCGAGCTTCGCCGGAGACTGCCCGCGCGTGATCAAACGATACCGCTCCCACAACTCCGGATACGGCCCCATCGTGAACACCGGATCGAGCCCGACGATGTATCGATTGTGATGATTCCAATAGAAGCAGTACGGAAAGATATCCCAGTCATCCGTGAAGACGATCGAGCCGGCCGGCGTCGCCCGCGCCAGGTACTCCATCGCCCCGCGCAGCTTCCCCGGATCGTACGACGGCGCGATCCGAACCCGCGCGTACCGCAGGTTTAGCACCCCAGCCACACCCAGCACCGCCACCAGCGCCGCCACCGGCCACGTCCGCCGCCCCCACACCACCTGCGCACTCACCGTCGCAAGGTCGGCCGCGTTGATCACCGCGAACACCGGCCAGTATTCGACAAACCGCCGCGATTTGAGCGTCAGCGCCAGAAACATCAGGTTCAGAATCAGCAACGCCACCGACCGCGTCGACAGCCGCTCGCCGCTCCAGACCCGCCGCGCGACGCAAGCCCCCCAGATCACAATCAGCGGCCCGCACATCTTCAGCAAAAACAGCAGCCCGAACGGCCGCCACTCCACCCCTGCCTCGCCCGGCGCACCCAGCCCCGTCTCAAACAACTGCGTCCACAAGAACCGGAAGTTCGCGGGAAAATACGGCGACAGCACAAACCCCGCCGCCAGCCCCGCGACGACTGTCCCCGCATGAATCATCGCCGGCCGAACCGACTCGCGCCGCACGAGCGCCGCCAGAAAAAACGCCGCCGGCAGCAGCAAAAGAACCAGCGCCCCGTTGTACGTCTCCATCAAAGCAAACGCGACCACGCCCACCCACACCGGCCGGTTCGCGACCAACAGCCCCAGCGCCGCAACCATCAGCGGTAGCGCGAGAATCGGAGCCCGCACGTACGTCATCCGCAGCCAGAAATGCCAGGGCACGCACGCCAGCGCAAACAGCCACAGCGGCGCATGCCGCACCTCGAGCCGCCGCAGCACCGCCACGATCGCCACGGCCGTCAGCATCATCGCCACGATCGCGGCCGCCTTGCCGCCCAGCGTCAGATCTCCGGTTAGCGCTTCCGACACCCAGGCAAACGGCACAAGAAAGACATGGAAGCCATGATGATGACTGACGAACCGCTCGCGGAAGATCGTCCAGTGCAGCCACGGAAACCGATCGACGAACCCCAGCTCCGGCAGCAGCCGGGCCATCTTGATGTGATAAAACGAGTCGTTGTCCGCCAGCCACACCGTGGCGGCCTGCAGGTAGACCATCACCACCGCGCCGAACAAGGCCGCGGCAAGAAAATCCCCGGCCGCGCTGCTGCGCGCCGGGGATAGCTTCGACTCATTCCCAGGTTCGATCGTTTCGGCTGTCGTCGCGTGCGCCTCTGCCGGCACAATCCAACCAGCCCGAAGGCCTAACCGTTCACGTTGCCGTTTTCATTCTGGTTTTGGTTCTGGTTCTCGTTCTGGTTCTGGTTCTGATTCTGGTTCTGATTTTCGTTCTCGTTCTGGTTCTGATTTTCGTTCTCGTTCTGATTCAGATTCTCGTTCTCGTTCTCGTTTTCATTCTCATTTTCGTTTTCGTTCTGGTTCCCGTTAGTATTGAAGTTGAGGTTGAAGTTCCCGTTGGCGATCGCATCCAATACCTGCTGAATGCTCTCCGCGGTGCACGCCGACAAGCCGAGCACCGCGCAGAAACCCAGGACCGCCAGGATCGACCGGTTCTTCTTCATCATCCGAATCTCCGTTCCCGAAAGTTCACCTTCCCGCCTGCGACGCTCCTCGGCGCCGGCCCGGCGAATATCCGACTAGGCAATCCTCATGCCGCTCTTCACAACCGTACGATACACGCGCCCCAGTACCGGGACATTCAATGTGGGCTGCATTCGAATCGCAGCAACCGGCCATTCTCGCACGACGATGTGCCAGAACGCACACCCGTCCGACCGCTTTTCTGCCCCTGGCGAGCTGATCATCTCTGCCGACCTACCTCGCGGGATACGCTCCCGGCTACAGGCCACCGTCGTCGCAGGAACAGTGATCCTGGAGCCCGGTGTGAAATTCCCCATTCGATCCGCACGTCTTGCCGACGTCGACGGATACAAAACCATCGCAGGCCAGGAAAACCGGGTTGACGTCGACCCCGACGGCCGCACCGACCTGAACGACCTGAATTGCATCAATGCGAATCTGGGGACCGACTGCCTCAATGGGACGCCGGGGTCTCAGTGTCCCTGACCGGCGCGGTCGGAGAATCCGAACGGCGGTGCGTCGCGGGGCGGTTCAAGACTTGCCTGGCTGCGTGCTACGCGGCGGCGGATACTTCGCGTCGAGCTTTCGCTTCCACTCCGCCGCTTTGGCGTCGTACCCCGTCCCCGGTTCCGCCTTGTCCCACGCTTCGTAAAGCGTCACCAGTGCTTCGACGCACGGCTTGTACCGATCCGGCGGAACGCCCTCCGGCGCCGAGAAAATTCGTTCCGCCTCGATGATCTCCGGCTCGGCCTCTGGAAACCGTTTCTGCTCAATTAGTCCGCGCGCCAACCCCATCCGTGCATCGCCGGTCAGCGAATCGTCCTTGCCTTTTACACGAGCAAGCCCCGCGATCGCTTCGCGAAAAAGCGCTTCGGACTCTGGCAGTTTGCCGGCCTTCCGAAGCACGCCGCCCATCTCGGCGATCGCAACCAACGTGTCGGCATTATCACTTCCCAGCACGCGCCGGCGGGTCTCCATCACCTCTCGATAGAGGGCCTCGGCGTCTGATTTTTTCCCCTGCGCGTAAAGCAGGCTGGCGAAACTGCGTGCGATGTAAAGCGTGCCGGGGTGGTCATTGCCGTTCACTCGCCGCGACTTTGCAAGCGCCTCGCGAAGGTAGGGCTCGGCCTCGACAAGCTTTCCCTGCGATTTAAGCAAACCGCCGAGGTTGTTCGTCCAGACCAGCACGTCCGGGTGGTCTTCACCCAGCGCGTGGCGACCTTTCTCGTACGCCTCGCGCCAATATCGCTCGGCTTCGGCCGGCTTTCCCTGCCCAATCAGCAAATAGCCATAAACGTTGATCGCGATGAGCGTCTCACGATGCTCGTCGCCAAGTACGCGGCGGTTGGTCTCCATCGCTTCGCGAACGAGCGGCTCGGCTTCGTCCAGTTTGCCCTGCGCTCGAAGGTTGTTTCCAAGATTGCCGATCGCCCGAACCGTGGACGGATGCGCGTCGCCCAGTACGCGGCGACTCTTTTCGAGGGCTTCGCGATACATCGCCTCGCCCTCGGCGACTTTGCCCTGAATCTCAACCACGTGCGCGACGTTATTGATCGCGTGAAGCGTGTCCGGGTGCTCTTCGCCTCGCACGCGGCGTTCTTTCTCGAGCGCCTCACGCAAGTACTTCTCCGCTTCAGCCGCCCGGCCGAGCGCTACGAGCAGGTATCCATAGTTGTTGATCGCGTTGACGGTGTTGGGATCGTCTTCACCCCGCACGCGCCGGCTCTTTTCCATCGCCTCGCGCAAGTACGGCTCGGCCTCCTTCCGCTTTCCCTGCGCGTCGAGCAAAAGTCCCATATGCCCGATGTAGTTCAGCGTGTCCGCGTTCTCTTCGCCGAGGACGCGACGCCCCTTTTCCACCACCTCGCGAAAATACGGTTCGGCCGCCGACAGCTTGCCCTGATCCTGCAGCAGCGTGGCCATCGTATTGATCGACGCCAGCGTGTCCGGATGGTCGTCGCCGAGCACGCGGCGCCGCTTCTCCATCGCTTCGCGCGCATACGGCTCAGCTTCGGCCAGCTTGCCTTGCGACCGAAGTATCCGAGCCAGGTTCCACTCCGCATTGAGCGTATCCGCATGCTCGCCGCCCAATACGCGACGCCGAACGTTCAGCGCGCGTTCCTGTAACGAATACGCCGAATCGTTCCGCCCCAGCGTGCGGTAGAGTTCCGCAAGCGTCTGCCGCAACGACGAATCGAGCAGAGGCTGGTCCTTGAACTCCGAGTCCACCGCCTCGATCGCCGGCACCAGAATCGTCCGGTCGATCATGTCCGCCGCGACGTCGGTCGCGTTCACGTGCGTGAGTTCTCGCGCAAACGCTCCAGCCCGCTTCGAGCGCTCCTCGTCGGGTACGCCGCTTTTCGTCAACGCCTCGGCGAACTTCGCACGGATGTCACGCATCAACTCGATGCCCGCCCCCGTCGCATCGATCTCACTCAGCATCTTCGCCTGAAAATCCGAGACCTGCTTCAGTTCGTCCCCGCGCTTCTGCTCCTCGAGCCGCGCCGTCGCTTCGGCCTGCGCGGCGGCGTCGGCCCGCCGCTTCTCCTGCAGCGCTCGAACCATCCCGACGCTCGTCCCGATCACTCCCAGCACCAGCGTGCCCGCCACCACCGCTCCCGCGATCACTCCTCCGCGATGCCGCCGCACAAACTTCCGGAAGCGATAGACCTTGCTCGGTGGACCCGCCTCCACCGGCTCGTCCACGAGGTACCGCTGAATATCCGCCGCGAGCCCGCTCGCCGACTCGTACCGCCGAACCCGGTCCTTCTCCAACGCCTTCAGGATGATCCAGTCGAGATCGCCGCGCAGGAACGTACCCAGCTTCTTCGGCTCGATGGAGCGCTGCCGCGCGACCGTTTCCAGCTCCGCCCCCAGGCCGCTCAGTCGCGTGCTCGGCCGCGGCGGTTCGACCTCTCGGATGATCCGCTGAATCTCGCCCAGGCCCGCTTTTCGCAGTGTCTTGATGTCGAACGGCGGCGCCCCCGTCAGCAGTTCATACAACAATACCCCGAGCGAGTAGATGTCGCTCCGCGTATCGATGTCTACCCCGCTCGCGTCGGCCTGCTCGGGCGACATGTACGCCGGCGTGCCGATGAACTGCCCGAACTCGGTGAACATCGTCTGCTCGGTCAGCCGTTGCTGCGTCGCCTTGGCGATGCCGAAGTCGATCACTTTCGGCGAGGGTTTGTCGTCCACCTGCGTCACCAGCACATTGCTCGGCTTGATGTCGCGGTGAATGATCCCCTTCTGATGCGCATGCTGGACCGCTCCGCAGACTTGCATGAACAGGTCGAGCCGTTCCCGAAACGGCATCTCCTGCTGGTCGCAGTACTCCGTAATCGGAACCCCGCGGACCAGTTCCATCACGAAGTATGGCCGGCCCGTATCCGTCGCCCCCGCGTCGAGCACCTTGGCGATGTTGGGATGCTCCATCAGCGCCAGCGCCTGGCGTTCCGCCTCGAAGCGCGCGATCACCTGCTCGGTGTCCATCCCCAGCTTGATGATCTTTAGCGCCACCTCGCGGCGAACCGGCGCCTCCTGCACGGCCAGATAGACCGCACCAAAGCCGCCCTCGCCGATCTGCTGCTTGAGCTTGTACCGCCCGATCACCGCCCCCGGTCGCTCGCCGCCGGCCCCGCCGCGTTCCCCCCGGCCGCCGACCCCGGATCGAACCGTCGGCGCCGATGCGTCGCTGTCCGCAGCCAGCATCGACGATCCCAGCGCAAAGATGCTGCTCTCGGCTTTGCCCGCGGCGCCCGCCGCCCGCGAATCGGCCGTCTCATCCGGCTTCCCGCCGGCGCTGCGTGGATTTGATGGGTTCTGTTCCGATGCCATGTGCTCGCTGTCCTTCCACTCAATTCAGAAATGTGCTCAGAGTGTAACCGCAGTTCCGGCCGAAACCGCATCGTCCGATCGATCAAATCCTGACGCACGTGCGAAGACCCCGTATTCGCATCGCCGCTAGAATGCCCACCGAAAGGAGTGGCCGAATGCCCCAGCGCCTACCCTACCAGACTCTCGCCCCCGAGCCCTACAAGGCCCTGTTGGCAATCGAGAAATACCTCCATTCCTCCGGCCTCGACCCCAAGCTCATCCACCTGCTGAAACTGCGCGCATCGCAGGTCAACGGCTGCGCCTTCTGCATCGACATGCACAGCATCGATGCCCGCGCCGCCGGCGAACCCGAACATCGCCTCTACGCCCTCGACGCCTGGCGCGAAACCCCCTTCTTCACCGATCGCGAACGTGCCGCCCTCGAGTGGACCGAAGCAGTGACGCTCATCAACCAGACTCACGCCGACGACGAATCTTTCAGTCGCCTCCGCGACTTCTTCTCCGAAAAGGAAATCGTCGACCTCACCTGGCTCATCGCCGCCATCAACACCTGGAACCGACTCGCCATCAGCTTCCGCCTCGTCCCCGGCCACTACCACCCCCACGCCACCAAGTAGCGGCCGGCGCCTTCGCCGGCCGTGGATCTCGAAGCGGCATACACCTGCCCCCGCGAGCTTGGGATGCCGTTCAATGACCGACTCTCACGCGCACGATCGCCGCGCCCACCCCCAAATCGTCAACACAACCGCGATCACCAAAAAACCAACCCCCGCCGCGCTCGCAAACCAATGCCCACCCGCAACAAACAAACTCCTCTCCTCGCTCCGCCACACACGCCCCGCCAGCACGCCCGCCCCCGCCGCCTGCACGCGCTCGGCCTGCACGCCCCCGCTCGGCCCCACGATTTGCGACACGCCCGAACTCGCCGCCCGCACAACCCACCGCCGCAATTCGATCGACCGCACCTGCGCCATCGCCGCCTGCTGCTCGCGCTGCTGCGCCGGCCACCGCTCCGGATTCATCACCGGCACCAGCAGAAACTCCGCCCCCAGTTCAACCACCCGCCGCGTCACATCCGAGAAATCCGTGTCGTAGCAGACGCACATCCCCACGCGCCCCAACTCCGTCCCAAACACCCGCTGCTCGCGCGCCGGATTCCCATCTGAGATGAACGGCACCGGCACCGCCTTCGCCTGCCACCCCATTCGCGCCCCGTTCGGCCCGATCAGCATTGCCACGTTGTCGTAGTCACACGCCGACCCCGCCGCCGCGCGCACGTGCGCCCCGACGCACACATACAGTTCATGTTCCCGCGCGATCCGCGCCAGCCGATCCACAAACGGATGCGGCTGCTCCGCCTCGCCTACCACCGTATGCTCCGGCAGCACGATGATCCGCGGCCGCTCCTCCGCCTCCGCCGCCTCTCGCGTCAGACGCACGTACTCCCGGTCATCCTCCGACTCCGACTGCACGCACGCCACCGCGATCGAATCGCCCTCCGCAACCGTCACCGGCTGCGCCATCCATGCAAGCCCGACGATGGTCACGCCCAGCGCAGCCGCCGGCAGCCATGCCACGACCCGCCGCCGCACCAGCCCATACGCGACGGCCGCATTCACCGTCACGATCAGAAACGACACGAAGTACACCCCGCCAACCGACGCGATCTGCGCGATCCACAAATCGCCCGCCTGGCTGTACCCCAGCGCCCCATACCCCAGCCGCACGCGCGCCAGGCCCTCGCTCCGCAACACCTCCTGACCCACAAACAGCAGCGGCACGCTCCACCAAAGCGCCCACTCGCCAAGCCGCTCGCCCAGCATCCGCGACATCCGAAACGCCAGTCCCATGAAAATCGCAAATACGATCATCACGATGACTGCCGCCGGCCCCAGTACGCCAAAGAGCCACCCCAGCACGATGCGATAGAACACGAGCCCCAGACACGTCCCCAGCACCCACGCCCGCCACGCCGAAAGCCGCGGAAGCACCACCAGCCATGGCACAAGTGCAATCCAGGCGATCCAGTGCATCCCGAACGGCGGAAAGCAAACCCCGATCAACACGCCGGAAGTCGCGGCCGCCGCAAACCCGACAGTCCACGTTGCCGTCCGCTCGCGCATCCGTACAGCGCTAACATCAACCACAACCGCCGGCGCCGCCACGCTCAAAACTCCCGACCTCCCTCAGCGTGCCTAACGCGATCGCCGCATCCTCCGCACGCACGTTCTGAAAGTGCCACCGCTCGCGACCGCCAACGTAAAAGTCCTGCAGGCGATCCGACTCGAATCGCGCGAGCGCGCTCCCAATGCACCGTGAGGCGCTCCGCGCTTGATTCTGCATTCCAGATTCCCGCCCGTCTCGTTGCCCGTTATCGGGTCGCTCAAGCGCGTCAAGGCGGCGACCCGATGACGACGCTCCAAGATTTCTCGGAACAATCAATTCCGTCCCCAAAAAACCGGTCCGCCGATCCCGCAGCAACGCCCGCCGCGCGCGATTGCGTCCCAAACAACCGCCTTCAAGTTTCTCGACTATTCGAGTGGAGTCCGGGTCTTGTCCGGGCCTACCATGATTCGGGGAAATTGCACGCCCCGCATTCGTTGCGAGAAGGCGTGCAATCGGGGTTCAAACGCGAACTGAGTCACGGAATAGCACAGTTGCGCTCGCGTTCTCATCGCGAACGACTGTTCGAGTTCAGGTTTCCGCAAAGAAATCGGAGGGGGATTTCGATGAGAAATGCACTGACACCATTCGCGTCTGCGCCCTTGCCGGCGCGACGCTCGAAGACACTGATCTTTCCCGCGCTGCTCATTCTCGGCTTCGCGCATTTCGCCGACGCCGCAATCAATTACACCTGGAACTTCGATACTCCCGCCGGCTATCAGGCGAGTCCGCACGTCTATTTCGATACAACCCATTCGTACAGTCTCACCGCCTACGCTTTCAGCACCGCCAGCGGGCCGGTCAATCCAAGTCTGGGCCAGAGCTGGGGTCCGGGCGGCGGCTACAACCATCCCACCGGCACCGTCTCGCCGCGCTACCTCTTCGGCAAGAACGAGGGAGCCGGCGAAACTGGACTGGGGATCGGCGGCCTGCCGTCCAACGAAATCCAGTACAAATCATTCATTCAGCTCGATCTGTCGAATCTCTACGCGAATGGCTTCTCGGGGCTGACGATGGCGATCAGCTCGATTCAGGACGATGAGGGCTACTACCTCTGGGGCAGTAACACCGTCGGCGTCCCCGGCGTACTTCTGCGGACCAACCTCGGCGAACCCGTCGAGGACAGCTTCCAGGTCCCAAGCTTCGGCACCTACAAGTACTTCTCCGTCAGCGCCACGCCGGTCATCAACAACGACGCCAGCGACGTGCTGATCATGAACGGCCTGACCGCCCACATGCCGGAGCCTGCCACGCTTGCCTTCCTGGCAGCGGGTTGGGTGCTGTCAATGAGCCGGCGCGCCCGCCGCCGGTTATCATCCCCTCCGGAGGTCCAGCCATAAACCTCACCTACGCCATCATCTTCGTCTCCGACATGAACCGCTCCGTCGCCTTCTACCGCGACGTCCTCGGCCTCCCGCTCAAGTTCCAGACTCCACACTGGACCGAGTTCAACGCCGAGTCTGCCACCCTCGCCCTCCACGCCGCCGAAGCCCCCGCGACAGCCAGGGACAATCCTGAGAAAACCCCGCCCGGCCGTTGCCGCCCCGGCCTTTCCGTCCTCAACCTCGACGAGTTCCACAAACGCATGACCGACCACAACGTCCCCTGCATCCAGCCCCCAAAGGAAATCTTCGGTACCCGCATCGCCCAATACCTCGATCCCGACGGCCTCCCCATCTCAGTCAGCGAACAACGCCGCCCCTGACGCGAACGCCGCAGTCGCTAATCCGCGCCACGCATCCGCCGCGCCCGCCCTGTCTCCCCATCTCCTCGGCAATGCTTCACCCGACAAGGCCACCGCCCCGCTTTCTGCTTTTGGCGTTTCTGCGTTTCAGCTTTCGCCCCGTCCTGCGGAACGCTGGCCACTCTTTCCTGTAGCTGACGCGAGCGCGACGGCGCCCTCGCACCGACAACCGCAAGAGCCGCACGGCTTCCGCTGTCGACCGGTCCCTGAGCCGGTCGAAGGGCGACCCTCTGCGGCCACGGAGAGATTCTGCGCACGGGGAAAAAAGTGGCGACGACCGGCACGACCGAACTCGCGACATGAATTGTCCGGCTCTCTATCGGCGGCTATCGGCTGCTATCGTCAAAAAAAGAGCGCCGATGATCCAGGAGCTGAGATCGGTCGACAGAGAACTGATAACTGAAAGCTGTCCACGGACCCCCACGACCCCCGTCCCATCAAATCCCGTCTAATCCCGTCAAAAAACAATCATGCGATCCCGTCCCACGATCCCGACCCCCGGCCGCCCCATTTCGACGTTTCGACTTTTCGAAGTTTCGACGTTTGGATCCCCATTCTCACCATTCTAACTTCCGCCCCGCCGCCCCATTCCAACCCCCACGCCCGCCCCGTGTGGCCCCCGGCCGCCTCCCGCCTCAAATCCGCAATCCGAAATCCACAATCCGCAATCGAACCGTGTTCCTGGGTTTGCTCGCCCCACCCATTATCACCGCCTCTAAGCCATTCTCCGCAAAAAGCGCTCGCCCGCCGCACGCGTCCGCCAACCCGAATCTGTGTGCCAAAGCACACCCTCCCGCCATTCCGGATACCAACTGTGCAAAAGCTTGCCAATCATCGCCAATGATCGCCATGTATCGCACACCACCGCCCAATCCCGCGCGCCCTCACCGCGTCCCCGGACCGCTCCCGGCATATTTGTCGATTACCGGCCCCATTCTCCGCGCGCGCCGCCGCCTCCGCGCGGGTATGATATGAAGTCCGCCCAGCGCCCAGCGCGCCGGGCCACGGAGGGAAAAGGAAACCCATGTCCGTACGAATTTCACTCGCCGCCTTCGTCGCGGCCGCACTCATCTTCGCATCATCGGCCGGCGCGGCGCTCGTCTCGCTCGGCGCCGACGCCGACAACACCCTCTTCGCCGACCCCAACGGCGCCCTCAGCAACGGCGCTGGCGAAAACATCTTCGTCGGCCGCACCGGCCAGGGCGGTGTCCGGCGCGGCGTCCTCTCATTCGACGTCGCCGCAAATGTCCCCGCCGGCTCAACGATCAACAGCGCGACTCTCTCGCTCCATCTCTCTCAGGCCTCCAACAACACCTCTGTCGCAACGTCGCTCCATCGCCTCCTCGCCGACTGGGGCGAGGGCACGTCCGCCACCGCCGGCGGCAGCGGCGCACCATCGACTCCGGGCGACGCCACCTGGCTTCATCGCTTCTATCCCACCGATCTCTGGACCACCCCCGGCGGCGACTTCAACGCCTCCGCCAGCGCCACCACCAACGTCAGCGTCGTCGGTGCCTACAACTGGTCCTCCGCCGCCCTCGCCGCCGACGTGCAGTTCTGGCTCGACAACCCGACGGCCTCTTTCGGCTGGCTCATCCGCGGCGACGAGGTCACCAACAATTCCGCCAAGCGCTTCGACTCGCGCGAAAACACCACCGAGTCGTTCCGGCCGATCCTCACGATCGATTACACGCCCGCGCCCGAGCCCGCGACGCTCGGCCTGCTCGTTTGTGGCGTTCTTCTTCGTCGCGGCAGGAAGCGACGGTAGTCAAAGGCGGGGGGTGGAGCGAAGCATGTCGTCAATCCGCGCGCGGTTCACCGTCGCACTGGCTGCCCTGGTCGTCATCGCTGAGTCGGCATCGTCCCCCGCCGTCACCATCACCATCGGCGCCGCCAAGGACAACACGCTCATCGAGACATCCTTGACCACCGATGCCGCCCAGCGGACCAACGGCGGCGGCTTCGGCATCTATGTCGGCCGCACCAGTCAGGGATTCCGCCGCCGCGGCCTCATCAAGTTTAACGTCGCAGCTGCCGTCCCGGCCGGAGCGACCATCACCAGCGCCGCTCTCACGCTGAACTTCGAATACACGAGCGACGGCAGCAGCCGCACCCTCTCGCTCCGGCGAATGCTGAAGGATTGGGGTGAAGGCACCATCGCCGGCGGCGCAGGCGGCGGCGGCGGAAATCCGCCCAACCTGGGTGATGCGACCTGGAAATACAATTTCTACAACACCAGCCAGTGGACAAGCCCCGGCGCCAGCACCGACGGCAGCGACCGCTCCGCCACCGTCAGCGCCAGCCAGACCGTCGGCATTCTTTCTCCGGTGTTCGTCACCTGGGGGCCGACCTCCGAGACGACCGCCGACGTCCAGTACTGGCTCGACAATCCGAACGCCAACTTCGGCTGGATCATCATCGCGCCCGAGACCAGCAATCGCGCCTCGCGCCGCTTCAGCTCGCGCGAAACCGACATCCCGGAGTGGGCCCCCGCGCTCACCATCAGCTACGTCCCCGCCCTGCCGCCGATCATCAACCCCATCCCCAACGCCAGCACCGTCTGCGGCTCGCCGTTCACCTCGGTCGCCCCCACCCTCAGTCAGGGTTCCGCGCCCATCACCTGGTCGCTCCAGGCCGGCCCATTCGGCGCGACAATCAATCCGGCCAGCGGCGCGGTTTCATGGGCGGCGCCCGTTACAACCAGCTTCCCCTACACCATCACCGTCCGCGCCACCAACTCATCCGGCTTCGACGACGAAAGCTGGCTCCTCACCGTCCGCTCCGGCGACTTCAACGGCGACGGCCTCCTCACCGCCATCGACGTCCCGCCCTTCGTCGACGTCCTCATCGGCGCATCGACCACCACCGCCTGCGCCGCCGACGTCAACCTCGACGGCTTCATCGACGGCCTCGACGTCCAGGCCTTCGTCAACGGCCTCTGACCGCGCCGGTTTGTCGGATCGCCGCCGCGCGCCAATAATCATCCCCAGTGAAGGTGATCGACCTGATCGCCGCCGACCCCCTGATTCGGCGGCTGGTCGAAGCGGTTCGGGCTGACACCCCCCCGGTTGCGATCAGCGGCCTGTGGGGATCCTCTGCGCCCATCCTCTCCCAGCTCGTCGCCCGCGACCTGAAACGCCCTCTTCTCTACATCACCGCCCACCTCGAAGAAGCCGACTCCGTCCGCGAAGACCTCGAATCCATCTTCAGCCAGTCCGTCGATCTCTTCCCCGCCTGGGAAGGCCTCCCCGGCGAAGGCGCCGGCAGCAGCGAAATCGTCGTCGAGCGCTCCGCCCTCTGCAGCCGCCTCATCGCCGGCGACGCGCCCGCCGCCATCGTCGCCCCGATCCAGGCCTTGCTCGCCGCCGTCCCGACTCGCGCCGCCCTCGACAGCAACGCCCGCGACATCGCCATCGACCAACGCACCGACCCGCAACATATCGTCGACTGGCTCGTCGCCCACGGCTTCAAGCGCCTCGATCAAGTCGAGCAGGGAGGCGACTTCGCCCTCCGCGGCGGCATCCTCGACGTCCTCGTCTCCGGCGCGGTCGACGCCATCCGCATCGAGTTCTTCGACGACCTCGTCGAGTCCATCCGCGAGTTCGAAGTCGGCTCCCAGCGCTCCACCCGCCAGCTTCAACGCACGCGCCTTGCCATCCCGCCCGACCCGGCAAAGCTTTCGCACGACCAGACGACTCACTTCTTCGATTTTCTCCCGCCCGAAACGATCATCGTCATCGCCGAGCCGCCCGAGGTTCAGGAGATTGGCCGCACCGTCCTCCAGCGCCTCGGCTCGCCCGTCGGCATGTTCCCCGTCGAGTCCGTCTTCCGAACCGCCGCCCGCTTCAACCAGCTCCACGTCGCCCGCTTCGGCCTCGCCACCGCAAAGGCCGAGCGCACCTTCGCCGCCGAAACCGCTGCCATTGCCGCCTTCGACCCCAAGCCCGCCGACGCCGTCCAGCAACTCGTCGCCCTCGCCGCCGAATCGCGCGTCACCGTCTTCTGCGACAACCAGGGCGAAGCCGACCGCCTGCACGAACTGATCGACCAGGTCGCCGCTGCCGGCGACGGGAAACCGCGGCCAAATATCGAAACCACGATCGGCTTCCTCCATCAGGGCTTCCGCTGGGGCTCGACTGCCCTAGTCGCCAATCGCGAAATCTTCCACCGCTACTCGCAGCGCCACCGCATCCGCCGCGTCGCCACCGGCCGCCCGCTCGACTCGTTCCTCGACCTGCAACCCAACGACTTCGTGGTCCACATCGTCCACGGCATCGCCCAGTTCATCGGTATGAAGACGATGCAGAAGGCCGGCTCAAAAAAGCTGGAGGAGTTCCTCACGCTCCGCTTCGCCGAGTCCGCCCTCATGCACGTCCCGGTCTCGCAGATCGACCTCGTCCAGAAGTACATTGGCGCCGGCGGCGCCCGCCCGCCGCTCTCCAAGCTCGGCGGCACGCGCTGGAAAGCCACCAAGGCCCGCGTCGAAGAAGCCGTCGGCGACCTCGCCGCCGAACTGCTCCGCACCCAGGCCGAGCGCGACACGCAAAGCGGCGTCGCCTACCCCGCCGACACCGCTTGGCAGCGCGAGTTCGAGCAATCCTTCCTCTACACCGAAACCCCCGACCAGCTCACCGCCCTCGGCGACATCAAGCGCGACATGACCCGCGGCCGCCCGATGGACCGCCTGCTCTGCGGCGACGTCGGCTACGGTAAGACCGAACTATCGCTCCGCGCCGCCTTCAAAGTCGTCGAGTTCGGCAAGCAGGTCGCCGTCCTCGTTCCCACGACTGTTCTCGCCGAACAGCACTGGCAGACGTTCAAGGAACGCATGGCCGACTACCCCTTCCGCATCGAGTGCCTCTCGCGCTTCCGCACGCCCAAGGAGCAGAAAGACATCCTGCAGCGCGCCGGAAAGGGCCAGGTCGACATCCTCATCGGCACCCATCGCCTGCTTTCGCGTGACGTGCGCTTCACCGACCTCGGCCTCGTCGTCATCGACGAAGAGCAGCGCTTCGGCGTCGAGCACAAAGAGCGACTCAAACAGTTCCGCAGCACCGTCGACGTCCTCACCATGACCGCTACCCCCATCCCCCGCACCCTGCACATGTCGATGATCGGCATCCGTGACATCTCCGCCCTCGCCACGCCGCCCATGGACCGCCGCAGCATCTCCACCAGCGTCACCCACGCCGGCCCTGATCTCATCCGCGCCGCCGTCCTCCGCGAACTCAACCGCGACGGCCAGGCCTACTTCGTCCACAACCGCGTCCAGTCCATCGAGCTCATCGCCGACCGGCTCAAGTCGATCGTCCCCGAAGCCCGCTTCCTGATCGGCCACGGCCAGATGCCGCCCGACGAACTCGAAGACGTCATGCTTCGCTTCGTCCGCCACGAAGCGGACGTGCTGGTCTGCACGACCATCATCGAATCCGGCCTCGACATCCCCAACTGCAACACGATCTTCATCGATCGCGCCGACACCTTCGGCCTGGCCGACCTGCACCAGCTCCGCGGCCGCGTCGGCCGCTACAAGCACCGCGCCTATTGCTACCTGCTGCTCTCGCCCGATCGCCCGATCACCGACGGCGCCGCCAAGCGCCTCAAGGCCATCGAAGAATTCAGCGAACTCGGCGCCGGCTTCCAGATCGCCATGCGCGACCTCGAAATCCGCGGCGCAGGCAACCTGCTCGGCTCCGAGCAGTCCGGCCACATCGCCGCCGTCGGCTACGAGATGTATTGCCAGCTATTGGAAGCGGCCGTGAAGCGAATGAAGGGCGAAAAGCCGCCGCCCACCGCCGACGTTCACCTCGAGCTGAACGTCGAGGCCTACGTCCCGCGTCACTACGTCGCCTCCGACCGCCAGCGAATGGAGGTCTACCGCCGCATCACCGGCTGCCGCACCCCGGCCGACGTGCAGCAGTTGGAGACCGATCTGACCGACGCCTTCGGCAAACCCCCGCCGCAGGTCGAAACGCTCCTGACGCTCGCCGACATCCGCGTCCGCGCCGCGCCATGGAGAATCCGCACCATCCAGCGCCGCGAACCCGACATCATCTTCACGATCGAAGACCTCAAGCTCGTCGAACCCCTCTTCGCCGGCGCAACCGGCGCCGTCCGCCTCGTCGACGCCAACACAATCCACTGGCGCCTCCCCGATAACTACTTCCACGGCGACACACTACTCCGAATCCTGCGGCAGCGGTTTGTGCAAGCCAGTACTCGCTCGTCGGACGCATCGCCCGCCTCTGCACGCCCAAAGGCGGTGAAGTCACGAGCGTAACCCTCTGGCATCCAACCCATCAGCCCCTATGATCTGTGCCCCGCATGCCACGCGGGAGCCCACACAGGAGTGCAGCATGCCCGAAAAACTCGTCATCATCGGCTCCGGCCCCGCCGGGCTCACCGCCGCCCTCTACGCCTCGCGGGCCGCCCTCAACCCGCTCATGTTCGAGGGATTCTCGGCCGGCGGCCTCATCCCCGGCGGCCAGCTCATGTTCACCACCGACGTCGAGAACTACCCCGGCTTCCCCAAGGGCATCCTCGGCCCCGACCTGATGAAAAACTTCCGCGACCAGGCCGAGCGCTTTGGCACGCGCTACATCACGCAGGACGTCATCGAGGCCGATTTCCGCAAGCGCCCCTTTACCATCAAGAGCGACGACCACACCGTCCAGGCCCACGCGGTGATCATCGCCACCGGCGCCCGCGCCAACTGGCTCAACCTTGAAAATGAGCAGCGCCTCGCCAAGACGGGCGGCGGCGTCTCGGCCTGCGCGGTCTGCGACGGCGCTCTGCCGATCTTCCGAAATCAGGAAGTGGCCGTCGTCGGCGGCGGCGATTCCGCCATCGAAGAGGGCAGCTACCTCACCAAGTTCGCCAAGAAGGTCTACCTCATCCACCGCCGCGACGAACTCCGCGCCAGCAAGGCCATGCAGGACCGCTTCTTCCGCCTCGTCGAAGAAAAGAAGATGGAACCGGTCTGGGACAGCGCCGTCGTCGACGTCCTCGGCGCCGAAGCCATCACCGGACTGAAGCTCAAACACGCCAAGACCGGCCAGCACCGCGAGCTGCCCGTCAAGGGCCTCTTCCTCGCCATCGGCCATACCCCCAACACCGAACTCTTCACCGGCCAGATCGACCTCGACGACAAAAAGTACATCAAGCTCTCGAAGCTGCCCTCCACCGCAACCAACATCGAAGGCGTCTTCGCCGCCGGCGACGTAGCCGACCACATCTACCGCCAGGCCGTCACGGCCGCGGGAACCGGCTGCATGTCCGCCCTCGACGCCGAACGCTGGCTGGCAGCACAAAACATCCACTAACGCGCGAGGCGGTGTCTAGAATGCACCGATGCCCGCCACACTCCCCGACGACGCCCGCTGCCGGAAATGCGGCTATCTATTGCGTGGTCTGACGGAAAACCGCTGCCCCGAATGCGGCCGGCCGTTCGATCCCACCGATCTGGGAACGGTCAGGTACATCGGCCTGTCGGTGTCGACGCGTCGCTGGGCTCGCGCGCCGTGCATGGCCGAGGTGATCGCGGTACTCATTGTCGCAATCCTGATGCTCGTATTTCGAAGCCGTCCCACCGCGACAATTCGTGGCGAGCCTTACTTTCCTGCGCTCTGGGTAGCGTGGGTCGCGCCCGCGCTCGTGTGGTGGTGGGGATTGCGTGTGCTGTCTCGTCTCCGTTGGCTTCGACTTCCAGCGGACTCGCGCGGGCCAGATCGAAGAGATCGGCGCGTTTGGCGCTGGTGTGTTTTGCCACTCTGTCTGGCTGCCGTGGTGTCGTGCGCGTTCTACGAGTGGCCGCAGGCCGTTCGGTTCCGACTCAGCGAATCCGCACTCGCTCGGGAGGCCAGTCGGCTGCAGGCCATGCATCTGCAAGACCCGAACTCCGGCGTTTACGTCGACTATGGGCGTTGGATCGGGCTCTACTACGTTTGGGGCGCCAGTATCGTTCCGCACGGCCGATGGATTCACTTCGGGGTCGACGAGCCCGGCCGCGGCGGGCTCGCTTTCGATATGCTGAGATTGCCGAATTGTTGTCCTGGCGATCTGCCCCGTGGCTGGAACCGATATGATTCCTACTAAACCCGCACACCAGCGTTGATAGCCTCGCATCGCGCCGATGTTGCGCTTGGGATCACTTCAAGCACACCCCCGCTTTCCGCCGAACAATACCTTGACGTGATGCGTAACTCTTGCTATCCTAAGTGGTTGTAAGTCAGCCCCGTGCCTCGGGTGCTCGGCCAGCGCTGTCGGCCGGCCCTGCGGCAATAAGCCCGGCGGATTTCCCACAAAACTTTCGGCCCGCTCACGATCAACCAAGGAGCCCGCGAATGACTTCATCCCGTTTTCTACTCGGACGCATCGCTCTCATCGGCCTCGCAGCGCTCCTCTTCGCGCCCGCCGCCCGCGCGCAGGAAATCACCGACGACATGGTCGGCCAGAACGAAGTTGCCTGGCAGGTCTGGTCCACCGCCATGCAGTTCGTCGAGCGCGGCAAGTTCGACGACGCCAAGAAGGGCTTCGACGCCATCGCCGACATGAAGCTCTCCGACCTCCGCCTCGCCCTCATGGCCGACCGCACGGGCACCCTCCGCTTGGAGGAGGCCGTCAAGGACGACAAGCTCGGCGACTCCGCCAAGAAGCTCCTCGCCCAGATCACCAACGGCCGCCGCCAGCGGCAACTCGCCGAAGACGGCTACCACTTCGCCGCCATCGGCCGCTTCAACTACGCCGACGCCAACTTCAAGGCCCTCGTCGACTCCAATCCCGACCCGGTCGCGCTGCTTGAACTCTCGCGCTACAACCCCGCCCGCACCCAGACGCTCGTCCGCCTCGTCGCCAACGCCGACGTCGGCCCGTCTGCGAAGTTGATGCTCAAGATCCTGCAGGAAGGCGAGCGCGGCCTCCGCACCGACCCGGCCGAGATCGAGACCAACATCGAACGCCTCGGCGGTCCGCCTCGCGTCGTTTACGAAGCGACCAACAACCTCAAGGCCTCCGGCGAATACGCCATCCCGCACCTGATCGCCTATTTGCAAAACCCCAAGAAGCGCGAGCTTCACCCAGCCATCATCCAGCTTCTGCCGCTCATGGGCCGCCCGGCTCTCAACCCAATGGTCCAGGCCCTCGCGATGAAAGACCAGGTCACCCGCGAAATCCTCGTCCGCGCCCTTGGCGCGATCGGCTACGCCCAGGCCGCCCCATATCTCGCGCGCGTCGCGAATGCCGACGCCGGCGCATCCGCACAGGTTAAGACGGCCGCCAATGAGGCGCTCGCCCAAGTGAATAAGACCGGCACCGCCGACCCCGCCGTGCTCTTCCGCATGCTGGCCGACGGCTACTACAAGGACGCCGAGTCCCTCGCCGCCGATCCGCGGATCGACGACGCCAACGTCTGGTACTTCGACGACGGAGCCCAGGAGCTGCGCTTCATCCCCGTCCCCCGGCCCATCTATAACGACGTCATGGCCATGCGCTCGGCCGAGGCCGCCCTCGCCCTCGCCAACACCGACGCCGAGTCGATCGCCCTCTGGGTCGCCTCCAACTTCCGCCGCGAAGCCAAGCTCGGCATGGACGTCGAGTCCGAATCGGCCTCGCCGCTCGCAAAGAAGGACGCGACCAAGCCCGACGACTACCCGCGCTCGATCTACTTCGCCCGTGCCGCCGGCCCGCTCTACAACCACCTCGCTCTGTGGCGCGCCGTGAACGACCGTGAAGCCGGCGTCGCCCTCGGCACGATCGCCGCCCTCGCCGCCACGGCCGGCCCCGTCAGCTTGGTCGGCCCCGAAGACTACAAGCAGGCGCTGGTCAAGGCCCTGGAGTTCCCCTCGCGCCTCGTCCGGACCAAGGCCGCTCTCGCACTCGCCCGCAGTCTGCCGCCCTCCGAGTTCGCCGGCGCACAGAACGTCATCCCCGCCCTCGCCGAGGCCCTCGGCCAGTCAAGCAATCGATTCGCCGTCCTCGCCGACCCCAATTCGCAGACTCGCAACGAGTTCCAGGCCCTTCTCCGCGCCATGGGCTTTGAAGTCTTCTCCGACGCCAACCTCTTCTCCGCGATGGAGCTCGCTCGCAAGGCCAACGTCCCCGGCATCGACGCCGTCCTGATCGCCAGCGACATCAAGTCGCCCTCGATGGAAGAGGCCGTCAAGGCCGTCCGCGAGAAGCTCGAAACCGCGTCGGTCCCGATCCTGATCGTCAGCAAGGCCGAGCAGACCGGCGCGGCGTCCGACCTCGCCGCCCGCTCCCGCGGCGTCGAATCCGTCGTCTCGTCCATCCTCGCCCTCGATGCGCAGGACAAGATCGAGCGGACAGTCGCCCAGCGGCTGGCCGACGCCTCGGCCGCCCTCGGCATGAAGCCGCTCGACAAGGAAAACTCGATCGACCTCGCCCTCCAATCCGCCGACGCCCTGCGTCTCATCGGCGTCTCCCGCTCCTCGGTCTTCGACTTCGGCCGCGCCGAAGGCTCGCTGATCGGCGCGCTGGCCCAGCCAAACGAAGCCCTGCGGATCAAGGCCGCATCGGTCCTCGCGCTGCTCGGAACCCCCGGCGCGCAGAAGGCGATCGCCCAGGCCGCCCTTAACGACCAGAACAGCAAGACCCAGCGGATCGCGGCCTTCGCCTCCCTCGCTGAAGCCGCCCGCCTGAACGGCAACAAGCTCGACCAGAAGCTCGTCGATCAGGTCGTCAGCGTCGCCGAAACCGCCAAGGACCTCGACATCCGCACCGCCGCCTCGCAGGCCCTCGGCGCCATGAACCTCACCAACAACCAGGCCAGCGAAATCATCCGCGCCCAGTCGCGCGGGTGACGTAGTCGCGGCTTCCAAACCGTGTGACGACCCGAGTGCGCTACCGCAATCTCTGGCAACCGCTCATACTCGCCCCACTGGCGATTGCTTTGGCCGCCGCACTGCTGATCAACACGTGCCGATGATGCGGCTCTGCTGCACGCGACCAGCGTTCCGCATCGCTCAGATGTGCGAGTGTACAATCGGGGGCTGCTGGTCGAGCTTGGCCGTGCAGACCTTCAGCGGGAATCATGAAAGAGCACAAGACGACACCCAAAGCGTATTGGAACATGAATACCGGCGAATTGGCCCGCGCGACCACCGGGCTCGATGCTGAGTTCGTATCCGACCAATTCGGCCTGCCGCCCCCGGCAGCCCGCGCTGGTTGGCGGCGAGCGAAACGAGGCCGGCCACCGCGCGGCCAAGGTCACCGCAAGTAGCTGGCGGGTTTTCATGACCAGGGCTAAACGCGTTCTCGGATGTTTGGCGGGTGTTTCCGCATCGGTCGTGATTTGTGCCGCGATCGTGCCGCGCGCGTGCGATTTGGACAGACCATACTTCTACACGCAGGGGCGCGACCATGGGTTGCTTAACCGATCGTGGTATCCGAGCCTGCCGTTTCGTGATCCTGCCGGAAACATCTTGTACTTTGATCACCCGACCAATTCAGCCGTGTTGATCGAAACTACCATTCCGATCGATAGCTCCATACCGATTCCGAAGTCGAATCCCCGGCGCGCCACGCTGCTACCCAATACCCTTTGGGCTACGACTGTGGAATGCAGACACAACCGATTGATAATCATAGGTAGAGATGGTCGCGTCTTCGACGCGCCCCTGTTTCCCAACGAATTGAAGAGGTGGTATCAGTCGCCGCAGTTCCGAAGAGCGCTTCATGAACCGTTCTCCGTAACGCTCATTGACGCAATCGCTGCGAACTATCGAGGCGTCGATCGAGCAGGGGTCCTGGATGCCCTCGGACGCTCGGGAGCGAATCCCACAAGCGACGCGGCGCACGATTAACGAGTCATATGCGGGGTGATTGAATAATAAACTCTTCGCGCCGCGGTGGCGTACCTGCATCCGCCGCACTCGTCTTTCTACTTGACGATTCCGGCGTTGATCGTCCGGTGCCGGGCGCGCCGACTATGCCGGCCGCAGCGGCGAACAACTCGACTCCGTCTTCACCGCCTCCAATACATCCATCGTCTGCGAATACACCAGCAGCCGCGCGCCGACCCGCGCGTGCCGCGCGAAGATCGCGTGACACCAATCCACCTGGTCCGGCCACGGAAACACAAACACAACGTCGAACGTGTTGAGCGCCCGCCCCATCAGCGCGTACGCATCCGCCCCATCCAGCCGCAGCGGCCCATCCGTCTCGATCGACGTGGCGTCCTCTCGCTCCTCGAGCGGCAGAAAGTTGCCCTCAACGAAGCGGGCCGCACCGCCAAACCGCGCGGCGAGTTCTTGCGCGACACCCACCAGTTTCGAATCGATCTCAATCCCGAACGACTCGTACCCCATCAGCCCCGCCATGATCGCAATCGTCCCGATCCCGCTTCCCCATTCCAGAAACGCCAAACCCCGCCCCCCATATTTCACCAGCTCGTCATGAACCGCGCACGCATCCGCCGCCGCAAACGGCCGATCCGGCGCGGCGTATTCCGTCGGCAACCGGCCGCGAATCCTCTCCGCCTCCGCCAGCAATTTGTCAATCTGTGGCGATCGCCGGGCCATTTACCGGTCGCAGTGCATGAAAAGCCGGCCCATTCCGCCCGTTAACTTGGCGTGCGAGCAGGTGCTAAGTTCAGCCGCTTCCGTCCGGGGGCGACATATAGAGATATGCCCGCTAGGTACTCGCCCCCGGCAAGGACGGCTCGCATGCCCTTTACACAGGACCCGCATTTCGGCGATCCTATAATCCTCGCGTTATACGGACAATGCTTCGCCGGAATCCCCCGACGCAGCGAATCGAAATTCACGGAGGGGCTGGGTTTGGTTCATTCGTCGCACGATCTGACTTCGCGCCGCGCTCGGCTCCTCAGCTGCCTCGCGCTCGCCGTTGCGTTGGCCGTCGCCGTTGACGCCCACGCCGTCATCCCCCGCAAGGACAAGCCCGCCTCAAAGGCAAACAAGTCCGCCGACGACAACGCACCCGCCAAGGCCGACAAGGACAAAACGAAGTCCTACGTCACCCAGCCCGCCAAAGGCCCGGTCGCAAAGGTCGAGGTATTCATCCCCTCGCTCGTCAAGCTCGGCCACTCCGCAGCCGAGTCTCACGCCGGCGCGATCTACGGCGCGCTCTCTGGAACGCTCGTCCCGCCGGTTGATGAGACGACCGACGGCTTCGACTTCGCCGCACTGCTCAAGCTCGTCGAAGAGGTCCGCACCTGGCCCGACACCTCGCTCGCCCTCGCCATCTACACGCAGGATACCGAAGGCCGACCGCGCTGGGTCATCCGCACCGACTGGCCGATCGCCGCTCTCGAGGCCCGCATCAAGCACCTGCTGGAAACCGATGAAGCGAAGAAGCTCCTCAAGGGCGTCCAACTCCGCCGCGACGACGAAGGCCAGTTTGTCATCGAGTTGCCCGACACCGTCCTCGCCGTGCTCCGCAAGACCGACGACGGCACGCTCATCGCCTCGGCCGACAAGGTCGAATTGCCCGAGTCCGTCTTTGGCATCAAGACCGACAAAGCCGCCCGCACGCGCGGCGACAAATCCCCGCCGCTCTGCTACTGCCGTGTCAACGTCGCCGCGGCCGACGAGGAAGGCCAGTCCTCCTGGCTCTCGTCTATCGGAGGCATCCGCGACATTCGCTACCAGGGCGGTGTCATGCCCGATGGCGACTGGAACGAACGCCTCACCGTCAGTTGGAGCCCGCTCGCCGGCGCCCTCAAGCTCTTCTTCAAGCGCGTCAAGACACCGTTCCAGTGCCCGAAGGACGCCTTCGCCGTCGCCGCCATCAACACCGACTTCGGCGGCAGTTCCGCCGAAGGCCTCGCAGGTCTGCCGTCCGGAACGTTCGCCAACCAGGCCCAGAGCGACTTCGCCGTCGCCGTGACGCCCGGAGTCGGCTTCTTCCCGATTCCGGACATCTATTACTCGTTCGGCCTGAAGAACAAGGACAAGGCCGTCGAGGCGATTCGCAAACACCTGAGCGAAGCTGCCGAGAAGCGGGCCGACGACGACCTGCCCCCGGCCTGGAAGGAGATCCAATCCGACTCCGGGCCGATCTTCGCCAGCATCCCCGGCGCCGACGGCGCAACCGGCATTTCGCTGTCCAGCGGACGCAAGGTCGTCTTCTTCGACACCGACCGTGACGGCGACAAGGAGATCAATCGGCTTGTCGTCGCTCAGACGTCGACGCTCGCCGACGACGCCGTCGCCCACTGGAAATCGCTCCGCCGCCGCGGCACCACGAAAGTCCCCGACAGCCCCGACGCCCACTGGCAGGCCCGCATCTCGTGGCGGCTTGTTTACGGCCACATCGAACCCTATGTCATGCTCTTCACCTCCTTCGCCGAGAACGCAAAGCCGCTGCCGTCGGTCGACGAGCTGGCCGACGCCCTGACCGACTCGGTCCTCAACATCCGCATCGAAGCCACCGGCGTCCGCATCGTCCACGACGGCCCGATCCCGGCCGGCGCGTTTTTCGTGCCTTCCATGGTCGCCGAAGCGGTCATGTCCGAAGGCGATCCATCCTCCGAGGCCGAGCGCGAACGCATCGCCTGCCGCCACCTGCGCGTCCTCTACCATCACGCCAGGCTCTTCAAGAAGGACTACGGCCGCTGGCCCGCCACCGTCGCCGAGTTGGACGGCTACGTCGACTTCATGTCGCACCCCGACCTGCTCTGGCTGCCCGAGCAGAAGCGCGGTTTCATGGCCGGCCTCGTCAGCACCGTCACGGGCGGCCGCGAGTTCCGCTGGCCCGACCGCGACAAGATCGACGACTCGCTCTACGAAATCGACTGGTCGCCGAACGAGTGGAAGCTCAAGTACCGCGCCGGCGAGTTCCGCGATCACAAGACGATCCTGATCGACGATGACGGCGAGATTCACCGCGAGCCGCTTCCGTCCAAAAAGGACAAGGTGGCCCGGGTTGACTCAAAGGAAAATTGACCGGATTTTTTTTCACCATGCACGGGAGATCGAATATGCGACGAAACCTGCTCGGACTGCTGCTGATGCTGGCGCTGCTGCCACTGCCCGTCTTCGCCGACGACGATCCCGTCGACGACGACAAGGACAAGGCCGACAAGACCGAACAGGTCGAGCGCGCGAAAGATAAAAAAGACTCCAAGTCCTCGGACAAGGACGACGAGAAGGACAAAGACAAGTCAAAGGACAAGGACAAGAAGCCCAAGCCCTCGCCCATCAAGAAGCTCATCGAGTTGAAGCTCGATCAGTTCCTGGTCGCGTCCAAGGGCCTGAACATCCCCTCGTTCGGCCGCACGCAGGAAGTCCGCGACCTGCTCACCCGCTTCGAGAAGTGGGGCAAGGACGATGACATCGGCGCCGTCCTCATGAATCTCGACGGCGTCAACCTCGGCATCCCCGACATCGAAGAGCTTCGCGCCGCCGTCGTCGACTTCAAGAAGACCGGCAAGAAGGTCGTCGCCTATCTGAACTCGGGCGACCCCTCCGGCTACCTCCTCGCCTGCGAAGCCGATGAGATCGCCATCGCCCCGACCGGCGACCTCTCGATCCCCGGCATCGGCCGCGCCTTCCCCTTCATGCGCGGCATGTACCAGATGCAGGGCATCGAGTTCGATGTCATCACCGCCGGCGCCTTTAAGTACCCCGGCTTCATGAACCGCCGCGAACCGAGCGAGTTCTTCAAAACCGAGTTCAACGAGATCCTCGATAGCTGGTTCGACGACTACGTCGACATGATCGCCACCGGCCGCAAGCTCTCTCCCGAGAAGGTCAAGGCCGCCATCGACATCGCCCTCTTCACCGCCGAAGATGCCAAGGCCCGCGGCCTGATCGATCACATCGCCTACTACGACGACTATCGCGACCGCGTCCTGAAACGCTACAAGTACAACAAGGCCGATGGCTGGGGTCCCGACTTCGGCGACCTCACGTCGTTGCAGGACATCTTCAACGCCATCAACAAGAGCTTCCGCGAGGCCCAGGACAGCTACAAGGCCGTCGGCCCCAAGATCGCCGTCCTCCACGCCCGCGGCCCGATCGTCGACTTCAGCATGGGTGGCGCTTTCTCCTCGCAGATCATCATGCGCGACGAGTTCTGCAAGACCATCGACGAGATCCGCAAGAACAAGACCATCAAGGCCGTCGTCCTGCGGATCGACAGCCCCGGCGGCTCGGGCTACGCATCCGACGTCATCTGGAAAAAGCTCCGCGAACTCGACGAAGAAAAGCCCATCGTCGTCAGCATGGGCACCGTGGCCGGCTCCGGCGGCTATTACATCGCCTGCCCCGCCCGCATGATCTACGCCGAGCCCACGACGATCACCGGCTCAATCGGCGTCCTCGCGATCCTCGCGAATCAGGCCTCGGCCATTAACCGCGCCGACATCAACATCTCCGAGATGCAGCGCGGCAAGCGGGCCCTCTTCGGCGCCGGCTTCAAGGACATGCGCACCGAAGACCGCGACTTCCTCCAGAAGTTCATTCTCGACTTCTACGAAGTCTTCCTCGATCGCGTCTCCGTCACGCGCAAGATGCCCAAGGACGAAGTGCGAAAGGTCGCCGAAGGTCGCATCTACACAGGCCGTCAGGCCCTGAAGATCGGTCTCGTTGACCGCCTCGGTGGTCTGCGTGATGCGATCACCTCGGCTCGCGAGATGGCCAACATCCCGACCAGCAGCGAGATCCGCCTCGTCCACTATCCGCGCCCGAGTTCACTCGGCGAGTTGATTGAGAACTTCGCCGGCTTCATCTCGACCCCGCTCGAAGGCGCCCGCGCCGCTCAGGCGCCGGTGAGTCCGCTCTCGTTCGACATGCAGCTCCGCCTGTTCGCCCGCCGGCCGCAGGCCCTCTGCTGGATGCCATTCCCCGAAATCCACGAGTTGCTGGCCCCAGCCGGCCCGCGCGACGCCGTCATGGACATGCTCGGCCTGCAGAGCTACCTGCCCGCGGCGGTTCGGCCTTAAGTCAGCCAACAACCCAACCGTGTTTCATTCAACGGCCGGCGATTTCGCCGGCCGTTTTATTTGGCGAAGAGAAGTTACGGCCCGAGATACGCAGCCATGAATTGTTGGATATCGCGCGCGTCCGTCCGCCCGTCGCCATTCGCGTCCGCGCGATAATACGCCGCGAGATTCGCCGCCGGACCGTGAGTAAGTGCTGCCACCATCGCGCTCACATCGGCCGCCGCGCGAATCCCGTTCCCATCAATGTCCCACGCCGGGCCGACATGAATGAGCCCCGCATTGTTCAGCAAAGTGATCGTCACCCCGCTACCTACGCTCATCGAATTGAAATAGACACGCCCGCAGTCGATCGACACCACCGCCCCCGCGCCGATATCGAACTCATCGACGTATAACACTTCGTCGCACGGCTGCGTCGTTGTGTTGTCGAACGAATCCTCAAACCGCACGCTCCGCCCCGCGTCAACCAGCACGCGTCCCATGGCGAAATTGTCGACAAACCCCGCCGGGTTCGCCGGCCCAAGATTGACTCCCGCCAGTTCAAATAACTGCGGCGACACGCCGTTGCCGCTGACAAACTCCACCGTTGCCTGGGTCGAATCAAACGTCTCCGGCGTCGTGCAGTGATTCGCAAAGCTCCCGCCTGCCTGCACCAGCGACGTCGGACTGAACGTCGCGTTAATCGCCCCGTCCAGCGAAATATTTGAAAGCGACACGATCCGCGCTCGATCCCCTGCCGTGATGATCGGCGGCGTGCTCCCGCGCATGACCACGGTGCTCGAAATCACCACCCCGTCGTTGAACGTCGCGACAAAGTCGTTCGACCCGTCTCCGGCAATGTCGATCGCCCCGTCGCCCCGTACCGTTAGCGTCGAGCCGCTCAACACGCTGCCCCCGGCACCCGGCCGCATCCGCAATGTCCCGCCATCGGCAACGTATTGCCCGCTCCCCGATACACTCTTCTCTATGCTCAAGGTGCCGCCGCCGCTCGCCTCAAATGTCGCGTCGTTCTGCACGGGGCTGGTTCCCGTGAGGAGCAATGTTTCTCCCGACGCCGTCGCCCGGATCGTCCCATTGTTTTGAACCCGCGCGTCGATCGTCCCGAATCCGCCGACGACCCCGGTGACCGTAATCGCGTCTGCTACAGTTGCCGACGAAAGCGACGCCGTCGCCGCATTCAACTCGACCTCCGCACCGCCGCCCATCACAAAACTCGCGCTCGCCACGATGCTCCGGCCCGACCCCACCGACAGCGTCCCGTGATTCGTAATACCGCTCGCCGAATCGATCACCAGGTCGCCGCCCGTCACTGCCAGCGCCTGTCCCGGCTCGACACGCACCGAATCAATCGTCACCGGAATGTCCAGCGTGATCGTCGGAACCGGACACGTAATATTGACGTTGTATCGGCTGCCAGGCGGCGACCCGTTGTTCGGCACGGCCGTGCAGCTCCACGTCATGGAGTTGCTCCAGACGCCCGCCGCCGCACAATAGCAGCACGAATCCGGCACTCCGTCCGTCGGGTTCACGTCGATCGACGGATTCGCCACAATATCATCCGCGTCATCTACGCCATTGTTGTTGCAATCCGGAAAAAACTCGTAAGGGCCCATGTCCACAACCGGCCCACCCATCGTCTCCGGCACTCCGGTATCAAGCGTCGCCGGATCGTTGACCAGCCGCTTGTTGCCGTCGAGGTCATATGGAACGCGTTCCGCAGTATTGCTGTCGCCGTCGAGATCCGTGAAGTCGCTCACCACTTCAAGCGTGCTCGCCGAATCGATGCACGGCGAACCGGGCATGACGTGAAGGTCACCGTAATCGTCGTCCGCCGTACCCCATTGGCCGTCAACTCCGGCACTCGGCGTTCGAATGAAATTGGGATTCGCGTCGACGTTCCCGGTGCCCCCGAACCCACCCTGAATCAAGTCATAGGTGGCCGTAATCGCGCCGGGGCCGGAGTTGAGAATCTGATCCGATGACGTCCCCGCAATGGCATCACTGTTCCCATGGAAAATGCAGTTCGAGAGGGTGATGAACTGTCCACCCGAGTCGGCTTCGTATTCCAGCGCTCCTCCGGCCACGGTCGCCCGGTTTGCCACCAGGGCCGAGTTTGCCAGCTTTCGATTGCCGCCCGACCCGGCAAAAACGGCCCCTCCTCGTTCCGCTTCATTGCCAACGAAGGTCAGGTTTGTCAGGGTCAGCGCACCATTGTGGTAGACAATTCCGCCGCCCCTCCCGTCGGTCCCGTTGATCGCCTTGTTCCCCTCAAAGCGACAACTTGCAATCCGCGCGGTCAGCGAGCCGCTTGCCAGGCCCAGGCCGCCGCCGTTGCAAAAGCCGGCGGGCCCTCCGGCGACATTCCGTACAAACTCGCATTGGCTCGCCAGCACCGTTCCGCCGCCGTTGAAGTGCGCACCCGCCGATGAACGGCCGGTATTCGCCTCGAACCGGCAGCCCGTAATCGTCGCATCGGCATTCGCGACCGTGAAACCGCCCGGACCGCCGTTGACCGTCACCCCCCCGGCATTGCGCAGAAACACGCAATCCCGAACGACCGGCGTCCCGAACGGTCCGTCATTCACGCCCGGCAGGCGAACGCCGCCGCCGCCCCTCGACGCCGCGTTGTCCTCAAACCGACACTCTTCGAGCAATACGCTCGTGACCCCTTCGATCAGCAGTCCACCTCCGTTCGTCGCGTGATTTAGCCGAAAGGTGCATCGCCGAATCGTCGGGCTGCCCCCATTGGCATAGAGCCCGCCACCCATGCTGTTGGCCCCGGAGAAGGCGTTCGCGTTTCCGCCACGAATCTCAAAGCCATCGAGAATCGCCGTCGCGTCGACGCCCGTCGCGCTGACCACGTGCGTTGAGTTATCGTTGTAATTCAAAAAGTTCGGCCCGTCGTTCTGCATCAGATCGCCGCTGAGAACGCAGATATTCGTCGTCGGATCGCGCTGACCCAGCGTCGTCTCGCCTCCGGCAAATCCGCCGTACACCGCAACGCCATTCAACAGTTGAAATGAAATCCCGCGAGAGAGGCCGCTGGTCGGACGATACGTCCCATCCGCAACCCAGATTTCTGAAACCGCCCCACCCGAACACGCGGCCCGCGCCAACGCCACCCGCAGCTCGGTCAGCGCATCCGTCCACGAAGCCCCGCTGTTCGCTCCCGTCGCGCTTCGATCGACATAGAGCCGCGCAGGCAGCGGCGAATCACATGCATCTCCGACTCCGTCACTGTCGCAGTCTTCCTGGCCGGGATTAAAGGTACTCGGGCAGTTGTCGACCCCATCCAGGACGCCGTCTCCGTCGCCGTCGCCACCCAGCGCCGCTGGGTCCGTCCCGTCCGGCCGGCGATCAAGCGCCGCCGTCTGCCCGCCGACGGCGAACGCCGCCACGTGCACGGCCAACAGCGAAAGAACCGCCATGCGCAACATGTTTCCACCTCAATGCACCCGCGACGCGCGTCGTACGTCCGCCACTCGGCGCCGCCGTTACGTCAGCGAGCACGGTATGATCAGTCTACGTACCCGCCTGCACTCAAAATCTTGTGCCCGGATTCGGCGAGTCTGCGAGTGCGGCCGAACGATCGTCGCATCCCCTGATTTAGACAGAGTTTATCAGAATCCGCCCCGCCGTTCAAGCTCCCCCGCGCAGCCCCGCTAGTTCGCTGATCGTCTCAAATCACAGCAGTCCGCGTTCAACGCTGGATTCCGTTCCCCGAAATCGACGAACTGCTCGCCCCAGCCTACCCGCGCGACGCCGTCATGGACATGCTCGGATTGGACCGATTTCTCCCCCCAGCTATCCGACCGTAAGTTCAAAACGCCTCACCCGATTACCTCTCGATTCTCCCTCTCGACGGCCGGCTCAACGCCGGCCGTCGTCTTGTGCGCTGAGCCCTATGAAGCGAGTATCACTGCGATAAACGCCTGTACGTCCTGCCCGTTAACGTTTCCGTCGCGCGTGATGTCGCTGCGGAAGTATCGATCCGGATTTGTGTTAGCCGGGTTCAGAAGTCCCGCGACAAACGCCGGGATGTCACCCGCATTCGCAGCGCCGTCTGCATTCACATCTCCAGCCAAGCCAACATAACTGACGCGACCGCCATTGGTGAATGAGAAGTTGTAGTTCGTGCCGCTACCGGTCATCGTCGTGTAGTAAACGCGACAGCAGTCGACAGTGACGTCGGCATTCGAGCCGATCACGAATTCATATACATAGAGCGCGTCATTGCAAGCCCCGTCACCCGTATTGTCATAGACATCCTCCAGTCGCACGCTTCGGCCGCCACCAATTTCCAACCGTTGCAGCGCGAAATTACTCGCAAAACCCTGCGCAACATTGAACCCGAAGTCGTGTCCCGCCACTTCGAATAGCTGCGGCTGCGAAGCCGGCGGCGGCGTAAGTCGAACGTCGCCCGCGACCGAGTCAAACGTCGCCGGCGATGTGCAGTGATTTACAAAGCTGCCGCCGATGCTGATCGTGCTCCCGCCTTGAAATTGAACAGTCGCCGGTCCATTCTGAAACACCACGTCGCCGAGCGCGATGACCCGCGCACGGTCCTGTGCAATGATCGGGGGCGTGCTCCCACGCAACAACGGGCTCGACGAATACACGATTGCCCCGCTGAACGTGACCGTGAAGTCCCCGCCCGCGTTTCCGCCAATTGTCACCCCCGGACCGTCCGATGTGCCGTCGATCGTCAAAGTTGAGGCCGATACGCTCGCGGCCCCAAGATCGGTCCGCTTGAACTCCAGTCCGCCGCCGTCCACCTCGAAATCGGGGCTGCCGGTCGCGCTGTTCTGAACGCGCATGAGGCCACCGCCGAGCGCCGAGAATTGTCCATTCGAAAGCGTCGTCTGGCCGTTCACGGTGTAGATCAGAACTTCCGCCGAATCGCCGACGGCCTGGACGGTGCCACCGGTCACCAGACAGTTCACGAGCGAAAGCGTTGCCCTCGGGCCCGCGCTCCGAGAGGCTTCAAGCCTCCCCCCGGATGTTTGCGACATTTGCATGTCCTTCAGCGTCAGGTCACGGAGTTGCACCGCGCCAGTGGTAACCCGAATCGTCCCTGCGTTCGACGCGTTCGTGCCGGCCAGTCCCTGAAACTGGAGCGTCCGATTAGCGCCGGATGCATCATTGACTTCCAGCCGCGCGCCTGCGGCGACGGTCAGCTCGGCTATTGTTGCACCTTGATTCAGCGTGACGACCGGATCGACGAAGTTCCCCGGCGCAGGAGTCGGATTGTTGACAAACACGCGAAATAGCTTCGCCCCACTGTTGTCGGGAACCTCGCCGCCCGTCCAATTGCTTGCTACGCTCCAGGTGCCGCTCTCCGGTTTCCAAATTGTTGCTACGAACGCTCCAGGCGGAAACAGTGCTGGGACCAGACCCGCTTGAATGGTGTATCCGAAACCGACCAGACTTCCCCCGATTGGCTGGCCGACGACGAGGAACGAGTTGTTGTCAGTGAACCCACCGCCAAGCGTGACTGTGGCTTCACCCGGACGAATTTGATACGGCTGCGCCGCGGCGGGGCTCGCCGTGACTAGAAAGGTGAGGAGCCATACTCCAAACCGCTGTGCGTTCCATCCGTGTGAATTCAACATACTACTTGCCCGACGCGCGGGCCGAGCTGCTTGCCGCCTGCAATTTGGCTAGTGCCGATTCGACCGCAGTCAGTCGGGCCTTGAGTTCGTCGTTTTCTTTCTTGAGCTCGCGGATGGCCTCGACGGTCAATCCGGGGAAGCCGGTGGTGTTGATGTACTTAAACCCCTTCTCGTCAGTGACGACCAGTTCCGGCATCACGGACTCGACTTCCTGCGCGACAAGGCCGATCTGCGGACCGGCCGGAACGCCCTCAGCCGACGGGTCTTTCCATTGGAAGCGTACGCCGCGCATCGCCAGCAATTTGTCGAGTGAGCCGCGCAGGGTCTGAATATTCTTCTTGAGGCGCGAGTCCGATCCGCAGCATGTGCCGCCGGTCGACGAGATATTGCCAGACGCCCGGATTGCCCCGCCAACTTCCAGCGCTACAGCGGGTGAGATCTCCATGATTCCAACGCGGGCGTTGGTCAGAGTCAGTACCGAGTTGTTGGCACTTGGGACGAATCGCAACCGTTGATCCGAATCGTTGATGATCCGATAGTCAAAGTCGGCGGGGTCGTTACCATTGTGAAAATCAATGAACGGCGTACCGCCGATCATTTCAAAGAACTGCAGATTGTCAGACCGGAGGATGTTGCCGGATAGCCGTGCGTCGGAAAGGGTACCACTCGAAACGTTGCTGGCGTTCAAACTTGTCAGACCGCTCCCGTTCCCACTCAGCGACGCGGCTGTCACAGTACCCGAGACAGTCGCGTTCCCGACGACGTCGAGTTTCTGTGATGGAGTTACAGTCCCGATCCCAACGTTTCCGGAGTTCGCCAATGTCAGCAAAGGCGTGCCGCTGCCGTAATTGCCGCTGTACAGTCTCAAGCCGCGCTGGCCGCCGCTGTCGTTCAGTACCCAATGGACATTGTTGCTCGCTGTGGCATGGTCGCCGAGTGATAGCACGACCTCCGTCGCCCCACCCAGGTGCAGATCACCTACGTCGCCTAGTGGATTCGCCGCTCCAATCCCGACGGTGCCGGACGGCGTGATCTTTAGTCGTACGGAATTATTCGTCCAAAAGCCAAGTCCGAGTGACGTGCCGCCTGCGGGCGCATCTGCGATGTACGGTGCATTGCCGTTCTGGCATCCAATAATGACACCAGCGTTGGACCCTCCGCTCTCGCTTGCACGGAACCTCGCTATGACATTCGGGTTGCCTTCGACGGGCGCGCTGCCGACGGCATCCACTCTCGCAAGCGATGTCGTCGTCCCAATCCCGAGGTTTCCATTTGCGTCCGGCACAAGCGCGGACGTCCCAGTCGCCGGACGGTTCACCTGTTCGGCAACGCCGGGAGGTGTCACCAACTCGGTTCGCGATAGCGTCGTCCAGTTTCCAATTCCCGCGGGGGTGACTCGGACTTGGAGCCAGCGACACGCCGTTCCAGGTGTACAGCCATTGAAAGCACTCGCCGCTACCGGCCCGAACTTGGTGTTCACGATACCGCCGTTCGGCGTCAGGCCGCTCTGCGTCCACGGCCCTGCGACCTGCGACCCGGCCACGACATCCGTCCAGAGTGTAAACTCCAGATCCACCGGCTGGCTGGTCGGGATCGGCGTGCCACCGGAATCTCGAATCAATCCCTGAAAGCTGACCATTCCGGCCGTCTGCGCACGCGCGAGTGCCGGGAATACGCCGAGGACGACCAACGGAAGGCCCATTCGGACGAAAAAGCGCATGTGATATCTCCTTGAGTGCAACGGGAAACCTGTTGGATGTGGCCAAGAGAAATCAGTATTTCAACAAGAGTACCCGCGAATTTGGTGAAACTTCCCTCCCATGATTCGTTTGCCGCAACCTGCGGATTGTGCTGAGTTTACCAAAACGGAGCGCGAGACTCAAGAATTGTTTTCAGCGCGTACCGGGTTCGGATCGGCTCGTCGGAATCTGCTGTTCGGCTTCAGACTTCAAGGCCTGCAGCTCGCGAATTGTCTCAAACCACAGCAGCCCGTTCTCCACATTTCCCGAAATGCCGGCGTTCACTTTTTCGAACTGTGCCGACCACGCGGACTGCGCTTCGGCGAGGCGCGCTTTCGCCTCGTCCGACCGGCTGAGTCTTGCGAGCGCTATCGCGCTGATCAGCTTCGAATAGACGAGCGGCGAATCCTTCAAATCCGCCGCGCGATCGGCCGTGGCGAGCGCACCCGAATTGTCTCCCGCCCGCAGCAACGCCAACGCCGCAACGCGCTTCACGTGCGCGGATGCCGGTGCCGGCCGCAGCAAGTTTTCAGCCGTCGTCGCCGCGTTAACCGCCTGTCGCGGGTCGTACGCAGCCTTCAGCAGCAAGCACGCCTTCGCCCGCAACAGCCACACATCAGGCTCTTTTGCACCAAGCTCGATCGCACGTTCGAGCGCCGTCGTCGCCCCCGGGTCGTCGCGTGCAAGTTGCAGCGCGGCCAGATTGTGCCATCGCTGCCAAGGTCGATTATCGCCCGGCGTCGGAGGTTTGCTGGCGGCCGTCTTGAGACATTGTTCGGTCTGGTCGAAATCGCCCTTGAGTACCCAGGCGTTGGCGAGACTGACCCAGTTGGGCGCATAGTCGGGCTCGATACCCGCAGCGATGCGGTGCTGCTCGATCGCCTCATCAATCCGACCGAGATTGCGCAGAAATACACCCTTGATGTTGAACGTCTCGTATCTCTTCGGCCTAAGTTGGATCACCCGATCGAGACACGCCATTGCTTCGTCGGCCGTCGCGGGATTGCGAGTTTCTTCCCATTGCTGCCGCCGTATCGTAGCCCGGTTGAGCAGCGCGTTAATGTTGTCCGGATCGAGCAATAGGGCTTCGCGAAGCGCGTCTTCCGCGGCGCTCAAATCCCCTGCCCGAATGAACAGCCCGGCCTGTTGTGCGAGATCTGCCGAGCGCTGAAGTGCGGACTCGCTGGCCGTGCGGCTGGCCGAGCGCCGGTTGGCGACGGCGATTCCCGTTGTAAGCACGGCGACGACGCCCAAGGCCGCGAGCGAAATGCCGATTCGCCGCCGCCGTAGGAGCTTCCGGGCGCGATAGATCGCACTCGGCGGCCGCGCCTCGATCGGCTGCTCGTTGAGGTAACGCTCGATGTCGGCCGCGAGCGCGGCGGCCGACTCATATCGCCGCGTACGATCTTTCTCCATCGCCTTCAGCACGATCCAATCCAGCTCGCCGCTCAGCTCCCGCTGCAGTGCGCGCAGGTCCAGCCGGCGGCGGTTGGCGATATCCGTTCGCTTCTCGCCCATCGTGCTTAACCGTGTGCTCGGCTTGGGCGGATCGACTTCGCGGATGATCCGGTGGATCTCCGTCGGGCCCGCTTGGCGAAGCGTCTTGTTGTCGAATGGAAGCACCCCGACCAGCAGTTCGTACAGAACAACACCGAGGGAATACACGTCCGTCCGTGTATCGACTTCCAGCCCGGACATCTCGGCCTGTTCGGGACTCATGTATTCCAGCGTCCCGATCAGCTGTCCATGGTGCGTGAAGACAGTCCGTTCCGTCCGCAATTGTTGGGTCGCCTTCGCCACTCCGAAGTCGATAACTTTTGGCACCGGCTTGCCGTCCTGCATCGTGACAAGCACGTTCGATGGCTTGATGTCGCGGTGGATGACGCCCTTGTCGTGCGCGTGCTGAACGGCCATACAGGCGTGAACGAAAAGATTGAGACGCTCGGCGTTCGTCGAGCGGTTCGTGTCACAATATTGCGTAATGGGAACGCCGGCGACGTATTCCATGACGAAATACGGTCGGCCGTCCGGCGTAGCACCCGCATCGAGTACGCGCGCGATGCCCGGATGATTCATCATGGCGAGGGCGCGACGCTCACCCTCGAAGCGAGAGATAATCTCGCGCGTATCCATTCCGGGCTTGATGACTTTGAGGGCGACGCGAAGATGAACCGGCTCGCGTCGTTCCGCGAGGTAGACGCTTCCCATGCCCCCTTCGCCGATGGGTTCGAGAATGTAGTAAGGTCCAACCTGTGTCGGCGGGTTAACCACCAGCCGATGCGCACCGCCGAATGGCGCGGTCACCCCGGAATCGCTGCTTCCGCGCGGGAGCAGATCGTCCGGTCCACTCAATCGCGTCTCATCGCCATGGGCTGGATCGGACATGAGTGCACCGGGCCGGCCAAACGGGCCGTATGTCGCACAGCGTATCACAATCGGATTGTGGTGCGAACCCCGCGATCAGCCGCCCGGCAGTTCAAAGATCGACTGCGTCCGGAGGATTCGCCACTCGCCCGGGAAGGCGTGATAGGCGTGTACATGCATCTCGCGATCGCGCGTCTCGTAGTCGAGGAACGAAAACGGCTCCAATCCGCCCGACGCCCACTGCTTGTACGGCACGAACATGCCCTTTTTCTTGGCGTCGCGGACCAGCTCGCGATAGGTCGTCCGGAAGATGTGCTCGTTCATCTCCTCGACCTGGCTGCTGAAGATGTACTTGGTTCCGTCGTCGAACCGGAACTGAAAATCGCGCTCCCCGCGGAACTTGAATTGGGTCACCAGGTTCCGGTCCGTCAAGAGGTCGCTCGACGCCCCCGTCAACTCGGTGATGATCGAACCGCTGGTCTGAAAGCTCACGAGGTGGCTGAGGCCGACAATCCAGAGGTCGGCCTGGTAGTTCGCCGCCTCGACATGCCGGTCCAGATAAATCCGAAAGAGCTCGGGATGCAGCGCCCGCTTATATAGGTAAAAGTTTAAGTCGCTGCTCTGCTGCTTGGTGACGCCCAGTTCCAACTCGGCAGACCTCGGTTCGGGTTTTTGGTCTCGTTTACGCACTCTCTGTGCCATTATAATGACATGCTTTCAGCCGCCGCAACGAATTTCGCCCCGACTTCTGCGCGGCCGATCGCTTCCCGCATATCCCGCACATTCACAATGAGTTAGAACGCTGACCCCCGGAGTAAAGTTTGGTCAGCCGTTCGATGTCGTTCATGCAACGCCCAAGAGTCTACGATCCGACAATCAATGGAGTTGTGCCGATTCTTGCGACGTCTGAAATCCCTCCGCACGCCCCAGGATTGCGGCCGGCCGAGGGCCACTCGTACAATACCCCGCCATGCTGTACCAGCCCCCGCTGCCGCCAAAATACGCCCGACTGTCGCCGGACGAGCTGACGACCGCCATCCTCGCTCGAAAGTCCCAACTCGGTAAGCGGCTCGTCATCCTCGGCCACCACTACCAGCAAGACGAAGTCATTCAATTCGCCGACTTCACCGGTGACAGCCTGAAACTATCGCAACTCGCTGCAGCACAACGAGATGCAGAGTTTGTCGTGTTCTGCGGCGTCCACTTTATGGCCGAGTCTGCCGACATCCTCACCGATGACCGCGTCGTCGTCGTCCTGCCCGACCTGGCCGCCGGCTGCAGCATGGCCGACATGGCCCAGATTGATCAACTCGAGGATGCCTGGCGGCAGCTTAGCGAAATTGTCCCGGGAGAGATCGTCCCGATCACTTACGTAAACTCATCTGCCGCCGTGAAGGCCTTTGTTGGCGGCCACGGCGGCGCATGCTGCACTTCGTCAAATGCGCGCAGCGTCCTCGAATGGGCCCTTCGCGGCGATCGCCCCGGGACCCTCAATACCAACCGCAAAGTCATGTTCCTCCCCGACCAGCACCTCGGCCGCAACACCGCCTACGCCATGGGCTGGCCGCTCGACTCGATGATCGTCTGGGATCCCCACGAAGACCTGGGCGGCCATACCCCCGCAGCGCTCGCCGCCGCCAAGTTCATTCTCTGGAAAGGCCACTGCAGCGTCCACCAGTTGTTCACCGCCAAACAGATCGACGACATCCGTCGCATCGACCCTGAATTCAAGGTCATCGTCCACCCCGAATGCGATTGGTCCGTCGTCCAGAAGGCCGACGTCGTCGGCAGCACCGAATTCATCATTCAAACCTTGGAATCCGCTCCGGCCGGCAGCAAGTGGGCAGTCGGAACTGAGGTGCACCTCGTTCACCGCCTCGACGAGCGGCTCGCCGGCCGCGTCTTTGTCCGCCTCCTCTCCGGCATTCAATGCCTCTGCACGACCATGTACCGCATCGATATGAAACACCTGCTTTGGGTTCTCGACCACCTTGCCGAGGGCCAAATCGTCAACCAGATAAGGGTTGATCCCGAGACCCGCACCCTCGCCCGCATCGCCCTCGACCGCATGCTATCGCTCAAGGCCACCCCCCTCGCCGCCCCGGCCTGCGTGGATTGATCGGACTACATGCTTTCCCGGACGGTGTTGATTCGGCAGCCCCATCATGTGATAATCTAGCTCACGGGAGTGGGATAAATGCTCCGGACCGTTGGTACACTCGCCGCGGTCGCTGCTTCCATCGTCGTCGCATCGACTCGGACCTTGCGGGCACAGGGGCTTACTCTGCAGTCACCCGTGCAGCAGTCCGCTGGCTTCTTCGGAAGAGCTGTCGCCGGCATTGCCGACGTCAGCGGCGATGCTCGTGGCGACCTGGTTGTCGGCGCACCAAACGAGACCGTAGAAGGCCACCCCGCCTTCGCCGGCCGGGTCCACATTCTATCCAGCGCCGACAGCTCGCTGATCCGAACCATCGTCTCCCCCAATGAACAAACCGTCGGCCAGTTTGGCTTTCGCGTCGCTCGCGTGCGAAACGCAGCCGGACCCGACAACATCCTCGTCAGCGCTTACAACGAAATCCCCACCGGCGAGTCCGTCCGGTCCGGCCAGGCCTACCTCTTCTCATCCGCCACCGGCGACTTGCTCGCGACCTTCAACACACCGAATCCCCAGGAAGGCGGAATGTTCGGCTGGAGCGCCGGCGGTGTCCCGGATGTCGATGGCGACGGCATCGGCGACGTCATCATCGGCGCCTACAAGGAGGGGCCAACGTCCCCCGATCAGACCGGCCGCGCTTATCTTTTCTCCGGCGCAAACGGTGCCCTGCTCCGAACGTACACGTCGCCGATTCCGCAGCCCGGCGGGCAATTCGGCATTTCGGTCGACGGCCTGCCAAGTGCCGACGGCGACGCCTTCGGCGACGTGGTCATCGGCGCACCGCAGGAAAACCCGAACAACACCTATCCGAACTCCGGCCGCGCGTATCTCTTCTCCGGCGTGAGCGGATCCCTGCTTCAAACCTTTTCCGCGTTTCCACAGGGTCGGTACTACACCCTCCTCGGGCGTGTCGTCGCCGGCCTTTCCGACGTGAACGGCGATGGCAAGGGCGATGTCGCCGTCGCCATGCTCAACTACGGCATCGACTACGGCGGGCCCGGGCCTTACCACGCGGGATTCGTCATTGTCTTTTCCGGTGCGTCGGGCGCGGCGCTCTTTCGCCTCGATTCGCCGACTCCCGAGAATGACGGAGAATTCGGCTTCAGTCTCGCCGGAATCGATGACCTCAATGGCGATGGCCGCGGCGATGTTGTCGTCGGTGCTCCCCGGGAAGATCCAACGCTCGGCGGCATCGAAGCCGGTCGCTCATATGTCTACTCGGGTGCGACCGCGCTGCGCCTGGCGACCATCTCCTCTCCGAACATCGAGGTCGGCGGCAACTTTGGCTGCTCCGTCGCCGGCGTGCCCGCCTTGGGCGGCCCCGGTCAGAATGGAATCGCCGTCGGGGCATTTCTCGAAAACCCCGCTGCGGCGCCCAACAACGCCGGACGCGCCTATCTTTCGGAGCTCGACGAAGACGGCGACGGTGTGCTCATCGGAGTAGATAATTGTCCGACCGTCGCCAACGCCGGCCAGCAGGATTCCGACCAAGACGGCTCCGGCGATGCATGCGACACCTGCACCGATATCGATCACGACGGCTTCGGAGATCCGGGGTTTGCCGCCAACACCTGCGTGTTGGACAACTGCCCGGCAATCGCCAATCCAACTCAGGCCGATGCCGACAGCGACGGCGTCGGCGACGAATGCGACAACTGCCCGGTTCAACCCAACGCCGATCAACTCAACCCAGACGGCGATTCCCTCGGTGACGTGTGTGACAATTGCCCGCTGATCAGCAACGCCTCGCAGCACGACGGTGACAGCGACGGCATCGGCGATGAGTGCGACAACTGTCCGACAATCTACAACCCATCGCAGGTCGACTCCGACAGTGACGGCGCCGGAGATCCTTGCGATGGCGCTGGTGACTTGAACAACGATGGCGGCGTCAGCTTTCCGGACTGGGTCCTTTTCAAGGATTGCCTGGCCGCCGGCGGCCCGGGCGCACCCGTTCCTCCGGATTGTTCGGAATCCGACCTGAACCACGATGGCGATATTGACTTCGACGACGCCCGCCAATTGCGCGCCGGCTGGAATGGTCCCGGCCTTGCGCCGCTGTGCATCGCCCTCGAGGTCCTCACCGGCTCGGGCCTGGCTCCGGGTAATCCGCCGCCGGTCACCCTGACCGTCACCGATCCCCTTGAGCGTCAAATCAGTCCGACCGCGCAGCAAATCCCCGGCGCCGTCTACGTCGAGCGTGATGTCTCCGGCGATTCCCGAGCGGACGCCGTCGTCCAATTGACAGGTTACGCTCCGGGTATCTACAAAGCGCTCATCACGCCGAAGCCGGGCGCTCCAACGAACTTGACCGTCTCGCTCCGACTCCGCCTGAACGCTTCCACATCCTTCGTGGCGTTCAATGTTCAATTACAGAACCTCCCGCCTGCGCCTTACGCGATTCCCATCCTGGTTGCGGCGGACTTCGACTTCGACGGCGATTTTGACTTCGCGGATCGTCAGGCCTTCGTCGGCGCGCTCCTAGGTTCGCCCTCCGATCCGTGTCACGTCGTCATCGGCGATCTCAACGGTGACGGAGAGCTGGACGGGCGGGATATTCAGGCCTTCACGAGGGTCTATTTGCCATGAGCTTCCGACTGCCGCTAGTTCTGCTCGTTTTCGTTTCTGTCCTTCCGCAGCGCGCCCACGGTCTCATCCACGCGTACACCGATCGCAAGAGCTACGTCGCCGGAGATGCCATCGAATTTCACGTATCGTCATCAAGCCCCACCTATTCCATCGATATCGTGCGCGACGGCCTGACGCCTCAGACCATCGCGACCGTCACCGGGCTCCCGGGCAGCTTCTATCCGTTCCTGACCACCAACGGCATGAGCCCGGATTGGCCCGTCGATTACACTTGGGTCGTCCCTCAGGCTTGGCCGCCGGGCAGTTACTACGCTCGCTTCTCGTCAAACACGGGCGAAACTCATCTGCATCCGTTCGTCATTCGAAATCCGACACCCGGTTCGATCAGCCGCATCCTCTTCTGCATGGAGTACAACACCCGAAACGCCTACAACTTCTGGGGCGGCAAGAGTCTCTACATCGGCAATCCACTGGCAACGCAAGTCTCCTTCCTTCGACCGTTTTGGGCTGAAAACGGTCTCGGCAAGGGCGCTTTTCTGACCGTTCGCTGCTACGGCAGGCTCGAAGCGGAAGGTTATCCCGTGGAATTCCTCACCGAGTGGGATATCGACCAGAATCCGTCGCTCCTGCTTGCGTACGACATCGTCGTTTTTTCCGCTCACCTCGAATACAACTCGCGATCGTTCTACGACGCCATCATTGCGCACCACCGGCGTGGCGGACATCTCGTGTTCTTTGGCGCCAATGACCTCTGGTGGCAAGTACGGTACGAGGATGACGGCCAAACCATGATTTGCTACAAGAGCACGGCGATTCCGGACGACCCGATGAACGGCGTAAATAACGAACTCGTCACCACCTACTGGCGCGAGTACTTCATGAACCGGCCCGGCGAGGCCCTGCAGGGAATCTCATTCACCAACTACTCGGGCTATTACAACCCGACTGACTACACGGTCCGAAGCGCCGATCACTGGATCTTCCAAGGCACCGGCCTCCAGAACGGCGACGTCTTCGGCCAGACCATGGCTGCCGGCGAAACCGATTTCATCGGCTACGCCTCGCCACCCGTCGTCGATATTCTGCTCGCCGGTAAATTGACACAGCGAAACAACCTCCCCGGTACTGCCCCGCAGCCATTCGACGTGGCCGGCGCCATCTTCTACGAAGATTCGCCTGCATACGGCTTCCCCAACGGCAATGGCGGCCAGGTCTTCTCGTCCGGCAATCAGGGCTTGTGCACCTCCATGATGGACTACAGCCCCGGAAACATGGCCGCGCGCCGCATGTTCCGCAACCTCTTCGACCACATGCTCGCGTCGCCGCCCCCCGCGTTGCGAAGCCCCCAGCCGGCTGCCCCTCGGGCCACCGCGCCGGCAAGTCGTCAGCCCCAGCTCCCGCCGCCATAATCGGCCCACGTGAGCCGATCGACTTCGCCCGAAACCCGCACTCTCCGCCGCTGGCAATTGCTGGTCATCCTTGCCGCGCTTGTCGCGCACGCCCCTTCGCTCCGCAACGATTTCACCACCTGGGACGACACCGCTTTCGTCCACAACAACCCGCTCAATCGCTCGCTCGCCGGTCTCGGTCGAATCTGGACGACGCTTGAAACGCCGCAGTACTACCCACTCAGCTATTCGCTCTACTGGGTCGAATATCAGCTTTGGGGTCCGCGCGCCGTCGGCTATCACGTCGTCAGCGTCGCGCTGCACGCGCTCAACGCCGTCCTCGTCGTCGCCCTGCTCGTCGAACTGGGATTGACGCCCGGTGCGAGCGGCGTCGTCGGCCTGCTATTCGCCGTCGCCCCGTTTCAAGTCATGTCCGTCGCATGGATCGCCGAACAGAAAAACCTGCTCTCGACGTTCTTGGCGCTCCTCGCGTTCCGCGCGATCATCCGCAACTTCCGGACCGCCTCGCGCGCCTCATTGCTGACCGCATTCATCCTGTTTACCGCCGCCATCCTCAGTAAGTCCGCCTGGGTTGTCTGGCCGATCGCCGCCGCCGCCGCCGGTCGATGGGTCTGTCGACTTTCCATGCGGCGCGTGACCCTCACGCTCCTTCCGTTTCTCCTGATCTCCGTCGCAGGCTCGGCCGTATCCGCGCATGTCGAACGGGGCTACATCGACGCGCTTCAGCCCTCTCTCACCGAGCGACTCTGCGCCGCCCCGCGCGCATTGCTCTGGTACGCAGGGCTCGTCATTGCGCCGATCGCCTGTGCGCCATTTCACGCCCGCTGGCTGCTCAATCCGGCGGAAGTACGCTCCTGGTGGCCGGCCGGAATCCTCCTCCCTGTCGCCCTCGCGCTCTTCCTTGCCCGGCGCCGGCTCAATCCAATCGCCCGCTGGGGCATCGCGTGGTTCGTCATCATGCTGCTCCCCATCATCGGAATCGCTCCCTACGGAAATCTCGCAGTCTCGTCCGTCTCCGATCACTACCTCTACGCCGCTTGCATCGGCCTCTACATCGCCATCGTACCATCGGTCATCGCGTTGCTTCGTCGGCGCTGGCCGGACAAACCCGTCGCCGCATCGCTCGCCGGTGCCCTCGTCGTGGCGCTCATCATCGGATGCTGGCGGCAGATCCCCATCTGGCACGACGACCTCTCCCTCTGGCAGGCCGTCGTCGAGCGCGATCCCGACTCACTCGTTGGACTCTGCGGCCGCGGCAAGGCGTGGATCACCCGCGGCCAGGTCGACAATGCCATCGCCGACTACCGCCGCGTCATCGCCGTCAACCCGAACCTCGCCGAAGCCCGCGCCGATCTCGGGCAGTTCCTGATCGCCGCCGGCCGAAACCGCGAGGCAGCCGACGAACTCTCGCGTGCGCTCGAAACCCACCCCAATCCCGCAGCAGTGTGGTCCGACCTTGGCGTCGCACTCGAACGCGCCGGCGACCCCGCTGCCGCGGCCGACGCATTCCGCCGATCCATCGCCCTCAGCACCGACGATCCAACTCCGTACGCACGTCTTGGCGAGCTGCTCGCCCGGCAGGGCAACTTCCCCGACGCGGTTCAATGCCTGCGTGACGGGCTCGCAAAAGCCCCGGCCGAGCGCACCTGGCGCCTGCGCGACACCCTCTCGCGCATCCTCGCGACAGTCGCCGACCCCGCGCTCCGCGATCCGACGACCGCCATCGCCCTCGCCGAGCTGAATGCCCGCATGTCCGACAGCGTTTCGGCCGAATCTCTGGAGACCCTCGCCATCGCCTATGGATCAGCAGATCGCTTCGCGGAGGCCATGCGCTTCGCGCAGTCCGCCGCCGGCGAATTCGAAGCATCGTCACGACCCGACCGTGCCGCCGCCGCGCGCCAGCGACTGGCCCGTTATCAGGCAGCATGGTCCGAGCAGCAGAGACATTGACAATCACCACAAACTCGCAATAATCTAACAAACGTTTGTTAGGAGTTCGTGTGTCAGCGACAGCAATTCCTCGCAAGGATCAAATACTCCAGGCCGCAGCCAAGCTCTTTCGCGAACGCGGGTTCTTCGCTACGAGCGTACGCGACATCGCCGAGATCGTCGGCCTCCAGGGCGGCAGTCTCTACGCCCACATCGCCAGCAAAGATGACGTGCTCTGGGAAATCGTCTCGCACTCCGCCGACCGTTTCTTCAAGACCCTCAAGCCCGTCATCGACTCCGACCGCGACACCCCGCGCAAGCTGCGCGACGCCATCATCGCCCACGTCGGCGTCATTACCGCCGACCTCGATTCCGCCGCGGTCTACACCAACGAGTGGCGTCACCTCTCCGACACCCGCCGCGCCGAGTTCACCGCCCGCCGCGACGAATATCAGGAGCTGTTCCGCGGCCTCGTCCGCCAGGGCATCCGCGAGGGCTATCTCTCGCCCGTCGACGAGGCCTACGCCACCCTCTTCATCCTTTCGGCGCTCAATTACGTCTATCTCTGGTTCCGCGCAGAAGGCCGCATGAGTTCCGAGGCCCTCGCCAAGATGATGGCCGACTTCATCTTCGACGGCCTCCGCCGCCGCACCACCTGAAGGAGACGACCATGGTCCAGCTCGCAGCCGCCTGCATTCAAAACGATCGCCCCGGCGATCCCGGCTACGAAGAGCGCCTCGCCGCCTTCGAGGCCCGCGTCGAGCGCGGCGACAAGGTTGAGCCCGGCGACTGGATGCCGAACGACTACCGCCAGCAGCTCATCCGCCTCATCCACGTCCACGCCAACAGCGAAATCTGCGGCGCGCTCCCCGAAGGCACTTGGATCGTCCACGCCCCCAGTCTCAAGCGCAAGCTCGCCCTCATTGCCAAGGTCCAGGACGAAGTCGGCCACGGCCAGCTCCTCTACCGCGCAGCCGAAACCCTCGGCAAGCCGCGCGAGGAAATGCTCGACGAGCTGATCTCCGGCAAAGCCAAGTACTCCAACGTCTTCCACTACCCCGCCGAAACCTGGGCCGACGTCTGCGTCATCGCCTGGCTCATCGACGCCGCCGCCATCGTCAACCAGAAGATGATGGCCGAAGGCTCCTACGGCCCCTACGCCCGCGCCCTCAAGCGCATCTGCTACGAAGAGGCCTTCCACCTCACGCACGGCTATGACATGTGCATCTCGATGGCCACCGGCACCAAGCTCCAGAAAAAGATGCTCCAGGACGCGATCGACCGTTGGTGGAAGCCGATCATGATGTTCCACGGCCCGTCCGACCGCGAATCCAAACACACCGCCCAGCTCATGCGCTGGCGTATCAAGCTCAAGACGAACGACGAACAGCGACAGGAGTTTTTGCGGAAGTATCTGCCCAAGATGTTCAATCTCGGCCTCACCGTCCCGGCCGAGTGGAACATGAAGTACGACGAGGCCACGAAGTCGTGGACCTACACCGAGCCCGATTGGACCGAGTTCAAGAATGTTGTGAACGGCCGCGGCCCCGTCAGCGACCAGCGCCTCGCGACCCGCCGTCTCTCGCATGAGAACGGCCGCTGGGTCCGCGATGCCCTCGAAGCCGCCGCCGCCGGCCGACGCGCGCCGTTGCCGCCGACCGCCGTCGCCTTAGGGTGAAAAATGTCCGAGACCCAGTGGCGAATCTTCGAAGTCTTCCACCAGCAGGCCCGCGGCGAGCCGCACGTCCACGTCGGCGCAGTTCACGCCCCGGACGCAGAGACCGCCATCGTCCTGGCGAAAGAGCAGTTCTCGCGCCGCGAGGCCTGCGTCAATCTCTGGGTCGTCCCGGCCGATGCCATCGCCAAGACCGACTACGACGACGCCGACATGTTCCGCCCCGGCACCGACAAGAGCTACCGCGAGGCCTACGGCTACGAGACGACCAAGCGGGCCAAGGCCGTCGGAGACGTGAGCGAAATATGAGCACGGCAACCGCGCCCGCGATCGACCCGAAACTCAAGCCGGCCGTCATCGACCTGCTCTATCGACTCGCCGACGATTCGCTCATCATCGGCCACCGCAACTCCGAGTGGACCGGCATAGGCCCGATCCTCGAAGAGGACATCGCCTTCGCCTCGATGGCCCAGGACAAGGTCGGCCACGCTCTTGCCTTGTACACAATGCTCCATGATCTCGGCGAGCCCGACCCCGACACGCAGACCTTCCGCCGCGAAGCCCGCAACTTCCGCTGCTGCAGCTTCGTCGCCCTCGAAGTCTTCCCCGAGTCCCAGCCGCCGGCCGAGTCGCTCTGCAACAATCCCGTCCGCGACCAGCTCGTTGCCCAGGGCGATTGGGCCATCAGTCTCGCCCGCCAGTTCATGTATTCCGAGGCCGACGCCCTGCGTATGTCCGCGCTCGAAACCAGCAGCTTCGACCCGCTCGCCAAGCTCGCCCGCAAGCTTCGCGGCGAAATCAAGTACCACATCATGCACGGCCGCACCCTGATGAAACACCTCGCCCGCGTCAAAGACAGCCGCGACCGCCTGCAGCGCGCCATCAACGCGACTTACGGCCATGCCCTCGGCATGTTCGAACCGACGCAGTACGATTCCGCCCTCGCCGATGCCAACATCGCGCCGACAGAATCATCGCTGTGCAAGCTCTGGAACGACGACCTCGCGCCATTCCTCGCCGACGTCGGCCTCTCGCTCCCCGCGAAAACCAAGCCCAATTACGGCGGCCGCACCGGACGCCATGAGCCCGAGTTCATCCGCCTCATCGAAAACATGCAGAAGGTCGCCCGCCTCGACCCGGGCGCAACCTGGTGACGGCCATGGCAACGCAAACCGACACCGCCGCATCAACCTCCGACATCGACGCCATCTGGCGCGCCCTCGAAACCGTCGCCGACCCCGAAATCCCCGTCGTCTCCGTCATCGACATGGGCATGATCGCCGGCGTCTCGCTCGACGATGGCCGCGCCCGCGTCGCCTTCACGCCCACCTTCGCCGGCTGCCCGGCCGTCGATCTCATCCGCAACGCAATGATCGAGTCGCTGCGCGTCGCCGGCTTCCCCGACGCGAGCATCGATGTTGTCTACGACCCGCCCTGGTCCACCGACCGCATCACCCCCGAAGGCCGCAAAAAGCTGAAGGACTTCGGCCTCGCCCCGCCGACGAAGTCCTGCGGCGCCCCGCTCGTCGAATCCAACTTCCACGCCGTCCCCTGCCCCCTCTGCAACTCGACGGACACCAATCTGGAGTCCCTCTTCGGCCCCACCCTCTGCCGCTCCATCCACTACTGCAACGCCTGCCGCAACTCCTTCGAACACATCAAGCCGGTTGGCTAGATGTTCGCGCTCGCCGCAACATGATCGCGGTTTGAACGAAGCAGAGAACCAAGCCAAAGCAAACCGTACCCACGCCGAGCATGGCGTCCTCCGCCGCGTCACCGAAAACGGCGTCCAGCCCGCCCGCCCCCGTAAGCAGCACCCACTGCGCGACCAGCCCGCCGACAAACCACGCCCGAAACTTGTCGCTCCAATCGCGGCACGTCAGCACCTGCCATACCGGCAGGTAAATCAGCAGCAGCGTCGTGAGATGGTGCTTCCACGTCCGCTCGCTCAGCAGCAGCATCGCCAGCAGCACAAGAGCGAACTCAAACCACAACTCGATCCGCCGCCGGTCGCGCGCACGCCCGCGACACAGCCACACCAGCGACAGCAACACCGCCGCGACGACGGCCTTGATCACCGCCCGCCCAATCACCGCCGCAGGCCGCTCCATTCCCTCCATCCCAAACTCAATGCTCTGCGTCGTCGAAAGCGACTCCATCGCCGCCCCCGCCGCGTGCATCCACCGCGTCAGCACCCCCGGCAGCGACTGGTTCGCCACCTCGATCGTCACGTAACCATGCAGCAGCGACGGCGCGATCAGCATGTCAAACCACGACTTCAGCAGCGTCGCGTTCCGCTCAAATCCAAGCGAAACACCCGGCAGCACAATCGCGAAAACCGCCAACCCCACCACCGTCATCGCCGACAACTTCCAACATCGCTTGTAAAGGAAGTAGACCAGCAACAGCGCCGGCGTCACCTTCGTCGCAATCGCCAGCCCCAGCACGACCCCCGCCCACGCATCCCGCCCGCGCACAAAAAGCCACCACACCGCCGCGACTTCCAGCAGCACAAAGATGTTGATGTTGCCGTGCTGCAAGTCCGCGATGATCGGCTTCGTCCCAAACACGGCCGTCATCACCATCACGCCAAACGGCACGAAATACCCCGCCCGCCGCATCGCATCGACCGCCATCCACGCCGCCGCCACCGCCGCCGCAATCTTCGCCGCCGCCCAGATCGCCGCCGCCGCCGTCGGCGACAGCTTCGACAGCGGAACCAGCGCCATCAGCACGATCGGCGGATTCGGAAACCAGTGGCCCGCCCCATACGGATCCTGCCCCGCCGTCAGCGCCTTCGCATCGCTCAGCCACCGCCCCAGTGCCGACCGCCGCGTGTCCGCCATCCGCCACGAGCCCCGGCTGGCCTTCTGAATCTTCACGACCGCCTGGATGCTCGGCACAATCAGCGCCGCCCCCAGCCCGATCACGATCGCAATCCGCGCCGCCGGATGCGTCAAATACTTTCGATCGACTTGCCCCAGCAGCGTCCGCCCATACGCATCGGCCGCGGCGGCATGATCCAGCGCTGTCGCTCCCGACTGCCGCGTCACGCCGCACCCAGCGGAAACGTCTGCCCCATCGCCGGCATCTGCACGTCCCGGAATCCCGCCTGCTTCATGAGCGGCGCCAGCACCTCCATCTGGTCCGGCTCACCATGCACCAGAAACGCCTGCCGGCACGACTTCGCCGCCGGCGTCACGATCTTCAGTATCTCATCCTGATGAGCATGCCCGCTGAATCCATCCAATTCGACAACCTGTGCCCGCAGCTCAAACTTCTGATTGAATATCTTGATCACCGGCTGCTTCTCGACGATCCGCCGCCCAAGCGTATGAACCCCCTGAAACCCGACGATCAGCACCGTGTTCTTCGGACTCGTCACGTTGTTCTTCAAGTGGTGCAAAATGCGCCCCGACTCGCACATCCCGCTCGCCGAAATGATCACGCACGGCGTCTTGATATTATTCAGTGCCTTGCTCTCGTCCGCCGTCTCGACGAGCGTGCAATTGGCCGCGTCGAGGATGCTGCCGACCTCGCGCGTGAACTTCACCACGTCGCAATCCATGCAGTCCGGATGCATCCGATAGATTTCCGTCGCGTTGATCGCCAGCGGGCTGTCGATGAAAACCGGCATCCGCGGTATCCGCCCCGCGTGCATCAGCCGAGCCAGCTCATACACCACCATTTGCGTCCGCCCGACCGAAAACGCCGGAATGATCACCTTGCCGCCGCGCTGCGCCGTGTCATTCACCGTCTTCGCCAGCGCCTCCAGCAAGTCAACCTCCGCCGGGCTCGGCCGCCCGCCGTAGGTGCTCTCGCAAATCAAGTAATCCGCTTCGCTCAGCAATGTCGGATCGCGCAGCAGCGGCGACCCGAACCGCCCGAGATCACCCGAGAAAATCAATCGAATCGGCGCCTTCCCCGGCTCCGTGATGGTCAGCTCCATCCACGTCGATCCCAGCATGTGCCCGGCGTCGAAGTACCGCCCGCGCAGACTCGGCAGCACCTGAAACGGCTTGCGATACGGAATCGAGTGAAACATGGTAATGCACTCGGTCGCGTCATCGTGCGTATAGAGCGGCTGCACCGGCCCCTCGCCGTTCCGCGCCCGCTTCTTGTTCAGGTACTCCGCATCTTCCTCTTGAATGTGAGCCGAATCCGCCAGCATGATCGCGCAGAGGTCGCGCGTCGCCGGCGTCGCATAAATCGGCCCCGTGAATCCCTGCTTCACCAGCAGCGGCAGCCGCCCGGTGTGATCCATGTGCGCGTGCGAGAGGATCACCATGTCGATCGTCTTCGGATCGATCGGAAACGTGCGGTTCTTCGCCTCCGCCTCCGCCCGCTTGCCCTGAAACAGCCCGCAGTCGAGCAGGATCGTCTTCCCGTCGACTTCGAGAATGTGCATCGACCCCGTGACTTCCCGCGCCGCGCCGTGAAACCGGATTTGAGCCATTCACTTCCCTTTCCGTACGCCGCCCGCCGTCTCCACCAACCACTCGAAGTTCGCCGGCCGCCGCGCCGCCGGCAATTCCGAAAACGCCTTCACCAGCTCCCGCGCGAGCTCCGCCTGTTCAACCTGCACCGCCGCCGCATTCCAGCGATCTTCAGGCAGACTCGACAGGATTCGCAAGTGCAGATTCTTCGTCGCCCCGGCCGCCATGCCGAGTTTCGCCGAAAGTCGCCAGATCGGTCGCATCCACGCCGGCTGCTCCGTCGGAAGCACGACATCGCCGATGAAATCCCCATTCTGCGGCGGATCGCGCAGCTCCTCATGCCCGATCCCAAGTATGGCCAGCCGCTCGGCCTCGCGCGCCAGTCGAAACGCCTCCGCGTATTGCGCCGGGTCAGATAGAAACAGATACCCCGCCGACCGCGCCCACGCATCTGCCTCCGCCCGGGACGTCCGGCGGTGGGAGTCATTTCCATCCGCCAACTTCTGATACCCGCGCGTCGCAAGCGCCTGAACCCGGTACGCCCCGGCCGCGTCGCCGGCCGCAATCCGTCGCGCGGCCTCCACCCGCAACGTCTCTGGCGCGAGCGGGTCGTCCCAGTCCTCCGGCCGCTGTGCCTCGACGTCATGCTCCGCCCGTTGGACCTGCCGCTCCCACTCGCTCAGCGTCGGCGCCGCCGCCAGCCAGCCCGCGATATCGCCTTGCAGCGCATCATCGACGCCCGTCGACCGCAGCGCGTACCGCACCCGGTCGATTCGACGCAGCGGCTCGGTCTCAAACTGCTCCGCGAGCAGCAGATTCGTCCCCGCATCGTATGGCTCGTACGAATCCACAAACGACTGCGCTGCCCGCCACGCGTCGTCCGTCTTGCCCGCCGCCAGCAACGCCGACGCCAGCCGTCCACCGACGCCGGGATAGCCGGAGCTTTCTGCCGCAAGCTCCCGCCACGTCGCGACCGCCGCTTCGCGGCTCGCCGCCTCACCCGGCGTCGCCGCCAGCGCCTCCCCCAGCTCGAATCGGGTCCGCAGCCACTGCTCCGCGCCCAATCGCCCCGTCGCGATCCGCAGCAGTCCCGCCGCCTCGCTCGCCCGCCCTCGCGCCATCTCATCGCGAGCCCGCGCCTGCGCGTGCCCCGCGATCACATCATTGACGACGACCAGCACCAGCGCCGCCGCCACACCGCCGGCCGCCAGCCGCAACACCTGCGGCCGCGGTGCCCACGCAGGCAACATCGCCGCCGCCGTCTCTTCGCGCGACGCCGCCAGCGTCAGCCCCATCAGCGTCCAATACCACGCCGGCATCGTCCCGTACCGCAGATTGATGCTCGCCGACTCGCAGACGAAAATTGCAACCAGGCCCGCCGAAGCCGCTGCCAGCATCGCTCTCCGGGGTCCCGGCGTCATCGTTCGAAATGCCCGGGCCGCCGCGAACAGCGTCCCGATCGGCAACGCCAGGTAGAGAATCCCGCCCGGCACTCCCAATTCATAAATCGCCTGCAACCATTCGCTGTGCGCCGATCGCTCGACCGTCCCATGCAGCACGCGCGGCATCTCGCTCCGCGTCCGCGCCAGCTCCGTCGCCGCCCGCGCCACAAACAGGTCCGGCCCCACGCCCAGCATCCACGAATCCGGCAACGCCGACCCGATCATCTTCCAGTAGTGCCCACGCACGCTCAGCGACCCGCCAACATCGCGCCGCGCCCCCGTCGATCGCTGAAACAGATACCCGCCCCCGGCGAACGCCACGATTGCGACGCCGATGAGCCAGCCGCGCTGGCGACTCATTCCCAGTATCAGAAGTGCGACGGCCCACACCGCTCCCGCCGCCATTCCGGCCCACGCCGCCATCCGCCCGGCAATGACCACCATCGCCACGGCCGTGCCGCCAACAATCGCCGCCCAGGCAAGCGAACCAATCGCCGGCTTCATGTTCGGGCGCGCGTCACCAACCCGCGTCGCCGCAAATCCAATCGCCCCGGCCGTCCACGCCGCCCCCAGCGCCGCGCTGATCGTGATCGGACCGATCGGCCACAGGAGATATCGGATCCCGATCGCTTGTCGATGCCAAAGCGTCAGCGCCGTGCCGATCAGGGCGATCACAGAGGCCGCCACGATCCCCCGCGCAAGCTGCACCTCCGCAACAAACAGACGCGATACGATCACCGCCCAGCCGAACCCGCTCACGAACCAGAGCACCCAGCCGCGCGACAGCTCCCAGGTCCCGTTCACGAGAGACGACAGGATTGCCGCCAGCAGGACGCCAATCCCCGCCAACTCAAACCATCGGCACCCGCGCCCGATATGCATGGGCCGCGCGGCAAGCACAACGAGCACGGCCGCCAACCCGATCGTGACCGCGTAATAGCGCAGGTCCGACCCCGCCGTCATCGCAATCGGCGCCGTCAGCACCGAACGGACGCCGGACAGCACCCCGCGCGACTCAAGCAGCGCCGATCCGGCCGAAGCCGCCGCACAACTCAGAAGCGTCGCGGTCCCTAACACGACCCAAAGAATCACCGCCGCGAACCGGCGACTCCAGTCGCGTCGCACCTCGCTGAGATTCTCCGCCGTTCCACCCGCAACCGCGACCATGGCGGACCACTATATCACCGCCCGCTTGCCCCCCAACAACAGAACCGGGCCAAACGCGTTTCGCGCCGGCCCGGTGGATTCGTGCAGTGAAATGTCTTGCAATCGTCTAGGGGCACTCCGGACACGGCGACACGATGTGCTCCGTCACCCAGTCCGACAGCGTATCTTCGTTGTAGTCTGCATACGGGAAGTTGTCGTATCGCCAGTTTGTCGTGGCCCCGCGAAGCATCGCGCTCCGAAACGGATTGACGCCCGGACTGACCTCCGTCACCACGTCCAGCATGTCGCCTCGCGAAGTGCACTTCACTTTGCGGGCCGATCCATCGCAAAACGACGCATTGAACTCGCCCACACGCCCATGCCAACCCGCCACTTCCACCGCGACGGAGCTGTCGCCGAGCGTTCCCGCATCGATGACCTCCTGCGTCGAGAGAAATGCCTGCGCAAACCGGCTCTCGTAAAACAGCAACAGTTCGGACGCCGCTTGGATCTTGCTCTGCGGCAACATGAACGATCCAAACCGCTTCGCCGTACGGCCGCCCGGCTCGACCGGACCTTCAAACCACAGAAAGTCTCCCTGGAAGCTGTTCCCCATGGCCCGGTACATCGACGCACCCAGGACCTCTTCCGCCTCGTCGACGCTGCACGGAATCTGGTCCGCGAAAGCAGGGACATAGTTGGGAGCAATCTGCGCGACCCCCTGGTCCGACGGGCACGCATACTCTGGAAACCGCGTGCTCGGTCCGATGTCCGCCCCGGCCGACGCGATGTTGAATGGACGCGTCTCCGCGCTGAGCGGCGCGCCGGTCGCCCAATCGCTTCGCGTCTCGCCGCACGCGCCGTCATTCCCGCCATAATCCCATGCGCCCAGTCCCAGCCATCCAACCTCACCCGACTTCGACTGCGCGTGCAGAATGCCGGTCACGTCCGAAACGGCGTTGTTCTGCCCATGCCCGTTGACCGTCTTCAGACTCGTCAGGCATTTCATCCGCACCCCCTCCTGCCGCGCCGCCGTCAACGAGGGAAACAGGATCGCGACCAGCAGCGCGATGATCGAGATCACCACCAGCAGTTCGATGAGCGTGAAACCACGCAAGCCTCGACGGTCAGTCATGGAATGCTCTCCTTTCTGGGTGGACTCTGCGGTATCCGGCCGGATGCCGCCTGGGATGGTGCTGCGACTTCAGTCGCAACCTCTATTCAAGCCGCGTGTGTCGCGGCGGATGTTCGCGTGCGCCGCCTGCCCCCGTCTCGTCAAATCATAATTCGGTCGTTTGTCACTTCAACGCATAACTCCGCGAATTTGTCGAGCCGAGTCTCTCCGTTTGGGAGGTCGGGACGGCCCACGCAACGGCCAGCCCAAACGCGGATCCGACTGAAAACAAACCGGGCCGGACGCACGTCGCGCCGGCCCGGACATTGGATTCACCAAATGTGTTCCTGACCGATTAGAAGACGGCCCCGGTCTTAGCCTTCTTCGGCTTCTTCGCCGCGGCCGGAGTTTCCTCCGCGGGCTGATCGGCCGGCTCGCCGCCGTCTTCCTTGCTTCCGTCGGCTGTTGCTTCCTCCGACGGTGTCGCGACAGACCCATCGCCTTCGGCGGCGGGCGCTGGCGCGTGCTCGGCGACCTTCGCCTTCACCTGCTCCTGCATCTGCTGATCCAGGTCCTTCGGCTGGCTCATGTAAAACCATCCGCCGGCCACCGCCAGGATGACCACCGAGACGATCAGGAGCATCTTGTTTCGATTTCCCGAGTCGCCGTTTCCGGTTCGGCTGCTCCCTTTAGCCATGTTGTATTACTCCTGCGGTCCTTGCGTCGCTCTGTCTTACGGGCAACCGGGGCACGGTGAAGCGCTGTGCTCAGTTACCCAGTCTGAAAGCGTCGCCTCGTTGTAGTCCGAATACGGGAAATTGTCGTACCGCCAGCCGGTTCCGTTTCCGCGAAGCATGCCGTTTCGGTACGGATTCTCGTTCGGATCGACCTGCGTCACGATGTCCATCATGTCGCCCTTCGACATGCACTTGACCTTCCGGCCCGAACCATCGCAGAAGGTCGCGTTAAACTCGCCGATCCGGCCATGCCAGCCGGCCACGTCGACCGCCACCGAATTGTCCCCGAGAGTCCCGGCGTCGATGCACTCCTGCGTCGACAGGAACGCTTGCCCGAGTCGGCTCTCGTAGAACAGCAGCATCTCCGAACCCGACTTGATCTTGCTCTGCGGATTCATGAATGACCCGATCCGCTTGGATACGGCCACGCCATTCTCGCTACCGCCATACCACAGGAAATCGCCCTGGTAGCTGGTACCCATCGCGCGATACATCGAGCCGTTCAACGCCTCGTCCGCCTCGTCAACGCTGCAGAGATCCTGGCTCGAGAACTGCGGCACGTAGTTCGGCGTAATCTGGGCCACGCCCTGGTCCGCCGGGCATCCATACTCGGGGAACCTCGAGCCCGGCCCAAGATCGCCGCCGCCCGAAGCAATGTTGAATGGCCGCGTCGCCACGCTCAATGGCTTGACGTTTGGCGCCGGCCCGACCCAATCGCTGCGGACCTCTCCGCAGGCCCCGTCGTTCCCGCCGAAATCCCAGGCGCCCAGTCCGCGCCATGCTTCCTCGCCCGATTTCGACATCATGTGCAGCACGCCCGTGTTGTCGGACACCGCGTTGTTCTGCGCACTGCCGTTGATCGACTTCAGGTTGGCCAGGCACTTCAGCCGGATGCCTTCCTGCCGCGCCGCCGTCAGCGACGGCAACAGAATCGAGATCAGCAGCGCGATGATCGAAATCACCACCAGCAGCTCAATCAGCGTGAAGCCACGCAGGGTCCGACGATTAACCATGAGACGCACTCCTTTTTCTGTGAACTCCGCGACACCCGAATGGTGTCGGCCGGGATTGAGCCGCAATACTCCGCCAATACCTGTGTTCTCTGCGTGCGCTCGAGCGGCTACCGTCTGCACGCGCCACAGGCCCCCTCATGTCTTAACCATAATATCATAATCCAGCGCGTAGGTGCCTACCATTTATTTTCGAACTTTTTTCGGTCGCAGCGGCCCGGACCGCTCGGCGAAATCCCGCCTGGCCTGGCTTCAATCCAGCCTTTCCAAGTCTTATTCCCGCATGTTCTTACGGATTTCCGATGCCGTGTTCCACGACCGGCTTCCCGGGACACGAGTCATACCGCCAGCCGTTCCCGCGCGCCATTGCCGAGCGATAGGGGTACTGCGACGGATCGAAGTTGACCAGCAGATCCACTTGGTAACCCCGGCTCAGGTGCTTCACCTTCTGCGCATGCCCGTCGAGCATGCTCGTGTTGAACTCGCCCAGCTTACCATGCCACCCGGGCACATCGACCGCGACGCCGCCGTTTCCCGCGTCCCTGAGTTCGTTCGTGCTCAGGAACGCCTGCGCAAATCGTCCTTCGTAAAAAAGCAGCGTTTCTGAAGCGTTAATCACCGTGCTGAGCGGCCGCATGAACGAACCGATCCGCAGCGACGTCTGTCCGCCCAGTTCGTTCGGCCCCCGGAACCACAGGAAGTCACCCTGGTAGCTGGTGCCCCAGCCCTTCCAGACCGGTCCGTCGATCGCCGCGTCAAGATCGTCAACAGTACACGGCGCGGTGAAGAGGTATCCCGGCTTGTAATTCGGAACCCGTGCATACCCCTGATCACCCGGGCACTGAAACTCCTTGAACTCCATGTTGGGGTCGAAGTTCACCCCCGCCACCGCCGCGTTGAATGGCCGATAGCGCGAGCCCAGACTCGCATCCATCGGGTCAAAATCCGATCGCATCTCGCCGCATTGCCCGTCCGCCCCCCCGAAGTCCCACGCGCCAAGCCCGCGCCAATACGTTTCACCGCTCTTGGCCATCGGGTGCGCGACGCCCCGCGGCTCGGAAATCGCGTGGTTCTGTCCGAACTGGTTGACCGTGCGCAGGTTTGCCAGGCATTTCAGCCGGATGCCCTCCTGCCGCGCCGCCGTCAACGACGGCAGCAGGATCGAGATCAGCAACGCGATGATCGAAATCACCACCAGCAGCTCGATCAGCGTAAATCCGCGTTCGCGAGGAGACTTCACTCCGTGATCCTCCGACGCCCTGAGGCGGCCTGTCGTGCGCATCCCAATGATATGCGACCGCGCCCGCCAAACAAAACGTCCGCGACGATTCCCGCCGCGGACGTCCTTTGATCTCTTATCCTGCCGGCCCCGAGCCGACCGCCTAGCGTCGCTTCCCGCTCGGCGCCGTTCCGAAGTTCAGCGGAACCCGGCCAAATCCCACCCCGAAGTTGCCATCGGGACGGTTCGTGACGTTGTTGTTCTGGTTCAGGCGATTCGCGATCGCCTGGCCGAGCAACAGCCCCGATGTATTCGTCTGGGCGGTCTGCTGAAGCCCGAACAGATTGCTGGCATTCAGTCCGAGCGACTTCAAATTGCCGGTCTGGTTAAACGGGTAGATCGAATTCTGGTTCCCACCGTTCGTGACCAGGATGTTGAACCCCGTCGTGTTGGTGTTCAGGAAGCTCGCGTCGCCGCCCTTGACGCCGAACACGTCCGGCACGCTCACCGGCACGTTAAACCGCGCCGATTGAATCCAGTAGCTCATCCGCTGATTGACCGACTGGCCCGGGAAGATCAACCGTCGCTGATTGCTGTTGTTCTGGATCGCCTCCACGAGGCCGCGATCCGCCAGCGACATCTGCCAGCGACCCGTGCCGCGCTCAACCCACATCCGGAAGCCCCACGTGCCGCGTTTCGACAGCGTCGCGTTCGGAGACCGAATCTCCAGGTCGCTGCGGACCGTTCCCTCGGCCACGCCCGCCCGGATCGCGCCATACGCAAGACCCAGTCGAGTCGTCGGTGTCGCCTCTTTCTTGAACAGCTCGTCGATGCTCGCCAGCGTCCCCGGCTCCAGCATGATGATCGTCGGCGGCTCCGCCGGCTCCATCACAAGCTGAATCATCGACCGCAGCGGCACATGGAACTGAAGCCCGCCGCCCACCAGGTCGCCGACCTTCGCCTGCGTCCAGCCCGCGTTATCCGTCGTCTTCGTTCCGACTTTTGCGTATCGCGCGCCGCCTTCCACCTTGATTACGCGAAAGCGTACGCCCGCCGGCTCCGGGGTCGCACCCGTGCACAACGCCAGGAATCCCAGCGTCGCAATGATCGGAATGCCGACTCGTCGAACTCGTGCAAGGCTCATCATGGTTATTGCCTTTCTCTCAAACCGCAGGGTGCCGTCGCGACAGAGCCGCGAAAACACCACTTACCCCCAAGTGTAGCATGGCTTGTGCCAACCTCTCGACCGATATCTACGTCGCAAACCGCCCTGCAGGGTCCGGGCCGGCCTGTGAACAGCCCGATTGGGCAAATCTACCCATTTTACGGCGATACGGGTTGGGGACTACCCACTTGGCTCGGCGCGGTCTGATCCGGCGACGGCTCGGGTGCGGCGGCCCCGTTGTCGTCCGCCGCCGGTTGCGTCGCCGCCTGGTTCGCCTCGCGCACCCACGCCGGCTCGCCCTGCCCATGCTCCGGCTCAGGCGGCAATTCGATCGGCGTCCCCTCGTATACCTTGTGCTTCCGCATGTACTCATCCGCCTTGCTGAGCATCGAGATCAGCTCGCCGCCGCGGATGAACGCGTACTCCGACGTGTCGTCAGCCAGGTTGTTGTAAACCAGTTCGCGCAGCGCATAGTGCCGGTCGCCCAAGCCCCACGACCCGAAGACCACCATGTTGATCCCGCCCCGCATCTTGCAGATGCGATACACCATGTACGCGACGGTCCCCTTGTTGATGTACTCGTTCGGCAGAAGCTTCCACGCCGCCCGCGCGATGTCGCGCGACTCCAGCTTCTGTTGCCGCTCCTCGAACGTCTTGCTCGTGTCCTCGCCGTCCGCAAGGATCAGGATCGCCCGGTACGCCTCATCCACCGTCACCAGCGGCGTCTCCGCCAGGTATGCCTGGAACTCCACGTCCCCGAGCGAATTCGGATCGACCTCCGGCGTCTGCGTCCGCTGCGCACTGCACCCGGCCGCAATCGCCACTGCGACGACCAGTCCCATTTGTCGGCGCTTTAGAACGACCATGTGACTCCCGAGAACAGGAACGGCCGGCAGTCATTTTCCTTGAACGCGGACCCGGGGAAGAACGACCCGAATCGCACCGTCCAGGCCAGGTCGCTCGTAATTCGATAGTTCATGTAGTAGTCGGTTTCCCAGCCGAGGTACGCACTGTTCTCCGTCGCCAGCGGATCGCTCGACGCCGCGTTCGACCGGTTCTTCGCATAGATGAAGATGTTCGTCCCCAGCTCGAGATTCCGCAGATACTCCACCTCCGGCAGCGGCAGGAACGCGCCGCCGAATCGCCAGATGTGAATGTTCGAAAGCCGCGGCGCGAACGACAGACCCGTATCGCGGAACCCGAATCCGACGAAGCTGTTGTCGTGATGCCCCTTCGTCACGCCGCCCACCGAGTTGGTCGGGCTGCCGTACCGTGTCGGATCACCGCTCGCGAACATGTATTCAAACGACAGCCGCGGCTGCATCGGATGCGTGAACAGGTATTCGATGCCATGATCGAACGCCCACGCGTAGATCTCGTTCTTCGGGATGAACTTCTGGTCGCCGTAGTTGTCGCCCCGCTCGAAGACCCATTCCGTGCTGTACTTCAGGTTCCGCACGATCTGGCCGGTCGAACCAAAGCCCACGTACTCCGAGTCGTACGTGTAGTTCTGCAGCAGGTTGATCGGCGCCTCGCGCGTCTCGTCGCGCTGGATCGCGACATACACGAACGGCTCGTGCACCTGCCCCTTGTATCGCTCCTCGATGATGTAGAACCACCGGTTGCTCTGCCCCGCAACCGCGTAACTCTGATCGATGTTCGGCGTCGATGACGGCGTCCGCCCGACGATGAACGTCGTCTGGAAGTTTCGCCAGTCTCCCTGCACCTGCACGTGATCCAGCGGCAGCGAAATCGCGTAGCCCGTCCCGATGTTCACCAGGTCGCGCCCGATCTTGAATCGCAGCGACAGCGGCGAATCGATTCCGCCGTACTTCTTCAACGCCTTCGTGACGTCGATCTGGTACCAGCCGCGCTCCAGGTTCGGCCCCACGAAATCAGAATCATTATTGTTGTACGACCCGCCGTGCGGCCAGTCGACCCAGCTCATCCACATGCGGGCATAGCCCTCGTGGATGCCCTCGTCCGCCCGCGCCGCCGCCCACAGCCGCACGTTGTACGTGTACTGCGTCCGGTTCTCGACCCCGTCGTTGAACGTGAAGATGTACCAGTCGAACCACCCGCCGTAGTCGAACGCGAACCGCTGCGTCATGGGCAGCGCCCGCTCCGCCCCGATCCGCGCCTCTTCGTCGCGCTGCATCTGCTGCTGCAGAAAGGCCGTGCTGCGCGATTCGGTGGATAGACTGAGCTGTCCCGATGCCGGAAGCGCCGACGAAAACATCGTCACGGCGACCAACCCGGCCACGATTCGACGTGTGAGTCTCAGAGTTGGGGACGGCAAACGAGTCGCCCTTCGAGCTATGCGGTCATGCGTTTCCGGCGACTGCCGGACGGGCTCCAGCTACCGCGCCAAGTGGACCCGTCGCATCCCGTCGGAAGATTATCGGCTTTCCCGGCCTCCGCAATACCCGCGAAGACCACGATTCTCGCCTTTCCGATGCGATTCAGTTTCCATCCCCGCGCCGCTGGACATCGCATTTTCCGCTTGCGGTCGCCGCCCGATCTCCGCATAGAATGTCGTCGAGTGCGGCATTCAGCCGCGACGTCGCCCGGTTCGGTCCGCCGGTTCTGTCGGCCAATTGAGAGGAATCGACAACATGCAGAAATTGCGCCTCATCGCGTTTTTCAGTGCTGCCACGGCCGTTTCGGGCGGCCTCTTCCTCCTTCCCGGATTCTCCGCCGCTCAGAGCCCCTCGCCCGCCAAGGTCGCCGCGCCGGCCGCCCCGGAGGTCTCGAAGACCCGCACCGTCCGCGCCTGGACGTTTCAATCCGAGAAACACCAGGTCGCGCTCCTCGAGCTCTACACCTCGCAGGAATGCAACAGCTGTCCCCCGGCCGAAAAGTTTCTCAACTCGCTCAAGGCCGAAAAGCTCGACTTCGATCGCGTTTGCCCGCTCGCCTTCCACGTCAGCTACTGGCCGCACCTCGGCTGGACCGACAGCTTCACCCGCCCCGAGTTCAACGAGCGCCACAAGCTGATGGCCGAGTCCCGCGAACACAATCAGCCCTACACCCCGCAGCTCTTCCTCAACGGCGCCGACACCAAGCTCCGCGACGAAAAGTTGCTCGAAGCGCTCGAAGAATGCAGTTCCCGGCCGGCCGCCTTCAAGCTCGGCATCCAGGTCGAGATGGCCATGAACAAACGCTCCATCGAGATACTCGCCCAGGCCACCAAGTTCCGCGCCGGGATCCTCGCCAGCGAGGCGGCCGTCGCTCAGTTCGCCATTATCGAGATGGGCTTGGAAACCAAGGTCGAAGCCGGCGAGAACAAGGGCCACACCCTCGTCCAGAACTTTGTCGTCCGCCGTCTGCTCGACGACGTCGACATCCGCCCCGACGACGGCGTCGTCCCGATCGGCTTCCCCCACGAGCCGCTCGCAAAAGACTGGAACCCCGACAAATTGGGAGTCGTCGGCTGGATTCGCCTCCGCAAGGACAGCCGCGTGGTGCAGGCCGCCGGCGGACTGCTCGAGTCGGCAACCGCAAAGACGATTCAAGTCCCGGAATGAACGCAGCGGCGCCCGCCGCCTGCTACGACGCCGCCTTGGCGGTCGCCGCGACCGGCCGCTCGCGCAGTTCGGCCATCGACGATACGACGCCGTCGATCTGAGCCCGCGTGTGGTGCGCGTTCATGATGAACCGCAGCCGCGCTTGCCCCTTCGATACCGCCGGAAATACGATCGAATCGACGTGGTACCCGCGCCGCGCCAGCGAGTCCGAAAGCCGCTCGCACTCGCCCTCGTCCCCGACCCACACCGGCACGATCGGCGTCGTCCGCGCCATCAGCCGGAACCCCAGCCGATCCATCGCGCCGAGGAAGTACCGCTGGTTGCTCCACATCTGCTCCCGCAACTCCGGATGCTCGCGCACGACGTCGATCGCCTCGCAGATCGCAAGTGTCTGGTCCGGCGGAAGAGTCGACGTAAACGAATACGCGCTGGATCCCAGTCGCAGCAGATCGACAAGCTGCTGGTCCGCCGCCAGGAATCCGCCGATCGCCCCGTACGCCTTGCTCAGCGTCCCCATGCTCAGGATCCGCGGACTCTGAATCCCGTAATGCTCCGTCGATCCGCCGCCGTTCGCCCCCAGCACGCCCGTCCCGTGGGCGTCGTCGAGATAGACCAGCGCATCATACCGCTCGGCCAGTGCGACCATTTCCGGCAGCGGTGCGATATCCCCATCCTGGCTGAAGACGCCGTCCGACACGATCACCTTCATGTCCGCGTCGCATGCCTTCAGGCACTCCTCCAGGTGATTCATGTCGCAATGCCGGTACGCGATCTTTTCGACGCCCGACAGCCGGATGCCCTCGCGGATCGACATGTGATTGAACTCGTCGCTCAGGTACGCGTACGAGTACCGCCGCTTCGGTCGGAATCCGTAGAACCGCGCGATGATCGACAACCGCGGCAGCGCCGAGAGCACGCCGACATTCGTCAGGTATCCCGTCGCAAAGAGCAGTGCCGCCGGCTTACCCTTCAGCTTCGCGAGCTTCTGCTCCAGTTCGTGATAGGCGTCGAGGTCGCCGCCCAGCAGCCGCGACTCGCAGTTGCCCACGCCGTACCGCTCGAGCCCGCGCCGTGCCGCGTCGAGCAAACGCGGATGCGTCGCCAGCCCGAGGTAGTTGTTCGTGCTGAACGACACCATCGCCCGTCCGTCGCTCTCGAAGTTCGGGTCCGGAAGCCGGCTCACGCGCACCGTGTGGTGCGGCTTGTTGCCGGCAAGCCATGTGTACAGATCGCGAAACTCGTTCATGCGTCCCCTTTATAGCAAATCCCGTATCGGTTTCGACGCGCCGGCTCAAGCACCGCCGCGACGGTGAAAGTTAAACATCGGCCACCCGCCGACCTTCGTCGGACAAACCTTGCCAACCGGCATCGGCGACGACCGTCACGTTCCGATAAACACCACGCGCCCGACCTGGTACACGCCCAGTGCGGCAACATACGCAAGGCCCGTCATGTATATGAACATGAACGCCGGCCACCGCCAGGAATTCGTTTCGCGCCGCACGACCGCCAGAGTGCTCGCGCACTGACAGCACAGTACGTAGAACACCATGAGCGACACGCCGGCCAGCGGGGTGAACAGCGCCCGCCCCGCGTTCGGCCCGGTCTCCCACGTCGCCGCGCGCATCCGCTCGCGCAGCGTTGCTTCATCTTCCTCGCCGGCGTTGAACACGACCCCCATCGTGCTCACAAAAACCTCGCGCGCCGCAAAGCTTGCCAGCACGCCCACGCCCACGCGCCAGTCAAAGCCCAGCGGCGAAAGCACCGGCTCCACCGCGTGGCCCATCCGCCCGATGTACGACTGCCGCAGTTGCTCCGCCGACAGCCGATCGTCGATCTCGCGCAGTTGTGCCGCCGAGGCGCTCGGCCCCACCGCCGCCCGTTCGTTTGCCGCCTGCGCCAGTGCCTGCGTGTCGCGCGGAAAATAGGCCAGCGCCCAGAGTACGACGCACACCGCCAGGATCGTCGTCCCCGCCCGCGTCAAAAACAGTTTGCTCCGGTCCCACATCGCCCGCACGATCGGCAACGGCCGCGGAAGGTGGTAGGGAGGCAGCTCCATGATAAACGTCGGCGTCGGCCCGCGGAGCAGCGTCTTCTTGAACAGCGCCGCCATTCCCAGCGCCGCGGCTGTTCCTAGCGCATACATCCCGAAAATCACTCCCGCCTTGATCCACACGCTCCCGGTGAACACGGCTGCGATGACCGTCAGGTACACCGGCAGCCGCGCCGAGCAGCTCATCAGCGGCGCCACCAGGATCGTCGCCAGCCGGTCGCGCGGGTTCTCGATCGTCCGCGTCGACATGATCCCCGGCACCGCGCACGCGTAGCTCGACAGCAGCGGAATAAAGCTCTTGCCGTGCAGCCCTGCCGCGCTCATCAGCCGATCCATCAGGAACGCCGCCCGCGCCATGTATCCCGAGTCTTCCAGGATTGCGATGAACAGAAACAGGATGCAGATCTGCGGCAGGAACACCACCACCGCCCCCGCCCCGCCGATCACCCCGTCCGCCAGCAGGTCCGCCACCGGCCCCGCCGGCAGCACGGCATGAACGCCGCTCTGCAGTGCCTGCTGCCCCAGTTCGATCAGCCGCATCAGCGGCTCCGCCCACCAGAAAATCGCCAGGAACATGACAAACATGACGCCGGCGAAAATCACCGATCCAAAAAGCTTGTGCGTCAGGATGCGGTCGATCCGGTCGCTGCGCGTCTCGTGCGTCACGCCGTGCCCGGCCTCGTGCCTCACGACGTTCGCGACGATCGCCCCGATCCACTCGTACCGCGCCTCCGCGATCGCACCGCCGACGTCGTGCATCCCCGCCGCCGCAAGCTGCTTCAGCTCGTCGCCGATGACCGACCGCACGCTCGCCGGCGTCGAGTCCGATTCCATCCCCGCCGACGAATCCGACAGCAGCAGCAGCGCCAGCCCGCGCGCCGCCGACGCCGCGCACGCGCCCGCGCGCTGCAGCGCGTCCGCCACGCGCGCGATGGCCGCCTCCAGCACAGCCGGCGTCGGACAACGCACGGCCCCGGTGTTCGCCGGCGGAGACCGCAGCGCCTCGCGCAGCATCTCGATCCCCACCCGGCGTATCCCGATCGTCGCCACAACCGGCACGCCCAGTTCGCGCGACAGGCCCTCGACATCGATGCTGTCACCCCGCTCCAGCGCCGCGTCCATCATGTTGCACGCGATCACCACCGGCAGCCCCAGCTCGACGATCTGCGTCGCTAGGTAGAGATTTCGTTCGAGATTCCCCGCATCGACGACGACCAGCACCGCCTCCGGCGCCTCAACCGACGCGATCCGCCCCAGCAACGCATCCCGCGCCACCGCCTCATCCGGCGACCGCGCCGATAGACTGTAGATCCCCGGCAAATCCAGCAGCGTCGCCCGCCGCCCGTCCAGCGAGACCTCCCCCTCGCGTCGCTCGACCGTCACTCCCGGATAGTTTCCGACATGCTGGCGCAAGCCTGTTAGCGCATTGAAGAGTGTCGACTTCCCCGAATTGGGATTGCCCGCGACCGCGATCCGCCGCGGCGGCGCATCCACCGCGATGACGAAGCCGGACGCCATCAGCGGCTCCCGGCGGCGCTTGCTCCACTCGCCCCCGTCGACTTCGCCGGCGATTCCATTTGAACCATGACCCACCGCGCCTCGGATCGCCGAACGCTCAGCCGGTATCCGCGCACCGCCAGCTCGATCGGGTCGCCCAGCGGCGCCATCCGCACCACGCGAACCGCCGCACCCGGCGTCAGCCCCATCTCCAGCAGCCGACGCCGAACATCCGTCTCGCCGCCGACAGATTCCACGCGCCCGCCGTCACCCGGCCGCATCTCGGCCAGGCTGCGCAGCGCCGCGCAAGCGCTCAGATTGTCGATCGGACTTTCAGACATGAAGCGGCCGGACCACGATGGAATCGGCCAGCCGTCGCGCCAGTGCCACGCGTGCACGGCCGACGGCACAGATGAGCGGATCGACGCCCGCGACGATATGCACGACGCGTCCCTCCGAGAATCCCAGCTCGCGCAGCCGCGTCGCCGCGCCGCAATCACCGTGCGACGAAATTTGCACCAGGCGCGAACACCCGGCGTCCGCGAGACTGCACTCGCCGGCCGAGTTAATGACACATTCTGGCTTGCAATTGAGACTCATTCTCAACGGAGTGTAGTGGACGCCCGCCCCGGCTGCAAGATCGCTTTTTGTTCGTATGTTTGTTTTGAAACGATCGACCCGGGATCTCAGGCCGACGGCCCGCCCGCAGCCGAATGACTCGATGGCCCCGGCGCCGCCCCGGACGATGCCGACTGCAAGCGCAACTTCATCAGCCGCCCAACCTTGAACTTCACCGTGCGCTTCTCGTCGACGTGCACGCGCTCCAGCGTCTTGGGGTTCTGAGCCACGCGCGCCGCCCGCACTTTGCTCTCGAACACCCCGAAGTCGCGGAACTCCAAACGGTTGCCGCGGCCCAATTCCTCAATGATTTCATCGAGAAAACACTGAATGACCTTCTTCACCAGCACCCGCTTGTTGTCGCACTGCTCCGCGATGCGATCGATCAAATCCTTCTTCGTGATCGTCTGCATGTTTCGCTATCCCATCATGCCACGGGACGTTGCGTTCTGACTCGCAGCCAAAACGCGGTCCGGCCGCCGATGACTGGTGCTGCAAGCCGATTGGTGCCCGCAGCCACGTACTCAACACCCCCTCAACGCTCGTAAAGCATAGTACCGCAAACAATTATCTCTACGCAAGTGTTATTTTTGCCGCTTTCGACCGCCTCCCTTGCCCGCCCGGAAGGTCCGCCCCAGAATCGACCGCGCCATGACCCCGGTTCTCGTCTCATTCCTGGCCTTCATTTCCACCGCCGCAAACCCTCCTCCGGCCCCCGGCGGCGCCCGCCAGGCGCCGGGCGGCGTCCAGTTTGAACTCGCCGCCCCCGATGCCACCCGAGTCTTCCTCGCCGCCGACTTCAACGACTGGGCCGAGAACCGCGCCGGCCGCGTCACGCATCCTGAGTTCGCCCTCGAACGCGGCCCTGACAAGATTTGGCGCAAGACCTTCCCGATCGATACGGATGTCGTCACCTATCAGTTCGTAATCGAAGACGCCGCCGGAAATTCCCGCTGGCTTCCCGACCCGCGCGCCCGCCTCCGCGACCGCAACAACAACTCCGTCCGGATCCTCACGCGCGAAATCCTCGACACCGGCCCGGCTCAGCTCGCCATCAATCGCGATGAAGGACGCGTAACACTCGTCGTCATCGACACCGACGGCCGCGTCGTCTCCTCGACGCAAATCGGGCCCGTCTATCTCGACGTACGGCCATTCATCGACGTAAAGCAACTCTCGTCCCGCGCCATCGAAGTCAAACTCACCCCGCGCAAACCCGCGACGCGCCTCGTCCTCCCCATCCACGACAACAGCAACTACTACGGCACCGGCGAGCGCTTCCACGCCCTGAACCAGAAGGGCTACATCGTCCCCATCGCCAGCATCGACCGCCCCGAACCCAAGGGCACCGCCTCCTACAAGCCAATCCCCTTCTTCATGTCGACCCGCGGCTACGGCCTCTGGCTCGACACCGCCGAACCCGCAACGTTCGACTTCAACGCGACCGAGCGCAGCCGGGTTCTACTCACCGTCGACGCATCAAAGCTCCGCTTCGTCCTCTTCGCCGGCCCGAGCTTCATCGACATCCTCCGCGAGTTCACCGCCCTCACCGGCCGTCCTCCCGTCCCGCCCGCCTGGTCCTTCGCCCCCTGGAAAAGCCGCGACGTCCACCGAAATCGCGACGAAGTCCTCCAGGACGCCGAACTGACCCGCAAGCACGACCTCCCCGGCTCCGTCATCGTCATCGATTCGCCGTGGGAGACCGGCTACAACGACTTCAACATCAACCAGCAACAGTTCCCCGACCCCGCCTCCATGTTCGCCCGCCTCGAATCTCTCGGCTTTTACACCTGCCTCTGGCTCACCCCCTTCGTCAACACCCGAAACAAGATGGACATGCCCGGCATCGAACCCGGCCCGACCTCAACCCTCACCGACGCCGCCGCCAAAGGTCTCCTCGTCAAGCAACCCGACGGCCAGCCCTACCTCGCATCGTGGTGGAAGGGCAAAGGCGGCCTCGTCGACTTCACCAACCCCGCCGCCGTCGCCTGGTGGCACGAACAACTCGCTCGCACCGCCCAATTCAACATCCGCGCCTTCAAGTGCGACGACGGCGAAGGCAACTTCATCGCCGACGCCCGCTTCCACGACGGCTCGCCCGCGTCCGCGATGAAGAACCGCTACGCAGTCGAATACCTCCGCGCCACCTACTCCTACCTCACCGACCGCTTCCACGGTGACGGCGTCCTCTTCGCCCGCTGCGGTTTCACCGGCTCGCAGAAATATCCCTTCTGCTGGTGTGGCGACCTCGAAACTAATTTCTCCACCGACAACGGCCTCCCCGCCGCCATCATCGCCGGCCAGTCCGCCGCCCTCTCCGGCCTCTCGATGTGGGGCCACGACATCGCCGGCTACATCGGCGAGCCCACCCCGGAGTGCTTCATCCGCTGGACCCAGTTCGGCTGCTTCTCCCCGCTCATGCAGATCCACATGACCTGCAACAAAGGCCCGTGGGACTTCGGCCCCGAAGCCCTCGACATCTACCGCACCTTCGCCAAGCTTCACACCCAGCTCTACCCCTACATCAACGCCGCCGCGCACGAAGCCGCGACAACCGGCATGCCCATCATCCGTCCGATGGTCTTTGCATTTCAAAGCGACCCCGCCGCCGCCGCGCACATCTACCAGTACATGTTCGGCCCCGATCTGCTCGTCGCCCCCATGTACGCCGGAGGCACGCGCCGCACCGTCTACCTGCCGAAAGGCGACTGGCTCAACTACTGGACCGGCTCAAAGGACACCGGCCCGCGAACCATCGATGTCGAAGCCCCGATCGCCCAGGTCCCACTCTTCGTCCGTGCCGGCGCCATCATCGAAATGCTCCCGCCCGACATCAACACGCTCATCACAAAAAACGACAAGCTCGACAAAAGTGCCATTCCCCTCGACGACCGCCGCATCGTCCAGGTCTGGCCCGGCCCTTCCACCAAGCTCGACTCCCCGGACGGCCTGCAAATCTCAACCGCCGAAAACGAAATCATCCTCGAATCCGCAACCCCGCGCCCCATCGAACTCCAATTCATGCACACCCGCTTCGCAAAAACCGCCGCACCCTCGATCCCCGACGCCAAGTTCCGCCACGACGAAACGCTTCACAAAACCATCTGCACGATCCCCTCACTCGCCGGCCGCCACACCCTTCGGCTGGAATCCTCGCCCTGAAACCGTACCATCCACGCCGGAGACCGCATGCCCACAAAACTCGATATCGCCAAAAGCTGGCTGCCCCGCTACACCGGCATGCCGATCGACAAGTTCGGCGACTACATCCTCCTCACCAACTTCACCAACTACCTCACGACCTTCGCCGACCACTTCAAATGCGATATCCACGGCGAAGACCGCCCCATGCAGGCCGCCACCAACTCGGCCGGCCTCTCCATCGTCAAGTTCGGCATCGGCTCCGCCAACGCCGCCATCATCATGGACCTCCTCGTCGCCCGAAAACCGCGCGGCGTCCTCTTCCTCGGCAAGTGCGGCGGCCTCAAGCGCACCAGCGAGCTCGGCCACTTCATCTTGCCCATCGCCGCCATCCGCGGTGAGGGAACCTCAAACGACTACTTCCCGCCCGAAGTCCCCGCCCTGCCCTCCTTCAAGCTCCACAAGTTCGTCTCCGAGAAAATCATCGAGCACGGCCAAGACTACCGCACCGGCGTCGTCTACACCACCAACCGCCGCGTCTGGGAGCACGACGCCGCCTTCCTCAAGCGCCTCAAGGAAATGACCTGCATCGCCATCGACATGGAGACCGCCACCATCTTCATCGTCGGCCACCACAACGAAATCGCGCGCGGCGCCCTGCTCCTCGTCTCCGACGTCCCCATCACCCCCGACGGCGTCAAAACCGAGGAATCGGACCGCCGCGTCACCAAGCAATGGTCCGAGCTTCACCTTCAAATCGGCATCGAAGCCATGGCCGAAATCGGCCACAACGGTGAAACCATCAAACACTTCAAGTATTAAACACGGCGAGCACCAACGTCTGACCGCCCGACCAACTTTTTGCGACGCCCGCCCGACAGCCTGCTATCCTCTCTCTCATGGCCGCGGTTCAGGCAATCACTGATCAACTCGTCTTGACGCCCGACAATCAGCATACTGGTCACCGCTCGCTGCGTTCGCGCCGCCGCACTCACTTTTCGCGCGCGGCCATCGTCGGACTCGTCGTCGGCCTGCTGGCCGTCGCCTTTCGAAACTGTCTCTCGCTGTCGGAAGCTGGACGGAGAAGTCTGCTGACCGGCCTCCACGCCCATCCCCTTTGGGGTTGGATCGTGCTTCCGATCATCGGGCTTGCAGCCGGTAGCGCCGTCGGCTGGTGCACACAGCGATTTGCACCTCAAGCCGCTGGCAGCGGAATTCCACACCTCAAAGGCGTGCTGCTGCACTTGAGGACCCTCAACTGGCCACGCCTGATCCCCGTGAAGTTCGTCGGCGGCGTGGTCGGCATCGGCGCGGGATTCTCTCTCGGCCGCGAGGGGCCCACCGTGCAGATGGGCTCGGCCATCGCCCGCGCCATCGCCGGTCCGCTCCGCGCCCCGGCTTCCGACATCCCCCAACTGCTCTCGGCCGGAGCCGGCGCGGGTTTGGCGGCCGCGTTCAACGCGCCACTCGCCGGGATGATCTTCGTCGTCGAAGAGCTTCATCGCGAACTTTCCTCGCGAACGGCCGCCGGCGCCCTGGTCGCGGCGGTCTGTGCGACCGTCGTGGCCCAGTCGCTCGCCGGAGACGCACCCGCGTTCGAAGTGCACGGCCTGTCAGCGATGCCCCTTCCAATGCTCCCGCTCGCGGCGGTCATTGGCCTGTTGGGAGGCGCGGCCGGAGTTCTCTTTAACCGCGCGTTGCTGGCGGCTCAGCACGCCGCAGTCTCCCAAAAGCGAATGCCGCTCTGGTTCCTGGCCGGCATCGTCGGTGCCCTCGTGGGTATCACGGCCTGGTGGTTGCCCGACGCCGTTGGGACTGGCCACGCCGTCTCCGAGCGCGTCCTCGGCGAATCTCTCACGATGAGTCTGGGACTGCTGACGATTCTGCTGCTGACGAAATTCGTTCTGACTGTCTTCAGTTACGCGTCCGGCATCCCCGGCGGAGTCTTCGCCCCGATGCTGCTGCTAGGCGCGCTTTGCGGTGCTGCATTTGCCAGAGCCGCCGCGCTCGCGTTGCCTGCCGTGGCGAGCGAGACGCAGATTCTTGCGGTACTCGGTATGGCGGCGTTTTTCGTCAGTTCGGTTCGTGCGCCCCTGACTGGAATCGTGCTCATCAGCGAAATGACGGGCGGGTATCAGGTCCTCTTCCCCATCTGCATCGCGGCTCTGGCGGCCTATCTCGTCGCGGAAGCCGTCAGGGACCGGCCGCTCTACGACGCATTACTTGAGGCCGATCTCGACCGCACCGGCCACGGCCCGACTCGCCCCGAGCCGCGCTCGATGTACATCGGTGTCCAAGCCGGGTCGGCGCTTGCAGGCGTGCCGATTTCAAAAGCCGGACTGCCGGCCGGCTGCCTGATCGTTGCCGTCGAACGGGCCGGCGCGAATGTTCTGCCCACCGCGGGCACCACGCTGCTTCCCGGCGATCACATTTCCGTGCTCACGCCGGGAGAATCGCCGGAATCTCCCTTGGAAATCGTCCGCCTCTGCACCGGTCTCTGACAACTCCGCCGCCGATTCGCTCGTCGACCGCCCGCGACAACGCCGAACTCGGTGCCGACGGCAAAACCATCAGGCACTTCAAGTACGAATCCCCAGGAAGCGGCGGTCGAACAATTAACCCCGACTCAAGCGACCTCGCCGATATGAATTCCGACGCCTCCATCAACGGCCGGGACGCGCAGCCGTTCGTCGTAGCGTGCTTGTCGCCGCCGTGACGCCCCCGCAAGTCAGCTTGGATTCGCGAACGCGTATTCCGGGCTACGTGCTCCTCCCCCGCCGCATCCGCCGCTTCATGCCGATCATGCCCGCCACCATCAGCGGCATCATCGCCGCCCCGCCCGCCCCGCACGTCCCGCACGTCAGCCCGCGCTGGTTGTATCGCAGCGCCCGATGGTTGAACCGATCCGCCGCGTACAGGTTCCCCGCCGAGTCACACGCCACGCCCGCCACGTCGAACAGCGTCCCAGCGCCCAACCCGCCCTTGTTAAACTCACCCGTCGTGAAGTCCTCCCCCTGCCCGAACACCCGCGTCGCAGCCGTGTTGTTCAGCGGATCGGCAAACTCCAGAATCCGATGGTTCCCCGAATCGGCCACGTACATGTTCCCCGTCGACGGATCAACCGCAACCCCTACCGGTACAAACATGCTCGTCGCGCTGATCCCGTCGATGTTCCCGGTCCCCACCTTGAAATCCGGCTGGCCGTACAACTTGTTCGCAAACTGCCCGTTCGAAATCGGCGGGTCATACCGCAGCACGCGGTGGTTCCCCTGGTCGGCCACGTACAGTCGCCCATCTGCGTCCACCCCGCATCCCCTCGGCCCGAGCAGCGTCTGCCCATCCGGATTGCCGTTGTTCCGATTCGGATCGGCCTTGTTAAACGCGCCCTGTCCCAGCACGAGGTCCGCCGTCTGGTCCGTCGTCGTGGGCGAGTCATACCGCACCACCCGATTGAGCTTGTTGTCCGCGCACCACACATTGCCTGCCGCATCGACGGCCACCGCATCCGGAAAGCCGAGGTTCGATGCGCTGACATTCCCCGCGCTGGCCGAGTTCCGCGTCACGAAACTCCCGCCCTGTCCAATCACGCCGTTGGCCGACTGGTTCGTCGTCTGCGGCGGGTTGTACCACAGGATCCGGGCGTTATTCGAGTCCGCCACGTACAGCCGGCCATCCGGCCCGACGGCCAGTCCGTGCGGCTCGTACAGCGTCTTCTCGCTCGGCGCCGACGACGACGAGTCCGGATCGTCGCTCCGATTTGCCTTGTTGCTCTCGAAATCCGCCTGACCGATCACGATGTCCGCGTCCGCCCCGTCGCTGAAGCTCGTCGCGTCGGGCCACGACAGCACCCGATGGTTCATCGTGTCCGCCACCCACAGCCGCCCGTTCGTCGGATCGACCGCCACCCCGCGAAGCTCGTTCAGCGTCCCGGCGCCGGCCTTGTCGCCTCCGCGGTTCTTCTGGCCCGACGCGAAGTCCGGCTGCCCCAGCACCGCCCCGGCAAACAACCCGAACGGCGCCGCCCCCGCCCGCCCGGCCGCCAATCCAAACACAACCACCGCGAAGATCTGCTGCAATCGACGTGCGATCATGAAAAAGTCTCCTTTCTATGCTCAACAGGCGTAGTCTACCCGCAATCGACACCGCAAATCTGCCCGACTGCCTCACCAGACAAGCTTTTCACCCGGACAGCCGATCGTAAAACTCCCCCCATTGGCAAGGGGGGGGACGGGGGGGGGTCTCAGCAAGATGGGCGAACACTTAGCACGAGGGGAACGGCGGGGTCTGTGCCCATCAAGCCGGGACTCTGGGGAGTCTATTACTTCCCGCCTTGGCAAGGGGGGATTCAGGGGGGTCTATTCCATCCACCAGCACGCGCAACGCGCACGACACACCCCCCATCCCGCCCACCAAACCCGCGAGCGCTTTCGCATCACGGTCGGCTCATCGTCCCGCCCCGGATGGGGCGAAGGGTTGTAGCCACGGACGCAAGTCCGTGGAACCCGATCCCCTAACTCTCATTCCGCCCCGGAGGGGCGGCGGAACGCTCCAATTCCTTCGCCTCTCTCTCCGCACTCCCCTTAACTTTCTCGCGCAGCGTCCCGCACTCCGGACACCGCCCGCTCTCATTCTTCGTCAAGTCATACCCGCATTGCAGGCAGTGACCGAACCCAGCGCCATGGCCTCTGCAGAACCACAAGTACGCCGTCGCCGAACTTGAAACGAGAATGAGAAGCCAGATTGGAACATCGAAGCCCCTCTGAAAGACGCCCGGCGGAAGGTAGGCGCCCAGATTGTAGAATCGAGGAAAACGTAGGCCCCAAGCCAGTCGGTGCCAAAATGGATAGACCATCATCTCCGAACTTCGACTCCATCCTGCGGTCCAATGAATATCAGAGAGACACTTCTGAATGCCCGCCTGCGGTCCCACGAGCCAAGTCTGATAGACCACACCCGATTCCACCGCAAACGTAGCCCCGCCTGCGAATCGGAAAATGATCGAGTCGCGGGCGCTCAGAAACCAAAGGCCTGCAAGAGCGATGGAAATGGTCAACCCCATACAGATTGCGACGCGTCGGACTCTGGAGCGTGCACCCATATCTACTGCGCCACGGCGACCACCATCCCGCACTCCGGACACCGCCCGCTCTCATTCTTCGTCAAGTCATAACCGCACCGCCGACAATGCCCCGGCCGCTTGCGACGAAAGTCGCAATACCAAAGAACCGCCGTCGGAAGCATGACCAGAACGATCGGCAGCCAGAGCGGAAGCCTTATTGTTACCGACGGTTCGACGTACCGAGTTCGACTGACATCACCAGAATACAGCAGCTCGCTCAAGCGGCTCGAACGCTCCCGTACTGGTTCGTTGAAGCCGCCCGACTTGATAATCCTCGGCAAGACAAACCCGCAAGCGTCGCGCCAGGTCCACTGGTTGGATCGAAACTTTGATCGGAACCAGAATGCGTCGAACCCGTCGGCGAATCGAAATTGTTCAGGGGCTGGAATTGTCGCGTGAAAAGCACCGCTGCTGATCGAACCCTGCCACGAACCCTGGTAAGTGCAATAAAGACCGCCGCGTGATGAAAGCGGAACCGTGGCCGCCCAGAGTGCGACCAGAGAAAGTAAGACAATCAGCCCCACCCACTTCCCCACCCGCCAAACTCGCCCACAAACCCGCATCACGGCCGCCTCTTCGCCCGGAGGGCGAACGACTGTTGCCAGGGGATTCATCCCCTGGAAGCCATCTCTTCTTGCTTCCCGTCCGGAGGACGAACAATCTCCACCCCGCACTGCGGACACGTCCCCGACTTATTGAGCGTCAGGTTGTAACCGCAATTCAAACACTGACCGCCCCGCGCCCGTCGGCGCATGCCTCTCCGTCGGACGATGCCCCGTCCTGCCACGATTGCGAGTGGCAGGGCAAATCCAGCAAACACCCACCCCAGATTCAGGCTAAACGCTGACGCCGGGAACCGAATCGGCGCACGACGCTGGAATGCATGAACGTAGCGGTCGCTGGAGTTGAACCGGCTCAACTCCGCAGTGTCTTCTTCGACTTCCGGATACATGTTGCCTTGTATTTCTGGATACCAAGTCCCATTGGCGATGACGGACGATGATTCGTGGTAGTTGAATCGCCAAACGATCACAAAATCGTCGAGACACGTGAACAGCAGCACCATCCCGAAAACGAAAACGCCGGTCCAGCACACGCCATGTCCGACACATCGCAGCGCCCGATCGAGCTTCATACTGGCTAAGGCCTTGAGTTTCATTGACTCATTCGGCCCGAATTCTCGGTTCGCCCGACCTCACCATCCGCATTCCGCAATCCGCAATCCACAATCCGGCCACACTCCGGACACCGCCCGCTCTCATTCCTGTTCAAGTCATACCCGCACCGCTGACAATTGCCGGTCGGGATGCGACGGAGGTCGCGGTACCAGAGAAACGCCGTGGGGACTGCGACGAGGACGAATGGAATCCAGAGTGGAATCGTGAAAAGCCGCCGAGATGAGCGTGGATACGCACGCCCGAGCGGATATGTCTCGAAGAAGAATGTCCAGCGGGACGTTCGAGTGCTTCTGGCGAGGGAATTCGGCCTGCGCGCATGCCACCAGCCGGCTTCCATCGATGCGCCGGACCAGTTTAAGAACTTCGAGAGTTCCCCAGCCGGGCCGACCAGATCAACGACCCTGACTTTTCCATTCCCCAACCCCAATTCCGAACCCGTTTTTGACCGATAGCCAAAAAACCAGAATTGGCCCACCACCCATCCCATTGCGACTACAAACGACGAGCTCAACCCCACCCACTTCCCCACCCGCCAAACTCGCCCACGAACCCGCATCACGCCCGCCTCATGTTCTCTCGCCCGGCATTTTGACTGTTGACGTTTTGACTGTTGATTGTCCTATTATCACCCCACACTCCGGACACCGCCCGCTCTCATTCTTATTCAAGTCATACCCGCACCGCGGACAGTGACCGGCCCGCGTTCGCTGATAATCGGCACGCCACATCCAACCCGTTACAAAGCCCGAGATTGCCAGCAGACCCCACATAGGAATCGTTACCGTTGTGGAACTCACTCTAGCTGTGACGGGATTGCGCAAGTCGAAGTCGGGAAGCGAAATACCAACGGCGTCCAAGAACGAATCGGAGCGCTTCGGCGCCGCCACATGCCAACCCTCATACTGCGCCCACCCCGTCGCTTCGAGAATCGCCTCGCGCCGCGCGCGCTGAATGTCTGAAACGTTTGCGGCCGTCCCTCGAAATGCCCCAGCGATCCACAGTCGACCGGCATGCAGCCGAAGAGCCCGACCTTCTCGCCCCACGAACAAGATATTCAACCAGGCACTCAGGCCCCAAGCCAGGAGAATCACGAAGCAGAAAATCGCCCCCACCCACTTCCCCACCCGCCAAACTCGCCCACGTGTGCCCACGCCGACATTCTACCTCGCCGATTGCCCGTGTCCCCGCGAGTCCCGTCAGGGACGACTGAATCCCATTCATCGCCCCCTACCCCGCCCAACACCCGGCCAACCCTCCCAATCCTCCGATTCGCAACCACCCAACCCCTCCGCCCCCATCCCTGGGCGCCTTGGGACAAGCACCATTCCATGTCCATGAAGGACATTTAGGGTCCACTAAGACCTGTAGTATCTTAAAATGTGCCTCCGCCAAACGGCACATTCGACAATCTATCCCCGCCTGCCCCATCCCGCCCCGATCGCCCGATGTCCCTATTCTCTATCGTTCATCTTCGGCTTTCCATAACATCGCGCGCCTCGTCCGCTTTCTGCGTTTCGGCGTTTCAGCTTTGGGTCGTGTGGAACGCCGGGCGCGTATATGTGTTGAATCAGCGCGGGTCCCGGCGCGCCGGGATAGCCCGCGCAACCGAACGCATTCGAACGCCGCAACCGGCCGCGCTCTCCGAGCCGCGCCGGCCGGCCACGCAGAGACTCTGCGCCCAGC
>CAZJVS010000010.1:0-125203 GCA_964549445.1 uncultured Planctomycetaceae bacterium
CTCGCCGAAGGCATCCAGTCCTATCTGTAACGGCCCATCAGAGCACCGGGCGCGACAAGATTATGCGCTTTGTGCGCTTGCACAATTCGCCAACGTCCCGTCGCCCAGAGATTTATGACCTCGGTTTTTGCGCCCGCACAAGACGACATTCTCCCCGAAACGGAGGTCCGCCGGAATCGTTGGCGAGCCGATGCTGTCGATACTTCGCACGCGGAACACTCGGCGCATCCGCATAATCTTGGCGAGCCCGGTGGTACGGTCCCATCTCCCGTCGGAAGAGGGCGCAGGGTGAGGGCGTCGGCGCAGCAGACACGGGAGAGGGTTAGGGTGAGGGCTGTCAGCGGGCGAATCAGTCGTCGGCCGGCGTGTCCGCCTCTCAACGCGGCCGCGTCGTCGCCGGCCTCCCAAGATCAAAAAACGAAGTTCCGCGTGCTTCGAGCCGTCGCGCCGACAACCGATGCTTCAAAGATCCGATAGATTCGGATAAATCTGATTAACGCATTCGGTATGACAGCGATTGCACCAAAAACGCCGATCGTCAAATGGGTCAGGATACAGCTCCGCGCATTTTAGGTCGCCGGCGTCATAGGCCGCCGCCTTCGGGTATCCGCTGAGGCGACGTTCTTCCATCTCTCCAAGAATGCCCCGAATCTCCGCTTCGCTGTAGGAATTCCCTTCGTATTCGCAATCGGCCCGAAGTTCGGCGTTCGGCTGAAGCCGGGGGTCGAGCTGCGTCCCGCATCCCGCAACCACGCCAAACAGCATGCCCAATGAAACAAGTGTTCCCGCCCTGCGTGCAATCATCTATGACTCCAATAAGACGCCAATTCGCATCCCGTACCACGAGTCGTCTTCCATTGGCGCGCAGCGTTCAACGCCGCCACGCCGACAACCGCTGCCTAAAACGGAGACGTGAACACCTGGGTAACGCAGACGCTATGGCAGCCATAGCAATCATTGCGATCGTCGGCGTTCTGATACTCCTGGTTGCAGATTGGCAGGTATGCGTTGTATTCGTCGTCAATCGTGGCGCCCATCAGGCGACGCTCTTCGATCGCCGCAAGAATGCCCCGAATCTTTTCGTCGCTGTAGGCGACGCCATCGACCACGCACTTCTCGCGGAGGTCGTCGTTGGGCTGAAGCCGTGGGTCCAGCCTCGTCCCGCACCCCGCAATCACGCCGCACAACATGACCAATGAAACGAGTGTTCCCGCCCTGCGTGAAATCATTCTCCACTCCAGAGAGGTCCATTGAATCTCATCCCGTCAAACGAATGCTACACCTGCGGCGCGCGGCGTTACGAGCCGTCACGCCGACAAAGGACGCCTCAAAAAGCCCCGTACACCTGCTTGATGCATGCGGAACGACAGTCTTCGCAATCGCCCTGATCCTCGATCGCCTGATATTGCTGGGCGCATCGCGCCTCGTACGTGTCAAACTCGTCCTGACTCGTACCGCCCCGCAGGCGCCGCTCTTCAATCTCCGCCAGGATGCCCCGAATCTGATCGTCGCTGGCCGTGCCGTGAATGGTGCACCGGTCCCGCAGGTTGGCGTTGGGTTGAAGCCGCGGGTCCAGTTGCGTCCCGCATCCCGCAACCATGCCAAGCAACATGCCCAATGAAACGACTGTTCCCACCGTTCGTGCAATCATTTTCAACTCCAAAGAATCCGCTGGATCTCATCCCGCCGCACGAGTCGATCGCCGATGAATGTCCCGTCCGCGCAGCGCCGCTCAGACTCTCATGGCCCATCGAGCGGGTTGATATCGTACACCTGGTTAATGCATGCGGTATGACAGAAACGGCAGTCAAATTGATCTAAGGACTTCTGAAAATCCTGGTTGCATTGAAGATAGAAGACGTCATAGGCATCCAACTGCCGGGTACCCTGCAGGCGACGCTGTTCAATCTTCGCAAGAATGCCCCGAATCTGGTCGTCGCTGAGGGTCTTACCACCCATCTCGCAAGACTCGCGCAGGTCAGCGGTAGGTTGAAGCCGCGGGTCGAGTTGCGTCCCGCATCCCGAAATCACGCCAATCAGCATGCCCAATGAAACGACTGTCCCCGCCCTGCGTGCAATCATTTTCAACTCCAAAGAATCCGTTGGATCTCATCCCATCGAGCGAGTCTAACACCAATGGCCCTCCGGCTACAACGGACAAACTCGACGCGCGGCCGCGGAACGCTGGCCACTCTTTACCTCAGAGAAATCGCGGAGCCCCGGCCCACCGGGCATCTCCGCGCCAAACGAACACCCAAGCCGCCTCAGCGGCGTTGCGCGCATGCAACGCACCGGCGGCCCCGGAGATTCCGCGCCATGAATGGCGACAGTCCATCTATGCCGCCGAGGCAATCTGCGATGCATCGCCAAGTAACGCCAAGCACCGCCCTCAAATCAAATCCCGCCGCCATCCCTCCACCCGACCACGGTGCAAATTCTCACCGTTCCAACTTTCTCAGCATCCTCAAGTCTCATGCCCCCAGACTGACGGTCGGTCACCTGGACTCAGTCCCAGCGCTCCCAATCCTTCGCCAATCCGAAATTCTCACCGTTCCAACTTTCTGGCAGGCCCCGTTCCAACCCGCCCCTTCCACCCGCCCATCGGCTACACTTCCTGCCAACCGGACCACCAGGAGGAGCGTTCCGCTTGGACCTCGTCATCACCCTGCCCGACCCCGAATTGCGGCTCGCCCTCTTCGGCCCCCAGGACCGCCACCTGCGACACATCCGCGACGCTCTCGGGATCAAAATCATCGCCCGCGACGCCGATCTCAAGCTCTCCGGCGAGCCGGAGGCGGTCACCAAGGCCGCCGTTCTCATCGAGCAGCTCCAGCAGACTGCCCGCGAGCACGGCCACGTCCGCGACGAAGACATCGACCGCCAGCTTGCACTCGCGGACCACCCGCCTGTCGAAGGCGGTTCCGGCGAGATCGAAGTCTTCCGCCGCGACGTCCGCGTTATCGCCCGCACCGAGGGCCAGCAGCGCTATCTCGACGCGGCCCTCGCCCACGACCTCACCTTCTGCGTCGGCCCGGCCGGCACCGGCAAGACCTATCTGGCCGTCGCGCTCGCCCTGTCGCTTCTCAAGCGCGGCAAGCTCAAGCGGATCGTCCTCGCCCGGCCAGCGGTCGAGGCCGGCGAAAAGCTCGGCTTCCTGCCCGGCGACATGCAGGCCAAGGTCAATCCCTACCTGCGGCCGCTCTTCGACGCGATGAACGACATGATGGACTTCGACCAAATCAAGCGCATGATCGCGAACGATGTGATCGAGGTCTCGCCGCTCGCGTTCATGCGCGGCCGGACGCTCAACAGCGCCGCGATCATCCTCGACGAGGCCCAGAACACGACCGTGCCCCAGATGCTGATGTTCCTGACCCGCATGGGCCACCACAGCAAGATGATCGTCACCGGCGACGACAGCCAGATCGACCTCGACCGCCGCGAGCGCTCCGGCCTGACGGACGCCGTGGCGCGTCTCGGCCGGCTTTCCGGAATCGCGATCGTCCGCCTCGATCGCTCCGACATCGTGCGTCACGAGCTGGTCGCCCACATCGTCGAGGCGTACCACGGCGCCGACACGCGAGGTCAGTGAGCGTTTCAGGCGGGGGGGGGTTAACTTCGAACAGGGATGGGGTCGCCGCTGGCGGACGCGGACAGATCGAGACCGCTGACGTGGCCGCGTTGGAGCAGGTGAAATCCGTGCGCGGCGATCATCGCGGCGTTGTCGGTGCAGTAGGCAGGGGGAGTCAGATGGAGCGAGATGCCGCGTGTTGCGCACTCGGCCGCCAGTCGCTCGCGCAGCAGTGAGTTCGCCGCCACGCCGCCGCCGACCACGACGCGCATCACGCCGGCCAGCGCGGCCGCGTGCATCGTCTTGGCGACGAGCACGTCGACCACGGCCGCCGAGAAGCTGGCGCACAGGTCGGCGATGTCCTGCGGACTCAGCTTTTCGAGCCCGCCGGTCGTCTTGCTCGGGCCGTGCACCTGGTACAACACGGCGGTCTTCAGGCCGGAGAAGGAAAAATCGAGCGATCCCGGCTCGAGCATCGTCCGCGGCAGCTTGTGGCGGCTCGCGTCACCCTGCTTCGCCAGCCGATCGACCACGGGCCCGCCGGGGTAGCCGAGGTTCAGGATCGCGGCCACCTTGTCGAACGCCTCGCCCGCTGCGTCGTCGATCGTCGCGCCCAGCAGGGTGATGTCGTCAAAGTCGCGGACGTGAAACAGCGACGTGTGGCCGCCGGAAACGACCAGGGCGACGGCAGGCCAGATCGACTCGGGGCCATCGATCGCGGCGCTGGTGGCGTGTGCGTGAATGTGGTTGACGGCGATGAGCGGCCGATTCCACGCCCACGCCAGTGTCTTGGCCGCCGTGACGCCGACGAGCAGCGCGCCGATCAGCCCCGGTGCATGCGTGACCGCGATCGCGTCGATGTCTTGCGCGGTAACGCCCGCCTCGTCGATTGCGGCGTTGATGAGCCCGTCGAGCCGCTCGATGTGCGCCCGTGAGGCGATCTCCGGAACCACGCCGCCATATTTGGCGTGCAAATCGTACTGGGTCGCGATGAGATTGCTGCGGACTTGGCGTCCGTCGGCGACGATCGCGGCCGACGTCTCATCGCACGAGGTCTCGATGCCGAGGACGAGCGTCATGGATGTCTGGCCGGGCGGACTGCGTCGCGAGTGGCGTGCGTCGCGCCGTCGGTCAGGGACAGCGACTGCGGACCCGGCGGCTTGCGAAGCAGCTGGTACGCCGCGTCGAGCTGCGGGTCCTCGGCCAGCAGGTGTTCCAGGGCGAGCTCGTCGGCGGACGGCTGCGTCGTCGCGGGCGAGTCGGCGGTTCGCGTGGTGGGATCGCCGCCTAATTCCTCCTCGGGCTCGGCGCCGGCGAGATACCACGCTTCGAGCCAACGGGCCCGCTGCGGCTCATCGAGCTTGACGACCACGTCCGGGTCGACGCCCCAGAGCGCATCGGACGATGCGCCGCGCGGCTTTTGAATGCACCGCCCGCTCGGCAGAAAGTAGAAGCCGGTTGTCAGCTTGAGGGCCGTTCCGCCGTCTTCGAGCGGGATCAGTTCCTGGACGCTGCCTTTGCCGTAGGTCCGCTCGCCGACGACGACGGCGCGCTTGTGATCGCGCAGGGCTCCGGCCACGATCTCGGCGGCGCTGGCGGTCATGCGATCGACCAATACTACGACGCGGAACGGCGGGTAGGTGTCCTCGTGCTGGGCCGACCATTCACGTGCGTCGGTTTTCGGGCCGCGGACGGCCACGATCGGCCCGGAATCGAGAAACTTGTCGGCGATGTCAATCGCGGTTCGCAGCAGCCCGCCCGTGTTTTCGCGGAGGTCGAGAATGAGCGACGTCATGCCGCGTTCAATCAGCGGCGAGACGACCGAATCGAGCTGGTGGACCGCGCTCGGCATAAACTTCACCAGCCGCACGTAGGCGATGTGGTTTCGCTCGTCGAGCCAGTAGCGCCAACTTCCGTCCGGCCGGCGAGACCAGCCGCGGACTGGATTGACCTCGATGATCTCTCGCGCGATCCGCACCGGCCGTACGTGGCCCGCGTGGTCGCGGACCTCGAGGTTGACATAGGTACCCGGCGGACCGCTGAGGCGGTTGACGCCATCCACGAGGCCGAGAACCGATGCCTTGATGTTGTCGATCGAGACGATGATCTCGCCGGGTCGGATGTTGGACTTGGCGGCGGGACTGCCGCGAATGCGGGACAGGACGCGCAAGCCCTCCGGCACGGCCAGGACGTCGACGCCAACGCCGCCAAAGACACCTTCGGTCTGCTTCTTGAACTCGGGATAGGTCTCGCGGTCGAGGTACATCGCGTAAGGGTCGTCCATGGCGCGAATCATCGCGTCGATGCCGGCCCGGGCCGCCGCCGAGGAGAGCTGGGCATCGTCGATCGGATCGGCCGACCGCTTGAGGATCGTGGCCCGCACGTCGAGCAGCGGCCCGAGTGCGACAAAGAGCTCGTCGCGGCCGGCGATGGTCTGGGGCATTCGCCAGAACAGCAGGGCGATCAAGGCGACAACGAGAATCCAGGCAAGATTGCGTTTGGGCATGGGTGTCCAGTGCGGCCGGTCGACCCCGGCGAGAGGATTGTAACGGTTGTGCGGAGGCGACGAAATGCAGCCCCGACTGTCGGCGTAGGGCGAAATCGGTTAGATTGACGCCAGAAGACGGGAGAAACGCATGCACGAACACGCCCATCCGCCGCAACACCACACGTCGGGAACAAAGCACAAACCGGTGGTGCTGGTGGTCGCCGTCGTCCTGATGATCGTGGCGATGCTGATGTACGTCATGTCGGAAGACGAGGCGCTTCCTCCGGGCTCTAAGGCACCGACGCAGGCGATGCCCGCGGCACCGGGCGGATGACGAATCGTCCGGGTGGGCGAATGGCTCGCGTGGAAGAAGCGACTCTGTCGAGGTATACTTTGCCTCGATGGAAAGTTCGCCGGCCCTGTCTCAGTCCACCCCCCGCGGCGACGCCGCCGTTCGCAGCGACGAGCGCGTCGACCGACCGTTGCCGTTTCTGACGCGAGTCAAATTCGACCTGGTGCGGGGTTTCCTCTCCGCGTGGATGAAGTGCTTTTCGCTGACGGGGTTATACAAACTTGGGAAATTCTTCGGGACGTGTGAATACCTGCTGGACTATCACCGGCGGCGGCGCGTGGGCGCCAAGTTGGCGCAGATTTTCCCTGAGGGGCTGAGGACGCGCCAACGCCGGCTGATGACCTGGCGATATTTCTGTCGCATTCGCTGCGACAAGATGCTCTACCTAATTCTCGACAAGGTCCCGCGCGAAAAGCTGCTGAAGCGCATCCGCTGGCACGGTCGCGAGCACCTCGCGATGGCCCAGGAGCGCGGCAAGGGCTCATACGTCATGCTCGCCCACTACGGCTCGCACCACGTGGCGGGATTCATGTTGGCGCTGCTGGGCTACCAGGTTTCGGGCGTGCGCGATCCGAAGGAAGCGCCGCTGCGGCGCTACATTCAGGAGAAGTTCACGCAGACTTTCCCGGAGGCATCGGCGGTTCGCGTTTACTACGCCGATACGTTTCCGCGAATGTTCTACCGCGAGTTTCAAGAGAACGGCATTCTCTGCAGCGCGCTGGATATCGACCGGTTTCGCGGGGCGCAGCTCAAGACCTGCCCGGTGCGGATTTTTGGCGAGCAGCGCGAGTTCCTGACCGGGACGTTGCAGATCGCCCTGCGGTGCGGCGCGTCGGTCATGCAGGGCTTTGTCATCTCGCGGAAGAATTACTATTACCGCTGGGAGCTGTCACCGCCGCTGATCGATCCCGCCCGGGGTCGTGACGAGCCGGAGATCGTTGCCGAAGTCATGCAGAAGTACGCCGACGGCATTGAGCGGCACGCACGACAACACCCCGATCACCTCATGAAGATCTGACGGAGGCGACGGTGCAAGGCCGGCGGAGCGTCGGGCTGCTGTTGCTGTTGCTCGGGACGCATCTCTACTTCGCGAACGAGTTTCGCGCATTCCCCAATACGAACGTCCGCAGCCGCGTCTATCTGACGCTGTCGATCGTCGACGATCATTCGCTCAGCATCGACGGCTGCGTAAAGCGCTACGGCCCGACGCAGGACATGGCTTCGCACGGCGGGCGGCTCTATACCGACAAAGCGCCGGGCTATTCGGTTCTGCTCGTGCCGATCGCCTGGGCGCTGCGAAACACGATCATCTGCGAAGACAACATCCGAGGAATGTGTATCGCCCTGCGCGTGCTGGGGCTTTCGTTACCGGCTGTGGTGTTCTGGTTCAGCCAGAGGAGATATTTCGCGAAGCTGGCCGGTGACGAGACGCGTGGCATCGCGATCGTACTGGCCGGAGCGCTGGGGACGAACTTCTTCATCTACTCGACGCAGCTTTTTTCGCACGCGGCGGCGGCCATGCTGCTCTTTCTCGCGTATCGGACGGCCGCCGGCGCGTTGACTACGGTGCGGGCGTTCGGTGCGGCGCTGTTGCTCGGGCTTTGCTTTACGGTCGACTACGTGACAGCGCCTGCAGTGGCGATATTCGTCGCATGGATGCTCATTCGAGCGCGAATTCGAATTGCGCCGATCAGCGCAGTGCTGATTGGATTGGTGAGCGTGGCGCTGCCGTGGATGGCATACAACGGCGCGTGCTTCGGCTCACCGCTCTCGGTTGGCTTTCATCACCACGCTGATCCGATCTACGGCGAGGCCTATCGTCGCGGGCTGGCAGGGATCCAGCCGCCGGACCTCAAAGCTTTGCTCGGTGCGACGATTCTGCCGCCGCACGGACTGGCGTTCATGTCGCCGTTCCTGCTGCTCGCGCCGTTGAGCTGGTGGCGGATGTGGAACGACCGGGCAACACGCGGAGCCGGTGCGGTATGTGCATTGGTCTGCATCGGCACCTGGCTGTTTGTCATGACGCTCGTCGATTGGCGCGGCGGTTGGTCGGTATCCGTGAGATATCTCGTGCCGGTCATTCCCTTCGCGCTCGTAGGAGTAGCTACCGCGATCTCGCGAGACGAGGCGCGGACGGCGCGGTTCGTCTTCGTGGCCGGGGCCGTGTTGGGCATCGTGCAGACCGCGCTGGCGGCGGCGACTTTTCCCGATTTCCCGGGCAGCTTTCGCGACCCGTTCTATGACTTGTGCATACCGCTCCTGCAGCGCGGCTGCGTCAACGGCGTCATCTGGAACAGCGCAGCATCGCCGATCGAGGTTGCGCCGTTCGCTGTGCTGATGGTGTTCGCGATCGGGTGGGTCGCCTGCGTTACGCCCGATCCAGCGCGGCAGCGCAGGGACTGGCGACCGGTCGCCGTCGGAGGATTGCTGGCGGCGGCGCAGGTCCCGCTTCTGCTCTGGCCGGGCTACGAACGCCGGCTACTGCTCGCCGACGTGATGTCAAAGATGGGCTACACGTGCAAGAGCGATGCCGAGCGTGCGAAACTGCACGGTGAAACTCTGGCGAAACAGCCAAACAACTTGTTTGAACTCGAGCAACTCGCGTGGATTCGGGCCGCCAGCCCTTGCGATGATCTTCGGGACGGGCCGGAAGCGGTTCGGCTCGCGGAACGGGCGCGATCTGTCACAAGAGGTAGCAATCTCGACATTCTGGAAGTGCTCGCCGCGGCCTATGCAGAGGCCGGCCGGTGCGAGGACGCACGGCATACGGTACGACAAGCGCTTCGCAGCGTCGACGAGCGATCCGATTCCGCTCGCGCTGCGAGGATTCGCGAACGAAGTCGAGAATACGAGGCCAACAGGCCCATACGTTTACCGAAGTCAGGTCGATGAGGTCTGAATGTCGATATACTTGGCGCGGGCCGACCGGCGGCACTATCATCCTGATGGCCGTTCGGATGGGCGCGACCGGGCGGCGTGGCAGGAAGCCGCCCCTTCACGAGCGAACCCGCGTCGGACAGGACGCGCGACATGCGCCGTCGAAAAATTAAGGAGCGATAGTGGCTCAGGACACGGGTTCCGCGCCGGTAAGCGAATCGGAGATTCCGCAACGGACTGCGGCCGCCGATTACGCATTGTTCTTCCGCAAGTGGCTTGAAAAGGGGCGGGGAATCTCGTCTGCGGTGCCTTCCAGCCGGACCATGGCGCTGAAGATGCTCGAGGCGATCGATTTCTCGCGTCCCGGCGTGATCGTGGAGTTGGGCGCCGGGACGGGGGCCGTCACCGAGTTCATTGTTGAACGTCTGCGACCGCATCACCGTTTCGTGGCTGTCGAGAATGACCCCGAGTTCGTCGAGGTGCTGCGACGGCGGTTTCCGAATCAGATGATCATCCAGGCCGACGCGACCCGGCTGGCCGAGCCGCTGGCGAACTTCGGCATTCTTCGCGTGAAGTACGTCGTTAGCTGCTTGCCGACGCCGGCGTTCTCGAAGCGCGCGATCGTGCGCTTCGCCCGCTGGGTCGAGCAAAGTCTCGATGCTGACGGGATTTTCCTGCAGTTGACGATCGCGCCGCTAATCTACAAGGGGTTCTACGAGCGGTTGTTTGAGCACGTGAATTACCGCATGGTGTGGCGGAACGTGCCGCCGGGCGGCGTCTATCAATGCCGCGCTCCGCGTCGGACGACGATGCAGAAGCAATTCGCGGCCGGGCGCCGGTAGCCGCCGTCAATTCGTCTCGAAACGACGATCCAGGTAACTCAGCAAGGCGCTTCGCGACTGCGGAGTTGACGCTTGTCGTGCGAGTCGTCGCATATCCCTGAAGATTTCGCGATTGACTCGAGGCGGCAGCGCGCTGTGAGCGAGTATGCCGCGATGCGCGAGCATCGATTCTACGGCGGACTTCGTCGGCGGCGCTCCGCGAGACACGAGGTCAACCAGGCCTAGCTTGTGGGCCTGGGCGGCGGTGAATGGCTTCCCCAACGGCAGTGCGCGGCGATTAGCGTTTCGGTAGGCGTCGATCAGTGGGAACAGAACGCGGGCGAGCGGGCGATAGCCGACCATCCAGGGGATGGCGAAATCGGACGAGCGCGAAGCGATCGCGAGATCGCTGCACCGCGCCAGTGCCGCGCCGCCGCCGCGGGCCGGGCCGGTGATGACCGTAACGACCGGCGCGGCGTGGTTGGCGATCGTCTCGTATAGGTCGATGAGCAAGTCGAGATGGCGTCGCGCCGTGCGGCGTACGCGGATTTCGCGAAGATCGAGTCCGCTGCAGAAGGCGGAGCGATGCCCGACGATCACCGCCACGCGCTGCGGGTGCGATTGAAGCGCGCGAATCAATTGTTTGAGTAGTTCGACACTTAGCGCATTGCGCAGGTTGGGGCGATTCAGTTTCAGAAAAACGATATCGCGAGCAGTGCGCGTCACCAGCAAAGGTGGATCGGAAGCCCGCGGCATGGGCGGATGATACATCGACGGGAAGATATTTCGGCTGCGTCGGCGGCCCGCGGATAGAATTGCCTTGACGCTGGCCGGCTTCGGCGCGATAGTCACCGGCGTTTAGCTCATGCTACACGGAACCTTCGACGACTGGCTCGAACGCGAGTGGCTCCTGACGAACGGGCGCGGGGGCTTCGCGTGCTCGACAATCGTCGGCTGCCCCACTCGCCGCGAACACGGCTGGATGGTCTGGAACGTGCCCGGCCCGCGGCTCGAGCGGTGGATGCTCTGGTCGCATGCAGCCGAGAGTCTTCAGATTGACGGCCGTACGACGCTGCTTGCCAACTTTGAGTTCAACAACGCAATCGACCCGCATGGCTACCGGCACCTGACGTCGGTCGAAGTCTCTCCCGACGATGCATGGCCGTGTGTCACCTGGACGTACACCCTCGATGGCGTGACGGTTACCCGACGGCTGGCCGTTCCGCCTCAGGAAGACATCGTCGTCGCGCGTTACCAGGTACGGTGCAAGTCGGACGCCGAAGTTCGATTGCAAGTCTGGCCGATGATCGCCGGCCGGCCGCTGACGCATCTGAGGCGCAAGGCCCCGGGTGAAGTCTTTCAGATGAGCCAGGACGGCGCGGCGATCGGTCTGCGTTATCAACCCGACGGGCGAATCGGCTTTGTGATTGTGGGCCGGCCGATGGGCAGTCATCCGACGGTCGAGTTTCATCCGCGCGGAGACTGGTGGTACAACTTCCGCTACCGGCGCGAGGCGGAGCGGGGGCTCGAATTCGGCGAAGACCTGATGGTTCCGGGCGCGTTTCATGCCGGTGGACGCGGCGGTCTCGACGTGGAACTGGTCGGCGTGGGTGGTACGCACGACGTCCGCGAAGCGTTGCGGCGCATACAGCGGCTGGAGTCCGGAGCGCAGGTCATTACGCCGAGTGGTGGACTGTCGGTCGTGCGGTTCAACGGCGCGACGAACGGCCTGCCGATGGAGGCCTCGCTGGCTGAAACCATGCGTGCATTGCAAACAGTTGCGCGGCCGTTCGTGTTCCGGCAGCCACACGTGTCAGGTCCGCCGCGCATCGGCATCGTGGCGGGTTATCCATGGCTCGAAGAATACAGTCGCGATGCGTGCGTGAGCATTCCCGGGCTGTTGTTGGTTCCCGGTCGATTCGACGAGGCACGCGAGTTGCTCCTTCAGTTGGCCTTGCTGCGACGCGATGGGGCGCTGCCGACGCATTTGACGGACGAGCCGGGTGAAAACGATTACGTCAACGCCGACGCGGCGCTCTGGTTTGTCCACGCGGTCGATGCCTATCTGTCGGCGTCCGGAGATCACGGGCCGGCGGTCGCTGAGTTGTTGAAGGCGAGCTACGACATCGTGCGGGCACTCGTGTCGGGCGTGCGCGAAGGCATGCGAGTCGATGCCGACGGACTGCTGATCTGCGAAGACGCCGCCCGGGCCGCAACCTGGATGGACGCACGCTACGCGTGGCATTTCATCACGCCGAGGACCGGCAAGCCGGTCGAGGTCAACGCGCTCTGGTATCACGTGCTCTGCGTCCTGGCTCAGCGACTGGATGGCATCGATCGCACGAGTGCCCGTGAGTGTCAGCAGCTATCCGAACATGTCCGCGTGAACTTTTCGCGGACGTTCTGGAATGAAACAACCCGAGGACTCTTTGACGTTGTCCGGCCGGGCGAATCCGATCCTGCGATTCGGCCCAATCAAATCTTTGCCGTCAGTCTTACCCACAGCGCCCTGAGTGCGTCGGAACAGGTGGCGGTCGTCCGACTCGTGCAGGATCGCCTGCTGACGCCGATGGGGCTGCGCTCGCTCGCCACCGGCGAACCCGAGTACTGCGGCCGCTACGAGGGCAGCGTCGAATCCCGCGAGCACGCGGCGCACGAAGGATCGATCTACTCGTGGCTCATCGGACCGTTCGTCGATGCGTACTTGCGTGTTCACGGCAAGACGCCCGGGGCAAAGGCGGAGGCCCGGGCCATGTTGCAGCCGGTGATTGAACATCTGACCGGGCCGGGGGGCGTGCTTGGCATCAGCGAGCTGTTCGACGGCGAGCCGCCGCACAAGCCGCGCGGCAGCATCACGCAGGCGTGGTCGGCGGCCGAGGTTGTGCGGGCGTGGGCTCTGACGACGCCGGACGGCGGCGCCGCGTCGAGCGCGACAGTCACCGGCGGCCGGGCGGCGACGATTCCGGCCGCGCGTCGGCCATGAGTTCGCAAGTCGTCCTTCAAACCAACTGGCCGGGGGCGACGGTGCGGCGCGGAAAAGTCCGCGACGTCTACGATCTTGGCGAGCGATTGCTGATCGTTGCGACGGATCGCATCAGCGCGTTCGACGTCGTGATGGGCAGCGGGATTCCGGACAAGGGGCGAATTCTCACCGGCCTGTCGCTCTTCTGGTTCGAGTTTTTCGGCGGACGGGTGGAGCATCACCTGATCTCGACGTCGGTCGATGCGGCGCCGCTGGAACTGAGGTCGCAGCTCGTCGGACGGTCGATGCTCTGCCGCAAGGCGGACGTCGTGCCGATCGAGTGTGTCGTGCGCGGCTATCTTGCCGGCAGCGGGTGGAAGGAATATCAGCAGAGCGGAGCCGTTTGCGGCGTGAAGCTGCCTACGGGTTTGCGACAGTGTGACAAATTGCCTCAGCCGATCTTCACGCCGGCGACCAAGGCCGAGAGCGGGCACGACGAAAACATCTCCTTCGAGCGGGCGTGTGAGTTGGTGGGGTCGGGCGTGATGCGCGAACTGCGCGACACGTCGCTCATGCTCTATCGTTCGGCGGCGGAGTATGCGGCCGGGCAGGGGATCATCATCGCCGACACAAAGTTCGAGTTTGGCTCGGCAGGTCCGCGCGGCAGCGGCGGACCGCAGTTTATCCTGATCGATGAAATACTGACGCCGGACTCGTCGCGGTTCTGGCCGGCGGATCGGTACCAGCCGGGTCGTGATCAGGAGAGCTTCGACAAGCAGTTTGTGCGGAACTACCTGGAGGGGCTTTGCGCGGCCGGGCGGTGGGACAAGCGGCCACCGGGGCCGACGCTTCCGACCGACGTGATCGAGGGGACGCGGCAGCGCTACGTTGAAGCGTACGAGCGGCTGACGGGCGGGCGCTTCGAATAGCGAATGGGGATGCGCTCGACGTCGCGGGGTTCGAGCTTGCTTAGGCCGTCGGCGTAGATACGGGTTTCGGATTTCATTTCAGTGCCTGCGGCGGCTTTGCAGAGCGCGGCGTGGAGCGCGTCGGCGTCGACGCCGGGGTTCGGGTAGATCGCGTGAAAGCAGGTGAGGTGCAAGACACCCGCTTCGTTGCGGATGAAGCGAAAACAGCCGCGGGCGAAGACATTGACCCAGATTGGTGCTGGATCGCGGTGTTCGGGGCGATACCAGGTCGGCCGGTGCGACGGCAGGTACCGGCGATGGATATTCAGCATCCGGCCGCGTTCGAGGTATCGCTTCACCGCGGGCGAGAGCGGCTCGCGCGGGCAGACGAGGAAGATGCGCTCGTCGTCGGCGATGAGGCGCTGGATGTCGCGAACGGCGAGGCGCTCGCCGCGGACGTGGGCGGATTTGTAAACACAGACCTGCACGTCGCTGCGTTCGATGCCGGCGGCATTCAGGTCGGATGGCTTCAGCACGAAGTAGGTGTTTGCGCCGGTGGCGATGCCACGGACGCAGCGTGCCAGAACACCCAGCGGGGTCGTGCGACCCGTCGATGGGATTCTCCGCGTGAATAGCGCGGACCATTTTGCTTTCGGATTGAGGTCGGAGGAGCGGTAGTCGATCACGCTCCGCGGCGTCGCCAGTTCGCCGGCGGAACGGACCGATTGAAATCGCACTGGCTCGGTCGGCTTGCGGCCCCGGCGCAACAGCGTGATCGCAGCCGTTGTCAGAACGCCATCGAAGATCTCGGAGGCATGGTCGAAGTGAACGATGGCATCGATGGCGTTCTCGAGGAGCAAGTACGACTTGATCGCGCGGCCGAAGTCGGCGTTGAGCCATTCAGCAGGAGTGATGGCAGCTGCACGGCCGTGGTCGGCGAGGAGCGACCACAGTCTGAGGAGGAAGAGGCCATAGATATTGGTCAGACGGGAAATCCGCGTACCGATGAGCCGGTCGAACCGCTCGAAAATCGAGGCGTTGGGTTTGGCGTCGTGGTGGCGGATGTAGGGCGGATTACAAATGACTGCGTCGAATTTCTTGTCGAACCTGGCGGTCAGAAAGTCGGTGCGACGCACATCGACCGGGAGGTCCGGCGCGGGGTTGTTACGTTGGAACGCGGCAACCATGGCCGAGTCTATTTCGCATGCGGTAATCTGAGCGTGGACTGAGAGTGCACCGTTCATCGCGGCCAGCCGCTCGACGAAGATTCCCCGGCCGAGCGACGGATCCAGAATGCGGCGGGGTTTGTGGCTCGTGGCCCAGCGAACCATGAAATCGGCGACGGCGGGCGGCGTGAAGACCTGTCCGAGAATTCGCGGACTCGTTTGAGTCATTTACCGTTGCCAAGAATCGCGAGTGCCAGACTCGTCATGGCGCGGACGCCGGTGCGGATCGTTGGTTCCGGCATGGGGGCGAACTTGCTCGAGTGGATCGAAGGCAATGGCGGACCATCCGGTTTCTTGGACGCATCAATCGCCGCCTGATCGACGGCTCCCAGCGAGAACATGAACCCGGGGCACTTCGCTTCCTTGGCGAACTGACCGAAGTCCTCGCCACCCATCGAGGGCGGCTCTTCGGAAACATTGGCGTCGCCAAAGATGGCCCGGAATACGTCGGCGGCGGCGGCCGTCAGTTTCGGGTCGTTGTAGGCAGCCGGCGTAAACTCACCGTCGCGGATGGTCACGTCGGGCGGCTTGGGGCTGCCCATGGCCTTGCAGATGTCAGTCGTAATCTGGCGGATCGAGTCCAGCACCTTCTTGCGCACGTCGTCCTTGTAGGAGCGAACGGTGAGCTGCAGGTCGACCGTAGCAGGGATGATGTTGTGCTTGGTACCGGCGTGAATTGACCCGACGGTGACAACGGCCGACTCGACTGGGTCGTTGCGGCGACTGACGATGGTCTGCAGGGCGACGATGACGTGGGCGGCCGTGACGATCGGGTCGACGGCAAACTGCGGGTAGGCGCCGTGGCCGCCCTTGCCGTAGATGCGGATGTCGACCGAGTCGACATTGGCGTTGTTCCAACCAGACGTGTATCCGACGCGGCCGGCGGCGAGGTCGTGGGAGTCGTGCAGGGAGATGCAGGCGTCGGGCTTGGGGAATTTCTGAAGCAGGCCGGCGTCGAGCATCATGCGGGCGCCCTTACCGAGTTCCTCGGCGGGCTGGGCGACCAGGAGGAGCGTGCCGGACCACTTTTCTTTGAGGGCGGCAAGCGTCGTGGCCGTGCCGATCAGGACGGTCTGGTGGATGTCGTGCCCGCAGGCGTGCATGACGCCGACGTGCGAGCCGTCGTCTTTTTCGATCCTCACCTTGCTGGCGTAGGGCAGGCCCGTCTCCTCAGTGACGGGCAGGGCGTCCATGTCGGCGCGGACGAGGAGCGTGGGTCCGGGGCCGTTATTGAGGACGGCGACCACGCCATAGCCGCCGAAATCGGTCGTGACGTCGTAGCCCAGTTTTCGAAAGACGGCGGCGAGGCGTCCCGCGGACTGCTTCTCCATGAGCGAAAGTTCGGGATTGGCGTGGATCTCCTTGTAAGCGTTGAGCCACGCGGGAAGGTTGGCGTCGATCTCCCGAGTGACGGCGTCGCGGAGGTCGGGGCGGTCGCGAACGGCAACGGGTGTGGCGGCGTCGGCGGCGAGTGCTGCGGAGACAGATGAGATGACCCAGAGCCAAGTAGCGATTCGCATGCGAGACCTCGTTAGAAAAGTGTGGATTCGCGTTCCGGTGGAGCATCGGCGATCGGCGGAGTTAGGCCCATGTGTTGATACGCTGCTCGTGTGGCGCAGCGGCCCTGGCGGGTGCGGGTGACGAAGCCGATTTGCAGTAGAAACGGCTCGACCATGTCTTCGAGCGTGTCGCGTTCCTGGCCCATGGTGGCGGCGATGGCTTCGATGCCGGCCGGGCCGCCGTTGTAGGTGTTAATCAGAGCGGTCAGGAACGCGCGGTCGAGGTCGTCGAGGCCGAGGGCGTCGATTCGCTGTACGTCGAGGGCTTTCTCGACGAGCGGTGGCGTGAGCTTGCCGTCGCCGCAAACCTGGGCGTAGTCACGGGTGCGGCGGAGCAGGCGGTTTGCGACGCGCGGCGTGCCGCGGGCGCGGTCGGCGAGCAATCGCAGAGCCGGCTCGTCGGCCTTCAACTCCAGCATTCGCGAAGAGCGTCGCAGGATTTCGTGCAGGTCGTCGGGGGTGTAGAAGTCGAAGTGGTAGCGCAGGCCGAAACGGTCGCGCATGGCGGCCGTGAGCATTCCAGCGCGGGTTGTCGCGCCGATGAGGGTGAACCGTTTCAGACGAAAGCTGACGGTGCGGCCGCCGACGCCGCCTTCGAGCGTGAAATCGACGCGGAAGTCTTCCATCGCGGGGTAGAGGAACTCCTCGACGATCTTGCTGAGGCGGTGGACCTCGTCGATGAAGAGGATGTCGCCTTCCTCCAGGTTCGTGAGCGTGCTCATCAAGTCGGCGGTCTTGACGATGGCCGGGCCGCTGGTGATTCGCAGCCGCTCGCCGACGCCCATCTCATTGGCGATGACGTGTGCGAGCGTGGTTTTGCCGAGGCCGGGTGGGCCGTCGAGCAGGATGTGTTCGAGCGGCTCGCGGCGGCCCTTGGCGGCGGCGATGGCGATGTTGAGCTGGTCGATGACGAGTTTTTGGCCGACGCAGTCGGAGAGTTTTCGGGGGCGGAGGGCGAGATTGGAGCGGTCCTCGTCGTGGCCGGTGGACTCGGAGGTGATGACGCGTTGGACGGGCATGGCGAGCTATCCTTCCGCTCCGGTCTTCACGCGATACGCGGCACGGACCCATTCGTCGGCCGTCTTGAGGCCGGCGTGGAGCTGCGCCGCGCGGGCCAGCCACCGCTCGGCGTCGGCGCGGCCGTCGCCCCAGTTTACGAGCAATTCGAGGGCGTCGCGCTGGGCCTGGGTGAGTTCGGATTGCACGGGGGTCGTAAGGCCGGCGCCGATCGCGCCGAATTCCTTCAGTTTGCCGCGCAATTCGGCGACGACCGTGTCGGCCGTGCGGCGACCGATTCCGGGGAGCTTTGAAAGTCCGACGGTGTCGGCGGCCTCGATCATCGCGGCGATGCGACCGACGGGTTCGGCGAGGGCGCGAAGGGCCTTGCGGACGCCGATGCCTTTGACGGTGAGAAAGATCTCGAAGAACGCGCGATCGCTGGGATGGAGGAAGCCGACGATGCGCGGGACAAAGTTGCCGCCGGCCAGGTTGCCCTCGAGATACTCCATGGTGTGAAGCGTCACGGCCAGCCCGCGGCAGGCGGCCAGTTCGGCGATGCCGTAGCGCGGGACGAGGACCTCGTAGGCGAGTCCGTCGCGTTCAACGACGACGGCTTCTTCGCCGATGTCGGACAGAGTTCCCGAGACGCGGACGATCATGTCGGCGGATTGTGCGGGCGAATCGGGTGGCGGGCAATGTCACGGTGTGGGTGGTCGGAGCGGGAGGGAACGGGCGGCGGTGAGATAGTGGTCGTATGCGGCCCGAATTTCGCGAAGGGTGTCGCCGGCGAACTTTTCGAGGAACGCCCGTGCGATTTCGAATGCAACGACGTTTTCGGCGACGACGCTTGCGGCGGGGACGGCGCAGATGTCGCTGCGTTCGTAGTCACTCCGCTCGGGAGCAAGCGTTTCGAGGTTCACGCTATCGAGCCCGCGAAGCAGCGTGCTGATCGGCTTCATGACGCCGCGGACGATGATGGGCATTCCGTTGGTCATGCCGCCTTCGAGACCGCCCGCGTTGTTGGTGCGGCGGATGAAGCCAAGGTTCGACTCGTGTCGCCGCGCGGCGACGAAATCGATCTCGTCGTGGACTTTGCTGCCCAGCCTTTCGGCACAGCCGAAGCCCAATCCGATCTCGACGCCCTTGAACGCCTGGATCGCGCCGACCGCGGCCATCAGCCGGCCGTCGAGCCGGTCCTGCCAACGTGCGCACGACCCGATGCCCGGTGGGCAGTTGAAGACCCGGACTTCGACTATGCCGCCTGCGGTGTCCTTGTCCTGCTTCACGCGGCGGATGGCTTCCATCATTCGTGGAGCAGCGGCCGCATCGGGGGTGTAAACGTCGTTGGCGTCGCGCGCGGCCCGAAGGTCGGCCGGTTTCGCATCGGCAGAGACGGTTGCTTTTTCCGCCGCGACCTGACACACGAATCCGACGACATCGATGCCAAACTCACGCAGAATGCACTTCGCCAGCGCGCCTGCGGCCGTCCGTGCCGCGGTCTCCCGCGCGCTCGCTCGTTCGAGCGAATTGCGACAATCGGTCGAGAGCCATTTCATTGCGCCGGCGTAGTCGGCGTGGCCGGGACGCGGTCGGTGGACGGCCGGGGCTTGTTCCAGACGCGCGTCTTTGTTTATGATTTGAAGAGCGACCGGCGAGCCGATCGTAAGGCCGCCGCGTACGCCGGAGAGGACGAAGACCTCGTCGCGCTCAATGTGCTGACGGCCGCCCCGGCCGTAGCCGCCCTGGCGGCGCTTGAGTTCGGCATTGATCGACTCGGCGTCCAGAGTGACGCCCGCGGGAAATCCTTCCACGAGCACGACCATTGCGGGGCCGTGCGATTCACCCGCGGTTCGGTAGTCAAGTAGGGCCATCTGCAGACCGATTATATCGAGGCCATCCTCCGCGCGGGATACTTGCGCCGCGGGGCCTAGACCGAGAATCAACGATGTTTCGCAATCGAGGAGAACAGCGCGTGACACCCGCCGCCGTCAGCAAGCCGCCCAAGCCCGTGAGCAAGTTCGAGCCGACGGTCGGTCTCCCCGATACACCGCCGGCGCGGGCAGAACGATTCATTCCCAAGCCGCCCGCCAACTTTCTCGAAGCAGGTCTGAACGAGGCGTTTGTCGAAACGTTGATCCTCAAGTACCTGCTTGGCGTCGGTTCGGCCACCGGCGGCGCTATTGCCAAGGAACTCTGCCTGCCGAACGGCCCGGTGCTCGAGCTGCTGCAGACCTTGAAGGGCCAGCAGGTCATTGGCTACACCGGCACGGCCGGCGCGGGCGACTTCACATACACCCTGACGGACCTCGGGCGCGAGCGCGGCCGGCGGTACCTGCTGGAGAACATGTACGTCGGCGCCGCACCGGTTCCGATCGAACAATACATCGAGGCCGTCAAGGCGCAATCGATTTCGGGCCTGCATCCCGAACTGGGCGACCTTCGCAAGGCCTTCAGTGACCTGCTCATCAGCGACGAGATGTTCTCCGAACTCGGGCCGGCCATTAGCTCCGGCCGCGGCATGTTTCTCTACGGTTACCCGGGCAACGGAAAGTCGAGCATTGCCGAACGGATCACGCGCTGCTTCGGGGACCAGGTCTGGATTCCGAAGGTCGTGAGCTGCGAGGGGATGATCATCAAGCTCTTCGACCCGGAGAGCCACGAGCCGGTGCCAATGTCGAGCGGCGGCATCTTCCGCACGGCCGAGCATGACGAGCGCTGGGTCAAGATCACGCGGCCGACGATCATCGCGGCCGGCGAACTGACCATGGACATGCTCGAGGTCAGCTATAACGAGACGACGCGGATCTGCGTCGCACCGTTACAGATGAAGAGCAACACGGGAACGTTCGTCATCGACGACTTCGGCCGCCAGCGGATGCGGCCGATCGAGTTGCTCAACCGCTGGATCGTGCCGCTGGAGAAGCGTCACGATTACCTGACGCTGCCGAACGGCAAGAAGGTGCGGATTCCCTTTGACCAGCTCATCATCTTCTCGACGAACCTGGAGCCCAAGGACCTGGTCGATGAGGCGTTTCTGCGGCGAATTCCGTACAAAATAAACGTGCCCGATCCGACCGAGGGCCAATTCCGCCAGTTGTTCGATATCTTCGCCCCCAAACTCGGATTCCAGATGAATTCGGCTGCGATCGACTACTTCGTCGACAAGCATTACAAGCAGGCGCAGCGGCCGTTCCGATGCTGCCAGCCGCGCGACATTCTGTTGCAGATCTACAATCGCTGTAAGTACGACCGCAAGCCGCTGGAACTGACGCCGGAAAACTTCGACTTTGCGGCGGCCATGTACTTCACCGTCATGTAGACCGGCGCGGGGTCAGGGACCGAGCAGTCGGCTGGTCATCGGGGCTACTTCACTCACGTCGACCCAGCCGTCGTTGTCCAAATCACTGGCGCACCATCCGGGCAGCGACCCCCCGGCGCCGGTGATGTATGCGACGAACGCCTGAATATCATCGCCGTTGACGACTCCGTCGCCGTTCGCATCGCCGCTGCCGGTCGGCCAGACCGTGAGCGTCGCGGCATCGCTGATCGCCGTGCCGCAGGCATTGGACACGACGCAACGAAGATTGAGCGAAGCCCGGTCTATCGGAAACAGAATCAAGTTGCTGAGCTGCATCCAATCGGCGTTCGCTCCGCTGACAAACCCAAGCACGATGCCATTGTGGACGAGATCGCCGTCGAGCATGTCGGTCCAAACGCCGGGGTCGAGTTCCGCCTGCCATTGATGCTGTAACGGAAGCGAACCGGTCGCTGACGCAAAGAAGCTGGAGCCGCCGATCGAGCAGGTGGAATCGGGGGAGGGATGTTGCGTGATCGCGGGACCACCGCACGCAAGCGTCACCAGCATGTTGTCGGCCAGGAAGATCGGGCCCCAGTCCTGGCATGTGGGCGGTCGTGCGTCGTAATGGACAACGACGCTGTTGAAACCCGTCGCGACGTTTATGCTGAGCGTGCCTGTCGGCCAGGTGCCGGGCTGTGGCGCGGTCGTCGTATTCGTGCCGACCGATACGCCGTTCAAGAGAGCGGTGACGCGCATCCGAGCCGAGTCGTCGCAACCGAGTTCCTGCGGTGCGTACATGATGGAGAAATCGGTCAGTGTTGTGGAGAACGAAACCAGCAGATCCGCGGCAAAGACGCTGTTGGGATAAACGCACAACCCGCCAAATCCGGCTGGTGTGAAGCCCATCGTGTTCGCCTGCTGGATGGAGAAGCCTGAGCCGGTCGCCGACAAGTGCGCCGTCAGTCCGCTCACTGTCACATCGATCGGCAGTGACGTATGAACCGGAGCATTGTCAAAATCGAAGAGAACCGTCGACCCCAGCGGCGCGAAGTTGGCCAACAGAGTTCGATCCGAAGTTGCCGTGAACGAATAGGACGCTGACGTGCTGACGGGCGTTCCGAACTCGGTCCATTCGGCAAAGGCGTATCCGGCGTTCGCGACAGCCGTAACGGTGACGTTTGATCCGCTGTTATAGACCCCGTCGCCGGTCGTCAAACCGCCGAAGTTGGGCGAGGCGGCGGTCGTAATCGTAAACGCGGTTGTGAAGTTCGCGACAAGCGTCCGGTCGGCCGTGACCGTGAAGTTGTAAGTTGGGGCAGTGCTGAGGGGCGCGCCGTTCTCCGTCCAGTTCACGAACCCGAAGCCCGGATTCGCCGAGGCCGTCAGCGATGCGACCGAGCCGGCTGGATACGCGCCTGTTCCCGTAATCGTACCTGCGCCCGGCGGAGCGACACTGGCCGAGATGCTGTAGTTCGTCGCGGCGGTTGTCAGGAGCGAAAACGACATATCGCCGGGCGCTGATTGATACATGTATTCAGCCAGCTTTCGGAAGTACGAGCCATCGCCGCTCGCTGCGGCAAATCCCCAGTCAGGGATGCCGTGCTGCCACGCGTGAATACGTACCCAGTATTTCGTCGCAGCCGCCGCCTGAAACGCCGCGGGCAGAGTAAAGCGGTAGTCGTACATCGCCACGCCGCCGAACGTGCCGACGAGCGTCTGATTGCAGTTGCCCGCCACAACGTAGTGACGCAACGGATTTGGCGCGAAGACGCTGCCGATGTCGGGCTGCGAGCCGCCTTGGATCGACGACCAGAACTCAATTGTGAAGTCGAGGACGGGGCCGCCCGACCCGGAATACGTGGGGTCAAATCCGCCGCGCCAGCGAATTTCGGTGACTGCGGTGGTCTGCGCAAGTGTGAAGCCGTCCCAGATGTACTGATCCCAGTTGCTGCCATCGGGGTCCAGCCATGCCGAGCGGAAGATCGTTCCGGAGTTATTGTGCACTTGATCGAAGACAACGGTTTGGGCGGAGGCCGGCAGGCCAACGGCGGCGATCACGGCGAGAGAAACGGACTTCGACATGGGAAGCTCCTTCAACCTGCCCGGCGGACCGGATCGGAGCAGGGATCGACCGCGTCGGCGCGCATCAATCCCCTGCTTGCGCCGCACACAATCATGCTAAGCCCGATCGTGCGGCACAAACGAGGTATCTCTTTCGCTACGTGTATAACGAGCAGGCAGCTTCTGAAGCGCGGGTGCCGCGTTCGTAATGGTTTCAGTGTCGTCTCACGGGCACCCACCCGGCTGCAGCAAGCATTGTGCAAACCCCTCGACGTCCGCGTCGGTCACTTGTCCGTCGGGAATCTGGCCGACGTCCCCGGCGCAAATCTGCTGCGGAGTTCCGCCGAAAACCATCGCTTGGACAAATCCCTGGACGTCGCGACCGTCAACCGCGCCGTCAGCATTCATGTCGGCTTTGGTGCACGCGACCGGTGAGAGCAGGTATCCGTGTGGAAAACCGATGTGTAATCCCTCGCCTACGATCAGGCCGCTGTCGTTGATCGCGTGCGCCCGAAGCAGCGTCCAGTTCGCGCCCGGTGGGATGCGCGTGTTGAGGTCGATGATCTGACCGCCGCGCCACAACACCGCGCGGGAGTCGGACGTGCCCACGATGTCGCCTGCGGTGTTGATCCCGTAGGCAAAACTGTAGGTATTCGCCAGCGTGCCAAGGTCCGTCCGCGTGAGCACGATTCCGCTCGCATCGACTTCGACTCGAAAAGCGTGCGGCGAGCCGGCAGCAGTCGCGGACCAACCGACAATCTGGTTGTTGTCGTTAATGTCGTTGGCCGAACTGTTGGCGGCCCCGTCGAGTGCCCCCAGGTCTTTCGGCGCGCCGTTCTGCCACAGGCACGCCCGAACCGTCAAGTCGTCAATAAGAAACGACTGCCCGACGACGCGGCCGGCGCCATCCACGGCGAAAGCGCGGCTGTTGCGCCCGCCGAGCGTGCCCAGGTCGGTCAGCGCACCCGAGTTCCATTGGCATGCATGCTCAACCCACAGATCGTTCAGGTATGTCGTCAGATGTCCGACGATCATCCCCGACCCGTTGATGCCGCGCGGCGCAAAATGACCCAGGTTTGTCGTAGTTCCGCCTTCCCAGAGCATCGCATGACTTTGCAGCTCGCCGAGGTTGTAGGACTGCGCGACGACCTGGCCGTTGTCGTTGATGGCGAACGCCATGCTTTGACTGTCCGTTGCAATCGTCCCGAGGTCGGTCAGAGCGCCGTCGTAAAATGCGCCGTGGCAATCGGCAGACGCAGTTGTGAAATATCCGACAATCTGGCCGCTGCCGTTGATCGCGTATGCGGCGCTCTGCGGTCGGGAGAGCGTGCCAAGATCCGTCACCACATACTCATACGCGCCGGTTGCGATTCGCGCGGTCCAAAGCGAGGTGACGACGTAGGCGGCCACCGAGATCAGGATCGTTTGTCTTGCACACATGGATGGTGCCCTCACTCGTTCGAGTTCAACGGATCGGCATTTTGTTAGTCATCGGTCAGGCGGTGCGGGAACGGGTCGCTTGGTGTTTGTTGATGACAGACCGTACAGGTATCGATGCGACCGGCGTGCCCCTGAATCGTGACGGCCTGCACGTTGTCGACCGCCATGACGGTCGGCGTAATTGCATGCGGGCTGCCATGACATGCCGCGCACTGAACGCCGCGGTGTCCGCGCGACGCCCGGTAGAGCTTCCCAGGTTCTTCAAACTCCCATGTTGGGTGCTGCGCCTGGTGACATGATCCGCAATTTGGCTCGTCCATCCAGGGTCGGCGGGCCGGGTCGCCGACCGCCGTCATCGACGTGTGACAGCTCTTGCAGTTCATTCCGGCTGCAGCGTGAACATCACGCAGGCACTTGGTACGCACGCCGGGATGACAGGCATAACACTCTTCGCCGAGAGTACCCGGGAGCTGCGACATTCGCGGTGCGTGTGCCAGATGCATGGCGGACGAAAGATTGGAGACGCCCGGGATGCCCGGCGCGCCAAGCGCCGCGTCGGCGTGGCAGCCGGCGCAGAGGACCGGCTTCGCCGTTTCCAATTGCGTGCCGTGCAGGCGATCGTGGCTCCGCAGGATGTCGGTCGCGGTCGAAATGCCGGGCGTCGCGTGGCATAGATTGCAACTCATCTCCCACGAAACGGGAACGACCGCCTGCGTCATCCCCATGATCGTCCCATTCCGTTTGACGGTGACAGTCGCCAGGTTGTAGGGATTCTCCCGCCCGCTGTCGTCGATCTGCGTAATCGGGATGCCGGTCACCGACCAGTCGTTGCTCCCCGGCGTCCGCGACATGAACCCGGACATGCCGTGACCGGTCAGCCCGACGCCGGACGGAATGGTGGCGCCGAACAGGGCGCCGGCATGTGTCCAGAAGTTAGACTTGTCGGCGGTTCGCGTGTTGCCCGGTATCGAATACTGGACGGTTATGCCGCTCGTCACAATTTCCGGCGAGCCGTGCGTGCGATCGATTACCTGTGCGTGGAGCGTGTTGTACGGCGGCAGCACGAGCAATTCCGAGCAGTCCAGGTTCATGCAGTGCATTCCCAGATCGTTAAAGGCGAGGACCGTGTAGGGCGTCCAGATGTTTCGCGGCGATGGCGGCTCACCTGACGGTGCGGGTGACTTGATCGGAGTTTCGGGGAGAGCGACTGCGGTATGGAATGCGAACAGCGCAAACAACGTAACCACCAACGACATTCGACCCGACATGGTGCGATCCTCCACGCAGGACGGCAGCCCCGCTGATCCGGCCCACAGTTGGAATTGTGATCGTTAGGTCAGATAACGACAGGTATCTCTACAGATACGTCGCCCGGAATGGCACCGCTACTGTGTGCGGTTGCTTCGGCGTCGGCGAGCGACTTGATTGGCCGCGGCGTGCGATTGGATGCGCAAACGAGTGAACTCGACAGTGTGTGCGCAGGAATGCCAGAGATTCAAGATCAGTTCGGCCTTGTCGCTGGTCCGTGTCTTTCGATGCAGATTCCGCAGGTGGCGACGAATCGCGGAAACTGAGATTCCGAGACGTGCGGCGATCGCATCGTTCTTGAGGCCGCTGCAGCAAAGAGTAAGGACCTCGCGTTCGCGCAGCGTCAGGCTTCGGCAGCGGGTGAGTTCAGCGATGGCGAGGTTCGCGAGCGGTGGAAGCGCTCCTCCCGTTGCGGTTTTTGAGCGTCCGCTCCGTCGCCCGTTCGCGCCGTGCGAACAGGTCGCGCAAACCGCGTCGAAGACATCGCAGAACTTTTGGCTCAGGCAGGCCGCGCGCGACCCGCTCTGTATGCCACTATTGTCGTCCGTATTCATCGCCGAGCTTCTGATGCCGGGCGGGGGGCGTCTTGAGAGACGCAGCCACTGCCTCTTCGCTTCCATCGTATGATAGCAAGCGTGCGGCGGACTGCATGCCGCGTGGCTCTCGACGATCCTGCTTCGTCCGACGAGCGGTCGTGGAAGAACCGGCACGGCTTCATCATCGGGTGGTCGCGATATACTATCTGTAACGAAACGAAAGGCGGGTTCACGCGATGGCGACCACGACGACAGCTGTTTCGCCCACAGCCGCGGCATCCGCGGCCGGCAAGGATTTTCTGCCGATCGAGGCCTGGGATCATGTCGAGTTCTACGTCGGTAACGCACTGCAGGCGGCCCACTACTACCGCACGACCTTTGGCTTCGAGATCGTGGCGTATGCTGGCCTGGAAACGGGATTGCGCGACCGCACGAGTTACGTCCTGAAGCAGAACAACATTACGTTCGTTCTCACGGCGCCGCTTCAGCCCGAGTCGGAGGTGGCGTTGCACGTGCTGAAGCACGGCGATGGCGTGCGCGTGATCGCACTGCGCGTGCCGGATGTCGAGCAGGCCCTTCGCGCCGTCAAGGATCGACACGCGACGATTGTCCACCCGGTCAAAACGCTCACGGATGGCGACGGCGAGGTCCGTGTCGCGAGCATCAAGACCTACGGCGACACGATTCACACGTTCGTTCAGCGGAGCGGCTACAAGGGTGCCTTCCTGCCGGGCTTCCGGCCGTTTGAGTTGCCCGCCGGTGCGCGGAAGGTTGAGCCGGTCGGCCTGCGCGTCATCGACCACATGGTCGGCAACGTCGAGCTGCGCGCGATGAATTTCTGGGTGGACTTCTACCGCGACGTCATGGGCTTCGAACAACTTGCCCACTTTGACGACAAGCAGATCAGCACCGAGTACTCGGCCCTCATGTCAAAGGTGATGATGGACGGGTCGGGCCGGGTCAAGTTTCCGATCAACGAGCCGGCCGAGGGGCGGCGCAAGAGCCAGATCGAGGAATATCTGGAGTATTACCGCGGGCCGGGCGTGCAGCACGTGGCGCTTCTCACGGGCGACATCTTTGACACGGTTCGACGGCTGCGCGACAACGGGATGCGGTTTTTGCGGGTGCCGGATACCTACTACGAGGCACTGCCGGGCCGGGTCGGCAAGATCAAGGAAGACATCGACCAGATGCGGGACTTGGGCATCCTTTTCGACCGCGACGATGAGGGGTATTTGCTCCAGATCTTCACCCAGCCGGTGCAGGACCGGCCGACGCTCTTCTACGAAGTCATCGAACGGCATGGGTCGCGGGGGTTCGGAATCGGGAACTTCAAGGCCCTGTTCGTCTCCATCGAAGAAGAGCAGAAGCGGCGGGGTAACCTGTAAGCAACGGTCGCTTGCTGCCGATAAAGACTCTGGAAACGCGGCGGGCGAATTGGTAGCATCCGCCGCGGTCCGGCTGGCGTCCCTCGTGGCGGCCGGCTGCGGAGATCGCCATGAAACTCTTACGCGCTCGGAAGTGGATGACGCTGGCCGCTCTGGTGAGTGGGACGGCGTTTCAGTTGACGGCCTGCCGCGATCAGGCCGGTCTGTTCGGTACGCGCGTGGCGTTTTCCAGCATCTTTCTGCCGCTGAACAACATGATTGTGTTTTTCTTCAGCGTTCTCACGTCGACGATCCAGAGCTTCATCGGCAACATTCTCACGCCGCCGATGATCTAGCCACCGCGGGCAGCGGCGCGCTGTTCCCAGATCTCCTCCGCCTCCGGGCGCCGAATGTAGAGCGGCACGAGTGCGTCGCGCGCGGTGAACCGCCCGGCGCACGCCAGATGCCAGCCGAGTCGGTGCACGTACTCGGCCCGCGGCAACCACGAATCCTCCGGCAATACGAATGCGCCTGCGGCGTCGATTGCGGCGCGGTGATACGTGACGCCCTCGCCCATCACGGCCAACGGTCGAGGGATTGAGGCGATCCACGGACCGGGTTCCGCCAGGATCGGCGGGCCGACGGGCTCGTGGCTGTCTCCGCGCCGTGCAAAGAGGCCGGCGTATACCTGCTTGCGCTTGGCGTCGAGGATGACGGCGACGCGCGGCTGGTTTGATTCATCGGACGGCCCGATGATGCAGGAATCGGGCGCTCCCCGCACAACCAGACAGGCGTTCTCGGCGATGACGGCGAGAGATGGTACGGCGACGATTCGGGCGTCGCCCGCGAGCGCGAGGTGGCGGGCCGTTGTGACCGCGACCCGCAGGCCGGTGAAACTGCCCGGGCCGATGGAGACATAGACCTGCTCGATCGATGACGGCGACCACCCCGCCGACCGGCAGAGTTTGTCGATCGACGGCAAGAGCTCGGCGGCATGCCGTTGGTTGGCAGAAAAATCGGCCGTGGCTACAAGATCGCCGCCGCGCGCCAGAGCCACACTGCCGCGGCGGCTCGATGTTTCGATGGCGATGATGCGGGGTTTGGGAGTCATGGTCCGAGTAGCCCGTTTTGTCGGTCCGGTCGTCGCACGAACGGGCCACCCAACGTAGAATGGTGGCCCCGATTGACGCATGTCTAATTCCGCGACAGCGGCCGGGCGGGAAATCCCGAGCGCCGCGTCGTCGTCGGCGAATGACAGGATAGCAGCCGCAGCGGGACGGTGCGTCGTCGGCAACAGAGGAGACTTGCGATGGGCGTAACCGTCAAGCGTGCGACCCTTTGGCGATCGGAGACGCGGAACTCGCCGGGCATGTTGGCCCGAACGCTCCAGCCGCTGGCGGGATCGCATACCGACCTGCAAATCGTGATCGGGTACACCTATCCTGATCGGCAGTCGGCGGCGATTGAGGTCTATCCGGTGGAGAGCCGCCCGGCCAAGTCGGCCGCGACGAAGGCCGGCCTTTCGACGTGCGATTTTCCGTGTTTGGTGGTGACGGGCGACAATCGTCCCGGGCTGAGCTATGCGATCGCCAACAGTCTGTCCGAGGCGGGTATCAATCTGAGCTTCTTCATTGCCCAGAAGATTGGCAAGCAGTACACGGCACTGTTTGGCTTTGAAGCGCAGTCGGAAGCCGACCTTGCGGTTCAACTGATTCGCAAAGTGACCGGAAGACCCACCAAGGTTCGGAAGGCGTCCTCAGCCGGAAAGCGGCCGTCGGCGCGGCGCCGCGCATCGTAGTCAGGAGGAATTCATGGTCGGGAAGCGGAGCAGAAGTTTGATATGGGCCTTGGCGGGAATCGCGGCCTCGACCGGGATTGCATTAGCACAGGATACGCAGGCAACACCCGTTGGCGGCAAGCGGACGGTCGGGCCGAAATACGTTTGCGAACAACCAACCTTCGACTTCGGCGAAGCATGGGCCGGTGCGCGGATCGAGCACAAGTTCGCCGTTCGCAACGACGGCGATCAGGATCTGCAAATTCTCGAGGCCAAGCCGGCGTGCAGTTGCACACTTGTGCCGGATTTTCAGCGGATCATCAAGCCCGGCCAGACTGCCATGTTGCCCGCAATTCTGGACACGCGGCACAAACACGACAACGTCGAAGCGGTACTCGCCTTGACGACCAACCAAACCGGCGTCGAGCGCGAGAAGCAGCTCCGGATCGTTGGCAAAGTTCACACCGTCTGCCAGATGTCGCCGATCGGCCAGAATTTTTTCTATAATGTGCAGGACGGTCAGCCGGTCACGAAAGAGATCAAACTGATCAATACGTCCGGGCGATCTCTCGTTCTCGAGTTGATTCCGCCGCGGCCGACCTCGCCGTTCAAAGTCAGTCTGAAGGAAACCAAGCCCAAGCAGGAATACGTCGCCATCGTGACGGCCGTCGGCCCGTTCAAAGAGGGGGCGACACAGGAAAGCGTTGAGTTCAAGACCAACATTCCCGAGGCGCCGGTCTACCGGCTCGAGTTAAACGCCACCGTTCCGCCTCGAATCATGGTCAATCCGCCCTGGATGGGTGTGAACGGGCAGCAGCGCGAAGGCCAGTCGCGGCCGCTGATCGTCATGAACAACGGCACCGAGCCCTTCGACATCACCGGCATGAAGGCCAGCCAGCCCTTTCTTCATCCGCAACTGATGAGTAAGGAGGAGAATCGCTGGAACTTCACCGTGCTGATTCCCTCGTTCTACCGGCCGCCGCCGCAGGGGGAGCAGATCGTCTTCTACACGACCGACAAGCAAAAGCCGGAACTGGTCGTGCGCGTCGTAGCGATCGAAGTTCCGCCGCCGATCGAGCTGGTACCGGAGGAATTTCGCGAGCGGCTGCAGGGAATCGTGACTGACCGGGCTCTTCCCACGCAGCCGGCCGCCAGCGGCTCATAGGCGTGCGGGTGAGGACGGATTGCCAAGACACATCAAATCGCCACAATCCGGCGTCTCGAATGAAGCGAGGCGAGGATTGGCGGCGAGCCGGCGACGACTAGCAATTGGATTGATGAGCGGCACGAGCGGCGACGGCGTCGATGCCGTGCTCTGCCATGTGTCGGGTCACGGCGAGTCGATGCAGGCCCGCATCCAGGAACACGTCTATCGCCCGTTCGCTCGCGAACTGCGCAAACTGCTCCTTGACGTCATGGCGCCGGCTGCGACACGCACCGAGCAGCTCTGCCTGCTCGACATTCGCGTGGGCCAGGCCTTTGCCGATGCGGCCGTGCGCGTGATGCGTCGCGCTCGCGTGAGCCCCGGCGACGTCTCGGTCATTGGCTCGCACGGACAAACCATCTGCCACATTCCGGAGGACGGTGCGACATGGCAGATCGGCCGGGCCGCGACGATCGCCGCCCGCGCGGGTGTAGCGGTTGTGAGCGACTTCCGCTCTGCCGACATGGCAGCAGGTGGGCACGGCGCGCCGCTCGTGCCATGGACGGACTGGTTGCTGCTCAGAGACCGGCGCAAATCGCGCGCAATACAGAATGTCGGCGGCATCGCCAACGTGACGTGGCTTCCGGCCGGTGGGTCGTCGGGCGAGGTCCGTGCGTTCGACACCGGGCCAGGAAACATGGTCATCGATGAGTTTGTCCGGCGTTTTTCGTGCGGCCGGGCCGAATATGACCGTGGCGGCCGGATGGCGGCCCGCGGCCAGGTTTCGCTGCATGTGCTTCGTGAATGGTTGCGAGAGCCGTTCTTCCGGCAGCGTCCGCCCCGCAGCGCGGGCCGTGAGCAGTTCGGCCGCGAGTTTGTCGATCGGGCATTAAAGCGGCACAAGCGATTCAAGCTGCGACCGGAGGACTGGGTCGCGACGGCTACGATGCTGACGGCCACCAGCATTGCATCTGCGTACGGCGAGTATCTGCCGAAGGCACGCCGCGGTCCCGCAGTCGACGAAGTCATCCTCTGCGGCGGCGGTGCAAAGAATGCGACGCTGCGACGCTGGCTTTCCGAGTTGTTGCCGCAGATGCCCGTTCGAGTAATCGATGAGCTTGGAATCCCGACGGCGGCCAAGGAAGCGCTTAGCTTCGCGCTGCTGGCCTGCGCGCGGCTAGACGAGACGCCCGCCAATTTGCCGCGCGTGACCGGTGCAGGGCGGCGCGTGATTCTTGGGCAGGTGTCTCTGCCATGAAGGACGATCGACTGGGCGTGCGCGGGCACCTGACGACCGAGCAGCGGAATCGCCGGTCGCGTGCGATCGACCGATTGCCTCTCGCGCGGGCGCTGGCGATCGTGCAGCAGGAGGACGCTCGAATTGCGCCGGCCGTGCGGCGGGCTGGCCCCGCGATCATCCGCGCTGTCGCGCTCGTCGAGGCATCGTGGCGGGCGGGCGGACGCCTGATCTACGTCGGCGCCGGCACGAGCGGCCGACTCGGCGTCCTCGATGCGGCCGAGTGTCCGCCGACATTCCGCAGCGATCCCGAAATGGTGCAGGGTCTCATCGCCGGAGGGCGACGGGCATTGCAGCGGGCCGTCGAAGGCGCCGAGGACGACGAGGCGGCCGGGCGACAGGCGATGCGGTCGCTGCGGATCGGCCGTCGCGATGTCGTCTTCGGGATCGCTACTGGCGGGACAACGCCCTATGTTCATGCCGCGCTGGCTGAGGCGCGGCGCCGCGGAGCCAGGACGATCTTTTTTGCCTGCGTTCCAAAGCAGCAGGCCCCTGCGAAAGTGGATGTCGACATTCGTGTCCTCACGGGCCCGGAAGTCCTGACCGGCTCGACGCGAATGAAGGCCGGCCTCGCCACGAAGATGGTGCTGAACTCGATCTCGACCCTTGCGATGGTGCGGATTGGCAAGGTGTATGAAAACCTGATGGTCGATCTCAACGCCTACGCCTGCCGGAAGCTGACAGACCGGGCCACGCGGATCATTGCGACGCTGACGGGGCGGGCTTACGCTGATTCGGCCAAGCTGTTGCGGGCTGCTCGTGGTCAGGTAAAGGTTGCACTGCTCATGAATGCCCACCTGGCTCGCGACGAGGCCGAGCGGCTGTTGAAGCGGCACGGCGGACACGTTCGCACGGCCCTGGCCGCCCACGGTGGACGACGCACACGAAGGAGAACGGCATGACGCCGCCGCGCGAGTGCGAGATTAACCTGCGGGTCCGCTACGCCGAGGCCGATCCGATGGGCTACTTGCATCATTCGAAATTCTTCGAGTACTTCGAGATGGGCCGGACCGAGTTGCTGCGCCTGGCGGGGTTCCGCTATCGCGACTTGGAAGACCGCGGCATCCTCTTCGCCGTGGCGAGGATTGAGTGCCGCTTCAAGGCACCGGCCCGCTACGACGACGAGCTGGTGCTCAAGACACGGATCGAGCGAATGACGCGGGCCCGCATCGACCACGTGTACACGTTGACGCGCGACGGCACGCTGCTGGCCGATGCCAACTCGACCCTCGCCTGCATCGGCCGCGACGGCCGGCTGCAGCCGATCCCCGATCAGATTTTCGTCGACATTCCAGCCGGGACGTGAATCGGACGTCGTCGATCACTCGAACAATTCACCCTGCTTTGCGTCCGTGACCCGACTTCTGATCTCTCCGTCAGCGGTTTGGGTGATGATGCGTTCGTCGATGCGGACGTTTCTTGCGGCGCGGACGATCTTTCGATTCTTCGCAATTCGTGTGATCGAAAAGCCCCGTTGCAAGACGTTTTCATGGCTGCTGGCGTTGAGGCGGCTTTCCAGACCGGCGATACGCTGGGACTGGGTTGCAAGCCGCGTCAGGACCGATCGCTGCATGCGCCCGGTGATCTGCCGCACGACAAGCTGGTGGCGTTCGACGAGCCCGGCCGGGCTGATTCGCATCAACCGGGCCATGTCGGCCGCCAGTCGTCGCTCGGCGAATGTGTTTGTCCGGCTGATACTCCAACTCAGGCGGTGCTCCAATTGATTCAGACGCTCGCGGCGCTGCGCGAGCACGATCGCCGGCCGCGCGCGGCCAATCGCCAGTTCGCGGTGATGCAGTAACTCGCGAATCCGCGTCAACCTCCGCGTTAGGGCCAGGTGCAGTCGTCCGGCTGCCTCGTCGACAAGCTGGTGACGTTGTCGAACGCGCCCGAGCGGGTCGCGAAACCACTCGCTTCGCGCGGTGCCTTCGAGACGCACGCGTGCGTGCTCGATCGACCGACGTGTGTCACGAATCAGCCGCGACTGCCGCGTACTGAGGTCATCGATGAGATCGGACAGCACGGGTACGACCAACTCGGCCGCGGCTGTCGGCGTCGCGGCCCGGACGTCGGCGACGAAATCGGCGATGGTGAAATCGACCTCGTGACCGACGCCGCTGACGACCGGCACGCGGCTGGCGAAAATCGCGCGAGCGACGATCTCGTCGTTGAAGGCCCACAAGTCCTCGGGCGAACCGCCGCCGCGGCCGACGATCATCACGTCAATGCCGCCGAGACGCTCGGCCTGGTCGCTCACGCGGCGGATGGCGGCTGCGATTTCCTCGGCCGCGCCCTCGCCCTGCACGCGAACCGGTACGATGAGGACGTGTATGGCCGGAAACCGGCGGCGGATCGTCTGCGTAATGTCGCGGACCGCTGCACCGACGAGACTGGTTACCACCGCGACGCGGCGCGGCAGCAACGGCAGTGGCCGTTTGCGGGCCTGTTCAAAGAAGCCCTCCTTTGCAAGCTTTTCCTTGAGCTGCCTGAACGCGAGCTCCAGCGCCCCGATGCCCTGCGGGTCGAGCCGGCGTACGACGAGCTGATACTGGCCGCGCGGCTCGTACACCTCGACCGAGCCGGTCGCGATAACCGCCAAGCCATCGACCGGCTTGAAACGCATGGTCGCCGCAGACGATCGCCACATGACACAGCGAACCGCGCACTCGGAGTCCTTTAGCGAGAAGTAGAGATGTCCGCTGGACGGCCGCGCGAGGTCTGAGAGCTCGCCGGCCACGAGCAGTTTCTCCGGCAGCGCTGCCGAAAGCGCCGCCGAGACCATGCGGTTGAGCTGCGTGACTGAGATCGGGACTTCCGCCGCCGGACCGGGCCGCGCGCGAGTCATAGCGGCTCCTTGCGAAAGCCGTGCTCGATCGATTTGTCGGGGTCGTCGCAGAGCCGCTGGCTGAACAGGACGAAGCCGTTGTTGAGATAGAGCTTGTGGGCAAGGCCGAGCTTCACGTCGGACCACGCGAGCATGGACCGAAAGTCGCGCGCCCGCGCCCAGTCGAGCGTCGTGTCGAGCATCCGCTGGCCCATGCCTCCGCCGCGCGCCTCCTTGAGGAGATAGAGTCGGTGGAGTTCGCACTCCCGGCCATGAGGCGTTACACCGACCGAGCCGACGATTCGTTCGGCGAAGGTCAACACCCAAAACATCCCACCCGTCGCAAGGTAATGGGCCGGCACATCGTAGAGATCGCGGTGGTAACCGGCGTATTCCCAGGTAAAGCCGTACTCATCATGCACAGCCCGGACAACGGCGATGACCCCTTCGTGCATCCACGGCTCAAATGGCCGGATCACGGCGTTTGACTGGCGGGTTGCCTCGACGCGGGACACGGCCTAGTGGTCGGATGACTCGCCGTCTTCGGCGTCGTCACCGTTAGTGCGCGGCGGCGCGTCAACTCGAATGCGCTCGACGTGCGTGGCGCGGCCGGTTTCGCCATCGACGGTCGCGAGAATGCCACACAGTCGCACGTCGTCGGTGGCCACCTCGAACGGCTCCGGCATGGCGGTCATCAAATAGTGAGTGATGCGGTCGATTCGCCGCCCGAGCACGGAGTGATACGGGCCGGTCATGCCGACATCGGTGATGTAGGCCGTCCCGTTGGAAAGTACGCGCTCGTCGGCCGTCGGGATGTGCGTGTGTGTGCCGAAGACGACGCTCGCCCGGCCGTCGAGGTGCCAGCCGAGGGCCACCTTCTCGCTCGTGGTCTCGGCGTGGACGTCGACCACGACAATCTTGACCTCCTTCGGTAACCGCGACATGACGCGATCGATGGCCTGAAACGGGCAGTCGACGATCGGCTTCATGAAGAGCCGCCCCATGATTGAAATGACGGCGACCTGCGGGCCCTTGCGCGTCTGGTGGATTGCGAACTCGTGTCCCGCCGCGCGGGTCGGAAAATTGGCCGGACGGACGATGCAGTTGGAACGCTGAAGGATGGGGATGATCTCACCCCGGCGATAGATGTGATCGCCCATGGTCATGAGATCAACGCCGTAGCGGCGAAGCTTGTCGTAGAGCTGCGGCGTCAGGCCCGAACCGCCGGCGATATTCTCGACGTTGGCGATGACGCAGTCGATCTGCCGATCGCGCACGAGGGCGGTCAGCGAATTGCTGAGCACAAAGCGGCCCGGCCGTCCGACGACATCACCGATGCAAAGGATGTTGATGTCCACGCCGTGGCTCCGATCTTCGCAGCAGTATAACCCGGTGCCGGACCGCCGCACGCGTACAATCTCGCCAGCGATGCCCGAACTGCCCGATATCACGATCTACATCGAAGCGTTGCGCGAGCGCATCGTCGATTGCGAGATTCGACGTGTACGTGTCGTCAGCCCGTTTGTTCTGCGAAGCGCGGACCCGCCGATCGAAGCCATCGAGAATCGACGAGTCCGGGAGGTTGGCCGGCGTGGCAAGCGGATCGTTCTCGCGCTGGATGACGAGCTGTATCTCGTTATTCACCTGATGATTGCCGGGCGGTTTCGCTGGCTGAAAGCGGGGGCGAAGCCGCCGGGACGGATCGGGCTCGCGAGTTTTGAGTTCGAGAACGGCACACTCGCACTGACCGAAGCCAGCCCGAAGAAGAGAGCATCGCTCCACGTCGTTCGTGGAAACGCGGCGCTGGCGCTGCACGATCCGGGCGGGCTCGACGTTGTCGCGGCCGACCGCGATACATTCGCGGCATCTCTGCTCCGCGAAAGCCACACGCTAAAGCGGGCTATGACCGATCCGCGACTGTTCTCGGGCGTCGGTAACGCTTATTCGGACGAGATTCTTCACGCGGCGCGACTGTCGCCAGTCACGTTGACAACGCGGCTGACGGCCGACGAAATATCGCGCTTGCACGAAGCGACGCGGCGCACACTCCTGAGCTGGATCGATCGGCTGCGAGCACAGTTCGCGGGCAGGTTTCCCGGGCCCGGCGAGATCACCGCCTTCCGCCCCGATTTCGCGGTACACGGGCGATTCGGCCAGCCATGCCCGACGTGCGGCACGAAGGTGCAGCGAATCCGCTACGCCGAGAGCGAGACGAATTATTGCCCCAACTGCCAGACCGGCGGTCGTGTGCTGGCCGACCGATCTCTGTCGCGACTCCTTCGGGACGACTGGCCGCGAACAGTGGAAGAAATGGACGAGCGGACCTGACGGCCCAGTGGGCAATCCGATGACCAAGGAAAAGCGAACCGAGACTGCTGGCGGTTCAAACTACGCAGGATTGGGCTGCTTGTTATTGCTATGCCTTGCCATGATTGGGGCGATTGTTTCATCCCGGATTCGATGGGGTGTCGCGGCGACACTCGGCGTACTAACGGTCGCCGGCCTTGCGGCGGCTGCCTGGCACGAGATCGCCGATCGCCGACGATTGAGGCGAGCGCTGAAGATCCTGCACGGGAGAATAATTCTCGTGTGGTCGCGAAGGCACGGCTGGAACGAATTCGTGGTTAACAACGTTCTCCCAGTCCTCAACCTCGATGAAGTTTACCCGCACTGTCGGCAGACAACCCTGGAAAAACGGGGATCCGATCCGCTGGCCGGGGCCGTGTATGATTTGGTTGTTCAGCTTCCCCGCCGAATGGAGACTCCGATTTCGCCGTTTCTCCTCAGTTTGTGTCCGGCAACAGGGAAGGTCACATCGATAACGTTGCTCAATTCGCGTTTTCAGCAATTCAGGACGCTCGGGCAGAAAAGCGAAGTGGCGCAATCAGCGATTCGTCCCGTTTTACAAGCGATGATCGACGCGCATGGATCGCAATAACGGCACTCGCGCACGCCCATTCGGCGCCGCATTCACTCGCGACAACCCGCGTTGTATGATGCCGTCTGGAATCGGCGGCGATGGGCATGCGAAGTCGGGAGTTTTGTATTGGCAAAGGAGAAGCTGACATTTGAGCAGGCCCTGGGGCGGCTCGAAAAGATCGTCGACGCCATCGAGCAGGGAAAAGTCGGCCTCGAAGAGTCCATTGAGCGTTTCAGCGAAGGCATGGACCTGATTCAGCACTGCCGCAGGATTCTGACCGAGGCGGAGATGAAGGTTCAGAAGCTCCAGGCCGACGCGGCCGGACAGCTTCGACCGGTCGATTTGCGCGGTGGCGAAGCCGGCGAGGACGAGCGGTAGCGTCCGCTTTCATTCGTATTGAAACCGCCCTGCCGCTACAATTCCCGGCTCGCGGATGACGGGCCGGCCATCGACCGGGTTTCGCGAAAGTCTCTCTGGATCGAACGTGTCACCGTCCATAATGCAGAATCCCAGCGTGCTGCTCCCCGAATGCGCGGATGTGGTTGAACGCGCTCTGGCCGGGTACCTCTCGCGCAGCGGACGCGCCCCCGCGAGATTGGTAGATGCCATGCGATACAGCGTCGAGGCGGGTGGTAAGCGGCTGCGGCCTGCGCTCGTACTGCTCTCGTGCCGGGCCTGCGGCGGGCCTGACGCGGCGGCCATTCCGGCCGCGGCGGCGATTGAGTGCGTTCACACTTTTTCGCTCATTCACGACGATCTGCCGGCCATGGATGACGATGATTTGCGTCGCGGCCGGCCGACGAATCACAAGGTCTTTGGCGAGGCGATGGCAATCCTCGCAGGCGACGCGCTGCTGGCGCTCGCATTCGAGATCATCGCAACACAGTCCGCGCCTTCGGCGACGGTTGCTCGCATGACCGCCGAACTCGCCCACGCGACTGGCTGGCAGGGCATGATTGGCGGCCAGGTCGAGGATATCGACGGCGAAGAGAAGCCCGCCGACCGCGAATTGGTCGAACGTATTCACTCGATGAAGACCGCGCGGTTGATCGAATCGTCCTGCCGGCTCGGCGCGATCGCGGCCAGCGCCGGCGACGCAAAGCTTGATGCCCTCGGAAGTTTCGGTCACGAACTCGGCCTCGCCTTTCAGATCGCCGACGATTTACTGGACGTGACGGCCGCGACGTCCACGCTCGGCAAACGAAGCGGAAAGGACGCCGCCAGCGGTAAACAGACCTTTCCGCGGGTCAGCGGCGTAGAAGAGAGCAGGCGGCTCGCAAGGCAGGCGGTCGATCGTGCCCGTTCGGCGTTGCAGATCTTCGGAGACGAGGCCGAGTCGCTGGCCAGTCTCATTGATTTTGTAGTGGAGCGGGAGTCGTAGACGGGCCGCCGGTATTGCGGTTTGTCGCTCTCGAAAAACAGGATTCTCTCGATGACCAGTATTCTGACGACGCTGAAGTCGCCCGGCGACTTGCGCACTTTGACCATACCTCAACTCAAGCAACTCGGAGAAGAGATCCGCCAGCGTATCTGCGCGGTTGTCGGCCGCAACGGCGGACATCTTGCGAGCAACCTCGGCGTGGTCGAGCTCACCATCGCGCTGCACTACGTCTTCGATTTCCTGAGCGATCGCCTGCTGTGGGACGTCGGCCACCAGGCATACGTCCACAAGCTGCTGACCGGCCGTAACGAGAAGTTCGACCTGCTCCGCAAGGCCGGCGGCCCAAGCGGTTTCCCGAACATCGACGAGAGCCCGTACGACCTGTTCAACGTCGGCCACGCCGGAACCGCCATCGCCACCGCCGTCGGCATGGCTCGCGGCCTGTCGATGCAGAACAAGAGCGGCTCGGTTGTGGCGCTTGTCGGCGACGCCAGCATTGTTAATGGCGTCGCGTTTGAGGGGCTCAACCAGGGCGGCCTGCTCAAGCGGCAGTTGCTCGTGATCCTCAACGACAACTCGATGGGCATCGCCCCGACGCAGGGCGGCTTCGCCGAGTACCTGGCGCGGTTCCGCGTCAGTCCGACGTACGAAGAAATCAAGAAGCTCGCAAAGCGGTTTCTGCCGCAGGTGCCGGTCATCGGCAAACCGACGCTCGACGCGCTCGACAGCTTGCGCGAGGGTATCAAGGCGGCGGTTGCCCCGCACCGGATGTTCGAGTCGCTCGGCTACCAGTACATCGGTCCGGTCGACGGCCACGACACCGAGCACCTGATCGAGCTGTTGCAGCTTCTTAAGGACGTTCAGCATCCCGTCTTGCTGCACGTCCATACGACAAAGGGGCACGGCGCCGAGTACGCCGTTGCCGAGCCCTGCCGCTTCCACAGTCCGAATCCGTTCCGCGTCGAGGGATGCCGCGTCGAGATCCAATCCAGCGGTCGAAGCTGGACGGCCGCCTTCGCTGACGCGCTGATCGAAGCAGCCAAGAATGATCATCGCGTGTTCGGCCTGACCGCCGCCATGCCGGACGGCACAGGCCTCAACAAGTTCCAGAAGGCGTTTCCCGATCGCTGTCTCGACGGGGGCATCGCCGAGAGCGGCACGGTCGACATCGCGGCCGGCATGTGCAAGACGGGTCTGCGACCGGTTTGTGCGATATATTCGACGTTTCTGCAGCGTGCGTTCGACCAGGTTTTTCAGGAGGTCGTGCTGCAGGGTCTCCCGGTCATCTTCTGTCTCGATCGAGCCGGTGTTGTCGGCAGCGACGGACCTGTTCACCACGGCTATCTCGACATTGCGTACATGCGCGGCTATCAGAACATGGTCGTCACGGCGCCGGCTGACGAGGCCGAGCTGAACGCGTGCCTGCGTTTCGCGTTGCGACTGAACCAGCCGTGTGTCATGCGCTATCCGCGCGACAGCGTGCCCGAGACGCTGCGTGGTCCGGGCGAGACTGCCACGCCGGAGTTCGAGATCGGCCGCGCGCGATTGCTCCGCAAGGGCACAGACGCGACCATTCTCGCGTACGGGGCCCTCTGCTCGAACGCACTCGCCGCCGCCGATCTGCTCGCCAACGACGGCGTTGAAGTTCGCGTCGTTAATGCCCGTTTCGCCAAGCCGGTCGATCGCGACATGGTCGTCGCGGCGCTGGAAACCGGTCGCCCCGTCATCACGCTCGAGGATCACTCCCTCGCCGGCGGCTTCGGCTCGGCCGTGCTGGAAGCGGCACAGGAACTCGGCCTCGACACACGTCCGATCATGCGTCTGGGGCTGCCCGTCGATCGCTTTATTCCGCACGGTTCTCGCGGCGCGCAACTCGCGGAATGCGGGCTCGACGTCGCCGGCATCGCCGCGGCAGTGCAGCAGGCCATCGGTGCTGATCGCGGTTCGAATCTAGACCGCGAGCTGCGGCGCGACACGCTCCTTCGAACTTCCCATTCTGCCGGTGTCTAGGTCGAATACGACTCAAGCGTTCTTATCGGGCTGACCGCCGAAATGGCGGCCTGGTCGGTCGACTCTCCACCATATCGTATTGTTTGTTCGGATTACGTCTCGGACGCCTCTCGCCGGGCGTCCTGGACGGTGCTGACCGCACGCCGACGGTCAGCCCGGGGGAGCCAGACATACGCCCATGAACGCCAAACGGCCAGCCAGTGCGCCGCCGCCGGAAGTCCCGTCGGATGACGGATCCATCCGCCGCGCGCTGGAGACGATCGACGAGCACTTCAAGCGCTGGCTGGACGCCATCAAGGCGTTTGCCGCGCCGATGCCGTCGGCTGGGCCGGCAGAGTCGACGGTCCCGCTTGCGGAGCCGCCGGTTGCGTGTGCAGCCGAACCGGTCGAGGTGGCGCCGGTGGCGCGGCCCGCCCGCCGGGGCATGGTTGTGTACGAGGAGCCAAAGGCGCCGGTTGCCGCCGAAACCGCGACGTCATCCAACGACAATGAAGACCGGGCCCTGCTTTCACAGCTCGATCCGGAGACCGCTCACGCGGTTCACATGTTGCGACGAATCCGCGGCAGCCGGGCGCGTTTGAGAGATTTGATCGACGAAGTCCGGGCGAAAAACGGCGGCGCCGCATCCGGAGACGGTAAGAAGAAGAATTGGTGGAGGATCGGAAGCTCATGAGCAATGCAAACACAAACACGAAGTCGCCGCAGAATTCGTCGCCCGCAGACATCAGCGAGGTGAATTCGCTGACGACCGGCCTGATTGACGGCCTTCGCGGCGTCCGCGAGTTGCTGGCGGCACGGTCCGATGCGCTGGAAGAGTGCCGTAACGCGCTTGTCGCCTACCGCGACGAACTGGCGGTCGAGCGGACGGAGCTGTCGCGATGCGAGCAGGAGCTTTCGGCCCTCTTCGAGCGGCGTGAGCAGGAAATCGGAACGCGCGAAAAGCAACTCGCCGAGGCGGCGGCCGCGGCCGGCGATCTCGGCCGGCGCGAGAAAGAAGTCTGCGAGCGCGAGGCAGCGATCAAGCAAATGCAATCCGAGTTCCAGCAACGGCAAGCCGCCGTCGAGCACGGAGCGGCCGAGATCAACCGGCACCAGCAGGAGCTGCAACGCCAGCAGGCCGCCCTGGCCGACGAGCGCAAACGATTCGAGTCCGAATCGCGAGGTGCGCTGGAGGCCGCTGCAAAGCTCGACAAGCAGCGCGGCGAGTTCAAGGCGGAGCAGGAGTCCGCCGCGGCCAATCTCGAACAGCGACTCGCCGAGCTCGACCGCCGCGCTTCGGAACTGTCGGCCCGCGAGCAGACGCTGGAGAAGCGAATGGACGAGATCGAGTCCATTCAGCAGGGCCTGGGGCAGATGCGCAAACAAATGGAGACCGAGTTGACTGCCATCGAACAGCAGAAGTGCGACTTGCTGCCGCGCTACGGCGTCAAAGACGCACAGCCGGGAGCGGAAGCGGCGGCCGACGCCGGACTGCCCTCGCCGCCCGATCGCAAGGCGCGCGAGTCATTGCAGCGATTCCAAAAGCTCTGCCGCGATGCGAAGCGGCGTGTCGTCGGGGCCGGATGAGTCCGACTTACCAGTGGGGGTATGAACCATGGGGCTGACACTCTTTTCACGGAAGCGCGTCCGACGGGCTGTTCCCGTACGCACCGGGATCGCGTCGGCGGCCGACTACGCGCCCGCCGAGAAGACCGCGCTGCCCGACGATCCGCTTGAGCGGGCGATGCGGCAGGGCCGTTACGGCGCTCTCGTCGCCGGTACGGTCACGGGTGGCGATCCGGCCAATGCAGCGGCCGTGCGCGATCGGGCCCTTTGCGCGATCGACGAGGCGTTCGGCCTCGTGCCGGAGGGGTTCGCCTCTTTGCCGGTCTCGGTGAATGGCGAGCCGGGTTGTGAGGAAGCCGACTATGAGGTCGAGTCCTATCTATTGGCGCGACATGCCGTGTCACAAGCGGGCTACCAAATGTTCGTCGACGACGGCGGGTACGAGAACCTGAGCTGGTGGCCCGAAGCGACCTGGGCTCATCTCATCCACTTTCGCGACCAGACGGACGCGCCCGGCCCGCGTTACTGGCGAAACGGCCGACACGATCGCCGTCTGGCGAAACATCCAGTCGTGGGCATCTGTTACTTCGAGGCACTTGCCTACGCGGCCTGGGCCGGATTCCGATTGCCTAAGGAGCAGGAGTGGCAGATGGCCGCGAGCTGGCGACTGCGCAGCGCGGCCAACGTCGAGCGGCGCTATCCATGGGGCGAGTCGCTCGATCCCGAAAACTGCAACATCTGGCTGGCGGGACATGCCCAGACTTTGCCGGTCGACGCCTGTCCGGGCGGAGCGGCGCCCAACGGCGTACTGCAGTTGATCGGCAACGTCTGGGAGTGGGTTGACGGCGACCTCGTGCTGATGGCAGAGGAAGGCCGGCATGTCGTGGGCGAAATGATGATGAAGTGCATCCGCGGGGGGGCGTTTGATACCTATTTCCCGTGGCAGGCGACAAGTACGTTTCGTTCGGGGGCGAGCAGTCTGGCGCGATCTCACAACATCGGCTTTCGCTGCGCCGTGGATTTGCTCAGTGTGTAATGCCGGATTCGCAACGGCGGAAAAGAGGAATCAACCGTGTTCAGCAAAACTCAGACGACTCCGGCGGCCGCAGGCGAGGTGCAATGCCTGATCTGCGATACGCCCAATACGGCCAAGGCGATGGTCTGCTGTGAATGTTCGGCGCCCATGCAGCTCGTGCACGACGTTAACGCCCAGAAGCGCGATCCGAACATGATCAGCATCGTCGGCGACAGCAACGTCGGGAAGACCGTCTATCTGGGCTTCCTGCTCGACATGCTGGCGCAACGGGCGTGCGAGTTCGAGGCCGTTCCGAAAGGCGCCTATTCGGTCGATCTGCCGCAGGTTGTCATCAGCCACATGGCCTATCGCATTTTTCCACCCAAGACGCCGATGGAGTCGCACGAGTGGCGCTGGGCCTATTACCATGTCCGACGCCAGGCCCAGGGTTCGCCGTGGGTCGACCTGGTCATGCCCGATCTGGCGGGCGAAGCGATTGTCGCCGAGCTGACTTCGCCGGAGACATTTCGCGTCATCCGCAACCTGCTGAAGCGGTCGTCGGGCATGATGTTGCTGGTCGATGCGGCCCTGGCGTCGAGCGGCTCGCCGCAGCCCGACTTTTTCGCTCTCAAGATGCTGAGCTACCTCGATTCCATGTTCGGGGCGAAGCGCGATCAGAAAGTCCAGTTGCCGGTCTCGATCATCCTTTGCAAGGCCGATCACTGTCCCCAGTGCTTTGAGAATCCACACGGCTTCGTCGAGGCGAACCTCAACCGCGTCTGGAACATGTGCAACTCTCGCTACGAGCGCGTCGAGTATTTCGCGTGCAGCGTCGTCGGCTCGCTCGGGTACGCGACCGCGAGCGACAACTCGATCGTGCGGCCGGTGCCGCTGCATACCGCCCTGCGGGGCGTGCTGGAGCCGTTCGAATGGATCCTGTCGCAGTTCTAAGCAGCGCCGGTCCGGCTCCGTTCGTTCGGGCCGAGCGCGCGGTGTTCACGTCGGCGCGGTCGCTGATGGGTGAGGGCTATCGTCTGATTGCCTGCAGCCCCGGACTGACGACTGAGCACAAGCAGGAACTGACGCGCCGCTGTCCGTCGCACGGCGGCATTTCCGCCGATTCGATCGGCGCCGGCGGCGGCCGCGCCTGGACGAGTCTTCCGCTCGAGAGCGGCGGCCATGCGGTCATTGCTTCGTGCGCGGCCGGCTCCGAACACTCCGGCCGAGGCGGCAGTCGCATCTATTCGCGCATCGCCCTGCTGACGGATGAGGACTTTGCCCGTTTCTTCTGCGACCCGATGCGTGTGCGTGCAGCCATGAAGCCGTGGGAGGATGAACCGGCGCTCGCCGGCCCGGTCAATGGCCTGGCGCCGCTGAACATGACACCCCCTGGCAACTCGCGCGAGGCCCGCAGCGCAGGACTGGCCTGGCGATCGTTGCCCACGGATGCATTACGCCTGGGTTGGATTCTGCGTGTCATGCTTGAGCGCCGGCCGGTCATCGTGAACAACGCCCCGACGCCGGACATCGCCATGCGACATCTCCTCGCAGCGACGCCGGTCGCGGTGCGTCGCACGCTCTCGATCTCTGTGGGTCTGACTTACGCCCCGTCACGGCCCGTCCGCGTGGCGTTTGTGCAGGCCCCGACCGCGGCCCTCCAGCGCTGGGGCGCTGGCGCCGACGCCGTGGTGGTGGACTGGGCGGCGCCGGTCGAGTGCGGGGCCTCGCGCTTTGATCCGTGGCTGGAACTCGTCATGGAGCTTTGGAGTGCCGGCCGCCTCGGCGATCTGGATCGGCTCAGCAATTCGATGCGATCTCGCGACAACGCTGACCATCTCAGCCGCGTCGCTGAGCGCTGTCGGCACTTTGCGGCCGTCCGGACGTCGTCCCCGCCGATGGCCCGAGCTGTGGGGCGCACCGGAAAAGACAGCGTCGCAATCGCATCGGGTTAGACCCTTCGACCGTCGCGCCACGAGGAATCGACGCGTGATCACATCACAGGCGCGACGCCGCCGGATCGTCTATTCGTATCAGTCGAACGGTGCCGAGTTTCCACGCGGAATGACCAGAGTAATCCATCGCCTCGTACTCCCGTCCCGGCTCGCCCCGAACCAGGACGATCCAGATGCGAGAGACTTTCGTGCCCCAGAGGTCCGGCCATTCCGCCTTGATTCTCGCGACGTTGTCGTCCGGCGTGTACGCGACTGGCAGACCAACACCGTAGTACTCCAGCGAGATTCGCTCGCACCACGGCAGCACGAGGAGGGCGTCATTCGGCTCCGATGACGAGCGAATAATTGCTGCGGCCGAGCGGATGTCATCGCCCCACGGTGCGGTCGGTTTGTAGAGTTCTAGCGTTCCGCCGAAATACGCCGCGGTACAGGCGAGGACTCCGCAGCCCGGCGCACCGAGCCAGATCGGTGCGCGCGAGAACAGATACCCGACGGGCAATACGAGCAGGGGTACGGCGCTTATCATGTACCGCGGATGAACGAAGTGGTGGCCGCCACGTGCCAGTAACGACGTGAGAATGGGACCGAGCGCGATCACCCCGAGCAGTACTAATATCGTTGTCGACCGCAGCGGGTTCGCATTGCCCGATTGTCTGCCGAGGACTATCAACCCTGCCACAGCCGCTGTGCCATACAGCCAGATCGGGGGCAGGAGCGCCGCCGCTGACTGTTGAACGGCCTCCAACATCGATCCGGATGTCCAAAACTGTGCAAGACTGTTGTGGATGCGAGCCCGCGTCACGAATACCCAGAGCAGCAGCAGCAGCGCAGCCCAGCGAAGAGGTGCGACTCTGCCGGCCATCCTTCGGAGCGTCCCGCCTGATCCCGGCTTGAGCTCTTCGCATGGCTGGTATGCCAGCACGAGCGCAAGGCCCATTACAAAAAACGCAGCGAAAAGATGTGTCAGGACCAGCATCGCCGATCCGCAGCCAATCATGAATAGCGACAGTCGCGGTGCGCGTCCCGTGAGTCTCAATACAAGCCCGAGTATGCAAAGCGAGGCACACGCCAGGAGCAGCGAATAGGCCCGTGCCTGTCTCGACCAGAAGATGACCAGCGGATGGGCGGCAGCAAGTATCTCGACGAAGGTTGCCGCGCGTGATCCCCATGCGAACCACGCGGCGAGATACATCAGACCGATGAACACGAGCGTGAAAAGGATGCTCAGGAACCGCATTCGGGCTTCCGGAAATGCGCCGGAGGCGCCGGTCCACAACTTCAGTATGTGCGCGTAGAGCAATCCGCTGCTGTCGTCGCCACCCACGCAGAACTCGAGCAGCCGCCACCAACCACCGCGTACGTTGTTCCATGACGACGCTTCGTCGATCCAGATGCTCGGGACCGACAAGCGGTACGACATGACCATCAGCGCAACAACGATGATGGTTGTGGCAGAAAGTGCTTCCCGTCGATGTCGACTGATCCATGTAGCGAATGACCGGGTCGAGCTCGAGCCCCCAAGGTGTTTGTTGGACGGATGAACCATGACGCAGCTCCGCCGGCCGCGAATCCAGATGGTCGCTCGGCGCTACCAGGTCCGTTCGATGAAGAGCGTGTCGATCTCCCCCGTCATGAAGTTGTTATGCCGGAAGATCTCGCGGTGCAGAGGAATCGTAGTCTTGGTCGGATCGATCTCGAATTCGTCAAGGCACCGACGCATGCAAGCGATCGCCTCGTCGCGCGTCGGCTTGTGCACGATCAGCTTGCCGATCAGCGAATCGTAATACGGCGGAATCGTGTACCCGGCGTAGCAATGCGAGTCGAGCCGAACGCCGAGGCCGCCCGGAGGCCGAAAGCGCTCGATCCGGCCCGGGCTCGGCCGAAAACCCTGCGCCGGGTCCTCCGCATTGATCCGGGCCTCGATCGCGCAGCCGTCCTGTCGTACATCCCGCTGCTTGATCGTCAGTTTCTGGCCGGCCGCGATTCGGATCATCCACGCAATCAGGTCGATCCCCGTCACGAGCTCGGTAACCGGATGCTCCACCTGGATCCGCGTATTGACTTCAATGAAGTAGAAGTTTTCCTGTTTGTCGACAAGGAACTCGACCGTTCCCGCGGAAAAGTATCCAGCTGACTTCGCAAGCCGTACTGCCGCGGCGCAAAGCGCCTCGCGCGTCGAAGACTTGATGGCCGGTGACGGCGATTCCTCGATCAGTTTCTGGTGACGCCGCTGCATGGTGCAGTCGCGTTCCCAGAGGTGGATGATGTTTCCATGCCGGTCGCCGAGAATCTGCACTTCGACGTGCCGCGGATGCTCGATGACCTTCTCGATGTAAATTCGCCCATCCTTGAACGCACCGGCGGCCTCGGCCCGCGCACTGTGCAGCGAAGCCCGCAACGTCGCCTGATTGTTAGCAATCCGCATCCCGCGCCCGCCGCCGCCCGCGGTCGCCTTGATGAGCACCGGGTAGCCAATCTCGTTGGCGATCCGCGCCGCTTCCTCGTCGTCTTCGACGATGTCGCCGCTGCCCGGCACACACGGCACTTTGCACTTTCGGGCCAGTTTCTTCGCCGTCGCCTTGTCCCCAAGCTGCCGAATCGACTCGGCCGTCGGCCCGATGAACTCGATCTTCGATGATCGGCACTGCTCCGCGAACGCGGCACTCTCGGCGAGGAATCCGTATCCGGGGTGAATGGCGTCGACGTTGGCGACCTCGGCCGCCGCGATGATTCGGTCGGCCATCAGGTAGCTCTCGCGGGGCGACGGTGGCCCGATACAGACCACCTTGTTCGCCAGCTTCAAGTATCCGGCGTCGCGGTCCGCCTCCGAGCAGACGACCACCGTCTCGATGTCGAGTTCGCGGCACGCCCGGATGATCCGCAGGGCGATCTCACCGCGATTGGCTATCAGAATGCGCGAAAACATGCGCCCGTCCGCTTCCTACTCGCCGCGGCGATTCCGTTCGACAGACATTACCGGGCTGAAACCTGAAACATCGGCTGGCCGTACTCGACCGGCTGGCCATTGTTGACCAGCACCCGCTCGACGATCCCGCTCACTTCGGCCTTGATCTCGTTAAAGACCTTCATGGCCTCGATGATGCAGACGACCGTGTCCGGCTCGACGCGGCTGCCGACCGTGACGAAGGGGGGCGCATCCGGGTCGGGCGTCGAATAAAACGTCCCAACCATCGGCGACTTGATTGCATGGCCGGAGCTTTCGGCGGCCGCCGGAGCCGGCTCGGCCGCCCGCGCGACCTGCGTATGAACGGTCGCCGGGGCATGAGCAACCGCGGTGGGAATCGTATGCGTCAGGCCGGCATTCACCGTGGGCGGCACGCCGGGTTTATGTCGACGGATGACAATCCGGTCTTCCCCGTCGCGGAGCATGATCTCCGTCAGGTCGTTGGCGACCATCAGCTCCGTCAGGGCCTTGATCTGTTCGAGGTCCATTCCGTGCTCGACTCTGGCGCCGCCGGCCGCAAGCGTTCAACGCGACCGCCCCGTCCGGCGGCGGGGGGCATGGTACGTCGCTTCGCGCCGATCGGTCAAGCGAGTTCGCAGGTGCGACTGCCCGCCAGCCACGGAGCAATGACGCGGCGTATGAATATCGGGCTTACCGTTGAAACATGATTTCCAACGTAGGCAAAGCGCACCCACGCCGGCCGCCACGAAACGTCGTCAAACCCACGCGCCGAAATTCGCCATCCAGTCAACCCGCAGGACGGCCCGAAGCGTCTATCCGACGTTCCGAAGATCGATGTGCCTAATCCAAGAAAGAACAGATCGCCCGGGCCGCCCACAGAGGCCAACCCGCCGCGACAGCCGTCCGCAGCGCGCGATGGGTCGTAGCCGGGTGAGATCGCCGCCGCGAGCAACACAGCCCGATCGATGGCCTCCGCCGGGCCCAGTTGCTCGAGCGCCCGCACGACGATCCAGCACCCGCCCGACTGGGCCAGGAGGGCGACGCGCGTCTCCCCGTGGCGCTGACGATGCTCGCGAATCAGGCGCACCAGTTCGCCCGCGCAGCGTTCCTGGTGCTCGCGATTCATCAGGTTCTTCAGCGCCCGCACGATTGGCGGTCCCGCGTTCCACTTGTAAACCACCACAGCCCCGCGCCAGCCGCTCTTCAGAATGCCCGTCGCCATTGCCCGCGCGTACAGACTCGGCCCCTCGACCCCGCCGAGTACGACGATCAGGCCCCGCCGTCGCCGTCGTGGCGTGTCCCAGCGCGCCGTCGCGCCGACTCCAAATATCATTCCGGGCCAGGTTGTGATTGCGCAGAAGAATGGTTCGAGAACGCCGAGCAGCCAGGCAAACAAGAGCCAGATCAGCGGATACCGCCGTGCCGCCACAAGCCGTCTAAGCGCGCTCGAGGTACTCGCCGGTGCGCGTGTCGATGCGCAGCATCTCACCATTGACGATAAACGGCGGCACGCGGACTTTCAGCCCCGTCTCGAGGATTGCGTCCTTCTGCTGATTCGTAGCCGTTGCACCTTTGACGACCGGCGACGTCTCCTTCACCGCCAGCTCGACGACGTTTGGCAATTCGCCGCCCACAATCACGCCGTCCATCATCAGCAGCTTGCAGCGCTCGTTTCCCTTCAGGTACAGCTCTGCGTCCGGGATGAGATCGACCGAGACAGTGACCTGATCAAACGTATTAACGTCCATGAAGACGTAGTTGTCACCTTCCCGATACAGGTATTCGTACTCGCTGCCCTCGACGCGCGGGGTCTCCAGCTTGTCATCGGTGCTGAAGCGGGCATCGATCACCGAGCCGGTCTTGAAGTTCTTGAGCTTGGCCGCGACATAGCTCCGCCAGTTGCCCTTCGAGACTACCTGGAAATCATGGACTGTGAAGAGTTGGCCCTCATGTTCGACGACCAGACCCTTCCGCATGTCAACGGCTTTTATCATACGTCACCTGTCGAATCTTAAAGTCGGCTTCTGCGTCGGAATTCCTGCCCGAAGCGGACCGTCTATACTGACGCCGAATCCCGGCCGCGTCAAGCGGGGCCTTGTCGCCGCGGCCTGAACCTCGGGAGCACGCTATCGTGGCGCCATCGAATGCATCGCGACTGACGAAAGCTGGTTTGCCGGAACCGGATACGCGCGCATCGCGCGATTGGCCCTATGTCCTGCTGATTGTCCTGATAACGCTGGCCGCATTCGCACCGGCTATTCAGCACGAGTTCGTGAATTGGGACGACCAGCTTAACTTCGAGCACAACCCGAACGTCCGCGGTCTCTCGGCGGCGAATCTCCGCTGGATGTTCACCACCTTTCATCTGGGGCCCTATCAGCCGTTGAGTTGGCTCTCGCTCGCCGTCGAATCTACCCTCTGGTCGCCCGGATCTGCCATTCACCATCTCTTCAACATCGTCTATCACATCCTCGCCGCCGTACTACTCTACTTCGTTGCCGCAAGGATCCTGTCGGCCGCGTCCGGCCTGCCGCGCGACGATAGTCGATGCCGGATCTCCGCCACCGCCACATCACTTATTTTTGCGATCAGTCCGCTCCGTGCCGAATCCGTCGCCTGGGCCTCCGAGCGCCGCGACGTGCTCTCTGGCTTTCTGCTGGCCGCGACGGTGCTGCTCTACCTTCGCGCATGTGACCCACCCGGGCGTCGCGGCCGACTCATCGCCGCGATCGTGGTTTACGCCCTCTCGCTGTTGGCAAAGGCCGGCGGCATGACGCTTCCGATCGTCTTGCTGCTGCTCGACTTCCATCCCTTGCGTCGCTTCAGCGGCTCTCGTCGTGGAGTGCTTATCGAAAAGGCGCCGTTCGTCGCACTCGCGGTGATCGCCGCTGCGCTCGCGTGGTACGGCCAGCATCGACTCGCCGCTTTCAAGTCGCTCGCCGAGGTCAGTCTTCCGTCGCGTTTTCTCATCGCATCGTTCGGGGCGTGGTTCTACGTCGCGAAAACGCTGCTCCCGGTCGATCTTCACCCGCTTTACTCACTTCCGGCCGCTGCTGCGTTGCATCAGCCGGTCTTTGTCGTCGCGCTCGCCGCGTGCATCCTCGTGACGATCGTCGCGGTGGTTCAGTGGCGGCGACGGCCGTGGATCGCCACGGCTTGGTTCTCGTATCTCGCTCTCCTCGCCCCCGTTTCCGGCCTCACTCAGGCCGGGCCGCAACTTGTAGCCGATCGCTATTCGTACCTGCCGGGCATGGTGCTCGCCGTCGTTCTCGGTGGTCTCGTCGCCCAGATCGGGCGTCGCTTCGCCGCCCCCGGTGCGCCACGCCCCGTCTGGACCATCGCCGTCACTTCGCTCGGCGTTGCGCTCGGGCTACTTGCGGTTCTGACCAGCGCGCAGGTTCGCTGGTGGCAGAACTCGCTCACACTCTGGCAGCGCGTCCTGGCATACGAGCCCGGGAACAGGTTTGCGCGAGCCAACATGGCGGCCGCGCTCGTCCGCCGCGGCGACCTCACCGGCGCCCTCGCAGCGTACGAATCCGCCGTCCAGGATTTTCCGGACGACCCGTCGATGAAGCTCACACTCTCGTCGCTGCTCTTGCAGGTCGGCCGTACAAACGAAGCGCTGGCAATCGCCCGCCGCGCCGTGGAACTGGACGGCGGGTCTGCCGACGCGCGCAGGACCCTCGGCGCCGCCCTCCTCGCGTGTGGCCAGGGTGACGATGCTGCCCGCGAACTCCAGCAGGCCATCCAGCTCGGGCCCCAGAACGCCGGGACGCAACTCATGTTCGCCGATGCGCTCATCCGCAGCCGACATCCGATCGAGGCCGGCGCAGCCATCGAGCTCGCCATGCGGCTCGAACCCGGCAACCCGGCCGTCTTCGAGGAAGCGTCGCGACTTTACGCCTGTGGACTTCAACTTCGCGGCGCGATCGATGCCGCCCGCTACGGCTTGAAACTGGCTCCGAACAGCCGCTCGCTCCAGCTCCGCCTTGCGTGGCTGCTTGCTACGTCGATGGACGACGGGCTTCGCGACGGCAATGCCGCACTCAAGATCGTCGAACCGCTTGCCGCAGCCCCCGGTGGGCAGGATTGCCGCACCATGCTGACGCTCGGCGCCGCCCTCGGCGAAGTCGGGCGCTTCGAGGACGCCCGAAAAATCCTCGCCAGCGTGCAGCCCCTCTGTACAGACGATCCGGCCCTGCTGACCAAGTGCCGCCTGGTCGACATGATGTTCGCGTCCCATGAGCGGTTTCAGGATGTCGAAGCACCTCCAATCCGCTGATACTCAACCTGCGTTCGCGAAGCTATTATTCGCGACATGAACGCCGATCCACTCGTTTGGTTCCGATACCAGGATCATGCCGGCATCGTCCGCCGGCTGGCGGCTTGCATCATTGATGCCGCAATCATTCTCGGGGTTCTCGCGACGCCCGGCATCCTCATTCAGAAGATGCACCTCGACAGTCAGGAGCCCACTGCCGCGCGCACGGTTGGCGCCACGGCCGTGATGCTCTTCGGATTGCTCGTGTCTTTGCTCGTTGCCGCGCCCTACCACCTCTTCTTGCGGCGCACGCGCGGTGGAACGATCGGCTATCGCCTGGCCGGTGTTCGCCTTGTCACCATGACGGACGCAATTCCATCCTGGTCGACCCTTATCCGCCGATTTGCCCTCTCTCTGATCATTCCGCTGATGCTTTATGCGTTGATGACCCCGGTCCTGGCGGCCCGCGGTCAACTCGATGCACCCCGGCACAAGCAAGCATCAACTCCCGGCCAGTCGGTTGTGGGCGCCATCATGTTCTCGATCTTCTTTGTAATCATTTTTGGCAACTACTGGATGATTATCCGGGACCCGCGGCGTCAGGCCTTGCATGACAAGTGGTCGCGCACGTGGGTCGTCCGTTCGAACGCCCGGCCGGCCGGAGCCGGCTCGCCGATCGAACGCGCGTGGGTCTTCGGCCCGCTCGTACTCAGTTACTGGGATGTCGAGCCGTCGAGCGAGCCGGCGCCTGTCGCCACAGCGTGAGTGAATGTCGCTTTCGTTCGTCAAAATGCATGGTCTCGGCAATGACTATGTGTACGTCGACTGCTTCGCCCAGCCCGCGAACGGTCGCGACTGGCCGTCGCTGTGCCGCGCGATCAGCGACCGTCATCGCGGAATCGGCAGTGACGGACTGATACTCATCGCGCGACCCACGGCCGGTGCGGCCGCGGATGTACGCATGGAGATGTACAACGCCGATGGATCGCGCGGGGAGATGTGCGGCAACGGCATCCGCTGCGTTGCGAAGTATGCGGTCAGCCGCGGGCTCGTTCGGGGCAACCTCGGCGACCCCGCGCGCATTCGCGTCGAGACCGATTGCGGCATCTCAAGCATCGAAGTTCGCGACGCACAATCACGCATCTCAACGGTCCGCGTCGAGGTCGGCAGGCCTATTCTGATTCCGCGGGAAATCCCGGTGAACGCCGCCGGTGATCGTTGTATCCGCCAGCCGCTCAACGTCGCTGCGGAGCGCCTGATCATGACCTGCGTTTCGATGGGTAACCCTCATTGCGTGATCTTTGTGGACGACGTCGCGGCAATCGAACACAGCCGTCTCGGCCCGCTGATCGAGCGCCATTCGGCGTTCCCGAATCGCGTCAATGCTCACTTTGTCGAGGTGCGCTCACGTCGCGAGGTGACCATGCGAACCTGGGAGCGCGGCGCCGGCGCAACCCAGGCCTGTGGCAGCGGCGCATGCGCTGTAACGGTCGCCGGAATACTCGAAAACCGCCTCGATCGCCGCGTGACCTGCCACCTGCCCGGCGGCGACCTCGAAATCGAGTGGCCGGCGGACGACGCCTCAGTCTTCATGAGCGGTCCCGCCGAGGAAGTTTTTTCGGGTGAGTGGCCTGACGCGGGTTCGGAGAGGAAATGAACGACGCCGTGATCCATCGGATCGGAATCGGCACCGACCTGCACCGTCTGGAGCCGGGCCGCCGACTCATCCTTGGCGGGATCGACATCCCCTTCGAGAAAGGCCTCGCCGGCCACAGCGACGCCGATGTCCTCCTGCACGCCGTCACCGACGCGATCTGCGGCGCGGCCGGCCTGCCCGACATCGGCGAACTATTCCCCGACACCGACCCGGCTTACCGCGGCGCCGACAGTTCGAAACTTCTCGTCGCCTCCCTGCAACGTGTCCACGCCCTCGGCTACGATGTCGCCTGCGTGGATGTTGTCATCCACGCCGAGCGGCCGAAGTTGTCGCCTTACAAGGAATCGATCCGCCGCCGCCTCGCCGAATTGCTGCGGGTGGATGCCGCTCGCGTGTCGATCAAAGCCAAGACGAACGAAGGGCTCGACGCTGTCGGTCGAGGCGAAGCCATCGCCGCCACCGTCGTCGCCGGCCTGACCCGGAGGGAGTTTTCAACCGCATGACGCTGCGGGTTTACAACACGCTCAGCCGCGAGAAGGAACTCTTCGAGCCGGTCGTCCCCGGCAAGGTCGGAATGTACCTGTGCGGTCCGACGGTCTACAAGCCCTCGCACATCGGCCACGCCGTCGGCCCGGTCATTTTTGACGTCGTAAAGCGGTACCTCAGCTACAAGGGTTACCAGGTCCGCTGGGTCGTCAACATCACCGACGTCGAGGACAAGATCATCGCCGAAGCCCACGCCCAGGGACGCGACGTCATGGACCTGGCCCGCGACATCGAACGTCAATACATCGACGGTCTGAGTCGGCTCGGCGTCCGTTCGATCGACGCCCTGCCGCGCGCCAGCGACTACATACCCGGCATGATCGAACACATCGCCGCGCTGATCGAAAAGGGCTACGCCTACGCGGTCGACGGCGACGTCTATTTCAACGTCGAACGCGATCAGGACTATGGAAAGCTCTCCAAGCGCCGTCCGGACGAACAGCTCTCCGGCACGCGCGACGGCCTCGTCGACAGGGGCAAGCGCGGCCCCGGCGACTTTGCCCTCTGGAAGGCCGCGAAGACCGACGAGCCGCCGGCCGTCAAGTTCGAATCGCCGTGGGGCGCCGGCCGTCCGGGGTGGCACATTGAATGCTCTGTCATGAGTGCCAAGCTCCTCGGCGAGACGTTCGACATTCACGGCGGCGGCATGGACCTGCTCTTCCCGCACCACGAAAACGAGATCGCGCAGTCCGAGTCACTGACCGGAAAGCCGCTCGCCAAGTACTGGATGCATAACGGCCTCACGCGCTTCAACACCAAGAAAATCTCCAAGTCCGACGGCCAGATGCAGCGCGTCATGACCGACTTGCTGATCAGTAACCTGTTGTTGAAGTATCCCGCCGAGTTGCTGCGATTCCTGATCCTCTCGTCGCACTACCGGGCGCCGATCGATTTCTCACCCGAGACGATCGACGCCGCCCGCAAGGGGCTTTCCACCTTTCACCGCCTCTTCGAGCGAATCGAGCGCGTTACTGGTGCGAGTCCGTTCCAGTCCGCCGGTCGAATCGAGCAGGCCCGCGACAAGGCGACCGCGCCGGCCGACGCCGCCTTTATTGAGGAAATCCTCGGCGAACAAGTGCGCTTCCTCGAAGCGATGGACGACGACTTCAACACCGCCGGCGCCATCGGTGTCCTCTTTGACCTCGCCGGGCGGATCAATCGGTTCATCGAACAAAGTCGCCTCGACGTCACCCGCGATGATCGCCTCGGGGCCCTCGTGGCCGGCGCGAGCGGTACGCTCATGCTCGTGGGTCACCTTCTCGGCCTCTTCGAGCAGCCGCCGCAAACGCAGTCCGTCGGCGGCGACGAGTTGACCGGCGATCTCGTCGAGCTGTTGATTGACGTCCGCGCCATGTCGCGCAAGGCGAAGCAGTTCGAAATCGGCGACGCGATTCGCAAGCGACTCGATGACCTCGGGGTCATCCTCGAAGACCACGCCGACGGCACTTCCTGGCGGCGCAAGTAGCGCCGCCCGCGCCGCCGGAGCCCGCCATGCACATCCTTGGCATCGATCCCGGCTTACAGCGGTGCGGATACGCCATCATCGCCGGAACCAACAAGCGCATCCTCGACGCCGGTATTATCGCTACGACGCCGCGGGCGACGCTGCCCGAGCGCCTGCACGAACTTGAACAGGGTCTCGACCAGCTCTTTGCCAACCACCAAATTGCTCGCGTCGCCGTCGAAGATCTCTACGCCCACTACAAACACCCTCGCACGGCAATCCTCATGGGCCACGCCCGCGGCGTCGTTCTGCTCGCCGGGGCGCGGCGCGGCGTCCCGGTCGAATCCATCGGCGCTACCCAGATCAAGAAGGCCCTCACCGGCAACGGCCACGCCGGCAAGCGCCAGGTCCAGCGGGCGATCATGCTGACCGTCGGTCTGACCAAAATGCCCGAACCCCCCGACGTCGCGGATGCCATCGCTGTCGGACTGGCCGCCGCGCTCAATAATCACGCCGACCGCTGAAAACCCCCGCCAATTCGCGATTTGCGATTTTTGGTGAACTTTTCGGCCTGCTCGCGATACCAATATGCTGCCGCCGCCGGTTTTACCCGGCGGTGAGGAGTGTCATGGTCGCGCAACGCTCACAACTCAAGTTGCTCTACGAAGCCCACGCACCTGAGTTGCTGCGTTTTCTGCGACGACAGGCGTTCGACACCGCCGAAGCCGAAGACCTGCTGCAAGAGACATTCGTCCAGGCCGCCCGGCACGAATCCCGTCTCGCCGACGCTGCCTCGCCCAGGGCGTGGCTCTACGCCGTCGCCCGAAACGTCACCGGCTCGATCCGCCGCCGCGTCCTGCGTCTACGCCGGCGACCGCTCGCCGACGACCTTCCCGCCCCGGCCGAAGCGGACGCCGATCCACGCGTCGAACAGATGCGCCGCGCCATTGCCCGCATCGCACCGCAGCTCCGCGAGACGCTCGAACTTCGCCTGAACGCCGACTTGAGTTACGCCGAAATCGCCGAGGCTCTCGATGTCCCGATCGGCACCGTGCGCTCGCGCCTCAGTCACGCAGTTCAGCAGCTTACCGATCTCATGCACCCCTCGAATGCGGAGGACCCGGCCCGATGAAACCGCAAACCCTCAACCAACTCATCGTCGATCGCGCCGCCGGGCAGATGGACACGGACGTCGCCGAACTCCTCGACGCCTATCTCTTTCACGACGCACCGGCCGCACGTCGCCTGAGTGAGTATCGCGATACGATCTCGCTCGCAGCCCGATTTCTTCGAGATGACGTACCAACCGCCGCCGTGCCGCAGTTCCCCGCCGCCCGTATCGCCGCGGCGAACCAACGCCGCGTCGTCGCCGGCTGGCTCCGTCCCGTGGCCGTCGCCGCGGGTCTCGCGCTGGCATTCCTCACCGGGATGAAGTGGAATCCCCCCGCGCGGCCGTTTGACACACCGGCCATCGTCGCCGCCGTCGAGCCCACTGGCGGCTTCTGGGCGGCCGATAGCGTCCGTGCCGCCATGGCCGATCGCCGTTCTGTCGAATCAAACAAAGTCCACTGGTCCTCGCCCTTGCGATGGCCGCAAATCGGAGGTCAATCATGAATTCCGCAAACTGCCGAAGAATCCTGATCGCCGCCTCGTTGGCCGCTCTCGCCGGCTGCATCCCTGAGAAGCGAGTCGTCTGGTCGCCTGACAGTTCGCGCGCCGCGGTCATCGCCGCCGATGGCCTGCACCTCTGCGCGCCCGATGGCGCACTCAGCAAGCCCCTCCTGGCCGGCGCTCGCCGCGTCGCCTGGTTCCCGGATAGCAAGCGGCTGCTCGTCCTTCACACGACGAAGGCCAAGACCTGGTCCGATGTTGAGAAGCTACTCACCCCCGCGCAGCGGGACTCCGTCGCCGCCTCCGCAAAGGAACTTCGCGAACAGGTCCTCGCCTTCAACGGTTCGTGGGACAAGTTCAAGCCCCGCTTTGCCCGCCCGCTCACCGGCGGCGAACAGGCCGCCGCGCTGATCTACCTGCGCGATAAGCTCGGTGAAGGTCTCGCCAAGCACGTGGGTGCCACATGGAAGGACTTCGAGCAGATGGAGCTCGATGTCTGGAACGCTCAGGTGTTCGACGCTGCCGCCGACTCGATCACGGCCGGCAAGTCGCTCGTCGTCTCGATCGACGAGCTACAATCCCCCTCCGTCGCCCCGAACGCGAAGCTTGTCGCAATCGCTCGCCCGCGCGGCGCGGGTGATAGTCCGGTGTACGAACTGGTCGTCATCGCAACCGACGCAGCCCCCAACGCGCCCATCCTCGTCGCCGCGAAGAACGTCTCGCTCAACTATGACTGGAGCCCCGACGGCCGCTCGCTCGCATACATCTACACCGCCAGCTCCAACGAGGAAGACCGTGCGGCAATTCAACTCGGCGCACTCGCCACCATCGACGTCGCCGATTCCTCCGGCAAGCTTCTCGCCCAGCCGGCCCGGCAGGACGACCGCGCCGGACTGCTCTTCCAGCAGTTTCTCACTGTCCGATGGCTGAAAGATGGCCGGCTGCTGTTCTCCTCCTACGAAGCGTCACTTCCGGCGACCACCCGCGACATGCCGCAGCAATGGACACTCTTCGCCATCGACCCTCGAATGTCTGCCAGCGTCCTCCGGGTGCTTCCGCGCGACTTCGCCTTTCCGCTCCAGAAGGAGCTGCCCTGGTTCGACGTCAATCCTGACGGCCGCCGCGTCCTCCTGCCCGGGACGGCCGGTCGTGTCGCGCTCTTCGACCTCGCGACCTCCGAGTCGACCGAGATCGTCGCTGACAACGATCCGGACGGCGATCTCCGCACGCTGCCGGTCTGGCGCAACAACGACGAGGCCTGCGTGGCTGTTCCGCCCGGCTCCGCAATGGGCACGGCCAGTCGCTGCGAGATCGTCCTCTGGAAAGACCCGAAGCAAACAAGAATGCTCAGCAAGAACTGGCCGGGTGAAGCAACCGAGAACTGGCTGACCCCCAAGCCCCGCCGCCAAGTTGGCGGCTGACCACGCTCAGCTGAAACGAGCGGCGCGCGCCGTCGCACGGCAGGAAGGCGGCTTCGGTCCACTACAAGTACGCCCGGATGCCCTCGGCCAGTCTATGAATATTCGGGGAGTACTGCTCCGGCGGCACCAGCGGCATTGCCGGCGTTCGATTGGCGTCGTACAGCGCGGCCCGCCCGTTGACCATTGCATAGTCAAACTTGCCAAAGTCGAACCCCAGTTCGGCCCGTATCCGCCGCAGATCTTCCGGCACGTCGCCGGCCGGCCCGCGCCCCGCGATGTTGGCCGACTTCACGATCGGCTCTGGTCCGTAGCACAGCGAGTGCGTCTCCCGATCTCCAAAAAAGATCCACACCCGCAAGTAATACATCCCATCCTTGATCTCCGGCTGGAAACGCTCGATCACCAGTTCGCGGTTCCCCCACACCCCGCGCGGTACCGCTGCCACGGACTCGTACACCCGGTATTCCATCGAGGGCATCCACGACCGCCGAGTCCACGGCATCCAGTCGCGAAGTCGCATGCCGATTCGTGTTCGTAGCGTCCCCTCCGACGCCATTCGCGCCTCGGGCTGCCCGCCGTGATTGCGGTCCGTCTTCACGACCACCGGCCCGGCGTATCCGTCTCCCTGCGCCACGATCGCCCGGCTGATTCGCCGTTTCGAGATGTCTGTCACCCGCCCGTTGATCACCCGCGGGAACTTCGCTGCCCACGCCACGTATTCCGGCGGCGTGACCGTCAGATCAACGTGCAGGACTGCCAGATCGGCGTCGACATGCTGTCCGGGCCCCGCCAGGACGCTGACTCGATGCCCCTCGCGCCGCCACAGTTCGCTAAACGCGTGGACGAAGTACCCCCACCGCTCGAATAGATCGTTTTGATGAACGAGAATCGCAATGTGCGCCATTCACCGATGATAGCAAGCGGCAAGAGACGGGCGCAAGGGCAGTACAACCGCTCGATCCAGGACATTCGCCAACTAGCGAGGGCGAATGGGCAAAACGTCGGCAAGGATCAGCGTGATGTCGTCCAGTTTCGCCGGGTCGATCTTGCTGGCTTCGAGGTGACGAGTGACGGCGGCGACAAATTTTTCCGGAGGTTGTCTCGCAGCGGCGAGGATCGGAACGGCGACTTCACGCGGCTCGCCGTCCTTTTGGATGGGAGAAAACAGGACTGACTCAAGGCCGTCACTGAAAACGAGCAAGCGATGTCCGGGGCATAGTTGGACTTCGCGCTCCGCGAACTCCTGATTCGGAAAGATTCCCACCAGGCAGCCATCGCCGTTGATGTCGGTCGCACGCCCGTCGGGGTCAAACAGGATGGGCGGAGGGTGGCCGCCGGAGGCGTAGCGGAGTCGCATCGACGCAGTATCGATGACGCCGTACCAGGCGGTGATGAACTGGGAGTCGGGGAGCTGCTGTGCAGCGAGAGACTCGTTCAGACGACGGAGGACGTTGCCCGGCTGCATGAGCTGCGTGGCCCAGGCCGGCTCGCCGTCGGAGCGGCTCATCTGGATCGCGTTTTTTATCATCATGGTGAGCAGCCCGGCCGCGACGCCGTGCCCGACCGCATCGGCGACGTAGAGGCCGATGTGGTGGGCGTCGAGTCGAAACACGTCAAAGGTGTCGCCGCTCACCCAGCCGCAAGGACGGAAGAGCGTATGGAAGCGAACCGGTCCATCGTTCGGGAGCTCGCGCGGCAGAAAGTCGCGCTGCAACCGTGAGGCGAGGCGGAGTTCGTGGTTGATGTCGTCGAAGTGACGCTCGAGCTGGTCGCCCAGGTACTCCATCGTGGTGAGCTCGAGGTCGAGCTGCCGCAGCACCGGCCGCAAGTGCGACAGGGCGAGGCAAACGCCGCGCAGAACGTCGCGCGAGGCATTTGGTGGAACGCAGACCACTCCAATGACGAAGCCGGAGAACGCCCAGGGTCGGTCGGTAATGACGGCGGCGCCAATGCGGTGGCGGCGAAGGTGTGTCAGCAGCTTGTCAAAATGTGTGCCGTGACCGTTTCCATTCGTGTACGCGGGATGTGGGTCGTCGATCAGGATTGCGACGTCGATTTGCTTGAGGACCGCGGGATCGTCGAATGAATCGACAGCCAGCGGGACGACTTCGCACCACTCATTGGCACCGACGAGGTCGCTGACAATTCGCGGGTCGGTCGCGCCGAATCCAACCAGCGCGGCATGCACGATCGCTGGAGCGGATTGGGGCGGAGTCGCGGTGGGGCCGGTAGGCGATTCGACGAGCGTTGGGGCTGAAGAGACGATTTGCGTCATGGCGATTCAAGACACGGGTTACCGGACCGCGTTGGATCGGTCGTTCATTCTCGGGCCTGCCGGCCTCGCGCGGCGCGGCTCCGTATGAGTAGGGTCGGCGGGTCAGGGGTTGGAGTTGAGAACAGACGGCGGAAAATCGACGTGGTCGCCGCTGGCAATGCTTCGGGCCGCCAATTCTCCGGAGCGCAATTCGAGGGCGTACTTGGCGGGTTCGATCGAGGAGTAGGTGGATTCGTCGAGTGCCTTCATGGTGAGCGTTCGGACGATCGTGCCGTCGCTGCGGATGTAGGCGATATCGAGCGGGATGATGGTGTTCCGCATCCAGAAGCCGAGGACCTGATCGTAGGGGAAGATGAAGAGCATTCCGCGGTTGTTGGGAAGCTCGGCTTCCGTGACGTTCATCAGTCCGCGTGAAGTCTCCTGCGGAGTGCGGGCGAGCCAGACGGTGTAGGTCTGCTTCTGGCCGGCGTGATTGGTGATGGTGACGTCGGCCGTCGCCATGGCCGCGAGGTTGTTCTTTTCGGAGGAGCCGCGCGGGAGACTCTCGTTGCAGGCAAAGAGGGCAGCGGCACCAGACATGACTATTAACAGCCGAACGCGACCAATTTTATGGCGAACCATTGTACGGTTAGCATAGCATTTGCACGGCAAGTTGGCGATTGTCAGGATCAGTCGCAGCCCGTGCTCGCCGCGAGACGGATGTCCGCGATTAGACGCATGAGTGCATCAAAGACATATGCTCTTGTCTTCGCCGCACTGCTATTCGGCTTCGGCGGCTGGCTATTGTGGCTGAGTTGGGATTTTCCAGGGCCGCTACTTCGAATGGTCGGGGGAGCGGTCATTATTCTCGCTGCCGTCCTCACGATTTCGACTTTTGTGGGAGCAAGTTTTCGCGGGCGCAATCGCACGTAGACGTGGCTGTGCTGAGCAGGTCCTTTCAGATCGCGTGGGGTCGGTCGTACAGTGGATCAACATTCGCTTGACGTTCTCGAGTTCGATCGAATCCGCAAACTTCTCGCGGATCATGCTGGCTGCTCATTGGGGCGCGAGCTGGCGGGGACGATTGAGCCGTCTGGCGACGAAGCGAGGATCGAACGACGTCTCGAAGAACTAAAGCAGTTTCGCTCGCTCGTCGCGGCCCGGGGGATGTTGCCATTCGGGGGTATCAGCGATGTGCGGCCGCTGATTCGAAAGGCGGTCCCGCCGGTGAAGTTGGAGCCGGAGGATTTTTCGGCGCTGGCCGATGCGCTACGCGGCGTGGCGGGGCTGCGCAAATATTTCGCAGACTTGCCTGAGGATCTGGCTGCGGTCGCGGGACTGGCGGGGCGGATCGGGGACTTCTCGACACTGGCGGATCGGATCGGGCTGGTGATTGACCCGCGCGGCAAGGTGCGAGATGAGGCGACACCCCGGTTGGCGCGTATTCGCGCGCGGTGCGAGGAATTGCGGCGCGAGACGCGCGAGTTGTTCGAGCATCTGCTGCGGCAGTCCTCGCTGACGAAGCTGCTGCAGTATCCTTCAGCGACGTTCCATGGCGACCGGATGGTGTTGCCGCTCAAGAGCGACCATCGCGGGCGTATTCCGGGGATTATCCATCGCAGCAGCGACTCGGGGCAGACGCTTTTCATCGAGCCGACGCAGGCGGTAGCGCTGAACAACTCGATCATTCAACTGGTTCAGGATGAGAATGCCGAGATCGGGCGGATTCTGTGGGAGCTGACGCATCTGGTGCATCTGAATCAGGCCGGGCTGTTGGCGACGCTGGATGCGGTCGCAGTCGTTGACTTGATCCTGGCGAAGCTGCGGATGGCGCAGCGGTTCGGGATGACGATTCCGGAAATCAGCGAGGATCGGCGCCTGAAGCTGCGCGGGGCGCGGCATCCGATCCTTATGACCATGCCGGGAAAACAGGTCGTACCGATCGATGTCCGGCTGGGGGAGGACTTCGACGTCCTGATCGTGACGGGGCCGAACACGGGCGGGAAGACGGCCGCGCTCAAGACGGTGGGCTTGCTGGCGCTCATGGCGCAGAGCGGGCTGCCGATTCCGGCTGCGGAGGGCTCGACGCTGCCGGTATTTGACCAGGTGCTCGTGGACATCGGGGATGAACAGAGCTTGCAGCAGTCACTCAGCACATTCAGCTCGCATCTGGCGCGGGTGCTGGAAGTGTTGCGGAGCGGCACGCACGACACTCTGGTGTTGTTGGATGAACTGGGCGCGGGAACCGATCCAGACGACGGCGCGGCCCTGGGTCGGGCCGTGATCGACAAGCTGCTGGAAACAGGTTGCCTGACGATGATTACCACGCACCTCGGCGCACTGAAAGCAGTCGGGTATGAGCATCCCCGCGTGGACAACGCATCCGTGCGGTTTGACTATGAGACTTTGCAGCCCAGCTATGAATTGAAGATCGGCGAACCGGGCAACAGCAGCGCGCTGATCGTGGCCGCACGGCTGGGCATGCCGACGGATTTGATTTCAGCGGCGCAGCGCTACTTGAGCGAGCGCGACCGCGTCCTGGCGCGGGCCATCGCCGGAACGATCGAATCACGTCGCGCGGCCGAAGACGCGCGAAAGTCGGCCGAGGCGGCTGAGCGCGAGTTCGGGGAACGCACTGCCGAAGTCACCGAGCAGAAGCGGAAGCTGGAAGAGGAGCAGCAGCGGTTCGCGAAATGGGTGGAGCGAATCAATGCCCTGCGGCCGGGTGACGAAGTCTTCGTTCGGAAGTTTGCTCGCAAAGGACGCGTGGTCCGCGTACGACTGGACAAGCAACTCGTCGAGGTGTCAGTCGGGGCGTTGCAGGCGGAGGTTCCGCTGACGGAGGTCGAGCTCTGACCCGGACGCCGCCGCGACGGCTCCGCAGGGCTTATCTCGCGTATTCGACGGCCCGAACTTCGCGCAACAGCGTGACCTTGACCTCGCCGGGGTAGGTCATGTCGGATTCGATCTTCTTCGCGATTTCGCGGGCGATGCGCATGGCGTTCGAGTCGTCGACTTGATGGGCATCGACGATAACACGGACTTCGCGGCCGGCCTGGATGGCGAACGCCTGCGAGACGCCCTGGAAACCCTTGGCGATCAGTTCAAGGTCTTCCATCCGCTTGATGTAGCGCTCCATTGACTCGCGGCGGCCGCCCGGGCGCGAGGCGCTCATGGCGTCTGCCGACGTGACGATGGGCGTGTACGGCGTCGTGGCAGGGACGTCGCCGTGATGGCCGGCAACGGCGTTCAACACTTCTTCGGGTTCGTTGAATTTGCGGCAAATCTCGGCCCCGATTGCGGGGTGACCGCCCTCGACCTCGTGGTCGACGGCCTTGCCGATGTCGTGCAGCAGGCCGGCCCGGCGTGCCAGGGCGCCGTTAAGACCGATCTCGTCGGCGATGATCTGCGACATGTAGGCGACCTCGATGGAGTGTCGCAGGACGTTTTGGCCGTAGCTGGTGCGGTAGTGCAGGCGACCGAGCAAGTCGAGCAGCTTACGATTGAGGCCGGGGACGTTGGCTTCGAGACTGGCCTTCTTGCCGATCTCGAGGATTTCGCGCTCGACCTCCTGTTTGATCTCGTTGACGATTTCCTCGATGCGCGTCGGGTGGATGCGCCCGTCCTCGATGAGCTTGGAGAGCGCCCTGCGGGCGACCTCGCGCCGGACCGGGTCGAATCCGCTGACGACGACGACACCGGGGGTGTCATCAACGATGACGTCGACGCCGGTCGCGCGTTCGAAGGCGCGGATGTTGCGGCCTTCGCGGCCGATGACGCGTCCTTTCATCTCGTCGTTGGGGATGTCGACGGTCGAGACCGTGGCGGACGCGGTGTGATCGGCGGCATAGCGCTGCAGGGCCGTAATGACGATTTCGCGGGTCTTGTTCTGGGCCTCGTCCTGCGCCCGGGTGACCGCCTGCTCGATCATTTGCGAAGTTTCGGTAGCAAGGTCGTGCTCCAACTGCCGGAACAGGGCGGTCTTGGCATCGTCTCGCGACATGCCGGAGATTCGCAAGAGCTGGGCCTTCTGCTCCTTGATGACCTCGTCGACCTGGGCTCTCTGTGCGTCGACGTTTTTAGTGGCCTCGCGCAGGCGAGCTTCGCCCGATTCGACGGCTTTTTCCTTGGAGATCAAGGTCTCCATCTTGAGGTTGAGCAGGTCGTCGCGTTTGTCGAGGCGCTTTTCGACCTCGCGCAGTTCCTCGCGGGCGACGGAGGTTTTCTTGTCGAATTCCTGCTGCTCGCGAAGGAAGCGGGCCTTCGCCTCGACCTCCGCTGCACGGACGACTTCCTCGGCCTTACGCTTGCCTTCCTCGACCTTCTTTCGAGACTCCTCGGCGGCCAAAAGCAGGTTGCGCCGGCCCAGGAGCCTGAGTGCGAAGTAGCAGAGGATCGCGCCGGCGGTCGAGCCCGCGAGCACGGTGAAGGCGTAGGCCGAGACCTCTGACAGAATCAGAAGTCCCATAGACTGTTACCTTTCTGATGTTGATGTCGATTGCCATGATTCATCCGGCCGGGCGAGCGCGCCGCTTCGCCGAGAGGCGAAACGATTGCGCGAGCGCCGCGCACCATCCGTTAGCGATGAGTCGAATGAAGTCGTCGCGGGATATGGGTAGGCCGAGGTGGCCGATTACCGGCGCAAACTGACGACCCGTGCCGAGGTCGCTCAATGGACCTCAAGACTTGGAAAATCGCCTCGTCTGAATCGTCGAACTGCCGAGCGGGATAATAGCTGGATGAATCTGATAATAAGCCCGCCTGGCGACCTCCGATCGGACAAGCCTTTGCGAGGCTGAGTTTTCCAGCAATAGTTAACCGTGCCAACGGGTCGTCGCGCTACGATTCTGGGTAATCAAGTTCAGCGGCATATCCGCTGTAAGCGTTTCCGCAACGACGCCTCATTCGTCTCACCCCTCGCCCGAGCCGATCGGGCGTTGGGAAACGAATCTCCTTTCAAAGAGGCCGGCAGAGTGCGTCAGCGACGCGACTGTCGGCCTCGAAACGAGTAAGAACTCCTGGGCGCACACAAGCGTCCCAACATCGTCTAGTATATTGGTTTATGCTCGCGCGTCAATCGTATTTCGAGCCGGATTCGCTCGGAACCTTCGCTCTGGAATGGAGTTGTGCAGCAATGTGACGGCGAAGGCCGTGGCTGGTGGCTACGCTTCGCGTGAAACGTGCGTTCGGCAGGATCGTCTAAGCTCGGTGAGATGATGCGACTAACTGGTTATTTGACGTTGGTTCTCGCCACGGTGGGGGCGGCGTTCGGCGCGGTCGGCGAAGGACCGATGGTCAGTCAGGACCACCTGAAAGTCCGGCTGATTTCGGAAGCCAATGGTATCCGTCCGGGCGGCAGCTTACCGATCGCGGTTCGGTTTGAGATTGAGAAAGAGTGGCACATCTATTGGCGAGACGGGGGTTCGACGGGCCTGCCGACAACGGTCGAGTTCAAGATTCTGCCCGGGTGGCGGGTCAGTCCGCTGCAATTCCCGACTCCGATCGGGCACACCGAAGAGTTTGGAGAAAAGTCATTCATCCTCGAAGGCACACCCGCGCTGCTGACGGAGCTTCACGCGCCGGCCGACGCAAAACCGGGGACGAAGCTGCTGGTCGAAGCCGATGCCTCATGGCTTGTGTGCAAACAGGTGTGCGTGAAGGGGGATGCGAAACTCACGCTGGAAGTGCCGATCGTCGCCGCCGATGCGAAGATCGAGTCGGTCAATGCCGACGTGTTCAAGAAGGCGCGGAGGTCGTTGCCGATTCCGGCGGCGGATTCAAAGTATTTGAAGGTGCGAATTGAACCGGGGAAGGGAACGCTCAAGCCCGGCGAGAAATTCGACCTCAAGATCGTACTAGAGGTGGCGAAGGGCTACCACATACAGTCGTCGCAGCCAATGGGCGAGGGGCTGGTTGCGACCGAATTGTTTCTGGCGCCTTCCGCGGGGCTCATCCTGGAGTCGCCAAAGTTTCCCAAGGGCGTGGAGCGAAACGTCCCTGCATTTGGCACTGTGAGCGAGTATTCGGGTTCTGTAACCATTGTTGTGCCGGCGGAAGTGGAAAAAGACAAAGCGAGTTCGCCGGCGCGCCTTGTCGGAGTCGTGCGATATCAGGCGTGCGACGAGAAGGGTGTTTGTTTTCCGCCGGTGGCGATCGAGTTCAATGAGCCACTGAAGATCGAGGGGGTTGCCGAGGTGAATGACCCGGCGGCGGGCTTCGCCGGACAATCCAATGCCGGCGCCGGATCCGCAAGCGGAAACGGCCCGGGCGGCGGAACTTGGCTGGATCGGGCATCGAATTGGCTCCTGGGGTTCGGCGTCATTGGCTACCTGGCGATGGCGTTCATCGGTGGCTTCATTCTCAACTTCATGCCGTGCGTGCTGCCGGTGATCTCGATCAAGGTGCTGTCGTTCGTGCGGCAGGCGCACGAGCATCGGTGGCGCGTATTCCTTTTGGGACTGGCGTTCAGCGCGGGGATCGTCGCGTCGTTCGCGGTGCTGGGAATCGCCATACGTCAGTTTGGCGGGCAATGGGGAGGATTGTTCCAGGAACCGCGGGTTGTGATCGCCATGTCGGCCTTGGTGACGGCATTCGCGCTGAGTCTTTTCGGTGTGTTTTCACTGAATCCGCCCCACGTCGTGAACGAGTTGGGCGAGAAGGTGCAAGGTGAGGGTCTGCTCAGCGCGTTCGGCACGGGATTGCTGGCGACGGCATTGGGAACGGCGTGCACGGCACCGTTCATCTCGGCGGTCGTGGCGTTGGCGCTGAAGCAGACTCCGAATGTGGCATTTGCCATCTTTGTCTGTGCGGGATTGGGCATGGCTCTGCCCTATCTCGTACTGACGGCGATTCCCGGCTGGGTGCGATTCGTCCCGCGGCCTGGCGCGTGGATGCTGACTTTTGAGCGCGTGGTCGGGTTTCTCTTGTTGGCAACGGTCGTTTGGCTGCTGAATCCGCTTGTAACGCAGATCGGCGCGGATGGATTGCTGTGGACTCTGGTGTTTCTGCTGTTTGTCTCGGCAGCCGCTTGGGTCTACGGGCAATTGGAATATGGCGAAGTCCTGGTGCGACGCGTGCGGACGTACGCGACCATGATGATCTTGCTGATCGTGGGCTGGCTCGTGTGCTTTCGCTGGTGGGCGCCGATCGACGAGTTGGTCGCTGCTCAGATATTGGCGCGGAAGCAGGGCGGGATGGTCGCATTCGATTGGAAGAATCCAAGTGAAATTCCCTGGCAGCCGTATTCTTGGGAGGCGGCAGAGGCGGCGTCGAAGGCCGGCAAGACACTCTTCATCGACTACACGGCGGAGTGGTGCGTCAACTGCAAGGCGAACGAACGGCTGTTTTTGAATACCGACGATGTTCGGCGGGTAATGCGGGAGTTGGGCGTGGTTCCGTTTAAGGCCGACTACACGTCGCCCGATCCGCAGATCGCAGAGGACTTGAAGAGGCACGGGCGGGCCGGCGTTCCGATGTACATCGTCGTTCCGGGGCGAGATCCGGCAAAGCCGATCGTATTACCGGAGATTCTTACCAAGGGCGTTGTGATGGATGCTCTGCGGCAAGCTGGGCCGAGCTCTGGCGCAAATCCGGCAGCGGCGCCGGCCGTCTCGGCGGTCCTGGGAGGGATGCGGGCCGGCGGTAGCTGAGTCTGATTCGTTGCAGCGGCCTCGGCCAGCGCAAATAATAACGTTATGCAATCGCTTCCCACGCCGATGCTCGGCCCGGACAAGGCGCTGGCCATCGGGGCCTATGGCGAGACGGTTGCGGCCTACCGATACCTGATTTTCGCGGAACGAGTAGCGAGCAAGTCGCATCGGGACGCCTTCGCCGCCATGGCCGACGAAGAGCAGGACCACAAGCAACGGCTGCAGGCCCTGCTGGCTCAACTCTACCCGGAGGCGGATTTCGTGCTCTCTGAGCGCGACAAGGAGATGGTCGTTGTCGGGCCGCGACTGCTTGAGGTCCGCGACGACAAACAATTCGCCGAGGCGTTGAATTACACGTTGGCGACCGAGCAGCGGACATCGGCGTTCTACCGCACGCTGAGCCAGTCGATCCGCGAAGCGCCGCTGACGGCACTTTTCAAGGAGCTGGCGGAAGAGGGGGCGGATCACTACCACCGGCTGCGCGAGCTGGTGCAGGATGTGACGGCCGGCTCGAGTCGGTAGCCAAGTCTCCCGCGTGTGCTCCGAGCTGCAACCTCCTGTTCGCACGACTTTTGTGAAAATTCAAGATCGCTCAGAATTTAGGCGTTACAAGAGGCCGCTTCGCGCGACTACCTAATTCATCGAATGCACGACCGTATTCCTATTGGCGTGCATTTCGACCGGAAAGCGAGGTCTTCCATGGTGTCCGTTCTGCTGGCCGCGACGTGCTCGATCATCGGGGCCGGCGGCCCGACCGCCAGACCATTCCTCACCGGGATCGGATGCCTGAGCGGTGCGTCCTATCCGGGCAGTTACGCGCGGGCTATTTCCGCCGACGGCCAGGTCGTTGTCGGCAGCAGCTCTGTCGAACGCGGATCGATGGCGATTCGATGGACGCTCAAGGACCGGAAACTGGAAACAGTCGGCGACCTGCCTGGCGAGCGAGTGGACAGCCGCGCCAACGCCGTCTCGGCTGACGGATCTGTGATCGTCGGATGGAGCTCGTCGCACTACGGGAACGAGGCGTTTCGCTGGACGGCAAGCGAGGGAATGAAGGGACTTGGAGACATTAAGGGCGGCTACTTTTGGAGCGAGGGATTGGACGTCTCGGCGGATGGCACGGTGGTCGTAGGCCAAGGTACGGCACCGAAGGACCGTGAGCCGTTTCGCTGGACGCAGGCGGAGGGGATGACGAGTCTGGGCGGATATGGCAAAGCGCTGCGAGTTTCCGCGGATGGAAAGACGATTGTCGGCGAGCGGTGGAGCAGCCAGACCGGCTCGATCGAGTCTTGTTTCCGCTGGACGGCGGCGACCGGTCAGGTGACGGTAGCCGGAATCGATCATCCACAGATTCACGGGATCACACCCGACGCGTCGCAGTTCGTCGGCGTCGCGAAGTCAGGTGCGGATTACTGCCCGTTCCGATTTTCGATACCCGACACACTGACGGTGCTCCAGCAGACCGGAGACGATCGGCAATTCGGGCGAGCGAATGCGATTTCCGCGGACGGTCGGCTTGTCGTCGGCGCATCGGGCGGCCTCGGGAAATCGAAGGCGGTCGTTTGGATCGGCGAACGGGAGCCGGTCAGTCTCGAGCAAGTCCTCCATGAGTGGTGTCACGTTGATCTGGCCGGATGGGAGCTCACGGACGCGACGGACATATCCGCGGACGGGCGCGTGATAATCGGCAACGGTAAGAGCCCGGATGGGCGCTACGAAGGGTATGTCGCTTGTATCGGGACGATCGAGAAACTCGATCGTCGTTGATGGCGCTGACCTCAACGGCCAACCGAAAATTTCGGAGAACTTCAAATGATGAGTGCGATACTTATTGCAGTCCTTTCCGCCATGTCTGTCGGTGCGCCGCCGACGACTCAGGTGGTTCGCGCGGGTGCGCCCATGTCACGGGAGGAATTCGCGAAGCAGATCAAGAGAATAAGCGTCCGCATGTCGGCTGAAGAGGTCCGCGCCGTACTGGGACCTCCGGACGATATTCGCACGCCCGACGACTTTGGGAATCAGTCGTTCGGGGACTTCAAGGAACTGTGGAACTACGGCACGGACGGACACAATACATTTCCGACGCTCGGTCGGGTGTGGTTCGGTGAGAAGGGCGAAGTTAAGCACGTCTTCGGGGCGGAGTCGGCGCCGCCTGCCAGCAATCTCATTGATGAGACCCGGCTTCGCGAAGTTTTGAGAAAGATCGACCGTGTGACGGAATACGCCGGTGGCCCACTCGCCCGGATTCAGGCAACCAATGCGCTCCAACGGCTGGGTCGCGAGCGGGGGACGGCGGCGTTGCGCGAATACGTTCGCGTGCGGACCAGCCCCACTGGGCATGACAATATTCAGCGCGATGAGGGTTTCATGTTGCTACTACGGACACTGTTCGAAGTTCCGGCCGATCCGGGATATATGCCAAAGGTCGGCGGATTTGATCCGTACCCGCCGGAAGATCCGTGGATTGCACCGCTTTGGCCAATTGTCATCGTGGATGGACTCCCGCTCGTGTTTGCAAACACGAATACGTTCGGTAACGGACTGCGTCCGATGCCGCAATTCCCCGATCCTATGGTCGAGGAGTACATCAGCCACTGTGGTTGGCGGAGCGAGCCGCTCAAACCGACGAATCGCCCACTCGACGTCCTCGGAAAGGTTCAGGGCATGCCGCAATGGACGTTTGGACAGGACGATGACTTTCGCCACACGCAGGAGCAGGGCCGGGATTTGATCGGTGGACAGTTGCTCCAACTCCTCCAGACGGTGTATCGAGGAAAAGTCGGCGATTCTCGATGTGATCCAAAACTGATCTCGATGGATCAAGCGCTAGCGGAAGTCGCGAAGCTGGAAATTCGATGGGACGATGCGCGCGATCAGTACGTCTATCGGGACGGATCGTCGCTGCCGGAGAAGAAGCCCGGTGACTTTGCACGGACCGGTTGGAAGCCGGAGGTTCCCGGCTGGGAAATCACGATTTCACTGCATCGCGAGGACGAGGAGCAGGTCGAGGTGACGCTTCGTTATTCGGGAAGACTGTTGCTGGAAGCGCCTCGACTCGAACTTGGCGTGTATCCCGACGAAGATCGCAATCGACAAATCTCGTCGCTCGACATACCCGGTTCCCGGCCGCCGATGTTTGAACAGCCCGCAATGTCCCCCGAAATGCAGAAAGTGATGGAGGAGAGCCGGCGACGAACGGAATCCGGCAAGATGAAGGCCATCACCGAGGGTCGTGGAACGATGAGTGGAAGCACCTGGACGCGATTTGAACTCAAACCCGGCCGGCGAATCGTGGCAATCCTGACCTATGGGGGCGAAACCTGGACGAGTCCGGTGTTTGAGCCATGAAGAAACCGCTTCGGCAGAGTCTTCAGCCGGCAGACAGCCGCACGGCCGCATTGATCAGGCCAAGGTGGGAATAGGCCTGCGGGTGGTTGCCGAGAGCGCGCTGGTCGGTGGGGTCGTACTCTTCGGCGAGCAAACCCGTCGGGCCGGCGAGCGCGACGTATTGAGCGAACAAGTCCTCTGCGTCCTTGCGGCGACCGATCAGTGCATAGGCCTCGATGAGCCAACTCGTACAGAGCAGGAACCCGCCTTCGGCGCCGGGGAGGCCATCGTCGTACTTATAGCGGTAGACAGTCGGGCCGTTGCGCAGAGCGCGCTCGACGGTTTCGACCGTGGCGACGAATCGCGGATCGTTGGGCGCAAGTAGTCCGGAGAGGCCGACGTGAAGGGTGGCGGCGTCGGGTTGGTTATCTTCATACGTCGCGGTGAAGGAATTAACGGCGGGTTTCCAGCCGTTTGCAAACACATCCGCAGCAATGCGTTCGCGGAGTTCTTTCCAAGCGGGCCGGTCGCGGCCGAGGTATGCCGCGAGCGCGAGGCCCCGATCGACAGTCTGCCAGCACATAACTTTGGAATGGACATGGTGCTGCTTGGGCTTGCGCGGCTCCCAGATGCCGTGGTCGGGCTCGTGCCAGCGATGCTCCACGGCGGAGACCATCATTTCGACGAGGCGCCAATGTTCGCCGGAAAGCGGCGCGCCGCGGGCGGCCAGGAGCGCAACGAGTTCGGCAATGGGGCCAAAGACATCGAGCTGGACCTGCTGTGAGGCGGCGTTGCCGACGCGGACCGGGCGGCTGCCGCGATAGCCGGAAAGATTTGATATTTCTGCTTCCGGACCAAGGTGGCCGGAAGCGACGGTGTAGACCGGTGCGAGTCGATGCGGTTCGTCGATCCGGTCGAGGACGCCGAGTATCCAGTCGAGAAATTTCATCGCGACGCCTGTGGTTCCGAGGCGGACAAGCGCTGAGCATGAAAGCGCGGCGTCGCGCGGCCAGCAGTAACGATAGTCCCAGTTGCGTACACCGCCGATCTGCTCGGGAAGACTTGTGGTGGCAGCGGCGGCGATGGCACCGGTCGGCCCGTAGCAGAGGGCTTTGAGGATTAATGCGCTTCGGCGGACCTGGTCGGGAGCCAAGGGCGGTGCGGCAAGCGCCGCGGCCCAACCGCCCCAGAACTTCTCGGTTTGTTGACGGCGCTGCGGTTCCGGTAGCACGGCGGGCTCGAGGTTCGCCGTACCGTAACGGAGTTCGAGGAGGAGCGGGTGGTCGGTGAGATCGATTTCGGCGATGGCGGTTTGATGCGAGCCTTCGTCGCGAATGCGCCAAGCGAGGCCGGGGGCGAGGAGCACGATCGGATCACTCGCACCTTCGACTTCGATGCCATTGGGACTCGCGCGGAGATGGGTCGGGGTGCGGCCAAAGTCGAGGCGCGGGGCAAAGGTAATCCGGACGCGACCGGCGCCTTCAATGACGCGAATGAGATCGGTGCGGCCGGCTCGCTGGAACGCGCGGCCGCCGGAGCAGTCGAGGTAGTCGAGGACCCGAAAGGACAGCCAGTTCGTCTCGAGGATGAATGTGTCGCCGAGGTAGCGTTGGGACGTCGGGGCGGCTGCGCCAGCGGGGCTGATTTCGAAGTAGCCGGCGGCGGGGCCACCGAGCAGGTCGGCGAAGACGGCAGCCGAGTCGAGTCGCGGCAGGCAGAGCCAGGTTATGCGACCGCTTGGCGTCGAGAGTGCGAGGGCTCGCTGATCGGAAAGCAACGAGTGACGTTCGATGGGAACGGCCAGCGCGCCGGCGAGCCAGGCCGCGCGCTGCTCGGCGAGGCGTGCAAGAAGCCGGGAGACCTCGGTGGAGTCGGCGACGCGAAAGGCGGCGCGGGTCTCTCCGAGCCCTACTTTCACGGCGACGTCGGGGCCGGCAAGTGTCGCGAAAGCGTCTTCGTCCGTGATGTCATCGCCGAAGTAGACGGCGGCGGAAGCGCCAACCTGTTGGCGAATCCGCTGCAGCGCCGCGCCTTTATTGGTTTCGACGACGCTGAGTTCAACGACGCATTTGCCGTGGCGGACGTGGACACCGGTGTAGGTCGCGGGGCCGGCGGAGATCCGCTCGATAGCGGCTTGTGCGGCGGCGGGATCGGCATTGCGATAGTGGAATGCAAATGCGGCCGGCTTCTCCTCGAGCCACGCCTTCGGGCACGACTTCGCAATCTCGGCCAGTTCGTCTCCGAGGCGTTGGCGAAGCGTGAGCATTGACGGCGGGAGCTTTGACGCGAAGCCCGGCTCAAACTCGCTTCCGTGACTGCCGACGAGGTGAATGTCATTCGTGTCCTGGGCTTGGCGGGCGAGATCGCTCAGGGCGCGGCCGGAGATGATGGCAACGTGGGTGTTTGGCATCGTGGCGAGGGCGCGGAGCGCGATGACCGATTCTCGTTGCGGATGCGCGAGTGTCGGCTCGCTGACAATCGGCGCCAGCGTGCCGTCGTAGTCGCAGGCGACGAGGAGTACCGGGGTGTGAGCGAGTTCGTCAACGCGTTTGAGGAGGTCGCTCATGCGCGAAGGGCCTCCAGGAAGCCGTTCGCCCAGTCGTCGAGGTCGTGCCGACGGACGATTGTTCGAAGGATCGACATCCGGAAACGAGCTTCGGCGGTGGGCATCCTTAGCGCAGTTTGCATGGTGCGGATCATGCCGTCGATATCGCGCGGGTTGACGAGCAGCGCGCGGCGAAGCTCACTTGCAGCGCCGGCGAATTCGCTCAGGACGAGAACGCCCGTATTGTTGCGGCGCGACGCGACGTATTCCTTGGCGACGAGGTTCATGCCGTCACGAAGGGGCGTGACCATCATGATGTCGGCCGCAGCGTAATAGGCGACGACTTCTTCTCGCGTGAGACTCCGTCGGAAGTAGTGAACGGCAACACGGCCGGGCTCGCTGTATTCGCCGTTGATTCGTCCGACGATCTGCTCGACGCGCGTTCGCATGTCGCGGTACTCATGAACGGACTCGCGGCTGGGGACCGCGATCTGCATGAGTACGCAGTCTTCCACGCGGGCCTTGCGGCGGCGGAGCATCTCCTCGAATGCGAGCAGGCGGATGTCGATGCCCTTGGTGTAATCGAGGCGGTCGATGCAGAGGAGTATCTTCCGGTGAGCCCCGACGCGGCGACGCATGTCATTTGCATGACGGATGATTCGAGGGTCAGCGGCAAGATTGTCGTAGGCGCTGAAGTCGACGGATATCGGGAACGAATTGACTCGGATTGTGCGACCCTTGTATTCAAGTTGAGTGTCGGTGCCCTCGGCGGAGGTGTAGAGACGGGCAGCGCGCGAGAAGTCCTGTGCGTCAGAGTGAATTTGGAAGCCCACCAGATCCGCTCCCATGAGGCCTTCGAGAAGTTCGCGTCGCCAGGGAAGCCAGGCGAAGAGCTCATCCGGGGGAAACGGAATATGCATGAAGAACCCGATCCGCAGGTCCGGGCGAAGTCCACGGAGGATGCGCGGGACGAGCTGGAGCTGGTAGTCGTGGACCCAGACGATCTGTCCGCGGCGGGCGACGCGGGCCGCGGCCCGCGCGAAACGGAGGTTGATTGAAACATACTGCTTCCACCACTCGCGATGAAAAGTGGGTGTCTGGATGGCATCGTGGTAGAGCGGCCATATGGTGCGATTCGAAAAGCCGAGATAGTAAGACTCGACCTCGCTGTGCGAGAGTTCGACCGGTTTGATACGGATATTCTCGTGGACGAAGGGTCGTGGTGCAGGCCCTGCGGCACCGGACCAGCCGACCCACGCGCCGCCACGATTGCGGAGTATGGGGGTCATTGCGGTGACCAAACCGCCGGGGCTGGGGGCCCAGTTATGGCCGCGGCCGCCACGGACGCGCTGAACGGGGAGACGGTTAGCGACGACGAGAATCTGCGAGCGTCGGGGCATCGATCGACCAGTACCAATATAGCGCCGTGCACTTGAAATTGTGGGTCAAATCACGGCAGCGAGCGACTTTGCACAATCCGGAATCTGCGGCGGATCACACGTGATGGCGCGGTCGCCGCCCGAGTTGTCTGATCGTAGCGGCATTCCAATCCGCGGTCACGCGATACTTGCACAGAATGGCGCGTTGTGAGAATCGCGGGCGCGAATCGAAGGACCGCTTGAGTTTTGAATCGGCGTCCAATCGGCGCTATAGTCGGCACTGCCGGATGTGCGATGCGGAGAGCGACCGGCAATGCGAGCAAGTCGATGGCGATCGTGACGCGCGAGCAAATACTGGATGGACTGAGGCGGGTGCAGGATCCGGAGCTGCACAAAGATCTCGTCAGCCTGAACATGATCAAAGACGTGGCCATCAGCGACGGCCGCGTCCGCGTGGGCGTCGAGTTGACCACGCCGGCGTGCCCGCTTAAGGACACGATCCGGAAGGGCGTCGAGCGCGAGCTGAAACGGATCGAAGGCGTGCACGAAGTGACGATCGACTGGTCGGCCCAGGTTCGAGCGACGGTTAAGCCGCAGGCTCAGTTGCCGGGCGTCAAGAACATCGTCGCGGTGGGCGCTGGCAAGGGCGGCGTCGGAAAGTCGACCATTGCCGTCATGCTGGCGGCGGGGCTCAAGCGCGAAGGCGCTAGCGTCGGCCTGATGGATGCCGACATCTTCGGACCGAGCATACCGAAGATGCTGGGGGTCGAGTTCGAGCGTCCGAGCGTGCAGGGCGAAAAGATTCTTCCGATTGTCAGCAATGGCATCGGCCTCATGTCTATCGGCTTCATGATCGAGAGCGAGCGGGCCGTCATCTGGCGCGGACCGATGGTGCACGGTGTCGTGAAACAGTTCCTCGATCAGGTGGAATGGGGCGAACTGGATTACCTGATTGTCGACCTGCCGCCGGGAACAGGCGATGTGCCGCTGACCCTGTCCCAGTCGATCCCGCTGACCGGCGCGGTCGTTGTCTGCACGCCGCAGGAGGTCGCCCAGCTCGACGCCGTCCGGGCACTGCGGATGTATCAGCAGCTCAACGTCGACATCCTCGGCATGGTCGAGAACATGAGCTACTTCATCGCGCCCGACACCGGCAAGGAGTACGACATCTTCGGGCGCGGGACGATCGAAAAAACCGCGGCGCGGCTGAAGGTGCCGTTCCTCGGGTCGATTCCGCTCAACGTGGCGATCCGCGTGGCCGGCGACGCCGGCAATCCAATGGCGTCGTTTGAGAAGGTGGACAAGGCTACGCGGGCGGCGGTCGAGCAGTTCGTTCGTAACACGGCCGGGCAAATCAGTATTCGCAACGTTCTGCGGCCGGCGAAATTGGAATTGAAGATCACGTAGCCGATGAATTGCCGAGTTCGCTTCTTTGGTCCTGCCGTCGACTCGACTGCGAAGTCCGAATGCATCTATGAACTCGCCCCCGACGATACGCTCGGCACGCTGGCCGGACGCATCGCCGCCGATTATCCGCCGCTCGGTGCCGCCGTCGGCGTGCGCCTCGCCGTCAACCGCAAGTACGTGCCGCTCAACCACGTCCTGCGCGACGGTGACGAAGTGGCCGTCATCCCGCCGGTGTCTGGCGGATAAGGAGAGCCCCGAGTGTCGTCCGCGCACGACCCAGCCCAGGTGATCCTGACGCGGGAGATCATCTCTGCCGACCGTCTGGCCGATCTCATCCGCTCAAAGGACTCCGGCGCGATCGCGACCTTCGAGGGAACCGTCCGCTCCGAGCGCCGCTCCGATGGCGTGGAACTGATCGCCCTCGACTACTCCGCCCACGAGGCCATGGCGATCGAGCAGCTCGGCCTGCTTCGCGAGCGCGCCCTCGAACGCTTCGAAATCAAGGATGCCGCCATCGCTCACCGCCTGGGACGCCTCGCGCTCGGCGACGTCTCCGTGGCCATCGCCGTCGCCGCCGGCCATCGCGGTGCCACGTTCGATGCCTGCCGCTGGCTCATCGAAACCCTCAAGGCCGACGTTCCGATCTGGAAGAAGGACATCTGGGCCGACGGCCGGGAGGAGTGGACACCCACCGCGCAGGAGTAACGTGGCAAAAACGAGAACAACAAACCGCCGGAACTCCCCGAAGCGCCCCACCACCCCCGCGAAACCGCGGCGTCGTGCGTCAAAACCGTCGAAGCATCGCCGCGCGGGCCGGCGTCCCGACCCCGCACGCGTCGCCGCCATCATCGCCGAACTCCACCGCCTCTATCCCCGGGCGAACTGCGCCCTCACTCACAAAAGCGCCTGGGAGCTCCTCGTCTCCACCATCCTCTCCGCCCAGTGCACCGACGACCGCGTCAACAAGGTCACCCCAGGTCTCTTCGAGAAGTACCCCAACATCGCCGCCCTCGCCGAGGCCTCCCCGCTCGACGTCGAGGACATCATCAAGTCGACTGGCTTCTTCCGGAACAAGGCCAAGAGCTTGCTCGGCGCCGCCCGCACCATCGTCGCCGACTACGCCGGCCGCGTCCCCGACACCATGGACGACCTGCTCCACCTGCCCGGCGTCGCCCGCAAGACCGCCAACGTCGTCCTCGGAACCTGGTTCAAGCAGAACGAGGGAGTTGTCGTCGATACGCATATTGGGCGATTGTCGCAGCGGCTGGGGCTGACATGGCGGTCGAAGCATGACAAGGATGCGAAAAAGATCGAAGCGGACCTGATGGAGGTGCTGCCGCGCCAGCAGTGGACGTTCGTGGGGCATGCCTTGATCTGGCACGGTCGGCAAGTGTGCTCGGCACGCAAGCCGAATTGTGCGGGGTGTACGTTGAAAAAGTTGTGTCCGTCGGCGTTTCAGATTAAGGGATCCGCCGATCGCCCCTGAGCCACTGGCGGCGCTTGGGCGGCGACTAGAATTGCACGAGAACCCGTATGTTGCCCACACTCCGACCGAACGTCGCAGCACACTCGCGGCGCAGCGGCCTTGGCTGGTATCTACGGGGCTCGCTACTCGGATTCGCGGCGCTCGCGGCAATCGCGTTTGTAACTCTCTGGCGGCCGCGGCCGATGTTTGGTGTGCAGGGGCCGGGGTCGCTCCCATTTCTGACGAATTGGGTGCCGTATGCGTTCGCTCGTGATAACTTTGACAACTTCGTGTTTTTCGACACCGAGCTAAACCTTGTCGTCTTAGTCATCGACACGGACTCAGCGAGCGAGTCAGGTTTTTTCCCCAAGATTTCCGCGCGCCAGGCCGTGTTTCTCCCTCAATCACCCAGAGCGATGCTTGTCGACCGATGTAGTAACAGGATGTTCGTTCTACGCTCCGACGGAAAACGGTTCGAAACGGCAATCCCATCAGGAATGGCATCGGCGTGGTTCTCAAATCGTGATTTTTGCTACCCGTGGGCTTGGACGCCGCCGGGCACGCTTCTTGACTCAGTCGAAAAGCACTATCGAGGTCTGGATCGAGGCGCGCTGGAGCGATTTCTCGACGAATCAAGACGGCTGAGGGTAGCCCCGGCTGCACCGGATTAATTGGTGGCGCTGACGGCTTCGTCGATGGTGGGGAATACGTCAAAGTATCGATTCAGGGCAGTGATTTCGAGGACGCCGTTAATGAAAGGGGAAGGGGCCGCAATCACTACCTTCGCGCGCTGCGTATTGGCTTGGGCGGTGACGCGGACGATGGCGCCAAGGCCTGACGAAGTTACGTACGTTATCTCGGACATGTCCAGCACAACGCGGGCACCGGGCCGGTCAATCCGGTCGGTGACGGTCTTGATGAAATTCTCCTCGTCGGCCTCTCGAATTTCGCCGGACATGTGGAGAATCGTTGCGTTTCCGCGTTCCTCGCTCTTGATGGTCATCGGTATTCCTTCGTGCGGCGGTCTGCGTATTGCCCAGCAGCTACCGGCAGTTTTCTAACCTGAGCTTGCGATCGATGCCAGTCTGGGCCTAGGCGTTGACCTTCCAGCAGTGGCGGTCGTGGGCAGGCGGGATTTTTCCGACACCCATCAAATAGCACTTTGTCGTCTCAGGCCCCATGAATCGGAAGTTTTCCTTGAATACGTCGAACAGGCTGCGGCGGTGAGCCGTCGTGGTGGCGGGGAGCGCGTTGAACCACTTCTGGTAACTGCCGGACAGTTCCGCCAGTGCAATGAAGCGGCGGGCGTTGTGGATGGTTGCCTCGATTTTCATGCGGTTTCGAATGATGGCGGGATTGACGACGAGTCGCGCCACGTCGCGGGCGCCCATCCTGGCCACGGTCTCAAGGTCGAAGCCCTCGAAGGCGTTCTGCAGCGCCGGGCGTTTAACGAGGACGATCTTCCAGGAGAGGCCGCACTGAAAGATTTCGAGTGCCATCCGTTCGAGATGGCCGGCGTCGGTTCGGATGGGGCGGCCCCACTCGCGGTCGTGGTAGTTGATCAGCATTGGGTCGTCGGCACACCAGCGGCAGCGTTTGCAATCGATCGGCATGGGTGGATTTCCTTGTACCGGTCGCGGCCGGGCAACTACAATGAGCATTGACGAAACGATACAAACAATGAGCCGCCGCATCTACGCCGACAACGCCGCCACGAGTTTTCCGAAGCCGCCCGAGGTCCTGGCGGCGATGACGGAGTATTCCCAGGAACTGGGCGCGTCGGCCGGGCGCGGAGCATATCGCGAAGCAGTCGGCACGGGGGAGATGGTGGCAGCGTGTCGCGGGCGGATTGCGCGGCTGATTCATGCCGAAGAGCCGCGGCGGATCGTCTTTACGCTGAACTGCACCGAGGCACTCAACCTGGCTCTGCGCGGAATGGTGAGAGGGGGCGACCACGTCGTAACGACGCGATTCGAGCACAATTCGATTCTGCGACCCTTGCACGAACTGGCGACGTCCGGAATTGAGACGACCTATGTGCCCGTCGACCGGGCGACGGGGCGAGTCGAAGTCGATGATGTGCGTGACGCCGTGCGGCCGAATACACGCCTGATCGCGCTGCAGCATGGAAGCAACGTCACGGGGACCGTGCAGCCGGTGGAGGATGTCGGGCGGATCTGCCGCGAGCGAGAGATCGCATTCGTTGTGGATGCGGCGCAGACGCTCGGGCATCTTGCGATTGACGTCCGGGCGATGGGAATAGACCTGCTCGCATTCCCGGGGCACAAGGGGCTCATGGGTCCGCTGGGGACCGGCGGGTTATACGTCCGGCCGGGATTGGAGGAGCAGCTTCGGCCTCTCACGGCGGGCGGGACGGGATCGGTGAGTGAATTGCCGACGCAGCCGGAGTTCATGCCGGACAAGTACGAATCGGGGAGTCACAACGCGATCGGACTGGCGGGACTCGGGGCGGCGACGGCGTGGGTGCTTGAACGCGGTGTGCAATCGCTGCGGCAGCACGAGGTCGCGCTTTGCCGGCGATTTCTGGACGGAGTTGCAAACGTTGAGGGTCTCACACTCTATGGACCGCGCGACGTGGAGCAGCGTGTGGGGGTGTTCAGCATCCGGGTCGATGGACTGGAGCCGGCGGAGCTGTCGGCAGTGCTGGAAAGCGAGTTTGGGGTACTGACCCGGTCGGGGATTCACTGTGCGCCATGGGCACACGACACCCTGGGGACCCATGCGGACGGTGGGGCGACGCGGCTCTCGTTTGGGGCGTTTACGACTGAGGCTGATATCGACCTCTGCATTGAAGCACTCGCGTCGGTGGCGGCACCGACCGACGCAACCACCCCATGACGACGAAGTCAATTCGCGGTCGTGCGATGCTTGTGCATTCTGGCGCGCTGGGTGATTTCGTGCTGGCTTTGCGTGTCGTGGAAGCACTGCGCGGAGCGGGTGCCGACGGCATCACGCTGCTCGGCCGATCGGCGTTCTTCGAACTGGGGCGATCCGCCGGCATCGTTCGATTCATCGATTTCGAGGTCGGGGGTTGTCATGCCTTGTATCGCAATGAGCTTCGACTTCCCGACGACATATCCGCACGGTTGGCGGGGCACGCGCTGGTCGTCAATATGGCTGGTGGCGACGCGATCTTCGTCAGCCGGCTGGCGGCGGCGACGGGAGGCCAGGTAATCAACGTCGATCCGATCTCGCGGACGGGTTCGACCCAACACGTGACGGACCGGTGGCTTCTAGATTTGAATGCCGCAGGAATCGCGACGGCCGGCGTTGGTCCGCCACGGATCGAGGTGCCGGCCGATCGATCCGAGGTGACCCGGCGTACGATCATCATCCACCCAGGCAGCGGCGGGCGGGCTAAATGCTGGCCGATCGAGCGATTTGTCGAACTAGCGTCGCGACTGTCATCGGGCGGGTGTGTCGTACGGTTCGTGGTTGGACCGGCCGAACTGGAACGGTGGTCGGCGGCTGAGCATGGTCGCCTTTCGGCCGCAGCGCCAGTGATCCAGCGCGAGCGGCTGATCGATCTCGCCGCGTTGCTGGCGCAGGCGGATCATTTTGTTGGCAACGACAGCGGCGTGACGCATCTTGCCGCCGCACTTGGCACCCCGGTGACGGCGATTTTCGGTCCGACCGATCCGCGGGTGTGGCGGCCGCTCGGAGACCATGTCACGGTGTTGGGAGGAGGCGCTTGGCCCGGAGTCCGCGACGTGGCGGTCGGCATTCTTCAGCGGCTCGACGTTACCCGCCGAGGGGTATAGAGTTTGTGGTGACGCAGTTGCACACGAATTCGATCCGACACATGCCAACGATTCGACGAGCCGAGGCCAATGAAGTCCGCCGCGTCATGCGGCAGACGCTCGGTGCGCCCGGGCTGAGCTGGGCCCAACTGGAACAGCAGGTTGACGCATTCGGCCAATACGCAAAGCACATGCAGCTCGATCTTTCGAACCACTGGGTGGCACAGAATGGCACCGAGTGGTTATCGGCCGCCACGTACATCGAGTCGCCGGGGAGAACGGCGATGGTCTTTCTTTCGAACGGTTTCGATGACCCTTCCCGGCGTGAGGCGACGGTGAAGCTCCTCGCCGAAGTGAAGTGGTTTGCGGAATTACGAGCAGTCCGGTTAGTACAGTGCCTCCTCGATCCATCGGGCAGACCGCCCCAGGCGCTGGGATTGGCTGGATTCACACCCTTGGCGCGACTGGACTACCTCGATCGGGTGACCTCGGTGGGTATCGGACATGTCGTGCGACAGAAACCCGGTAGTGATTTGAACTGGATGGCGTACAGTCTCTCGGCGCATCGGGAGTTTGCCGAAACGGTCGCGGCGACATACCGCGACAGTCGCGATTGCCCGGGACTGACGGGGATTCGTGAGATCGACGAGGTGCTCGAAGGGCACAAAGCGGCTGTGAAGTTCGATCCTGCGTGGTGGCTGCTGCTTCGGGAGGGCGAAAATTCGGTCGGGTGCCTGTTGATGGGTGAGGTTCCGCTTCGAAATGCGGCGGAGATCGTTTACATGGGACTTCGTCCGGAGGCGCGCGGCCGCGGATTGGCAAGGTTTTTGCTCATGCGGGCGCTGGAGCTGGCTCGAGGCGTGCGTTTGCGGTCGCTGGCGCTGGCGGTAGATTCGTCGAACGAGCCCGCGCTTCGGGTTTACACCAAGTTCGGATTTCGGCACACGCTGAGCCGCGAAGCGTGGATTTGCGTACTCAACCCTGCCACAAAAAGATAGGCGCGGCGGCGCTCGAACACACAGAATTTTCACCGTGTGAGATGCGATGTGAGAAACAGGTGGACGAATTATTTTTTGACGAACGCAACTCGTTTCCGGTTATGACGATCGTGCGGTCTCGCACGGATTAGGTGATCTTTCCGATTGACGTGCACCGCGAAACGTTTTAACATGAGCTTCATCAAGTTCGGGTTCGACGCACCGGGGCGCGGTCAAGCAAAGGTGCGTCGGATCGAAACATCCGTCTGGTATTGATGTGAGTAACCAACTGCAGCGCTGTTGCGCGCGTGGAGCGTCGTGTGAACACGGAAAAAGACGACATTATCAGTCGGATTAGGGCACGCCTGGCGGAACACATCGGGTCACAGAAATACAAGATTTGGTTTCACAACTCGACTCACATGGCGCTGGCCAATGGTTTCCTGAAGGTCGGAGTGCCCAACGTGTTCGTCGGAAGTTGGATCGAGAGCCACTTTGCCGAGGCGATCGCGCGATCGGCGCGCGAAATGTTGGGGCGGGAGTTGCAGATCATGTTCAGCATCGAGCCGGATCTGTTCCGCAATATCCGAAAGACGCAGCTCAATTCGCAGGCGAAGTCGGTTAACCGTGGCGGCGAGACCGCGCCGGCGGTCGCCGGAGTCGATGTGGGAACGGCGGCACGACCGCGCCTGCGCGGACGGCTGGATGACTTCGTGGTCGGTCCAGGCAGTGAATTGGCGTGTTCGATCATTCGCACCGTGTCGCAGCACCCCGGCGTGGCGTTCAACCCCGTGTTTCTGCATGGCGGTTGCGGGATCGGCAAAACGCATCTGCTGCAAGGGCTGGCGAACGCGATTGACGATGCCGGGCGCGGGCAGCGCTGGCGGTACATCTCAGGCGAGGCGTTCACAAACGAGTTCCTGCTGGCGCTGAAGAACGGGCAACTCGAGTCGTTCCGGCGGCGGTATCGCGAATTGGACGTGCTGCTGATCGACGACGTGCACTTCCTGGCGAACAAGCGCGCGACACAGGACGAGTTCCTGCATACGTTCAATGCAATCTTCGCGATCGGCAAGCAAGTCGTTCTTGCGTCGGATGCGCACCCGAAGATGATTGGCCAGCTCTCCGAGGCGCTCGTCAGCCGGTTTGTTTCGGGCGTCGTCGTGAAGATCGACCCGCCGGACGTCGCGACGCGCTGCGAGATCCTGCGACGGCGTGCGATGGCGATCGGCCGCCCGATCCCTGACGACGTGATTGCCTACGTGGCAGAGAAGATCCAGAACAACGTGCGAGAACTGGAGGGCGCATTGCTCAAGCTGGTGGCGGCGGCAGACGTGGCAAAGTCGCCGATTTCAATGGCGATTGCGAAGCACGTGCTGGACGATCATCTGACCCGCACAGCGAAGATCCTGACGGTCAACGACATCGAATTGGCCGTGTCAACCTACTTCGGACTAACGCCGTCCGACCTGCACTCGTCGCGGAAAAGCCGGACGATCGCCCTCGCGCGGAACATCGCCATGTATCTCGCCCGAGTGCACACGCCGTTTTCGTTTCCCGAGATCGCGCGGATGATGGGCAACAAGAACCATACGACGGTGCTGCTGGCGCATCGAAAAATCAAGGGCATGCTGGAGACGGACGCCGCGGCGATCTGGTTCTCGGCCAGCGGCGAGCAGTCGTCGCCGGCCCGCGGACTGGTGGCCAAGATTGAAGAGCAGATCCGACCGGACGCTCGCATAGCCCCTGCGGTGCGACGGCCCGCTCTTCGCCAGACACCGCCGCCTGCCGCACCCGGCGGCGACGTGCGGGCAGCGATTTAGGCAAATCCGGCAGCGTCTCCGCATGCATCTCAATTGTGGCGAGAGGTCTGATCTAACAGAGATACGCTAATGCGGCGTCCTCGTTGCCGTCCATGACGACACGGAGGGTGCGCCCCGAGGCGATGCTGGGCACGCGCAAGACCCGAATCACACTCGCCAGTTCGCGTCTCTTCGGAACGAGCCGCGAAAGTTCATTTTCACCCAAGCCGAAGAACGATCGGTTCCAGGCGCAAGCGGGGTCGTCCGGATAGAGTGGCAGGTAGTGAATGTTCGCCTCGATGAGATCCTGGAAAAAGTGCGTGCCGAACGACACCTCGGGGACGTAGCCGTCGCGCTCGCGTGCGACTTCGATCAGCATTCGTGAGTGGTTGATGTCTGCGTATGTCACGGGGACGCCGAGAAGGATGTCGTTGCTGCCCCAGCGGCCGGGGCCTATTAGGATGAAGTTCTTCTTCTCCAACGCGTCGTTGAGCGACCCGATCGCTCGGCCGACTTCAACCCGCTGCTCGCGCGTCGGCAGTGCGTCGTAGGCCTCGGGGGAGACGTAGATGACGTATTCGACCTTGTCGACGAGCCCGGTGCGGACAAATTTGACGGCGCGGAAGACGACGTCGTGGTCCGGGATCTGCTGGGGGATGCGCTGTCGGGCGAACTCGGCCGGCTCAGTGAGAGTGCGGCACTGCAGGATGTAGAGCTGATTGCCGTCATGAGCAAACTCGACGTCGACGGGCCTGCGGTAGGCCTCCTCCAGCCGGTGCAGGATGTCACGCATCGTGGCGCAAAAGTCGGTTTCGCGCAGCAGCTTGTCAAACGTGACGACGAGTTCGCGCGGCTCTGCGCTGACAAAGGTGCCGGTCGGTGTATAGAGCCCTCCGTCGCGCTTGATGGAGATGAGCTTGTCGAGCATGGGGAAGCCGGGGGCGGCCGATAGCAGAGCCTCCAGCTGGACCGATTCGAACTTGTTGGCGGGAAGGTTGATGACGTCAATCGTTCGCTGGGCGTTGCGGATGATTTCGAGCGGCGTCGATTCCGGGCGGAGGGTCGGTTCGCCGAGCGCGACCATGCGCGGGTACTCGTTGCCCACGCGCTCGATGGCGCGAGTTCCCATCCCGAGGACGATGCGCATGAGTCCGTCTTCGCGGCGGATACGAGGCGACCACTGATACTCATTTCGCGAGAAGGCCACGCCGGCGAAGGCGGGGAGGAAGTATGGTCCATGCTGAGACCCGAGAACTCTCTGGATGAGGACGCCCATGTCCTCCGGGTAATCGATGAGGTCGTTGGCCCGGCGGTACAGCAGCGGGTCGGGTGCGAGAGCTGAGGCGTAGACCTCGGCGATTGCTTGCAGCAGGATTTTCAAGCGCTGCTCGACGCGGCCCTGGGCCGTGATGATGCGAGATCGCAAATCGGACTTGTTCTGGTTGGGAACGAAGATGCTGGCGTACTTGCCGCTGAAGGCCGTGCCGAAGCGGTCCTCCAGGAGACTGCTGGAGCGGACGATCAGCGGAGCGTTGCCGACCGCAAGAAGCAACTGGCGGAGGCGCTCGACCACGGCCGCGGGAAATTTGCCTTTGCGGAATTCCTGCTTGATCAGCGGATACTGAGCTCGAATCTCCTCGGCCGACTTGTACTTTTGGTTCTGGTATTCGCCGAGGCCGTTGAGTTCGAGAAATTCGTCGATGACGTCGGAGCGGAGGAAATACGAATCGGGGATAGCGATGGCGAGCGGTGCGCGGGGCGGTGGGCTGCTGCGCGCGACCGCCGGCTCGGCGTCCGTGAGTGCCGGCGGCTTGGTCGTCAGCACCTTGTAGGCGAGATACATACCGGCGGCCTTTCCTCCGATGCGGCCGATTCCGTGCTCGGGACCGATGATGCGCAGCACGATGTGATCGAGATCGCGGATGGTGAGGTAGTGTTTTGCGACGCCAATGAACTCGAGTTGGTCGCTGACGAGGTGGCGGATGAGGCCGACGCGGATGCCGATGACTTCCTCGGGTTCGAGCGTACGACTGCCGGGCGGAAGGGCGCAGAAGCGCCGAACCCGATCGGCAAGGACCCGGAACGAAAGCGATGGAAGACTGACGATCGAGCGGAGAGACTCGGCCTCCTCGCGCTTGCGCGCGAGGGCGACCGCTTCGTCGACTTGCTCGGGGGTGAAGTTCCGGACGACATGTTCTCGAATGAGCTTGTTCGAAGTTTCCGTCTCGGAGACTTCGCCAGCGGTGCCAGTCGACGCAGCTACGAGGTGAAGCGTATGCTCGTAGATGGCATCGACGGTGACGATCCCGCGGGCATGGAGTTCCAGCAGCAACTGGCGGAAGATGCGATTGGCAAGTTGGGGGTGGGCTGCCAAGTGCTCGCTCAGGCGTAGTTCGACGACGTCCGGGGACGGCGAGGCCATTCGGCTGCACTCGGGGTCGAGTCCCCCGACATGGAGGACGGGATCGCTACGTTAGGAGGGCAGCGTTTGCGGGTCAATTGGGGCTCGATGAGCTAGACTTGGGATCCGCGGTTTGAAAACATAACATTTGGTAAATGCTTGAATTAGGGGCATTGCGAATAACGCCTTGGATTCGGACGAGCGAGTTGCGGCACGAATTCGAGGACTTGTGGAAACGGCGTTGCGCCGATAGTATCAGGCACGGCCAGACGAGGGCGTCCGGCCGCTGGTTTTTCGCCCGTGAGATAGATAGGTGGAGGTCAGATGATCAAGGTTCGCCCGCGTCCGAATGAACCCATTCAGCAGGTGCTTCGCCGGCTCAAGAAGCTTTGCGAACGGGAGGGCGTGCTGCGCGAGATGAAGCGGACCGCCTACTACGAGAAGCCCTCGGATCGGCGACGACGGAATATGCGAAAAGCCAAGCGACGGCTGCAGAAGATGCTGCAGTTGGAGCCGACGGCGTAGGATAGAACCGCGGTTCAATCCCGTCCCAATTTCCGCTCCGCTGCTCCCACACCGATTCCATTTCAGATCCTTGAATTGATGCTCTGACAGTTGTTATCTGCCACGCGTCCTGACGCGTGCGCGCCGATTTGCTAGACTTTCGGAGCGGAACGGCGCGATCGGCGATCGCGTCAACGCCAGGAAGGACTTTTCGACACATGAGCTCAGCAACCAGGGATCACTTCGGGGCCGTCGATTCAATCACGACAAAATCGGGGCCGGTTCGCATCTGGCGGCTGGAGCGGTTGAGAAAGCTCGGAGCGATCGAGCGGCTGCCGTTCAGCATCAAGGTCATGCTCGAAAATGCCGTCCGAAACTTCGACGGTTTCATCGTCACGGAGCAACACGTTCGCACCATCGGCTTGTGGCAACCGAGGGGCGGAGCCGGCGGTGAGATACCATATTTGCCGGCGCGGGTGTTGCTCCAGGATTTCACGGGCGTTCCGTGCATGGTCGATCTGGCGGCCATGCGATCGGCTGTATCCCGCATGGGCGGCAAGGCGGAGAGAATTAACCCTCTCGTGCCGGTCGATCTGGTCATCGACCACTCGATTCAGGTCGACTACTTCGCGCAGCCCGATGCGTTGCAGCTCAACACGGACATGGAATTCTATCGCAACAAGGAGCGCTACGAGTTCCTCCGCTGGGGACAGCAGGCGTTCAGCGGTGTGCGGATTGTTCCGCCCGAAACGGGAATCTGCCATCAGGTGAACATCGAGTACCTGTCCAAGGTCGTGCTGGCGCGCGAGGTCGGCGGCGTGCCGATCGCGCTGCCCGATACGCTGGTCGGAACGGACAGCCACACGACGATGGTGAACGGCCTCGGCGTACTGGGATGGGGCGTGGGCGGCATCGAGGCCGAGGCCAACATGCTCGGTCAGCCGATCTACATGCAGCTACCGGAGGTCGTCGGTTTCAAGCTGACGGGCCGTCTGCGCGAAGGCGCCACGGCGACCGATCTCGTGCTGACGGTGACGCAGATGCTGCGCAAGAAGGGGGTCGTCAATAAGTTCGTCGAGTTTTACGGACCGGGATTGTCGAGCATGTCGCTTCCGGATCGCGCGACGATCAGCAACATGGCCCCCGAGTACGGCGCGACGATGGGATTCTTCCCGGTCGATGATGAAACCCTGGCATATCTGCGGCGAACGGGAAGATCCACGGACGAGATTGACCTTGTCGAACGGTACTGCAAGGAGCAGGGGCTCTTCAGGACGGACGCGACGCCCGACCCGGAATTCACGGATGTTCTTTCGCTCGATCTGGCAACGGTCGAGCCGTCCCTGGCAGGTCCGAAGCGGCCGCAGGATCGCGTGCCGCTGACGCAAGTGAAGTCGTCGTTCGAAAAGGCGTTGCGGGCGCCGACGGCGGAGCGTGGGTTCGCACTGTCGGAAGAGGCGGCGAAGAAGAAGGCAATCGTTCGCGACAACGGACACAGCGAAACGATATCGCAAGGCGCCGTCGTGATCGCGGCGATCACAAGCTGCACCAATACCAGCAATCCGTCCGTCATGATCGGCGCCGGATTGCTGGCAAAGAAGGCGGTGGAACGCGGCCTGAACGTGAAGCCGCACGTGAAGACAAGTCTGGCGCCCGGTTCGCGCGTGGTGACGGAATATCTGACGGCTTCGGGGCTGTCGAAGTATCTCGATCAACTCGGCTTTCAGACGGTGGGTTACGGATGCACGACGTGCATCGGCAACAGCGGACCACTGCCGGAATCGGTGGCAAAGGCCGTGACCGAAAACGACCTGGTCGTTTCGGCGGTGCTGTCGGGAAATCGCAATTTTGAAGGCCGAGTTCATCCGCTCGTAAAGGCGAACTATCTTGCATCGCCGCCGCTGTGCGTAGCGTACGCGCTGGCCGGGACTGTGGACCTGGACCTCTCAACGGAGCCGCTCGGGACCGGCACCGATGGCAAGCCGGTGTACCTGCGCGACATCTGGCCGAGCCCTCGCGAGATTGAGGAAACCATCGCGAAGTTCGTGACGCCCGACGCATTCACGAAGCGGTATGCCGATGTGCTGACGGGCAACGAAAAATGGCGTTCAATCAAGATTCCGCCGGGCGGGGTGTACGAGTGGAATACCAAGAGCACTTATATTCAGGAGCCGCCGTTTTTCCAAAACCTCAGTTCCCAGCCGGGCAAGATCGGCGAGATTCGTGGCGCGCGGTGCCTCGTCATGGTGGGTGATTCGGTGACGACCGACCACATCTCGCCCGCCGGTTCAATCGCAAAGGACGGCCCCGCCGGGCGCTACTTGATCGAACATGGTGTCGAGCCGAAGGACTTCAACAGCTACGGGGCGCGGCGCGGGAATGATCGCGTCATGACACGCGGAACGTTTGCGAACATTCGGCTTCGCAATCTGCTGGCGCCGGGAACAGAGGGCGGTGTCACCATTCACCTGCCGAGCAATCAACAGATGTCCATCTTCGACGCGGCGATGAAGTACCAGGCGGCAAAGACGCCGCTGATGGTCATCGCGGGCGCGGAGTACGGCACGGGATCGTCGCGCGACTGGGCGGCCAAAGGCGCCATGCTTTTGGGAGTCAGGGCGGTACTCGCGGTCAGCTACGAACGCATTCACCGAAGCAATCTCGTCGGTATGGGCGTGCTGCCGCTTCAGTTTCAGGCGGGGCAATCGCGCGAGACACTGGGCCTGACCGGGCGCGAGGAATTCGACTTTGTTGGTTTGAACGACGGGTTGAAGCCGGGCCAGGTGTTAAACGTTACGGCCACGGATGAAGCCGGGAATCGGCGCGATCTGGTGCTGATCGTGCGGATCGATACACCGATAGAAGTAGAATACTACCGCCACGGCGGAATCCTTCCGATGGTATTGCGGCAGCTTGCGAAGGCGTAAGCCGATTCGTGTGATAGAATTGGTCGGATGGGCTTTGTAGTACGACTCTTCTGGACCTTGTGCGTATCGGCTGCGGCCGCGATGGGTGGCGGCGCGTCGTCTGCCGGCGTTTGGACCGGGGCGGACGAGAGCGCGGCTTCCTGTTGCTGTTGCGGATCCGCGGCAAAGTGCACCTGCTCCTGCGGAAACCGGAACAACGGTGAACCCGTCGAGCAATCGTCCGTACCTCAGGTTTGCAATTGCGATTCCATGCCGCCGGCGGTTCCCGTCGGACCGCGCTCGACGGTGTCGGCGCCGGAATTGATTGAGCTCAACCCAGTCGCCAACGTGCTCTCGAATCCAGAGGCGACGCGTGTTTGTTTCGGCCGTTGGGGGCACGCACACGATCCTCCTGCAGGTCCGGGCTCGCCACCCTCTTCTCCTCTTCTGATCTGAATCATTCCTCAAAGTAAGCGGGCGGCATGGCCGATGGCCCGGTTGCGCGAAGAGCGCACTGGCCAAGGGACTCCGTATTTTTTTTCTTGCCACCACGAGGAGTGTTTTCATGCGAGTTCTGACATTCTCGTCTGTTGTGCTTGTGCTGGCCGGTTGCGGCGGACAGTACGTGAGCGAAACATCAACGAAGGGCGAATCGGCAGCATCGACTGTGGCACCGGCGCGACGGAGCTGGCAGCCGGATGCGACGGCAGACCAGCCCATTTCAGCGGCGTCGGCGACCCTGTGGGTGAAGGGCCTTTCGTGTCCGTTGTGCGCGAACAACATCGACAAACAACTGAAGCGAGTTTCCGGAGTCGACAACGTTCGTGTTGATCTGGGTGAGGGAAAGGTAAACGTCAAGCTGGCGGACGCGGGTCGTCCAACCCGACGCGAGCTCGCGAAAGCGGTTGAGCAGAGCGGTTTCACGCTCGATCGGATTGAGACGCCGTGAGGCGCGTTGGGCTGAGATGCAGCTGGGCGGCGGCGATGGTGGTCGGATGCGCCGCGGACTTCTCCCTCGCCCAGGAGCCGATCAACGCGGCGGATTCGGCGACGGCGCCGTCGCCGGGGCACGTGATCCTCAAGGAGCAATACCGGTTCAACAGCATGAGTCTGAAAGTGGGCCCACGACCGCGGCGCGGGGAGATCCGGGATTCGGTGTTGTTGACGACGGCCAATATCGGCGTGACGCGCGACGTGTCGTTGAGCTTGCGGACGCCGGTGCTGTTTCGGGATCGAAACTTCGACGGGCCGATCAGCAATCGGCGCGTCGGCGGCGTCGGCGACATCACCCTGCTGGGCAAGTGGCGGTTCTATCAGGACGACAGCGGGCCGCTCGACACGCTGCGGATGAGTCTCACGGGAGGTGTTCGGATTCGCTCGGGTGATGCGCCGTTTACGAGCGACGGCTACGATCCGATCGTCGGGCTGGCGGCGACGAAGATCAGCGGGCGGCATGGCTTCAACGGCTCGCTGCAGTGGCTGTTTTCCACGGACGGCAACGACGAGCCGATCTATGCGGGCGAGAGCCTTGCCGACGTGCTGCGATACGATGCGGCCTATCTGTTTCGCCTGTATCCCGCGAAGTACTCCGACGAGACGCATGGGGCGCTCTACGCGGTCGTCGAGTTGAACGGCACCTATGAGACGAACGGCGACAATGAACTGCTGATCGCGCCGGGGCTGATGTACGAAGCGGCGACCTGGACGCTGGAGCTGTCGGTGCAGGCCCCGGTGTGGCGCGATGTGCAGCACCGGGCGGAGATGGATTACGTGATCGTCGCGGGGATCCGTTTGTCGCTCTGACGTTCCTGGAGTAAGATGATTCAGGCCTCGCGTGACTCCGATGATTTCGAGGTCTTTCCGTGCGCACCGTCGTTACCGGTTTCATTTTTCTGTGTTCGCTGGTCGCTCCGGCCGTTGGCCAGCCCTGCCTCGGTCTACGGGCCGTCGGAAACCTGATCGAGATCGCACCGGAACTCGCCGCGAACCGTGGTTCGCTGGCTGTCGCGTTCAGTGTGACGTCGCAACGGTACTTGGTGGTGTACCTCGAATCTTCCGACCAGACGGCCGGGAACGATCTGTTCTGCCAGATGATCAGCGCGGATGGCGGATTGATCGGCGGCCGTAGCCCGCTGATCCAGGACCCCGGTTCGCAATCGAGCGAGACGATCGCCTGGAACTCCGACAACGATGAATTCCTGGTCGCGTGGGAGTCGCAAGTCCCGGGAGACTTTCGCTCCGATGCGCGGCGAGTCGGCATCGATGGCGCGCCGCTTGCGGCCCCGTTTGAGATTGCGTCCGGGGGTGACGAGCTTGCGCTGGCGTTCGGAGCTTCGACATACCTCTTTACGCGGCGATCCGGAGGAATCGACGGGCTGTTGCTCTCCGCGGCCGCCATCGCGAATGGTCCCGATTTCGACATCAGCGGACTTGGGCTGGCCGCTCCGAACGGCAACGCGGTGTTCGACCCGCTGAACGACCGCTTTCTGTCGATTTGGCGTGACCAGGGCCAGAGCCAGCGAAACATCCAGGCGCGCATTGTCCGACCTGACGGCTCGTTCGCCACGGATCCGTTCATTGCGGTCAATGAGTTCCCGGGCACTTTCAAGGCGGCTTTCGATGAAGAACTCCGTCGGTATTTCATCGTCTTCACAGACGCGGGAACCGGACAACGACTCCGAGGTCGGTTCATGGATGAGAATGGCGGCTTGAGCGACGAGCCCTTTGAACTCCTCGAGGAGGAAATCAACTTCTTCGATCTTGTGTACAACCCGGTGGCCGACGCATTCGTGATCGTCGCCGACGTGCAAAGGGGCAGCCGCCGGCGAGACGTTGTGGCATTTTCGGTCCGCAGCGATGGAGTCGTTGGCCGGGACCGAGTCGTATTGGCCTCCGGCAATGCGACATTCCCGGCGATCGCGCTGAATCCGGTCACGGGCGAATGCCTGGCGGTGTGGAGCGACACGTCGCGCGGCGTGGACAACACGCTGATTCGCGGTCGGCGGCTGGCGTTCGGCGAGCCGTTTTGTTCGGCGTTTCCGGGATGCGGCGCCGGGCTGTGCGGGATCGGCATCTGCGGCGGCGGGTTCGCGCCGATGATGCCCGTAACGCTGGCGGCGATGGTTTGGATGAAACGTCGGCGCGGCTGGAAAGTTCGGGCGACATTGTAATTGCTCCGGGGCCGGCTGTTTGCGAGACTCCATGGTGGAAGGAGTCTTGCGATGGAACTTCGACTCGAAAGCGGCAAAGCGATCCGAGAGCCCAACTCGTCGCAGATTGCCGAGGAGCTGCGGGGGCACGCGCAATCGGGCGGCGGTTTTGCGATCCTTGAACGCGACAAGCAGACGTACATCCAGGCGGCGGGGGACGAGGCGACCGGGTTCGTCGTCGAGTACCAGGATGGAGATACCGACCAGCACTTCAAGGCGACGCGGGAGAAGATCTCGCTGAGCGACGTCGTGAAGGCGTTTTCGTCGTACGCGGCCGGGGACGGGGCTTGGAAGGGGATGTTCCAGTGGGCAAAGCTGGATGAGGCCGACTTCAAGTCCAAGAAGGGCTGCCTCGGCGCGGCGGTGATGCTCATCGCGGCCGGCGGGGCCGGGGTGGCGGGTTTGTGTGTTCTGGCCACCACGTTGCTCCGGGGATAGCGGATGAATCGGGCGGAAATCGCGGTGTCGGGGGTGATCCAAGTGGGTTGGCGGGCAAGATTTGCGCAAACTTGGGCCGATAGAGACATAGAATGGACATGCCGGGTCCGGCCATACCACAGGCGGGGGTGATTCCGTTTCGGGTTTCCGCGGGCGGGGAGGTGGAGATTCTGCTGATTCGCCGCGTCGAGAAGAAGAAGTGGAACATCCCGAAGGGGATGCTGGGCGGCAAGACGGCGGTGGAGGCGGCGCAGCACGAGGCGATCGAAGAGGCGGGGGCGGCGGGCGAGTTGTCGCCGCAGATGATCGGGAGCTACGGCTACGAGAAGCACGCCTCGGCCCGCGAGGTGATGGTGTTCCTGCTGCGAGTGATCCAGACGTTCGACGAGTACCCCGAGATGTCAGTGCGGATGCGGCAGTGGTTTCCGCTCGAAGAGGCGGCGAGCATGGTGAAGCTGCCGGCGGTGGCGGGGCTGATCCGGAGCGTGCCGCAGTACATTCGCGTGGGGCCGAGCGGGAGGGTGGCGTTTGTGCCGATCGCGAGCCGGCGGCCGTAGCGAGTCCGGCGTTCAAGTCCAGCCATCTCAACATTACTAAACATTGCTAATACATGGCTGCGACTCCACACCGGCGCGTCCGTGCTTCCCGATTACGGTTCCTGCTCGGGGCCCTGGTCGATGTAAGTCTGGTAGAAATTGTCGATCGCGAAGGGGTCGTAGATATCGAGAAATAACTGGCGATTCCAGGCGACGAGGCAAAGCGGGTGCTGGAGGCCGGCGTAAGGGGTGACGACCAGTTTGCGATTTCCGAACTCGGGGCTGACGGGCGCGAGCTGGAGGAGCAATCGCAGCGAGGCCTGATTGGGCAGACTGAGCGGGGCGGCCGGGTCGAAGAGGATGACGATGTAGCCGTGCTCGAGACTGTGAACCCAGTGCTCGGCGGGGAGCTGGTCGCAGTAGAAACCGGTTTCGGCGGGGATGGGTGAGTGGGGGCCGCTGGCGGGCGGGTTGAACTGATAGGTGGGCGGGGTCTCGTCGAAGACGTGGAGGCGACCTTCGTTGGGGACGTTGAGCAGGACGCCAGCGGGGATGTGGGCCGGGTCGAATTCGGTGATGTCGGTGGCGCCATCCTGGCGGGTATCGGCGACGGGCTCGGAGGGGCCGCCGTCGCAGGTGTTGGCGGTGGGGTCGCAGACGCCGTGCTGCTCGGTGGGGGAGGAAGCGCACTCGAAGAGCACATCGCAGCCGGCGACGGCGAGCAGGATGGCCGACGCGGCGGCGAGGCGGGCGGGATAGGTGATTTTACGCATGGGAGGTCCACCGCTGTTTGATGCGAGGCAAGCATTGTAATCGGCAACGGCGGGGAGCGAAAACCGGGGGCGGTGAAGGGCTGGAACGCGGTTCGATTGTGGATTGCTGACTGCGGATTACGGATTTCAGGCAGGAGGCGGTCGGGGGCTGCGCGGGGCGGGCGTGGGGGTTGGAATGGGGCGGCGGGGCGGAAGTTAGAATGGTGAGAATGGGGATCCAAACGTCGAAACTTCGAAAAGTCGAAACGTCGAAATGGGGCGGCCGGGGGTCGGGATCGTGGGACGGGATCGCATGATTGTTTTTTGACGGGATTAGACGGGATTTGATGGGACGGGGGTCGTGGGGGTCCGTGGACAGCTTTCAGTTATCAGTTCTCTGTCGACCGATCTCAGCTCCTGGATCATCGGCGCTCTTTTTTTGACGATAGCAGCCGATAGCCGCCGATAGAGAGCCGGACAATTCATGTCGCGATTTCTGTCGGAACGGTCGTCGCCATCTTTTTCCCTGTGCGCAGAATCTCTCCGTGGCCGCGCGAGGCGCCCTTCGACAGGCTCAGGGACCGGTCGACGGCGGATGCCGTGCGGAAGTTCCGTTCGTCGGTGCGAGGGCACGCGCCCTCGTGGTGTCTGTACTAAAGAGTGGCCGGCGTTCCGCGGGGGCGGGCATTTTGACGCGGAGTGGAAGGGCTCGGCACGCGCGGGGGCGGTTGCGGGCTGGCAATGCGTTTCGCGCCCGTCGCTACGGATACAATCAAGCGATGTCTCAGGCGGTAGTGACATTCGGTGTCGCGCTCTTCATTGTCTGGACTAGCCAGATGCTCGCATGGTCAAAGACGCCGGGCGGGCGGCCGCTTCAGCTTGCGGATGGGGTGAGTGTTGCTGCTCTCGTCATCGGTGCATGGTCGGCGGCGAAGGAAACCCGGAAGCGCGTGCCGTTCTGAATTTACGGCAGTCTTGGGGGGTTTGGTTTCGGAGGCATTTTCCTCGAAGACGCCACGCGGTTGTCGGGCTTGAATACGCCGTTGTGGAGCTACCTCGTTCCATTTGCCGGCTTCATGGCGATGTGCGCTGTCTTTTGCAGCGCCATTGCTTCCTTTCGATGGCGGCGGCTGGATCGCCGGGCGGGGGTGCGACAAATTGTGGAATCGCCGGGCCTGCGTCCGGTGCGCTAATGCGTGCGCGCGGAAAAGCGCGGAACTAGGGGGCGCGGTGCGTGCAGAGCACGCACCCTAAGTCGCTCGGATTCCGCGCGTGGGTCGTTTGGCGCGGTTCGACGGGCTCACCGAACGGCGGACCGCTTGCTTGCGCGCGCGGCTCGTACGGCGGTTCGACTAGCTCACCGGCCGGAGCGCCGAGATTACTGGTTGAAGTCGAAGTCGAAGGGTTGGGGGCCGGCGCCGTCGTGGAAGTCGATGGCGATGGAGATGGCGAGGGGGCGGCTGGCGGGGCGATCCACTTTTGACGCGAGGCAAGTGGCGTCAGGGGCGAGGCGGAGACTGAGGGCCTGGGCGGCGGCGGAAGTGCGGGCCCAGGCGGAGGTGATGCGGAAGCCGGCGGGGGAGATGGGACGGGTGAACTCGTCGTAGAAGTAGAGCTTGAACTGGCCGTCGGGGGAGAGGGCGCCTTCGAGGTGGTGGGTCTGGTCGGGGGCCATGAAGAACTGGCCGCCGTGGCGCGGGTCGTGATCCTGGTGTGACTTCTGGTGCGAGAGCTTCATGCCGCAGACGGGGCAGCGGCCGGGGACGGCGTAGGCGCGGTTGGATTCGCAGCGCATGGGGCAGGAATATGAGGCGACGGTCGTCGGCGTGACGGCTTCGAAGCAGATGTTGAAGGGGGCCGAGTCGGCGTAGTGGCCGGCGAGGTCGACGAACTGGAAGGTGGCGGTGAACGTGCCTTCGCGGGCGGCGGTGGTCATGAGGTTGATATGGACGTTGCCGTCGTCGTCGTGGAGGAACGCGAAGGTCTGGCCGTCGCGGGTGAGGATGGGGCGGAAGGTGCTGGGCTCGAGGAAGCCGAGGCCGGGGTCGGCGGAGAGGCGACGGAGGGCGAGCAGGTGGCCGAAGCGGAGGCGGCATTGATCGCCGAAGAAGCTGTCGGCGGGGAGGGTCGCGATCTGCGGGGCGTCGTGGAGCCAGCGATCGGCGAAGGCGTCGTCGCCGGGGAAGAGCTGGGCGCAGAGGGGGCGGCCCGTTGACAGGGTTGGGACGATGAGGCGCGGCGTCGATGAATTGTCGGCGGCGACGCGGAGGAGGATTTCGTGGGCGGAGGCGGTGGGGGCGGTGAGTGAGAGCAGCACGCAGAGCGGCAAGCACGGCGTTGGGGGGCGTCGCCATTTCTCTGCGAAGCTGGATGGTCTCGCGGTCATCAGCCCTTCCTCGGAACGATCGGCGATCAGAGGCCGAGCAGGTCGTCGACGAATCCACTGACATCGGCGGCGGAGAAGTCGCCGCTGGCGGACATGTCGGCGCAGGCGCAGGCGGAGTCGAGGGCGGAGCCGCCGGTGACGCAGCCGACGAAGGCCTGGATGTCATCGCCGTCGACGGTGGCGTTGCCGCTGAGGTCGCCGCGAAGATTGCAGACGGGGATGACGAAGAAGCTGGCGGATTCGCCGGCGGCGAGGACGTCGCCGGAGGTACGCGTGGCGGTGATCTTGATGGACTCGGCGTTGGGGTAGGTCACGCCGACGATGGTGACGGTGTCGGTGGCGGCGTTGATCTGGCCGGTGGTCGTGCCGCCGAGCGAGCCGGTTGCGCCACCGGAGGCGGAGAGCTGGATGGCGGTATTGCCGCTGACGGAGGCGAGGCCGCCCATGTTATTGCGGGCGCGGACGGTGACGTTGAATGGGGCGTTGACGGTGGGCGGCGTGGAGATGGGGTCGACTGACAACTGCGTGGCGGGGGCGGGGATGACGGTGAAGCTCGCGCCGGCGTTGTTGGTGAAGACGGCTGCGCCGGCCGAGAGGGCGTAGTCGGCCAGGTTATTGGTGCTGGCGGCGGAGGGGGCGCCGAGAAACTGGAGGGCCTGGAGCGTGGTTGTCGGGATAACGCCGGCGAAGGGCGGATTGAAGTTGCCGTCGGGGTCGTTGGTGAGGTCGCCGGTTCCGGGGCCGGTGTAGCTTGCGCCGCCCCAGCTCAGACGCCAGTAGACGACGTTGGTGGTGCTTTCGAAGGTGAGGGTTCCCGCGGCGAAGTAGGACGGGGGAATGACGTTTGTCATGGTGAAGTTGGGGACGGCGGGCGGGCTTGTGTAGGCGGAGAAGCTGGGCGTGCAGTAGAGCACGGTGACTCCGGTGCCTTCATTCGGGACGGGCGAGCCGGGGGGCGTGAGGGTGATGGGGCTGCCGCCGGAGGCGTTGCGGACGACGAACTTGCCGAACTGAAGCTGATTCTGGAAGGAGCCGCGCATGCGGAACTGGATGGCCTGGGCAGTGACGTCGCCATTGACGCCGGCGATGACTTTTTCGATCTGCATGACGTGGAAGGAGGCGAATGACGGGGCACTGTGTACGAGCAGCAGTCCCGTCATTGCAAGCAGGGTTCGACGGCGGAAATCGCGCATGTTTCTCTCCTTCACCCGAGCCCCAGCGATGTGCGCAGGCCGACATGGCCCGCTCCTGCGAGACTCCCCCAAGTAAACTTGTTTGCAGCTTGGAGTATTCCCTACTCGGAGAGGAGCTTTTCCATCTCGGTGAGCTTGTCGCCGAAGAGCTTCATGCAACTCTGGACCGGGGCGGGGGTTGTCATGTCGACGCCGGCGAGCTTGAGGCAGTCGATGGGATAGACGCTGCTGCCGGCCTTGAGGAACTTCATGAGGCCGTCGACCGCGCCGGGCTGCTTGGCGATGATGCGGCGGCCGACGTCGGTGGCGGCGGCGTAGCTGGTTGCGTACTTGTAGACGTAGAAGTTTCGATAGAAGTGGGGGATGCGGAAGCACTCGGAGTCGGTCTCGGAGTCGATGACGAGGGCGGGGCCGTAGTATTTCTGGACGAGGTCGCGATAGGTCTTTTGCATGAGGTCGGGGGTGAGGGGCTTGCCGGCCTCGGCAAGCTCGTGGACGGCCTTTTCGAACTCGGCGAAGAGGGTCTGGCGGAAGACGGTGGTGCGGATGTTCTCGAGCAGCTCGTTGATGAGTTCGAGTTTTTCCTGTTTCGACCTGGCCTGCTGGTAGAGGTACTCGTTGAGGACGACTTCGTTGGCGGTGGAGGCGACTTCGGCGCAGAAGAGCGAGTAGTCGCCGTAGATCACGGGCTGGGTGTGGGTGGTGAACCAGGTGTGCATGGCGTGGCCCATTTCGTGGGCGACGGTCGAGCGGTCGTGGGCGGTGTCGTTGTAGTTGAGCAGGAGGTAGGGGTGGACGGAGTAGGTGCCGCTGCAGTAGGCGCCGCTGCGCTTGCCCTTGGTTTCGTAGACGTCGATCCAGCGGGAGTCGAAGCCCTTGGTCATCGCGCCGATGTAGTCGGGGCCGAGGACGTTGAGCGACGTGAGGATCGTTTTTACGGCGTCGTCGTAGGGGACTTTCTTGCTGCTCTCGGCGATGAGGGGGACGTAGAGGTCATAGGGGTGGAGTTCGTTGAGCTTCAGGACTTTTTTCCGCAGTTGGGTGTAGCGGTGCATGAGCGGGAGGGCGTCGTTGACGGCCTTGATGAGATTTTCGTAGACGGAGACGGGGATGTTGTCGGGGAAGAGGGCGGCCTCGAGGCAGGACTTGTAGCCGCGGGCGCGGGCGTAGAACCAGTCGCGCTTGATCTGGAAGGCGAGGAGCGAGCCGACGGTGTTTTCGTAGTTCTCGTAGGTTTTGTGGAGGCCGAGGAAGGCGTCGCGGCGGACGCGGGGGTTGGGTGATGTCAGGAAGGCCATGAAGCGGCCGGGGCTGAGCTGGACCTCGTGGTCCTGGTCGTCCTTGATGGTGGGGAACTTCAGGTCGGCGTTGGTGAAGAGGGAGAAGGTGCGGGACATGCCGTCGGACATGTCGCCGGACATGGCGAGCAGTTCTTCTTCGCGAGGGGAAAGTGTGTGGGCCTTCATGCGCTGGATGTCTTCGAGGGCGTGGCGGTAAACGGCGAGGTCTTTGTTCTTGTCCATCCACGAGGAGAGCGACTCGGGCGGGATGGTGAGGACTTCGGGCGAGAACCAGGACATGCTCTCGCTGAAGCGGTTGTAGAGATCCATGGCGCGGCCGTAGCGGGCCTGGTTGGGCTTGTTGTCGAGGTCCTGGTCCTGCATGAGGGAGGCGTAGACGGCGAGGCGGTCGACGACGAGGTAGGTCTGGTCGCGGTGCTTGAGGACGCTGAGGAGTTCGGCGGGGCCTTTCGCGGCGGAGCCCTTCAGCTCCTTGCAGCGTTTGACCATCGGGTCGGCCTTGGCGTAGTCGGCGTCCCAGGCGGCGTCGTCCTTGTAGAGGTCGGCGAGGTTCCACTTGTCTTTTTCGGGGATCTCGGCGCGGGTGGGGACGGCCTTGCCGCCGCCGCCTTCGGCTGCGAAGGATTGTGTTGCACCGATCACTCCAAACAAGACGGACATAGCGATCACTCCCGAGAATCGTCGTGATGAATCTGTTGCATGCATGAGCAGAACCTCCGGAGCGGCATTTGAGCGGCGAGACGCGGATCGGGTCAAGCGGCGGGTGGGATCGCGACGCCGCATTCGGGGCAGACGCCGCTGACGTTGAGGTTTTAGCGGCCGATCAGAGGTTCATCGATCAATGATCCGGACGGATCTCGGTGCGGAACACGCCGGCGACCGGTGGAGCGGTAATCCCGATTTGCACCCATTGTCCGTGCGGATCGATTCGGATGACCCTCACCTGGATTTCGTGGTGGTCGTCATTTTTGTACGCTTGCGACAGAAAGCGGTCGCTCAGCGAGACAGGCGAGCTTGAATCGGGAGACCGCGGAATGCAGATGTCCACGCTCTGATCGACCTCGCGCTTCAATACCAACATGATCACCCTCCGCAATCGCGGCTTCGTTTGAGTGCGGGACTATTTCTTTGGCAATTCGATGTTCTTCTCGATCGTGTCACCGTCTTTGACTTCGATGTCGAGCTCGGTCGGAGCTTTCGACCATTCTTCGTGCCAGACGGCGAGTTTGTACTTGCCGGCGGGGACGTTTTTGATTTCGTAGGCGCCGGCCTGCTGAGTGACGGAGAAGAAGGGATGGGGAAGGACGCCGATGTAGGCGCTCATCCAGGGATGGACATCGCACTTGACGCGAACCATCACTTCGGGCGCCTTGAACTTCTGGGCGGCGGTCAGAAGCTGTTGTCCGGGTTTGGTCTGGGTGAAATTGAACTCGGCATTGCGGGATGGAGTGGCGTGGATGTTGTGACTCGTATTGTCGCTGTTTACGACCAATACATCCTGGCCGCAAAACAGTCCGGCGACGTGCGGGGTGTACATGCAGCCCTTTTGTTCGAGCTTGAGCGGTTCGGTCGGCGGATCGTATTTTCCTTCGACACCCGACTTGAGATAGACGAACGCATAGGGAAGCGAGCCGTCGGCGAAAATCCGCTTTCCCTGCGGCGTGATCGGCTTGGCATTGGCGGTCTTACAGAGCTCGGTCGCCGCCATGTCGATCGGACGCACGGCCGGTTGTGATGCGGGGACGGTGATCTTGCCTTTGATGGTGGCGGTGCCGAGTTTGCCGTCGGCCCAGGCCGTGGCGCAGACCAACAGGACGAGTGAAAGAGATTGAAACCGAAGGGAGCGCGCGTTCATCGGAAATCTCCAGTTATCAATTCGCCGGAAATTGATTGGTCGCATTTTCGGGCGATCGGCCGGGGATGGCAATCCCGCTGCGCACGAATGAGCTGCCTGTTCAGGGCGTGCGGCCGGGTTTCCAGCGGAGGAGGATGCGGGCATCGAAGAGGTCGGACGAACCGGCCCTGCGCCAGAAGGTGAGACTTTCGATGTGCTCGGAGACGGCAATCAGGGCTTTGACGGTCGCCACGGGGTCGAAATCGAGTGCGTCGGGGACTGGGGCGGGCGGCAACGGAATTCGCACGGATTGCCGTGCGCCGTCGCGGCGGATATCGAGCGCGAAAGGTGCTCCGCCTGAGAGTTCACGGAAGCGCTGAGCGACCTCGCGGGCCGGTTGGGTGGTTACCAGAGGACGGCCGGATGCGGCAATGATCTCGTCGCCCATTCGCAGATATTGGGCGGCCGGCGAGTCGGGTGCGATTTCGATGACGACGGCCTCGTTGGGGTTTTCGGAGGATGGGCGGAGCCCGACGCCGAGGCGGCGCTGCTGCTCGAGGCGTTCGGCGGCCCAGTGCGTCCAGAATTCGGCTTCCATCGCTTCGGGGCGCTGGCGGGCGACATAGTCGAGCCAGCTCTGCAACATGCGGGCGAGCGGCTCGCCGCGGACGAAGAACCAATCGACGTCGCGCGGGGTTTGCGGCATGAGCGGGGCGAGGCCCGTTGAATCGCGAAGTCGCATGGACTGGCCGCGAATGGCGCCGATGACGTGCGAGAGCTGGTTGCGCGACGTGGAGACGATGAAGCGGCCGTCGGCGGCGGTCCAGCTCAGCTCGAGTCGTTCGAAGAAGGGGCATTGTGTCCGCCGGGCGAGCAGCGAACCGATCGGCACGGTGCGAATTCGCAGGTTGCCTTCTTCAGATGGGCGAAGGTCGGGCGTGTTCTCGGATCCGCCGGCTGCGCCATGTTCGGAGAGCCAGTTCCACAGGAGCATGACCATCGCGTCCATGGCAAGGGCCATGTCGTCGGGTCGGCGCGTATCGATGAGGCAGGTCAGGGTCGGCTGCTCGTAGTCGTCGGGCGAGACCGGAGCAAGACGACCGAGGACGAGCGTGGCACTTCCGAAGAGCGAGTGAATGATGTTCGCGCCGCGATCCTTGAGTCCGGCGAAGGCCCAGCGGAGCACGTCGGCCGGGTCGCCCTGCGCGGTCGGTTCGGCGGTCTGCGGCGCGGCGATGAGGCCGGCCAGGTCGCGCGTTCCGCTCCAGACCGCGAGGGAGTCGGCCGGCAGGAGCGGCGCGACGGGCTGGGTGGTCGCGACGTCGGCTGCGCCGGCGGGCGACGGCCGGGCGTGGACGTCGAGCGAAAGCTCGCCTGCGGAGACATCGAGTGCGGCGACGAGGATGGGTTCGACGCCGGGCTTGGGCGGAAGCGGCATGGCGCGGGCGACCTGCGGCCCGGCGATGTAGATGAGGCCATCGCAATCGGCGGGCATCGCGCCGGAAAGTTCGCGGAAGGCGGTGTTGCCGGAGAGCGACGGACCGCCGCGGCCGGCGATGAGCAGGACGGCGCGACTCCAGAGGCCGTCGTCGTCGGTGTCGGGGCCGAAGAGCAGGACGCGGTCGCGCTGGGCGAGCAGGAGGCCGGTTGGCAGGCGATAGCGAGAAACGGGACCGATGGGCTCCAGCGGCACGGCTTGCCAGCGGCGGAGGAGGGGTTGGACGAGGGCGACGTCGCCGAGCTCGGCGAGGACGAGGCCGCGATCCCAGCGGAGCGGATCGATGGCGAGCAGGGCCGTGCGGAGGCCGAGGACGCGCGTGATGGCCTCTTCGGTCGACATGCCGAGGAGTTGCGAGGTGCGCTCCTGCCAGGGCTGAGTCGAGGCATCGGGCGTTCCGAGGCGACCGAACTCGCGGACGGTTTCCCAGAGGCCGGCGCGGCGGAGGTGGTGGCGCGTGACGGACAGGTCGCGGAACTCGACGTAGAGGTGGACGTCGCCGGGGACGAAGCGTGTCCAGTCGTCGCGCTGTGGGGCGGTGGTCTGCGCGCGGAGCGGCAGCGGCGCGAAGATCGTGATGAGCGTAATCAGGAGGCCCGCGCGCAGCGGGCGTCTATCAGAAGCGAACGACATCGTCCGGAGTTTCGTCGGTGACGTCGGCCGGCTGAGGTTGCAGGACGCTGAGCAGCGGGTGCAACAACTCCATCATCAGGGCGCCGCTTTCGGCCTGCGGCGGCGGAGCGACAGCCGGAGGCCGGACCTCAAGCTGGGCGCGGGCCTGATCGAGCGTCATTCGAGCGAGGCCGCCGAGGTTTCCGGCGGCGCGGTTGGTGTCGTTGATGGTTGAGAGCGTCGGGTCGATGAGCGAGCGGACGCCGAGGGCATCGACGGGCTGGCGCTGCTCGGATTCGCCGAGGACGCGATGGGTGTCTGAATCCGGCCGGGTGGCGGGAAGAATCAGCACGAGGAGGGCGATGGTCGCGGCAATGGCCGGAAGCGCGCCGGCCGTGATCCGCTCGATGAGGATTCGGCGTCGCTGGCGGCGTGTGAGAATGAATGTGGGCTGGACCGCGGGGGCCTGCTTCGGCAGGGCGGCGAGGACGCGCATGGCGAAATCGGGCGCGGGTTCAGGTTCGCTGCGGTCGCGGGCGACGACGTTGCCGCAGACGCGGAGCAGCTCCATTTGCCGCTGGCACTCGGGACATTGCAGGAGGTGGGCGTCGACCTCGGCGGTCATGGACGGCGGAAGGTCCGCGTCGAGGTATGCGTCCTGCAGGTGTTGTACGTTTCGACAGGTCAGGGCCATTTCTCGGCTCCCGGCGGCGCACCGCGCGCCGCGCTCAAAGATCAGCCCGCTTCGGCATTGAAGCGGATGTCCGACCAACCCTCGGCCAGACGACCGGAGAGCGTTTCGCGCAGCCGTGCTCGCGCACGATAAAGGTGACTCTTCACCGTCGCGGCGGGCATCTCCAGTATCTTGCCGATCTGCTGACAACTCAGTTGCTCTCGATAAAACAGAAGGACCGCGGCCCGTTGCTGCGGGGCGAGATCTTCGACGGCGTCCCAAATCGTGTCCTTGAGGCGGCGGGCTTCATCGGAATTCGCGACAGCTTCGCTGACGGTTTCGTCGGAACGATCATCGCCCGGTCGCGCGGAACTGACGGTTGCGAAGTCGAAGGACGTTCCGCCGCCGTCGCGCCGCCGGCGCATCGTGTTGAGGCAGAGGCGATAGGCGATGGTGAAGAGCCAGGTGCTGAAGCGATAGTTGAAATCGAATCCGGCGAGGGCCGAGAAGGCGCGAAGGAAGGCGTCCTGACACACCTCGTCGGAGTCGTGGTCGTCCCGCAACATCCGCCAGACAAACGCATGGAGTCGGTCCTGGTGGGCCGTGATCAGACGATGGGCGCTCACCGTGCAGCCCTGCTGCGCGGCTTGGATCAGCCGGCGCTCATCCATGATCTCCAGCCGTCCGTCGGTAGTTTCAACGGACTGGTTCATACGGCCACCTGATTATACGATAGCATGCCTGGCGCAGTTGCACGGTACAGTCCCACGGTCGGCAGTCCAGAAAAATGTCCAAAACCCGCCCCCAAACCGGCAAACGCATTGTGAACAAGCGCGCTTCGTTTGAGTATGAGCTGCTGGAACGCGTCGAGGCGGGGATTGCGCTTAAAGGCAGTGAAGTCAAGAGTTTGCGAGAAGGGACGGCGTCGCTGGCCGAGGCCTATGCCCGCGTCCAGGGCGGGATTGTCGAACTTATCGGATGTCAGATTGAGCCGTACAGCCATGGGACGAGCTTCAACCATGAGCCCAAGCGGGCTCGACAACTGCTATTACATCGTCGGGAGATTCGTAAGCTTGCGAGCAAAGTGCAGATTCGCGGGCTGACGATCATCCCGACCAGCATCTACTTCAACGACAAGGGGCGGGCGAAGGTTGAGCTGGCCGTGGCGCGCGGGAAAAGCCATCGCGATAAGCGGCAGGATTTGCGGGCCAAGGAAGACCGGCGCGACATGCGGCGGGCGCACCAGAAGTGGAAATAGTGCCCAATCGAGCGGGGCGAGTTTGGGGAGAATCGCCCAGATCAAAGATGGACTCTCGGCGAATTCGGGCCTATTGATACTGAGAACGCAGTCGTATCGTTTTCGGAATTTGCGCCCGGACGGCACGGAACTTGTCCATTAGGGGGCGGCGCGCCGTTGCGCGGCGACCGGTGCGGTACACGATCCAATTCAAGGGAATGGGCTCATGTTCTTCTCGCTTTTCATCGAGAATCTGGCCATCGCATTCATTTCTCGAACCAAGGTCCCGGGATTCGCGGACTTCATCATCACGGTCTTGAATCCCATCTACGAGTTTTTCGTCAACTTCGGGTTGTAAGACGCCGCCGCCGTTTGTTCTCGGGCGGGGTCCCGGAATCCGCACTCATTCTCCGCGCACACTTGCCGCCTCCAATCATGGCCGTTCTAATCGGCGTTGCGCTTGGCGCGCGGCGCTGACATGATCGATCAAGCCACCATCATCGGCGACGGCCAGATGGCCACGGTCTGCGGCCTCATGCTGGCCGAGAAGCACGTTCCCTGCCGGCTGTGGAGCGTGTTTCCGGAGTCCATTGAGGCCCTGCGGTCGACGCGGGAGAACAAGCGCTACCTGCCCGGCGTCAAGCTTCCTTCGAGCATTTCCTTCACCACCGATGCGCGGCAGGCGTTCGCCGGGTCGAACCTGATCATCTCGGCGGTGCCGTGCCAGTTCATCCGTGCGGTGTGGAAGCAGCTTGCTCCGCTGGCGCCGCGCGACGTGCCTATCGTCAGCGTGTCGAAGGGGATTGAGAACGAGACGCTGGCCCGGCCGACGCAGATTTTGTCGAGCGTGCTTGGCGAGGCGGTGACGGTGGCGCTGTCGGGGCCGACGATCGCGTCGGAGTTGGCGAAGCGGTTGCCGGCGACGGCGGTGGCGGCGAGCAGCGACGCGGCTGCGGCCGGCGAAGTGCAGAAGACGTTTTCGACGCAGTGGTTCCGGGTTTACACGAACTCGGATGTGCTGGGGGTTGAGCTGGCCGGGGCGATGAAGAATGTCATCGCGCTGGCGGCGGGGATCATTGACGGGTTGAAGGCGGGCGACAATGCGAAGGCGGCGTTGCTGACGCGCGGGCTAGTCGAAATCACGCGGCTGGGCACGGCGATGGGGGCGCGGCGCGAGACGTTTGCCGGGCTGGCGGGGCTGGGCGACCTGGTGACGACGTGCATCTCGCCGCTCGGTCGGAATCGATCGGCGGGCGAGGCGCTGGGGCGCGGGGAGAAGCTCGACGCGGTCGTCGCGGGGACGCCGTCGGTCATCGAGGGCATCCCTACGACGCGGAGCGTGTATCAGCTTGCGAAGCGGCTTAGCGTGCCGATGCCGATCACCGAGGCGGTGCACGCGGTGCTGTTCGACGGGAAGGATCCGATCGTGGCGTTGACGGAACTCATGTCGCGCGACCTGAAGGGCGAGGAGTAGGCGGCCGTGCGGCCGATCGGGTGGGGAATTGTCGGCTGCGGGCGGGTGGCCGAGAACCGCGTTGCGCCGGCGATCAAGCAATCATCGAATTCATCTCTGGTCGCGCTTTGCTCGCGGTCGAAGGAGCGGGCGGGGGAATTCGCGCGGCGGTTCGATGCGGCGGCTGCGTATGGCGAGCTGCCGGCGATGTTGCGCGACGAGCGGGTCGACGCGGTCTATATCGCGACGCCGAACAGCCAGCATGCGGAGCAGTCGATCGCGTGCTTGCGGGCGGGCAAGCATGTGCTGACGGACAAGCCGATGGCGCTGACGGTCGCGGATTGCGAGCGGATGAAGCGGGCGGCCGAGGAGAGCGGGCGGACGCTCGGGGTTTGCCATCAGCAGCGGTTTCATCCGGCGCATGAGGCGTGCTTTCGGATCGCTCGCGAGGGCGGGATGGGGAAGATCACGATCATTCGGGCGGACATGGGGTTCTTGTTTCCGCCGGCGACGGTCTGGCGGCAGCAGTTGGGGCTGGCGGGCGGCGGGCCGGGGATGGATCTTGCGCCACATGCGATTGACGTTGTGTTGAAGATTGCCGGGGCGGTGGGGGAGGTCTGCGGTCAGGTTGCCAATGCACGCTTTGATTACGAGGTCGAGGATTTCTTTCTGGCGGAGATGGAGCTTGTTGGCGGCGGCGTCGCGGTGATCGAGACGAATTACTGCTCGCGTGCGTATGGCGGGCGGCTGGAGGTGCGCGGCGACGCGGGGACGTTTGTCGCGGAGGGGTCGCTGATGGCGGCCGAGCGGTATCGCACGTGGTTGCTGCGCGGCTCGTCGCGCGAGGCGGTGGAGACATTTGACGGGGAGCATCGGGGGTGCTTTCCGGCGGCGATCGAGGATTTTTCGGCGGCGGTTCGCGAGGGGCGTGCGCCGGCGGTGAGCGCGGATGACGGGATTGCGGTGATGCGAGTCGTTGAGGCGGCGTACGCGGATGCGCGGGGGAAGCGAGCGGGGCGTGGCGGATAGCGGGCGAGTCGTGAACGTTGTTGCGATGCAGCCGGCGCTGGTGATGCTGGATGCGGCGACGAACTTTCGCGCGATACGCGAGGCGGCGGCGCTGACGGTGCGGGAGGGGACGGTTGATCTGATCGTGCTTCCGGAGATTTTTGACGGGTGGCCGGCGGCGCAGGGGCATGATGAGGCGGCGAGCCGGCGATTTGTTTCAGAGCTTGCGGGTGAGATGCAGGCGGCGGTCGTCGGCGGGAGCATCGGGTGGAGCGATGAGGGCGGGGCGCGGCGGAATGTTTGCTTTGTGGCGGATCGCGATGGGCGCGAGGTCGGGGCCTACGCGAAGCGGGTTCCGTTTGGGTTGGAGCAGGGGCGGATCGTGCCGGGAGAGGCGGAGGGGGTGTTTGAGGTTGGCGGCGTGCGCGTCGGCGTGATGATCTGCGGGGACCTTTGGCGGGCGTCGCTGGCGGCGGCGTGTGCGGGGCGCGTCGATTTGTTGTGCGTGCCGGCAAGGACGGGCGTGGCGACGGAGGGATACACGGAGTATGCGAGGATGCTGTGGTGGAACCTGGCGCTGACGCGGGCGATGGAGAACGGCGTGGCGGTGGCGGTTGCCGATTGGGCGATCGGACCGCAGGAGTTGCCGGGTCATCCACATTGGACGAGCGGCGGGGCGAGCACGGTTGATCCGTCGGCGCGGCCGGATGTGGTGAGGTTGCAGCGGAGGATTGAGGGTGGAGCCGCGGGCGCGGTGCGGGCGGCGATTGATCTTGATGCGATGGCGAAGTTCCGGGCGTATCGACAAGGCGTTGGGTTGCTCTCGCGTGATCGCGACGAGGAGTGAGTGGTGAATTCCCGATCGGAGATTCTGTGGCTGGTGACCCCGGTGGTTGGCATTGGCTTTTTTGTTGGGATCTGCGCGCTACTAGCGTTTTGGGCTTGGCGGTCGGGGAAGCGGGCGGCTTGGCGGCGGTTGATGCAGAGCAGCCCGCGGTGCGGCAAGTGCGGATACAGCATGCGGGGATTGCGGGAGCTGACGTGCCCGGAATGCGGGACGGAATACACGGTTGAGCAACTTTGGGTTGCGCAGCGTGACTTGCCTGAGCAGTGAGCCGTGGCTGTCTGAGCTATGAGACCGTGTCGCCGGTGTACGCGCGATCTGGAGGCAATGAAGCGTTATTGGAAGTATCGTCGCTCTGTTGGACTGCTACTGGATTGAGGAAATGAACACACTCGATGCACTCGTTCCGTTTCTTTGCATACTCGTCGGGATCGCGTTCATGGTCCTGCTCGCCTTCGGGTTTATTCGAATCGGACGACGCCAAGCGTTACGGGTTATTCAGCAATTCTCGCCTCGATGTCCGCAATGCGAGTACGACATGAGCGGACTCCGCGAAGCGAAGTGTCCCGAGTGCGGGTGGTTCTATACCCTCGACGAACTCTGGAAGGCCCATTCGATAAGCATTTCGAAGCGACTCGAACGCAGGCAGTGAAGCATGCCTGCCGGATTACTTCGCGCTCGCATACGCCCGATCGAGTAAGTCGATGGGATGCACTACATCGAGGCTAGATTCTGCTGCAGCCTGGAGTTGAAGGATGCAGCCGGCGTTGCCGGTGGCGACGATGGTTGCGCCGGTGCGATCGATGCAGGCCAGCTTGCGGGCGGCGAGTTCGGCGGACATTTCGGGCTGGGTGAGGTTGTAGGTGCCGGCTGCGCCGCAGCACATTTCGGATTCGGGGAGGTCAACCAGTTCGAGGCCGGGGATGGCGCGGAGGAGATCGCGCGGCTGGCGGCGGATTCCCTGTGCGTGGCAGAGGTGGCAGGGGTCGTGATAGGTGACGCGGGCGCGGAGTTCATGGGTGGGCGGAGTCAGCGGGAGATCGACGAGGTATTCTGAGATATCTCGGACGCGGCTGGCGAAGGCGGCGGCCTTGGCGGCGTATTGCGGATCGTCGGCGAGTAGGTCCGCGTAGTGTTTCAGCATCGCGCCGCAGCCGGCGATGTTGGTGACGATCGGGGCGTCGCCGGCGAAGGCAGCGATGTTTTTTCGGGCGAGGGCGCGGGCGTCGTCGGTGCGGCCGGCGTGGGCGTGGATGGCGCCGCAGCAGACTTGTGATTCGGGGCAGTCGACGGTGACGCCGTTGGCGTTGAGGACGCGGAGGGTGGCGCGGTTGGTGTTGGCGAACATGGCTTCGCCGATGCAGCCGACGAAGAATGACGCTTGCGCGCGCGGGGCGACGGCGGGGTAGGCGTCGCGGAGTGGTTCGGCGGGGTGTTCGTCGGGAGGCGGCATTCGCATCAGATTGCCAAGCCAGGCCGGCAGCATGTTCGACAAACCGGTTTGTTCGATCGCGCGGTCGAGGCCGATTGCACGGGCGGCGCGGCCGAGCGCGAGCCAGCGAGCGAGGCGGCGGCGGTTGGGGAAGACGTTGAAGAGCAGATAGTCGAGCAGGCGCTGGGAGAACGTCGGTTTGCGCGTCGCGCGGTCGGCGTCGCGGAAGCGTTCGAGCAGCGCGCCGTATTGCACGCCGGAGGGGCAGGCGGTTTCGCAGGCGCGGCAACCGAGGCAGAGGTCGAGGTGGTTGCGGACGGCGGGGGTCGGCTCAATGCGACCGTCGAGAATTCCGTGCATGAGGAGGATGCGGCCGCGCGGTGCGTCCATCTCGACGCCGAGCTGGACGTAGGTGGGGCAGTGTTCGAGGCAGAGGCCGCAGTGGACGCAGGCGCGGAAGAGCTGGTCGGCGGCGGGCGTTGCGGACGCGCTCATGCGGGCTGCTCCATTCGCAGGGCGGAGCGGAGGCCGGCGCGGAGGTCGGCGTGGTCGTCGGCTGCAAGATCGCGAGGCGTGATGATGTGGCCGGCGAACTCGGTGATGAGCGGGGCGACGTCGCGGGAGCGGGCGAGGAGCGTGCCGCTGGGGGCGTGGGCGAGGAGTTGCGCGTTGGACTTTGCTGCGGCGGCGAAGATGCGGTGGAGCGAGGTGCTTGGCATGGCGGCTCTGATGTCGGCTGATGCGCCCCAATCGCGCAGGTCGTGATAGATGCGCTTCGAAGAGTCGGAGTCGAGGGCGCGTACCTGGTTACGGAGTTGAGACAATTCGCGGAGCTGCCACTCGACGGCTTCGGTGCAGTCTTCGTAGCCGACGACGACTGCGAGGCCGTCGATGCCGACTGTTGATCCGGGTTGGAGCCATTCGATGAAGGCGGGGCGGGTCGGGCCGCTGAGCAGTTCGGCAGTGAACGACTCGGCGTCGGCTGCGTCACGGGTGGAGAGCGCGGCGAGTCGGAGAGATTCGGGGCGGGGGCGGAGCTTGAACGTGGCCGAGGCGATCAGGCCGAGCGTGCCCCAGCTTCCGCAGAGCAGGCGGTGGAGGGCGTAGCCCGCGACGTTTTTGACGACGCGGCCGCCGGCTCGAATGAGGGTTCCGTCGCCGAGGATGATTGACATGCCGAGGACGTTGTCGCGCGGCGAGCCGTATGCGAAGCGGAGCGGGCCGGTGTCATTGGCGGAGAGGACGCCGCCGATGGTGGCGCGGCCGGCGTAGCCGGGCGGGTCGAGCGGGAGGCGGAGATTATTGGGAGCGACGATCGCGTCGATGGAGTCGATCGGGACGCCGGCTTCGACGGTGATGGTCATGTCTTCGGGGGAATAGTCGATCACGCGCGACAACTTTCGCGTTGAGACCGTGTTCGCGGAGATCGGCGTGTTGCCGCACTTCGTTCCGGCTCCGACGAGGCGGAGTTCGCGGCCGGCCGCGAGTGCTTCGCGGGCCTCTTCGATGGATTGCGGCTCGATCAATGTTCGATCTCCGCGGCGTTGCGGGGCGGACGGAGGAGTTCGAGGCAGCCGCCGCCGGTGGCGAAGAGCTTGCGCGGGTTCATGCGATGCGCCGGGTCGAAGACGCGGCGGATGCGATGCATGGTTGCGAGCGATTCGGCGTCGAACATGCGTTCGAGTGGGGCGACTTTTTCGATGCCGACGCCGTGCTCGCCGGTGATCGTGCCGCCGAGCTCGACGCACTTGACCAGGATGTCGTAGCCGGCCTCGACGACAGCGCGGACCTGGGCCGGGTCGCGCTCGTCGTACATGAGAAGCGGGTGGATGTTGCCGTCGCCGGCGTGGATGACGTTGGCGATGCGGATGTTTCGGCGCTGGGCGACCTCGGCGACGTATCGCATGACTTCAGGGATCTTCGAGCGCGGGACGACGCCGTCCTGGGTGAAGAAGCTCATGCCGTAGCGCCCCATCGCGCCGAAGGATTTCTTGCGGGCCATCCAGAGGGCTGTGCGCTCGGCGGCGGTGCGGGCGATGCGGACTTCCTTGCAGTGATGCCGGTGGCAGATTTCGACGACGCGCTCTACCTGGCGATCGAGGCCGGGTTCGAGGCCGTCGAGTTCGATGATGAGGACGGCGCCGGCGTCGCGCGGGAAGCCGAGGTGCAGCCAGTCTTCGACGGCGGCGACGGTGAGCTTGTCCATGAGTTCGAGGGCGGCCGGGAGGATGCCGGCGGCGATGATGGCGCTGATGGTGCGGGCGGCGTGGTCGATCGACTCAAATACAACGAGCTGGGTGCGGACGGCGGTCGGCAGGCGCGTGAGGCGGACGATGACTTCGGTGGCGATGCCGAGGGTGCCCTCGCTGCCGATGAAGAGGCCGAGCAGGTCGCTGCCGGGGGCGTCGTCGTGCTCGCCGCCGAGTACGACGACGCGGCCGTCGTGCAAAACGACCGTTGCGCCGAGAACGTGGTTGGCGGTGACGCCCATCTTTAGGGTGTGGGGGCCGCCGGAGTTGGTGGCGACGTTGCCGCCGATGGTGCAGACCATCTGGCTGGATGGGTCGGGGGCGTATTGGTAACCGTTGTCTTTGACGGCGTTGGTGATGGCGAGGTTGACGACGCCGGCGTCGACGTGGGCAAAGCGATTTCGCAGGTCGATCTTGTGGATGCGGCGCATGCGCGAGAGGCAGATGCAAACGCCGCCGTCGACCGCGATGGTGCCGCCGGCCAGACTTGTTCCCGCGCCGCGCGGGACGATGGGGAGGCCGCGGGCGGCGGCGATTTTCATGACGCGCGAGACTTCGTCGGTGGTGCGCGGGAAGGCGACGATGTCGGGGCGCTGGCGGACGAGCGTGAATGCGTCGGATTCGAACGTGGCGAGTTCGCCGGGGTCGGCGGCGATGCCGCCTTCGCCGCAGGTGTCGCGAAGTTCGTCAGCGAGGTCCATCGCGGCGGATGGTAGCCGCGCGGTCGGATCGTGAGAATTGCCGCGGACGTGTCGCCTACTCTTCGACGGCGATCGGCTGCTTGCGTCGCTTCACTTCGCGGCGGACTTCGGGCTTCGTCGACATGCTCTGCTCGATCGCGGCCGTCGCCATGGGTCGGAAGGTCTGGATCAACTGGTTGAGGTCGGGCAGGCCGGTGACACCGAGTCGGAGCGACATCTGCGCGGGGGACTGGCCAAGGCCGAACCAGACGACGGTGTCTTTTGCGGCACTCGCGCCGATATTGAGCGGCATGGCCTCGCCCATCGAGGCCTGCGATGCGGCGATTGCGGCGCAGCGGCCGCCGTTCACCACTAACAGCAGACTGGAGTCGGAAGGCACGCGCTTCAAAGCGGCCTGCATGACCGCGTCGTCTTCGATGGTCTTTTTCTTCTTGTGGGCCTGGATCGACTGGCGGACGGCGGCCTTTGTCGTGCCGACGATGAGGCAGCCGTCGAGCTCGGCGAGGTAGACTGTGCCGACTTCGGGGATCTCGTAGCCGCGAGCGGGCGTTCCGGAGATATCGATTGCATTCGGCTCGGCCGGCGCACCGCCTTCGGCCATTGCGGGGAGCGAGAGGATCCGGGACCACAAGGCATTTGATTTGCGGATGTCGTTGGAGGCGATGACGAGGGCTGCGTCGGGGATGTGCTCGGAGGAGTCGCGCCGGCCCTTCTTCGGCGGCGTCATGCCGCTGCCGGGAACGACGAAGGCCGAGACTTCCTGAATGTTGCCGAAGAACTCGCGGAGGATGTCGAGGCCGCTAATGCGGACGTGGCCGGATTCCTTCTCGGCGTCGTCGCGCGAGGCCGAAGGCGCGGCGGCGGGATTCAGGCCGAGCCCGAACACGCCGGCGCAGTCGGCGGGAACGAAGCTGAAGGTGCGGCGGTTCATCGCGGGCAGGCGGAGGAGATCGAAGACGAGGTTGCGGTGGTCGTCGGCCATGCGGATGGTCAGATCGGCTGAGATGGTCTTGTCGCGGACGCCAAAGGCGAAGGTGGCCCAGCGGAAGTGATCGAAGTCGAGGAGGGCGTCGGCCTGGGCGAACTCGCGCCGGTCGCCGTCGCTGTTGATGTGCTTGCGGGCGTGTTCGATGCAGGCACGGCCATCGACGTAGGCGAAGAGGGTAGCGCCAGCGCGGCGGGTGTTGACGTCCTTCAGATCTTCGCGCGAGGCGAGCGAGACACCCTCGCGGCCTTCGAGGCGGGCGACGGCTTCTTCGACGAGGTTGCGCGAGGTGCCGACGATGAGCAGAGCTTCGGTCAGAACGCCGATCGCTTTGTCCTGAAAGCCGAAGGTGGGCAGATCGGCGATCTTGCGGGCGGTCGGTGCGAATTGGAATCCCGTTTCGAGGACGCCCTTGAGCAACAGGTCGTTTCCGTGATGGACGATGACGAGGCCGCTGGGCTGATTCGGGTTGTCCATGCCGGTGATGGCCACCGCCGCGCCGCCGAAACTACTGAGTACTTCGACGAGCGAAGGACTGAGCGTGATCTGCTTCGGGAGCGTGAAGGGCATCGTGGCGTCGGCGTCGGGTCGTTCGGCGAGGAGTTCGCGGATGTCCTTACCGGCGAGACCGAAGGCCTCGGCGAGCGACGAGATAAGGGCGAGGGGCTTTCGCAGTTCGACGTAGCCCAGGACGTTGGGCGGGACGAGCGACGCGAGATTGTCGGCGGCGAGCTCGTCGCGGCAGCGGTCGGCGCGGAGGCGGGCCTGCTTGCGGACGGCCTCGTCAGCGCCTGAGTCGGCGAGGACGCGGTCGTAGAGGGCCTTGGCGGCGGCGTAGTCGCGAGCCGAGTTTTCGAGGTAGTAGGCGCGATAGAGGTCGGCGGGCGGCTCGGCGTAGGTGGCGACCTGACAGCAGGCCAGGATGATCGAGATGACGATGTAACCGACGACGCGATTGAACAGGATTCCCGGCACGATCCACCTTCCTTTCCAACTGCGGCCCAACTGGCAGCCGCCCAACCGGGCGCAACGGCTCCGCAAGGATGAATTGTCGCGGGGAGGAGGAATATTCCATATAGCGCTCGGGAAAATCCCGATTCGTCGGTCGCCAGCCAAGCCACGGCCATTGGCCGCTAGAATCGCCGCTCGATGGACGAGTACAAATCAACCTATTCCCCGCGCCGGACAGCAGTTGTCGTCGTATTGCTCGCGCTGGCCGTGGCCCATGTCGGCCTGACTCGATGGAGTTGGCGGGAGATTCCGCTGCAGACGGATGCGGGAATCTGGTCGTACATCGGCTGGCGGCTGGGCGAGGGGCGGCGGCTCTACAGCGACCTTTGGGAGAGCAAGCCGCCGGGCATCTACTGGGTTTTCGCGGCGTGCGTCGGGGCGGGCGGCGCGGGGTCGGACCGGGCGGCGTTCTGGCTCGATGCGGCGGTGAGTGTCGCGCTCGTGGCCGTCGCGTGGCGGCTGGCGCGGAAATTCGCCGAGCCGTTGCCGGCGGCGTGCGCGGCGCTGGCGGCGAGTCTGGTTTGCTGTCATCGCATACTCGCGGATTGGGGATGCAACACGGAGAAGTTTGTCGCACTGTTCGAGGGGCTCGCGCTGCTGGCGGCACTTCGAGCCATTGGTCGGAAAACGGTCGGCGGCTGGGTGGTGTCGGGCGTGTGTGCGGGAGTTGCCGGTTGCTTCAAGCAGACGGCGATTCTCTATCCGCTTGCGGCGGTGCTGTACCTGGTGATGGGAAGGATGGAGGCGGGCGAGTCTCGGCGATTGCGCGTGCAATGCGCGATCGGGCTCGTTGCGGGGGCCGCCATCGTGTGGATTCCGGTCCTGGCTTTGCTGGCGCGGCGCGGCGAACTCGCGGGGTTCTGGCGGCTGGCCGTGCTGTACGACGTTCAACGAGCGACGCCGGAGGGCGAGGGGTCACGATTGCTTTCGATCGAACACTGGTCGGACGTTGGCCGGCAGCTCCGCAATGCGTGCATTCTGCTGTTGCCGGCGGTGATCGGCGTTCGGGCCTGGCGGCAGCTCGATGACGCCGAGCGGGCGCGGCTGCCGCGCGGGATGGGTCTCCTGATGTTGACCGGCGGGTTGCAGGCGTTGACGTTTCTCGTCGCGCCGTATGGCTACGGGCATTACCTGCTGCAACTGATCCCGGTGGCGACGGTGCTTGCGGCGATGGCGGTGCAGTTTGCGCTGTCGGAGGCGGCGATGCGGCAGGGTCGGCGGTTTGCGTGGCTGTTTGCCGGCGGCATGGTCGCGGCGGGGTTGACGCTGGCGGATCACTTTCGATTTACGGTTGATCCGAACTGTCCCGCGCGCCGGGCCTATGCAATTCAGCGCGAGGTCGTCGATGCGTGGCGGACGCGCATCGCGGCCGACACGAAGCCGGGTGAGAGCGTCATGATCTGGCCGCCGGACTATCCGCTGAGCTATTACGCACAGCGACCGACGCCGCTGGAGATATCAAACGCGGATGTGATCACGCAGGGCAAGGCCTATCGGCTCGATCCGCCGTTTGAAACGCTGTTTGCACACATTCGGGCGGACGAACCGCGGATGATCGTCGATCGGACGCGACTACAGGCCGAGCCCACGGCGGACGGTCGCTGGAAGATCGTTGTTTCTGACGGGGGGATCAGTCTCGATCCGGCGCTCGCCGATCCACGGCTGCCGCAAGTAAAGCTTGTATCGCGATTGCTTACGTGGACTCGGGAGCATTACGGCGGACAAACTCCCGCCGGCGACGGGGTCGGCCTCTACCCGGGGCGGCCGTGGCGCGGGATTGCTGAGATGCTTCGGCAACGATGAGTCGAACGCGTTCTCAGGGGGCCAGCAGGTCGGCGACGAAAGGTTGAATGTCGCGGGCGTCGAGTACAGCATCGCCGTTGCGGTTGTAGAAGCAGGCAAGCGTCGGGTCGGGCGGCGCGGAGAGCAGCGTCTGGACGAAGAGCCCCACGTCGGTCCACTGCGGGTCGCAGGCGTCGACGCGGCGATTAGCGTTGCAGTCGTTCGTCGCGCCCGGACGGAAGGCGAGGCCGGTCGGACTCGGCAGGCCGAAGTCGCCGCGGACGTAAGAGCGCACCAGCGTTCCATCCAATCTGAACTCGAGTACACGGATCGTATTGATGTTGCGAACGGCGAAGACGTTGCCGTTGGGGCCGACACGAAGGCCCCAGGCGCCATCGACGACCCAGACCTGGTTGAAGACGCGGACGAACGCGCCGTTTCCGCTCTGGTATTCGAGGATGTTGCCGGAGTTGTTGCTGGCGACGAGCAGGTTGCCGTTGGGGAGGAACGCCATGCCGCGCGGCAGACTGAGGCCGCCGCTTCCGGCGGCGACGAACGTGGAGAGAAGCGTGCCTGTTACGGGTCCGTAACGGAGCACGCGATTGTCGGTGGTCGCGACAAAGAGCACACCGTTGGGGCCGAACACCAGTCCCGACGGCTGAGGCGTGACGAAGCTACCGGCGCTTGCGCCGGTCTGCGGGTTGTAGCGAATGATGCGCGACGTGAGTTGACTCGCGACGTAGAGGTTCCCGTCGGAGCCGAAGGCGAGAGCGACGGGGCCGTCGAGTCCGCCGCCGCCGGCAGGAACGAGGATCGATGCGACACCCGAGTCGACGTCTATTTTGACGATGCGGTCGTTCGCGAAGCTGGCGACATAGAGCTGACGATCGGGGCCGAAGACGCAATCGGCGGGGTCCTGAACGAGGCCGGCACCGAGATTCTGTACGGGGTAGCCGCTGGTGCTGTAGTACTCGCGGACGATGTTTGAGCGATCGGCGACGAAGAGGTTGTTGGTTCGTCCGAGTTCCTTCCAGTCGGTGATGCCGTTGGCGTTGCAATCTTCGCAGGCGTCGGGGACGGCGTTGCGATCGACGTCGATCACGCCGCCGGTGCTGGTGTCGATCCAGTCGACGATGCCGTTGCTGTTGCAGTCTGGCTCGCAGTCGTCGGGGACGTTGTCGCCGTCGAGGTCATTGGCGGGATTGAGGTCGCACTCATACGGATCGGGCAGGCCGTTGCCGTTGCAGTCGGGTTCGCAGGCGTCGGGGATGAGATTGCCGTTGACGTCGGGTGCGCCGCCGGCGATCTCGATCGGATCGAGGATGCCGTTGCTGTTGCAATCCTGGCATTCATCGGGGATGGCGTCGCCGTTGAGGTCTGCGCTGACGGCGAAGGCAATGTCGAGGGCATCGTCCACGCCGTTGTCATTGCAGTCGTGGTAGAAGCAATTGCCGGCCGCGAAGCCGGACTCGACGAGATCTTCGACGCGACGGTGCATGTAGAGGTCGGTGTTGCTGGTTCCGCCGGGATGGATGTGGCAGTAGCCCATGATGGTGCCGCGCGACGGGATGCCGTTGCCGCAGTCGTCGATCGTCGGGGTGTAGCCGTCGTGCGTGTGGTAGGTGCCGGAGTTGTGGCCCATTTCGTGAGCGACGACGATGACGTCCCAGTTGCCGAGACTGGAAGGACCGAGTGGCGAGGGGAAGCCGCCGAGCAGGAAACCGCTGACGCCGAAGGCCTCCTGAGTGCAGGTGCCGCCGACAAAGGCGATGCCTCCGTAGGCGAGGTCGCGTCGGCCGGAGAAGAGATGGACGTAATGGAGTCCGTCCATGTTTTCGTTGAGCTGCCAGTAGTCGCGGAAGCCGCTGACGTCGTCGGCGCCGAACGGCTCGCCGCCGGACCAGATTCGGGCGAAGGCGAGGTTCAGCCGAAGATTGAAGTCGCGCTCGTAGATGTCGCTGACGGCGGCGAGGAGCTGTGCGATGTACTCCTCGGCCTCGACGACGCCGCCGGGGAAGAGTGCGAGGTATTGCGAATCGGCGTCGATTGCCACGTTGGCGGCCAACATGCCTCGGTTATCGCCGGGGCTGCCGCGGTTTCCGGGGACCTCCGCAACGGGGTGTGCGGGAGCACCGACGCCGCAGAAATCGGGGAATTCGGGCAGGCCGGTTGCGATTGAAGAATCGTAAATCGTGATTGTCCGTGCGCCGTCGGGTTGGGTGGCGATGATGTAGTTGCCGGTGGACGTGCGGACGTAGCCGTTGACGATTCCGGAGACGCTCACTGCCAGGAATGCGTGAGAGAGTGGGTCGCCGGCGATGTGACCTCGGAAGTAGACGTTGTCCGGCGGCGGCAGCGGCGTGGAGCCATTGCGATCGGCGAGCATGAACTTTGCGCCGGGGCGTATGACGTTGAAGGCAGAGACGTCGAGGGCTAATGAGCTGCCGTCCGGCAGGGGGAGTGTCAGCTTTCGGAGTGAGTGGCCCTGTTTAAGGTCTGCGAAGGCGCTGCGGTCGAGTTCGAGCGACATCGCGCGGTGCTCGGTCAGCCGCGATACGGCGCGAAGGGGTGCGAGCGATTCTCGGGCGGCCGGCGGTGAGCCGTGCGCGGCGGCGACCCGGCCGATGGCGACGCAGGCGACGAGGTACTGAGTCAGCTGGGCAATTCGACGGCAGTGCGGCCGCGAGTTCATCGGCGCTTCTCCTCTCCGCTGCGGCTCGCGAGGCGGGCGGTGCAGTGCCCGCTTCGGAAAGTATAACCGACCGCGAGGGCGAATTACGGCGCGGCGGGAAGAGTCGTGGCCGGATCGCGGAGGGCCGCGAGCATCTGGGAGGCCTCGACGTCGTCGGGATTGAATTGGACGGCTCGTTGGGCAAATTCGATCGCATCGTTTCGCCGGCCAAGCAGGGCGTAGAGACTGGCGATCGACTTGAGGATGACGGGCTCGCCGGGGCGCAGGCGCGACGCGATCAAGTATTGCTCGAGGGCGCCCGCGTGGTCGCCGCGGGTTGCATAGAGTTTGCCCAGCATGGCTCGCGGCTCAGCGTCGTCGGGGTCGATGCGTATGACTTCGCGGAGCTGCTGCACGGCTTCATCGGGCTTGTTGAACTCGAGCAGCAGATCGGCCAAGCTCATTCGCGCGAGGACATAGTCGGGGGCGCGCTCGATGGCGCTGCGGTAGCTTGCGAATGCTCTCGTGAAGTCGCCGAAACGCACACTGGCCTGGCCGAGATTGACGTAGGCCTCGGCGACGTTTGGGTCCGTGGTGCGCACGGCCTGCTCGCACAGTTCGAGGGCGCGCTGGAAGTTGCGGTGCTGCATCTCGACCGTGGCGAGGTTGCTGAGTGCCAGCGCGAACTGGGGGTTCAGTCGATGGGCCTCCTCGAAGTGTGGCTGGGCTTCGTCGATTTTGCCTTGATCGAGCAGGAGCTTGCCCAAATTGTTGTGGGCCATCCAGGACTCCGGGTTCTTGCCGAGCGTGTCGGCCCAAAGCGTCTGCTCGTCGTGATAGGCGCGGGCCTGCCGAATCGTCAGGACGACGGAGAGAAGAGTAATCGATGCCGCGAAGAGTCGGCCCAGAGGCGGATTACTGGAGAGGTAGTGCCACGCAAGACCGACCAGGGCGGCGATCGGGACGGCCGCGGCGAGATACTGAAAATGGTCGGCGACCCATGAATAGCGAAATGGATAGACGTCGATGAAGCCCAGCGCTGGCACGAGCATGATGACGTAGAGCAGCATGGCCGCGAGGGGTGCCTTGCCGATGCGGCGGCGTGCGAGCCACAGGGTGATGATCACAAGCAGCAGTCCGAGCGGAGGGAAGAATTGCATCGGTTTCTGCGATGAGATCGTCCATTTCTCGTAGCTGAACGTCAGGCCGAACGGCAGCAGGATTTTACCAAAGTAGAACCAGACGGCTCGGCCGGCGAGCAGGATGCGCTCGAGCGGCAAGAGGCCGAGTTGCAGGTCCTTGGTGCGGACGTGGTGGTGCTCGACCCAGACGGTGACAGCGGCCATCGCAACGCCGATCGCGAACATCGGCAGGAGCGGAAGGACGTCGGCGAAGCGAAGGCGATCGCGCTTCCACCAGAGGAGAATGAGGATCACGGCCGGAAGCGAGCAGGTGACGGATTTGCTGAACAGGGCCGCGAGAAACAACAACAACGAGAGCGCGTAGCAGCCCCAGCGGCGCGGAAGCGGCGAATCCGGCAAGGCGAATCGGAGATAGGAGAGCAGGGCCGCGAAGAACAGGATGCCCGAGAGCACGTTTTTGCGCTCGGTGACCCACGCGACGGACTCGACCTGAACCGGGTGGACGGCGAAGAGCAGCGCGGCGAGCCATGCGCCGGGTACATTCAGTCGTCGAAGGATGCTCCAGAGCAGACAGGCGGCGGCTGCATGCAGCAGGACGTTGACCGTGTGGTAGCCGGCGGGGTGTAGTCCCCAGAGCCGGTACTCGATCCAGAAGGACGAGAAGACGAGCGGGTAGTACTGCGGGTTTGCGGTGGGTTCGATCCATGTCCGGAGCAGGCCGTCGGGTGCGCGGATGACGCGGTTGTTGGTCAGGTAAAAGTCGTCGTCCCAGACGAAGCCGGAACGGATGGCCGGGATATAGACGACAAAGGTGATCGCGACAATCGCAATAATGCCGCCGAGGATGTTTCGAGTGGGGGTGGTCGTGGGAAGGGATGAATTGGCTGGTTTTTGCATCAGCATCCCGACCTGGGGACATCGACGAATCGGTCATTACATCGCGCGAATCGGCGGGCGTCACGCTGAATCTGTGAAAAGATTTGAGGAGCTGGATAGAGGAAGGGCCCAAAGCGTTCGCAATTAGCGTCCGGCATTTGATGCACGCAATATGCTGTAAAATATGATGTTATGGCTGAAGTGCCGGCAGCTCAGTACGCGTGTGCCAGCGTGGAGAAGTGGGTCTAGAATGGCTTCGCCGGTCGGCAAGAATCGCGTCGAACGGCGATCAAAATGCGATTGACAGACCGTCGAGCCGCGATATACTCGACGACCCGTCGTAGAGGTAAACCAGCGGTTACAGCCGCGGCGAACCGATACGAACGGACGCTCTTTGACAAGTGAACAGGGATCGCCGCAGAGATGTGAGCGCGTCGGGAGAATCTGCAAGTTTCCGACGCTTTACTCTGCAAAACCGGTTCGCCTTCGGGCGAATCGGGGGATTCTCGATTGTCCTTCGGGGCAGTCGGCTCGGATAAAACGCCGTTGCAGACGGTGATTCGAGGAGCCGTTCGGCGCAAGCCGGGCGGAAGAATCTGAAAAAACAAATCCCGCATCATCGGTGCATGCATCGGTGGTGCGTGAGCCAAGCATTAAGCGAAGAGTTTGATCCTGGCTCAGAACGAACGCTGGCGGCGTGGCTAAGACATGCAAGTCGGACGACACATTGTAGCAATATGATGTGTAGTGGCGAACGGGTGAGTAATGCATGGGTAACGTGCCTTGAACTCAGGGATAGCGTCGAGCCCCGCAAGGGGTTCTTTGCGAAAGTGACGGTAATACCTGATGACGCCCATGGAGGGCATCCTCCGTGGCTCAAAGACGGGGACCGCAAGGCCTGTCGGTTTGAGATCGGCCCATGTCCTATCAGCTAGTTGGTGAGGTAACGGCTCACCAAGGCATCGACGGGTAGCCGGACTGAGAGGTTGGCCGGCCACATCGGGACTGAGACACTGCCCGGACACCTATGGGTGGCTGCAGTAACGAATCTTCCGCAATGGGCGAAAGCCTGACGGAGCGACGCCGCGTGGAGGAATAAGGCCTTCGGGTTGTAAACTCCTTTAGGGGTGAAGAAATCAAGGCGACCTAATACGTCGTTGAGGTGATTGATCCCAAAATAAGCCACGGCTAACTCTGTGCCAGCAGCCGCGGTAATACAGAGGTGGCGAGCGTTGTTCGGAATTACTGGGCTTAAAGCGCGTGTAGGCGGCTTCGTAAGTACTTGGTGAAAGCCCTCGGCCTAACCGAGGAAGTGCCAGGTATACTGCGAGGCTTGAGGCGACAAGGGGTGCCTGGAACTCTAGGTGGAGCGGTGAAATGCGTAGATATCTAGAGGAACGCCCGTGGCGAAAGCGGGGCACTGGTGTCGATCTGACGCTGATATGCGAAAGCGTGGGGAGCAAACGGGATTAGATACCCCGGTAGTCCACGCCGTAAAC
>CAZJVS010000011.1:0-120299 GCA_964549445.1 uncultured Planctomycetaceae bacterium
CCGCACCCGGTGCTCGGGTATGAGCTGCTGGAGCGGCCGAGCCGGTGGCGGACGGAGCTAAACGCGCATGCGATGGAGCGGAGCGAGGTTCGGCGGCACACACCGATTTCGTCGCTGGTGCTCACATTTGGATGCAAGTTCGCGTGCCCGTACTGCCCGATCCCGGCGTACAACCAGCGGCAACACCGGCTGAAGAGCCCGGACCGGATTGTCGACGAGTTTGTGCGGCTGCGGACGGAGCTGGGGATCAAATACTTCTTCGGCGCCGACGACAACTTCTTTAACGATCATCAGCGGACGCGCGACATCATCGACACGATGGCGCGGACGAAGATCGGCCGGAAGCGGATGCACCAGAAGGTGCGATGGGGCACCGAGGTGACGGTGCACGACACGCTGGCGATGCGGAGCGATCTGAAGTACGTGCGCGGAGCGGGCGTGCAGATGCTGTGGCTGGGCGTCGAGGACATTACGGCGACGTTTGTGAAAAAGGGGCAGAGCGTCGGCAAGACGCAGGAGGCGTTCGAGCTGCTGCGGAAGAACGGCATCGCGCCGATGCCGATGATGATGCACCACGATACGCAGCCGCTGTACACGCCGGGCAAGCCGTACGGGCTGATCAACCAGGTGAAGGCCTTGCGGAAGTGGGGCGCGCCGAGCGTGCAGGTGCTGATGATGACGCCGGCGACGGGCTCGAAGCTGTACGAGGAGCCGTTCAAGGACGGCATGGTGATCGAATCGGCGGGCGGGCGGCGGGTCGAGCCGCACATGATGGATGCGAACTACGTGGTGGCGACGACGGTGGACAAGCCGTGGCGGAAGCAGTTCAACATCATGGCGTCGTATCTTTACTTTTATAATCCGCTTCAGCTTCTCCGGAATGCGGTGATCCCGCGCGACCGGCTGTTTTACCAGGACGTGTTCTGTCAGTTCCTGGGGAACTACGGGGCATTGCAGACGGTTCGCCGGACGCTGGGGTGGGCGCTGCGGCTGCGGTTTGGGGCGATTGCGCGGCGGAAGGAGATACCGTCGAGCCCGGTGCCGCTGCGGAGCTTGGAAGGCGAGCGCGGGTGCCACGATCTGCCGACGGTGGCGGAGCTGGTGCAAATCTCGGTTCGAGCGCGGTCGAACGCGGCGGTTGTCGCCTCGTAATTGTGCTTCAACAAGATCCGTGAAATAAGAAGGGCCGAACCCGCGGGTTCGGCCCTCTTTGTTTGACACGTTCTGCGCTGCGCTGTTACACCCAGCCGCGAAGCTTGCAGGCCTCGGCCACGCGGGTGACGGCGACCATGTAAGCGGCGAGCCGCATGTGGACCTTGGCCTGTTGCTGCGTCTTGTAGACGGCGTGGAAGGCGTCGGTCATCTTGCGGTCGAGCTGCTGATTCACGTCTTCGCGCGACCAGTAGTAGTTGTAAGTGTTCTGGACCTGCTCGAAGTAGCTGACCGTCACACCGCCGCTGTTGGCGAGGAAGTCGGGCAGGACCATGACGCCCTTGCCGAAGAGAATTTCGTCGGCTTCGGGCGTGGTCGGGCCGTTGGCCAGCTCGCAACTGATCTTGCACTTGATGTTCTTTGCGTTCTTGGCGGTGATGACGCCTTCGAGGGCGGACGGATACATGATGTCGACGTCGAGTTCGAGCAGGGCTTCGTTGGTGATCGGCTCGGTGCCGGGGAAGCCGGTGACTTTGCCGGTCTCGAGCTTGTAGGCGACGATCTTCTCGGGGTCGATGCCGCCGCGGTTGATGACGCCGCCGCGCGAGTCGGAGACGGCGATGAGCTTGCCGCCGCCGAGGATTTCGGGGTGGAGCGTGGCGGCATACTGGCCGGCGTTGCCGAAGCCCTGGATGGCGTAGGTGCACTTCGACGGGTTGATGTTCTTAACTTTGCAGGCCTCGCGGACGCAGTAGACGCCGCCGCGGGCGGTTGCGTCGTGGCGGCCCTGCGAGCCGCCGAGGGGCAGTGGCTTGCCGGTGATGACGCCGGGGTGGCTGTGACCGACGATGTGCTCGAATTCGTCCATCATCCAGGCCATGATCTGCGGGGTGGTGTAGACGTCGGGCGCGGGGACGTCGCGGTGGACGCCGAGCTCGCGGGCGACGGCTCGAACCCAGGCGCGGGCGAGGCGTTCCTTTTCGCCGTCGGACATTTCCTTGGGATTGCAGGTGACGCCGCCCTTTCCGCCGCCGAGCGGGATATCGGCGACGGCGGTCTTCCAGGTCATCCAGGCGGCGAGGGCGCGGACGGTGTCGATTGTCTCGTCGGGGTGCCAGCGGATGCCGCCCTTGTTGGGGCCGCGGGCGTCGTTGTACTGGACGCGGTAGCCGTGGAAGACCTTTATCTTGCCGTTGTCCATGCGGACCGGCAGGGTGAAGCGGTATTCGCGCATGGGCCAGCGGAGGAGATCGTGGGTGGCCTCGTCGAGGCCGAGCTTCTTGGCGGCTTCGTCGAGCTGGGCTTGGGCAATCTGGAATGGATTCATTTCCGACATAAGATGCAGCTCCTGAATAATCGAACCGTCGCCGGATTCGGCCGACGAGGCCGCCCGCGACGCGTATCTTCGTGACTTGGGCGCGGGGGTGTCAAACCCGCGCTGAGACTTGGTGCACGAAGCGTGCCGTGGGTGTGAATTCGCAGCGGAGACCGAGCGTTGAAGAGCGTCAGCACGATCTCGGAGTGTCGCGCTGCAGTGGCTGCCGCTCGGCGGGCCGGGCGGCGGGTGGGGTTTGTGCCGACGATGGGGGGATTGCACGCGGGGCACGCCAGCCTGATCGAGCGGAGCCGGGCGGCGGGCGATTTCGTGGTGGTTTCGATCTTTGTGAATCCGACCCAGTTTGGTCCGAATGAGGATTTTTCCGCATACCCGCGGCCGGTGGAGAACGATCGTCGGCTGTGCGAGGAGGCGGGGTGCGACGTGGTTTTCGGTCCGCCGGCATCTGAGATGTACGAGGCGGGCGATGAGACACGCGTGCGGCCGGGGCGGCTGGCGGAGGGGCTTTGCGGTCCGTTTCGGCCGGGGCACTTCGAGGGGGTTTGCACGGTGGTCGCGAAGCTGTTCGAGATCGTGCGGCCGGACGTGGCGTACTTCGGGCAGAAGGATGCGCAGCAGGCGGTGATCATCCGGCGGATGGTGGCGGATTTGAAGATGGGGATTGCGATCGAGGTATGTCCGATCGTGCGCGAGGCGGACGGATTGGCGAAGTCGACGCGGAATCAGTACCTGTCGCCGCCGCAACGGGTGCAGGCGGCGAGCTTGTATCGGGCGCTATGCGCGGGGCGGGATCGGATTGCCGCGGGGGAGCGGCGGGCGGGGCTGGTGGTGGCGGAGATGCGGCGCGTGTTGGATGAGGCGGGGCCATGCAGGATCGATTACATCGCGATTGTTGATCCGGAGACATTGGAGGAAGTCGATCCGGTGGATCGGCGGGTGATGCTGGCGCTGGCGGTGAGACTGGAGGGGGCGCGGCTCATCGACAATCTACTTGTCGAGTCGTCTTTGTCGCTGGATCAGCGATCGAGTGAACGGAGTTGACGACGGGCAACGGAATTCTGAGTCGCGCGCGGACGCGGTTTGGCGCCGGATTCTGGCTTGCTTTGACGTTCTTCGTCATCGCGGCCGCCCGGTTTGCCGGCGGCGTTTCGTCGCCAGCTTTGTTCATCTGTATGTTTCTCGCGCCGGCTATCGTCTGCGCAGTCTGCGGATGGATCGGCGGCGAGCGGCGACGCGTTGGCATTCTGACATACGGGCTTCTGGTTTCAACGGCGGGAATGTGTGTCGCTGATTTCTTGCTCGATTCGACTCGTTGGCCCCGCACTGATTCACCGGGCGGCGAGTATGAGTGGTTGGGAATGTTCCTGTTGGGAATATCGGCGGGTATCGGCGTTGCGATTGGATTCGCAGCCTACGGGATAGCCGTCTATTTTGCATTGTTGACAGACCGGATTCGATGTCTCAACCACCAATGTCGAAAGTGTGGATACCCGTTGCGCGGACTCGTCGAGCCAAGGTGTCCGGAGTGCGGGATGGCGTTTGATCCATCCCTTCTGGCAACGAATTCGCCGGTTGATCCAGGATCGAGCGTGGACGGTTGACAGAGCAACGAACGCGGCTACGAATCACGACGCGACAATCGACGTTGGAGCGTGATTCGGCACGATGAGTGATACCAACGACGAATCGGATGTGCGGGAGACAGCCCGGGACGTGCGGGCTGTTGCCACGAACGAGATCTGGACGCCCGCTCAAGGGCTGCTGCGCGGGGTTTGTTGGGGCCTGCTCTGGGCGGTCGGGCTGGCGGGGTTGTTGTTTCCGGTGGCGTGGTATGTGCCACCGGTCGTGCTGAACATCTGGCTGCGGGCTTCCTTGGGGTTCCTCGTGGCGTGGATTCTGATCGGCGTGATTCAGGACAAGTCGGAGACCATCGGCACAAGCGTATCGGCAGCGGGGGTGGTGTTGGCGTTGCTGGTCATGCTGTCGAACCACTTTGCATTTGCGATGGGCGGGGTCTGGACTCGTCAGGGAATGCTGAAGGGATCCGAGTGGTTCTCGCCGTTTGTGCTTGTATGGTGCAACTATTCCGCGGTGATCGGGATCGGGTTGGCGACGTGGTATCGCCATGACGGCGAAGCGGACTTCTGGGATCTTGTTTATATTCTGACGCGACGGCGTTGAGCGGGCGAGGTTGGCGCTGGCTGTCGGAGGGTTAAGCTGTTGCCAGGCCGTGCGATACGGCACGCACTGTGGGAGGGCGTCAATTCGGCCGACCGTAGAACGAATAACGGGCTCGCGGCCTCAGGATGCGATGTGTGCGAATGCACGCCGCCGGTATGTTGGAAAAGCACAAAATCTTTGTTGTTTTCTCGAAAAGTTCGGCATTATGATAGGGCTTCGCGCACGTCAGACCCGGTTAACCCGGGGCTTCGCGTCGCGGGTCGGTTCGATTCGCTGCGTACGGGGTTCGGGGTAACTCACGACGCCACCCTTCGCGATCGAACCGGCGTGAAGGACGGAAGGAAAGCTTCCGGGATTACGCACGCTCTGTTCGGCTGTTCGCGTGATCGCCATGTCGCGCGGTGCACATGGACGACGGCGGCGCTGCACATCCAACGAGCGAATTGGGGGCACACCCTGGAGTCAGCCGATCGCGCATTGCGATCGGCGTGAGAGTGGGTCAGGGCAGAGGATCGAAGGACGGCTCGCCGCCTCGGCGGGTCATCCGGACGAACTCGCTCGACGAATGTGATGCGTTTTCGTCCATCGATCGATCTGCCGCTCTGTCGACGTCGTCGCCTCGTTCTGTCGCGCGCGGGGCTCATTCTGCTGGCGACCGCGGGAGTGTTCAATCGTCGCACGGTTGCTTATGCGGAGACACTTCCGTTTCCCGGTCAACTTCCCGGCGTCGATATCAGCTTGCAGCTTCCGCCGGGCTATGAGCCGAGCGGCATCGTCTGGCATCCGCGCGTGCAGCGGCTGTTTCTGATTCACGACAACGGGCTCGTGTCGTCGATGACGGCGGACGGAACCGATGTGCGGAACTGGTTTGTGACGGGTGATCTGGAGGGAATCTGCGTGGCCGATCCGGCGAGCGATATGGTCTACGTGCTCGTCGAATTCCCGCCGAAGATACTTGAGTTTAACTTCGTCAGCGGACAGGTGACACGCGTGTTCGATCTCGGCACATGGATTCAAGGTTGCCCGACCAATACGTGCCTCGAAGCGGTAACTTTCGTTCCCTCGTTGACTGATCCGGAGGGCGGGGTCTTTTATGTCGGCCACCAGAACGATGGTCGAATCTACCAATTTCGACTTTCGATCCGGTCGAGTGCGACGGCGGCGAACATCACGCCGGTGGGAATCGTCACTCCGTGGCCGGGTGTGACGGACATCTCTGACCTTTACTACGATCGCGCGAACGACGTGTTGTACGTTCTTTACAACTGGATGAATGTCATTAGGGCTGTCCGTCGCGACATGAGCATTATCGCCGACTGGGCGGTGCCCGGCGTCTGGCAGGAGGGAATCACGACGATCCCGCCGTGCGAGGTGGTCATCGCGGACGATACGGGGCCGGTCATCCGGTACTCGGGGTTTCCGCCGGGTGACTATGACGGGGATGGGGTGGAGAATTGCGTCGATCGTTGTCCGCGGACGCGGCCGCACCTGCCGGTCAACGCGCTCGGCTGCTTGTGGAACATCGAGGAAGACTCGGATGGCGACGGAGCCATCGATGCAGTTGACAACTGCCCGACCCAATCGAATGTGGATCAACTCGACACAGATGGAGATGGCTTGGGCGATCTGTGCGATCCGTGCGTTCCATACTTGGCGGGGGACGTCAACGGGGACCGGCGAATCGACGGAAGCGATGTTCAACTATTCACAAGTGCGATGAACAGTGGGCCGGGGCCGTTGTCGGATGACGTCTGTGGGGCGGACCTGAACGGCGATCATTTCGTTGACTCCAATGACGTGCCGTACTTCGTTGAAGCGCTTCTTGCGAGTCACTCCAGGTAAGCGCGCCGCTTTTGCCGTGTCGGCGGTCCGGTCGGGACCCGCGCGAGGCGCGATTGCCCGGATGAGCTTGATTGCATAGATTATCCGCCGCGCGGCGAGCGCGGTGAGGTTTCGGGCTCATGAATCGCGCTCGACGTTCGGCTTTGATCGCAGCTAACTTTCTTCTGCTTGTCGGCCTTTCGTGCAGCTATTCGGCGCACAATTATCTCGGGGCGTGGCGGGACGAGCACTGGATTCCGCATTACCTCTACAAGTCGGGGGTGGTGAACATTCTGGCGGAGCCGGAGCCGCTCGCGCCGTGGCGTGGCGATCCGTCGGAGCCGTACCGGGTGAAGCCGGAGGACTTTGCGCCCGACGAGGTCACTCGAGCGGCAGGTCCGATGCGGTTCGAGCGCGAGCAGCTCAAGCCGGTTCCCGGCGCGTATCGGTTCGTGCACCTGGCGGACATCCAGGTTCGCGATCGGTGCGTCGGGCTGAGCAACTGGTTGCGATACGTCGCGAAGCTGCGGACGGATTCGGTCGAGAAGAGTTTTTACTGCGACCACGGCGACGTGTTTTACCTGGCGTACCTGCTGAGCGCGGTACGGAAGGGCGTGGACGCGGGTTACTTTGACGCGGTGGTGCACGGCGGGGACGCGGTGCAGCTCGGAATCCGCTCGGAGATTCACGCATTCGATTACTTCATGGAGAGCTTCCTGCTGGGGCCATCGCGCGAGGATGATTGCTGGCTGCACGGGACGATGGATGTGGCCGGGCAGGACCTGCGCGAGAAGTCGCCAGTTTATCTGAACACGATCGGGAATCACGATCGATTTTTCATGGGGTGCTTCACGCGGCACTTCCTGGCGATTCGCTGGCGCGAGACCGACTCGCCGGTGGAGACGCTGGATGGGACGATTCAGCAGCTCGACAAGTTTGTGCGCGACTATTCGAACGAGCCGAACGGGCTGGGGATTCCGCCGGCGATGCTTCGGCAGAGCCGTGGGGGTTACTACGACTACGACCGGGCGTGGCCGGGGGTTGGCAAGGTCCGGCTGGTCATGCTGAATACGAATGAGGCGAACATCCTGGACACGCTGTCTGAGAAGGCGGCGTTGTATCCGGCGCTGTCGAGCGAGCAGTTTGCCTGGCTGAGGGAGCGGCTGGACGACGCGGAGAAGAATCCGGAGATCAAGGCGGTCATGGTCTTCGGACATAACCAGCTGGGCGAGTTGCTGGTCAACCGGTACCTGCCGCGGGTCGGGGAGAAGACGCCGTTCTGGCGGGTGGGACGCGACCGAGCGGCGGAGGACGATACGTTCCTCGAGGTGGCGTCGCTGATTGGCGATCACCCGAAGGTGGTCGGCTATATCTGCGGTCATCTGCACTCGGGGAGCCCGCGGGTGCGGTGGGCGGAAGATGTGCCGGCGATCCGGGCGGCGCTGGATCATGCCAATGCGCGGGCGGAGAAAATGCGAGCAAAGTTTGACGCGCATCGGAAGAAACACCCGCTGCTGAGGGATTTCAATGATCCGCCACAGGTGACGCGGTCGATCCGGCGGCCGTTCTGCGAGATCATCAATCCGTCGGTCCAGGAGTATCCCAAGAGCTTTATGGCGGTGACGCTGACGATGAACCGGGAAGCCGATGGGTCGGGGAATGTGACGCTGGATGCGCAGTATTACAACCTGAACGACCTGTTGCCGCCGACCGGGGCGGCGCTGTTCGACGAGGACGTGCCGCTGGTGGTGAAGGGGGATGATCGGGCGGCGATCCTGAAGTGGCACCGGCGGTTGAACCAGTTGTCGGCTGGGCGGGCGGACGCAGCGCGGTATCGATCGCATCTCGTGGCGGAGTATGCAATGGCGGGTCAGTACCAGGATCTCCATCTGCGGGAATCGGACATCGCGCCGCTCTACAACGCGAGCGTGCGGTCGGACCTGGTGGCGATCTATCGGCTGGCGGACGAGTTCATGCCGCTGTTGAAGACGTACGAGGCGAAGAGCATTCCGCAGCCGGAGGCGTGGGAGTCGATCCGGGCGAAGTTGCAGGAGGCGCCGTTCGTGGATGAGCGCTCGGCGGGGGAGCTGTAGGCGGGGGCGGGTTGAAACGCAGAAACGCTGAAACGCCAAAAAGTCGAAACGTCCAAACCGGGGCGGTCTGGGGACCGCGTGGGGCTTGGAAACGGGGCCACGCTGAAAAGTTAGAATGGTGAGAATTCGCGAATTCATTGGGGTTTTGGCCCTGGGAGGCACGTAGGCACGTAGGGGGGGACGAAGGCGGCCGGGCGCCGCATGGGGCGGACGTGGGGGTAGGAATGGGGCGGCGGGATTTGATTTGAGGGCGTTGCTTGGCGGTGATTGGCAATCCTGGGCGATCATCACAGTCGGCATAAACGGACGCTTGCACTTTCGGGGCTTCGGAGTCACGGGGACCTCCCCCCTTAGTTTTTTGCCGGGATTAGACGGGATTTGATGGGACGCGGGTCGTGGTGGTCGGTTTTCAGTCATCGGTTCACTGTCGTCCGTTCGCGGGTTTGCGGCGCTCGACCTCTTTTTTTGACGATAGCAGCCGATAGCCGCCGATAGAGATCCGGACAACACATGTCGTGAATTGCGGATTGGGGATTGCGGATTGCGGAATAACAGACATAGCAAGCCCTGAGACATCCCGACGATACCTCGCAAAATCCGGCAGAAGTGCCACGTTCCCTCTCGGCGCGCGCAATTTCTCCGTGGCCGCTGGCGGGCGCGCTAAACGCGCTCGCTGTCGCGCGGGTGTTCCGCTGGTCGGTGCGAGGGCCCCTTGACACGCCGGGAACGCTTCGCGTTCGAGAGCGGCAGTGCCGCCGCGTCGTGTCAAGGGCAGGTCGCGCCCTCGCGCTGTCTGTAGTAAAGAGTGGCCAGCGTTCCGCAGGGCGGAAGAAAACTGAAACGCAGAAACGCCAAAACGCAGAAAGAGGGCCGGTCGCTTGGTCTGTTCAAGCGCTGTCGGGGAAATGGGGAAAGCGGGCGGGGGAGAGGGCGGCTGGGCGGACTATTCCGCTGTTGTTGCGGGTTCTTCCGCAAAGTGTCGCTTCGCCGGCAGCGGAAAACAGGGCTGCGCATGCCGCAAGTCGGATTCGATTTCCGGACGCATTGGCACCGGACTTGCGAGTAAACAAAGCAATAGAATTGAGCGTTCCGGTGTCCGGCGTGAAATCGGACTGTTGTGCTCCCATTCGTCCGGACTGCGGGGAGGTTCTGTCATGAAACGCTCATTCGGTGCAATCGTCGTTTCCAGTCTTCTAGTTGCTCCGAGCGCGGCGCAGATTACTGTTGACCACCCTCCGCACCCCGCCGGAGGGGCAGCTTCCGACACGGAGTTTATCAACATGTTCGGTCAGGCGGTCTGGCAGGTCGAGGCCGATGATTTCCGACTTTCGGCTCCGGCGACGGCCCGCCGTCTGGAGTGGTTCGGGTTCTACGACCGCGACAATCCGCCGGTCGCGGAGACGATGCTGGTTCGGCTGTACGACTCGCGTCCGAGCGATGGGCTGCCCGGGTCCGTGCTGCACGAGTTTACGGCCGTGAACCCCAAGCGGATCGCGACGGGGCGAGTCATCGGAGTGGGGATTCTCCCGCGCGAGTTCCGCTATGAGTTCGAGCTGCCGACGCCATTCAACTTGTCGGCCGCGACGCCGTATTGGATTTCGATCGTTCAGCAGGATGACATTACAACGGCCTGGTACTGGGAGATCTCGATTGCCAATCTCAGCGGGCGGGCATTCATGAATCCAAACTTCCTCGATTGGCGAGGCACCGGGACGGGGGACGCGGATCTCGCGTTTCGATTAGTCGTTCCAGAGCCGGGAGCTATAGCAGGCGTTGCAACGGTGGGCCTGCTGCTCGCAATTCGGCGCGGGCGTGGAAGGAGGCGAACGACGAATAGAGACGAAATTTGAGGCCACCCATACTTTGGAAGACCATGCGTTGGACGAAGCGGATTTTTGTTCTTCTGCCTCAGTGGAAGGAGTGCAGCTATGAACGCTCCGATGGTTCTTGCAAAAGGGTTAAACGGAACCCTCGTCATCGTCTTCACGACTTTTGTCATCGGAAGCATCGTCAGGCCCGGCGCGGCGCAGTCCTGCGACGGCCTGCCGGCACCTCCTACGACGACGCAGGAGGTTCTCGTCTCCAGCGACGCCTGGGACAGCGCGGTGGCGATCGAGCAGTGTGGTCGCAATATGGTTGTCACGCATCAATTCGGCGAACTGGGCTTGGACGAAACCGTCCGAGTGATGATCCAACGCTTCTTGCCCGACGCAACGCTTGATGGCGCGACGCAGCTATTGTCCGCGCCGCACGAGGGGCTGCCGCCCTGTGGGCCGATCCATGAGGCGGCGTCGATTGCCGTCAGCCCGCTCGGACGGGTGCGGGTTGCCTGGCGCGGCCTTGAGCGGGATTGTCAGGAGGGCATCGGATAAGTGCTCCTTGAGCGCGAGTTCGACTTTCACGAGACACCCGTGGCGATTCCTGTGCAAGGTGATCCGAGCGGGCCGCAGGAGCACACGCCATCAGCGTGTATCTCGGATTTGATCGTCGGGAACGACAAGCTCGGCGGGGTCGCGTGGGCGCAGACCGACGGCACGACGACCGGCCTGCTGGCCGCCACCGACGTCGAAGCACAACACAGCGTTCGGGGCTGCACCCCATATTGCCGGGAGGAGTTCTGGCATCCGGCGGCGTGCATGGCGCCAGACGGGGCGATGGCACCTTGCTTGCGACGGAGGAAGTTGGCATGAAGCACTTATTCGCGGGGGCTGCGGTCATCCTGCTGTGCGCTACCGCGGCACGGGCAGACTTGCTGTTGCATCGGCAGGGGCCGGGGAGGACGGGTGGATATGCGGCGGACACGCAGTTCATGAGTGAATTTGGAGGTGCCGCAGGGCAAGTCGTCGCCGATAAATTTAATTTGCAACAAGATTTACCGATCTGCCGGGTGACTTGGTGGTCGTTTTATGGCAGCTCGCTCGCGCAAGAAGTTGAGCCGCCGCCACTGAGCGAAATCGTGCGCATCCGGTTCTTAGGTGACGCGGTCGGCTTGCCAGGGGCGCTTCTCTGGGAAGAGCAATTCCTGAACCCGCTACGACAGGCGACGGGGTTCAGCATCGCAACCGGGCCCGGGCCGCCGGAGTTCCGGTATCAGGTCGATTTGGTCAACTGTTTTGCACCGCCGCAACCTGGCGCGCCGTACTGGATCGAGATTGCCCAGCTCGGCGATCCGAGCAGCTACTTTCGCTGGGAAGGCTCTAACACGGGTGGCGAGTTTGCAGTCCGATTTCCGATCGACACGCCATTTCGGTTGATTAGCGGCATCGGTCAATTGGCGTACGAATTGAGAACGCCGGAGCCGTGCAGCGGCGCGATGCTGGCTCTGGTGGCGGGATACTTGCTATGGCGCGGTAAGCGGTAGCACGCTCATCACTCCGGAGATTTGAAGACCGAGACAATCGGCGGTGCGGACGGTCCGCGCCACGAATTAGGTTCCCTTGCGCACGGGGGCACACATGGCTTTTCTTGCTCGCACCAAGGTTTCTCTCGTTCCGCTGGTGCTGTTTACGCTGGGCGTCATGCTCACTTCCGCATTCGGCGACGAGGAAGAGGCTCCTCCACCCTGCACACAACCGGCGACAACGATTATCGAGAGACAGGTCACAATGCGGTCGGCGATCCGCGAATCGTCGATCGCGGCCGATCGTTGTGGAAGGTTCGCGATTGCGTTCGAGGATGTAAAGGTATTCGCGAATCAAGCGGACGGCGACCATTGACAAGCTGCGACAACTCGGGCTGCCGGCGGCGATTCCGTGGGCGCGGGTGATGGAGACGGCACCGTAGAGACGACGCCGACGGGGGTGCGGTTGGTTTTGATCAGAGTTGTTGGCCCGCGTCGGCCGGCGAGGGCGCCGGCCGCTACTGGGCGACGTGGTCGTCGTAGGGGTTTGTCCCATCGGGTGTCGGCTCGGAGAGTGCGGCCAGGTTGCAAGTTACGGCGGGGGCGACAGTTTGGTGTGCGGGGCTCTTAGCAATCCCGAAGGGGGTTACGGGGTGGTCTGGGCTACAATTTTCTTGACACGATCGGGCCGGATGGTTCTGATATTCACAGGTATTGAGGGCTGGAACGCCGACCCTTCCCAGGAGCATCCCGTCCACATTTGGCCGCTCGGCCAACGGAATCCGTCGAAGCACGCCGGCAAGCGCCCCCATTAAAAAACGAGAGGTCGATCATGAACTACACGGACAAAACGCTGGTCTGCTCCGATTGCCAGGCGGAGTTTGTTTACACGGCTGCCGACCAGCAGCGCCATGCCGAGCGCGGCTATGCACATGAGCCGAAGCGCTGCCAGGACTGCCGGTCGAAGCGGCGGGCGTCGGGTCCGGGCGGCGGTGGCGGCGGCGGGTATGGCGGGGGGCGTGATCGTCAGGGTGGGGGTGGTTATGGCGGCGGTGGTGGCGGCTACGGCGGGGGCGGTGGCGGCGGACCGCGGGCGCCGCGGAAGTTCTTCCCGGCGACATGCGCCGAGTGCGGCAAGCAGACCGAGGTGCCGTTCAAGCCGACGGAAGGCCGGCCGGTCTTTTGTCGCGACTGCTTCCAATCGAAGCGCGCGTAAGCGCGGGCACTCGACAGGACAGGCATTGTTGATTACGCGGCGGCATCCGGATCGATCCGGGTGACGCCGCTTTTTTGCGCGCCGGGCGTGCTAGAAGCGGCGCGGGTGCGGGAGTATCCTCAGCGATGTCGGCACGTCGCATGCGGGAGTGGATTCCGTGCTTGAGTCGCTGCAAGCCATCATCGAACGCCTCATGCATCCGGACCGGCGGACGCTCTCGGCTTTCTTTGAGCTGCTGCTGATCGGGCTGGTGGTGCACATGGTTCTGCGCTTCCTGCGTGGGACGCGCGGCGAGCGATTGTTTCGCGGGGTGGCGATGGTGCTGCTGGTCGCGACGATCATCGTGAGCGTGCTGGCGGATCAGCTCGAGCTGGAGCGCATCAAGGTGTTGTATCCGCCTTTTCTGGTGGGAATGCTGCTGGTGGCGCTGGTGGCGTTTCAGCCGGAGCTTCGGCGGGCGCTGATCCGGCTGGGTGCGACGCGGCTGTTCGCGAACCTGTCAGGCGAGATGGAACGCGTGATCGACGCGGTCGTGGAGTGCGCCGACTACTGTTCGCGGAATAAGATCGGGGCATTGATTGCGATCGAGCGCTCGACGCAGCTTTCGGCGCTGATGGAGTCGGGGACGCGGATGGATTCGGAGGTGAGCGCGCCGCTGCTGAACACGATCTTCTGGCCGGGGTCGGCGCTGCATGACATGGGAGTCGTGATTTCCGGTGGGCGCGTGGCGGCGGCGGGGGTGCAGTTTCCGCTGACGGATACGGACGGACTCGACCAGTCGTTCGGGAGCCGGCATCGTGCGGCGCTGGGATTGTCGGAAGACAGCGATGCGGTGGTCATCGCGGTGAGCGAGGAGACGGGGATCATCAGCGTGTTCGAGCGCGGGCAGATTACGCGACATCTGACACCGGATGAGCTGCGCGAGACGCTGCGAACGTCGCTGGGAAAGCCGGTTGTCCCGGAAGCGCCGGCCGAGGTGGCCGCGCCGGAACCGGAAACGCCGCCGCCGAGCTGACACCATGTGGGATCGCATTAAACACTTCGGGACGGTGGCCGCACTGACGTGGCTGATCTGGTGGTCGGCGGATCGGCGCGTGACGGACCGGGCGGAGATTCCGGTTCGACTGGAGGTCAAATCGGCAGACCAGTCGTTCATCGCGACGATCGAGAATCCGCAGCCGCCGGAGGTGTCGGTGACGCTGACGGGGACGCGCGGGCGCCTCGACGCGTTCCGGACCCTGCTCGACCGCAAACCGGGTCAGCATTTTGAGTATGTCTGGCCGGCGGATGATGCGGTTCCGGGACAGCGGATTGTGTCGACGCGACGGCTGCTGAGCGAGAGCCGGGCGTTTCGGGAGCTGGGGCTGGACATCTATGACATCCGGCCGCCGGATGCGACGGTTCTGATCGACCGGTTGTCGTCGGTGAAGATGGAGATCCGGCCGGACTTCGGGTCGGTGCGGGTGGAGAACGTGGTGTGCCAGCCGCCGACGGTCGAGGTGCGACGGTTGCCGACGATGCTGGCGACGGGGCGGTACGCGGATTCGGTGTTGCGGCCTTCGGCAGAGCAGGCGGTGCGCGGATGGCTGGCGTCGCACCCGGATGATGCGGAGTTCTCGCTGGACCTGTCGCTGTCGATTCCGGAGGCGGCGCAGACGGCGGAGTTTTCGCCGTCAGGGACGGTGAAGGTTTCGGGGCGGTTCGTGAACCTGTTTGCGACGGCGGTGAAGGGGCCGGTGCAGATCGTGTTCGCGGTGCCGCCGGACGTGGAGCGGCAATACGTGTTGAAGCCGGCGGAGAATTCGAACTTCCGGCCGGATGTGCATGTTCGCGGGCCGGCGGCGGAGATCGAGAAGCTGACGCCGCAGCAGATCTTTTTGTACGTCGAGGTGCTGGCGTCGGACGCGTCGGGGACGAGCAAGACGGTGCGGCGAGCGCCGAAGGTGGTGCTGCCGGACGGGTTTGAGCTGGATCGGGAGTTGCAGGAGATTGAGTTTGAGCTGGTGGAGCGGGGGGCGGGGGCGGAGGGGGCGGGGAACTAAGTCGGAAAAAAGAAAGCACCGAGTGCCCTCTAGGGGCGGCCCGGTGCTTTCCGGAGGGGAAAGAAGCCAGCTCCTATTCCCTCGCAGGTCAGGTGATGACTGCTCTTCCTCCGATCACGGGTGATCCGGCATCGCCGGATCGGATTGTTCGGCCGCAGGTCCGCTGATGTCCGTATCGGCGGACGCGCGGCGCGAACAGAAAACTCAGCACTGCGCCCAACCGCAACTGTGACACTTCTTGCAGCCCTCGGCGATGGCCAAGACGGCTTCGCATTCGGGGCACTTGAGCTTGTAGCCGGCGGCCAGCCGATCGGCTGGATGGCCCATGTCGGGCGCGGCCGCGCCGCTCGCGCCCGACAGGGCCGACAATGAAACATCGCGCTCCACGGCCACGGCGCGGTCCGTCCTGTCGCCGCCGTTGCCGTTCCCTGGCTTGTCACCGTGGGACGGAGTCTCATTCTCCAACTCGGCCGGGTCCACTTCGCCCAAGAGGATGGCCCGCAAACCGTGGCGCTCTTTGGCCCTCAAGTAACGCTTGAGGGCGTGGGCCAATCCGTCGCCGAGCGACATGATCCGGCCGGTCCGTGTTGGAATCTGCAGACTCGAGCCGATGCCCGAGAGCTGCTTCATGACGTGGGTGAGGGCGCCGCCGGCACGCAGCCACAAGCTGATCATGCGGCAGATGGCCTCGAGATCGCTGTTGGCGAGGTCGCCGCCCTTGCCGAGCTGGGCGAAGACTTCGAGTTCGCGCTCCATCCGGGCGTCGACCGTGATGTTGACGTGCATGTTGCCGAAGGGGGTCATCTGGCGGACGCGGACGCCGGAGACGATGGGCGGCAGCGGCTGCGGTTCGAGCGACGGAACGGCGGGCGGATCGACGCGCGTGATGCGTTCGCCGAAGAGGTTACGCTCGGTGCTGATGCGCGGGGCGGTCGGCGGGGTATCGCCGTTTGTTCCGGGCATTTCGCCGTTGGCGGGGGTGGTCGATTCGTTGCCGTCTGCTTTACCGGTCAGTTTTTCGTGCAATTTTTCCGAGTCCTTCAGGGCCATGGGCTGGCTGGAGCGGCAGCCGTCGCGATAGACGGTGACGCCCTTGCAGCGCAGCTCGTAGGCGGTTCGATAGATCTTCTCGACATCCTGCGGCATTGCGTCGTGCGGGAAGTTGATGGTCTTGCTGATGCTCGAGTCGCAATGCCGCTGGAACGCCGCCTGCATCCGCACGTGCCAATCGGGCTCGATGTCGTGGGCGCAGACGAAGACGTTCCGCACGTCCGCCGGGATGGCAGGTATTGGAGCGAGGGTGCCATCCCTGGCGATCTGATCCATCAGACCCTCGCTGAAGAAACCGCGCTCGCGGGCCACGCGGGAAAACGTGTCGTTGATCTCGATCAACGGCGTTTTGCCTTCGGCCTGGCCTTTGAGGACATTTCGATAGAAGGCCAAACTGAACATGGGCTCAATGCCGCCCGAGCAGTTGGCGATGATGCTGATCGTTCCGGTGGGGGCCACCGTGGTGACGCAGGCATTGCGCATCGGCCGGTGGTACTTGGTCTCCCAGTGGCTGCCGGGCCAGTTGGGGAAGTTGCCGCGCTGGCGGGCGAGCTGCTCGGAGTAGTTGTGGGCTTCGTCGTTGACGAACTTCATGAAGCGCTCGCCCCAGGCGAGGCCTTCTTCGGAGTTGTAGCGGACGCCCAGCTTGAAGAGGGCGTCGGCGAAACCCATGATGCCGAGGCCGATCTTGCGATTGCCTTTGCAGATCGCGTCGATCTCGGGGAGGGGGTACTTGTTGGCGTCAATGACGTTGTCGAGGAAACGGGTGGACTCGTGGACGCAGGTCCGCAAGGCGTCCCAATCGACGTCGGCGTGCGGGGTGCACTCGTTCTTGACGAAGACGCCGAGGTTGATGCTGCCGAGGTTGCAAGCCTCGTAGGGCAGCAGCGGCTGCTCGCCGCAGGGGTTGGTTGCTTCCATGCGGCCGATGTGGGGCGTCGGGTTGTGCTCGTTGATGCGATCGATGAAGACGACGCCGGGCTCGCCGGTCTGCCAGGCGTTCTGGATGATGATGTTCCAGATGTCCTGCTTCGAGTAGACGGCAACCGGCGGGTTGTGGCCGGGCAGGGCTTCGGGGAGGTCGCTGATGACGTACTCCCAGATCGCGAGGTCTTTGGGCAGCCAGTACTTCTTGCCGGTGCGGGGGTTGCGGCAGACGTGGGGGGCGTTGGGGTCGGCGAGGAACTCGTCCATCCACTCGTCGGAGGCCTTAACCGAGATGTTGTAATTGGTGAACTGGGTCAGGTCCTGCTTGGCGTGCAGGAACTTGAGGATGTCGGGGTGGTGGATGTTCATCATGCCCATGTTGGCGCCGCGGCGGAAGGCGCCCTGCTGGATGGCGTTGGTGGCCTCGCTGAAGGCGCGCCAGAAGCTGATGGGGCCGCTGGTCGTACCGCCGCTGGACTTGATGAAGTCGCCCGTGGGGCGGAGTTCGTCGAAGGCGAAGCCGGTGCCGCCGCCGGCCTTCTGGATGAGGGCGGTGTGCTTGATCGAGTCGAAGATTTCGTCGATGGAGTCGCGGACCGGCAGGACGAAGCAGGCCGAGAGCATGCCCATTTCGCGGCCGGCGTTCATGAGCGTCGGGCTGTTGGGCATGAACTGCTGTGAGACCATGAGGTCGTAGAAGCGGTCTTCCCACTCGTCGCGGATGGCCGGGTCGCCGGTGTAGAGCTTTTCGGCGTCGGCGATGGTGGCGGCGACGCGGCGGAAGAGGTCGGCCGGGGCTTCGACGCACTCACTCTTCTCGTTCTTTTTGAGGTAGCGGGCGCGGAGGACCTTGATGGCGTTCTCGGTGAACGCGGCGAGGCGGTTTGAGTCGTCCGTGACTCGTGTTGCGGCTCGATCCGTCGTGCAAACGACCATGACACTACCCCGTTTCAACCGGCAAAAGGGCACAAAGCCCCGGCGCCGGGCCGGAAGCCCAAAGCGTCAACCAGATACGTGCGATAAACCGTTTTGACGGCAGGCGTTAAGCGACGTCCTGTCGCCCGCCGGCCTGACTTGATTCGCCACCGATACGTTTGTGAGTTTCATGGCTGTCCCTGTATCGGCTGTCCTCTACCCAGATGTTGAGGACAGGTCCGCATGGTACGCTACATATTGTATATGTCAACGATTGGTTAAGCAGAACTTCGGATTGTCTGCAAGTCGTGGAGGGGGCGAACGATTGGGCGGCGTGCCCGCTAATTCTCACAATCCGGCACCCGGTTTTCACGCACCCATTCGATTGAGGATTCCAACATCAACGGGTCGTCGTTGATGTTGTTGCCGTCCGAGCCCGAATCGCTACAGTCCCATGGTCTCCCGTCTGCCTCACGCCGACTCCCACGGCCTTCGCTCGGAGGCACTGCATGAGAACATCGCCGTTCGTACGCACAGGCTGGCGCAGGTGTCGCACCAGTCCCGATTCGTGGATTGTCATCCCGTTCGTCGCAATTATCGCTGCGTTTGTTGCAACGCAACCTGTATTCGCTCAGTCGCATTGGCAAACGGTCAGCGCGTGCAGCGTGCGGCCGTTCAACTCTGCCGCGACCGATCATTGCTTTTGCGTGGCCGTTGCAGCGAACGGCCGTCACGTTCTTTTCGTGACGCGTGATTCATTGATGCCGGGCGCCTACTACGACAGAGTTGCGGAGATCTATGCATTCGATCGCGCAGCGGGGGGCCTCTCGATCGTCAGCGCGGCCGTCAATTCGGGCAGCCCGCCGGTCGGGGGCAATCTCGACAGCGTCGGCCCGGCGGTGTCGGCAGATGGTCGATTTGTTGCCATTCAGACCGATGCATACAACATCGTCGCCCCGTTCAGCTTCGTCGGGCCACGGATCGTCGTCATCGACCGCGATCGCGATGCCAACGGCGTCTTTGACGAACCACAAACCGGACGCCGGGCCGCGGCGCTCGTCAGCGTGAGGACGGACGGGTCGCGGATCAACAACAGCATGCATCCGTCGATTTCCGCCACAGGACGATTCGTGGCGTTTCATGCGACCACACAGCCGGTCTTACGCGGCGATGCGACGGCGACACCGTATTTCACGCTGAGCGCCGACGTGCTGGTGCACGATCGCGATGCCGATGGCAACGGTGTTTTCGACGAGACCGCGCCCGGCGCTCGAAAAACCTTGCAGGTCAACATCGATTCGGCCGGCGTACCCGCCGCGCCCGGTTCCAACAGCATCAACCCCGTGCTGTCGGGCAGTGGAAGGTTTGTGCTGTTTGAAAGCAATGCGACCAATCTGGTTGCGGGTGATACGAACGGGCTATCCGACATTTTGATCCACGACCGCGATATGGATGGCAACGGTACGTTCGATGAGCCGGGCGGAATTGCGACCACGCGCGTGAATGTCTCGACGGCAGGCGACCCGGCAAACGGGCCGACCAGCCGGCCCGCCGTATCGGAGGATGGACGGTACGTCGCGTTCGACAGTCTCGCGACGAATCTGGTGAATGCGCCGACGAACGGCGTGCGGCAGGTCTACCTGCGGGATCGAGTCACTCAATCGACGCGGATGGTGAGTGCGCGCGGGGGCCGAGCGGCGGCGCGGAGCGACTGCTATGGACCGACGATCAGTGCGGACGGGCGGTATGTGGCATTTCAAACCGCGTCGGCTGATCTCGTCCCCGGAGATACGAACGGCTCGTTCGATGTGATCGTCTGGGACCGCTGGGCGGCGGACGCCGGCGTCATTGCGGTGGCAACCGCGGAGTTTCAGCGGGTCACCGTCGACAACGCCGGAAATCAGATCGAATTCGGCGGAATCTACCCCGCCATTTCCGGAGATGGGCGATCGCTCGCATTTGCAAGCGTGTCCACAAATGTGATTCCCATCAATCGCCAGGGAATCTTTCGGCAGGTCTACGTCGCCGAACGCAAGGAATGATCGCGACGCGCAACGCAGAATTGAGGTACGCGTCATGTCCCCACGCATCGGACAATGCAATCGGCGCGCGATCACCCGTCTCGAAGTGCTCGTGTTGGTGACGGCCTTCGGCGGGCTGGCCCTCACCGCCGTCGGCGGCCTTACCACCGCGCGGGGCCAGTCCCAGTTGCTCGTGTGCCAGAAACACCTGCGGCAGATCGGACAGTTGTCTGTCGTCGTCGCCAATGCCGACAGTCGCATGATCGCGCATCGGCAGTCGTCGTCAGGAGCAAACAGGTGGACCGGACTCGGCGCCTGGGATTGGGGCGGCGCTGACGGCGCTTGCGGGGAGTATCGAAGCGACTGGACCGGGCCGACTCCAGATTTCGGAGGATTTGGTGCGCAGACGCGTCCGTACAACGTTTCGCTGTTCAGCGGGGCGATTCCACCAAATGCGGACTTTTCCGTTTTTCGTTGCCCGAGCGATACGGGCGCCGCGAACAGTTCGATTTACGAGCCGCGATTCGCCGATTCGACGCCGTGCACGCTGGAGGAGACCGAGGTCGTTCACAAATCCATGTTCCATGCTTTCGGGACGAGTTACCAGGGAGACTTTCTTTGGTTTCCGGGCGATTGGGACGCGTATGGCAATACCGGACTTCGGTATGGGTCGTTCATGCGGCCGTACGAGATGGTGGCGAAGCCCTCGGAACTGCTGCTATTTGCAGAATCGCGATTCATGCAGGCGTACCTCAGCACGACAGAGTTCATCGCCGGCGGGGCGCTCGAGGGGGGGATCCTGTGGCCGTTGCGCCGTGGCACGCCTCGGCCGGATTCAATTTGCTGTTGATCGACGGCCATGTGATCAACGCGCCGGTCAATGTGTCGGGATCGCTGGTTCCGCTCGATTCATTTCCTGTGGACGGTTACCCATACCGACTGGTGATGGCCCGAGGATCGGATTGGCGCGTCGATTCGTTTCCGGAGGCGTTTATAGTCGAAAGGCGCTTGGGTAATCCGATCGTTGAGCCGCTGAGTCAAGGCGTGATGTTGCCGCTGCCCGAATCGACATCCGGTCGCTGACGATCGGGTCGTTTCGTTCATCTATTGCCTGCCCAGCTCCGCCGCTACAATTCGCCCGCTGATTGACCGGCGGGTGGTCCGGGCTTGGCGCGGAGTGGTGTATGGCGGTTCAGTTTAATTGTTCGTCGTGCGGGAAGCCGATCGAGATTGATGACGAGTTTGCCGGGCAGTCGGTGACTTGTCCGTACTGCCGGACCGTGGTGAGGGCGGTTGCGGGCGGGGTTGCGCCGGTGGCTTCGCCTTTGGGAGAGGTGTTCGGAGCCGGGGCCCCGCCGCAGCTTGGGGGAGCGCCGTTTACTCCTCCCGCGCCGATGGCGTCGAACTGGTTCGCGACGGTCGGCTTTCTGTGTTCGCTGCTCGTTATTCTGTCTTTCTGCGTCGCTTTTGGGACTCTCGGCAAGCAGTTTCAGCAGCAATTTCCGAACGGACAGGCGACACCCGAGCAGACGCAGAAGCTGGTCGAACAAGCTGTCAAGGAACCGAGCATGGTTGCGGCGTCATGGTGCGTCATGCTCTCGGCGCTGACCGGCACCGTCTTTTCCATTCTGGGACTCGTGAAACGCCGTGGGCGGCGGTGGCAGGCGATCGTGGGACTGACGATTTGCGGGCTTTTCGCGATGTGCGTCGGTCTGCTGCTCGTGACTTCGCTGGCTGGAGCGTTGGCGAGCAAGCCGAAGTAGGTTCCGAGTTTGCGCGGGAAACGCCGCATTGGCAGGGGCTTCCGTTGACACTGTGATTTCGCAGTGCTACCGTTGAATGAGATCGCTGCTCTGCCCGGGCGATCTGCAGAAGGGTGCAGAACTATGGATTCGTCGCCCAAAACACGCTCCCCGAAACGACGGCCGAGCCGCGAGAAGACGCGGAAGCTCTTCACGCTGGAGCACGCGAACCGCACGCTGCCGCTGGTTCGGCGGATCGTGACGGACATCGTTGACCAGTACAAACTGGTTGTCACGGCTCAGCGGAGTCTGCACGAGCTGGCGGACGACGCGACGGCCGAACAGAAGCGACGGGCCGAAGAGATCAGCCGCGACGCGGTCGAGAAGCTGCGCGGGCTGGCCGACGAGCTGGAAGAGGTCGGCTGCGAGCTGAAGGACTACCAGACGGGCTTGATCGACTTTCCGGGTCAGCGACAGGGGCGCGACGTGTATCTCTGCTGGCGGCTGGGCGAGAGCGACATCCGGCACTGGCACGAGGTCGACGCCGGATTCAACGGGCGGCAGGCGATCGACGCCGAGTCGTAAGCGATCTTTGCGGGGCATGGGGCGTCCGCTAGCATGAAGCCATGCGGACGCGGTATCACGACGCGACAGTCATCGTTCACACCGCGACCGGTTCGGCGGTTCGCTTACACCACTCGATCATTGTTGACGACACGCGGGTGGCCGCGATTGGCGCGGCCGATGAATTGGCTCGCCAGCCCGTCGACGAGGCGGTCGACGCGTCGCGGCTGCTGATCGTTCCGGGGTTCGTTAATACACATCACCATTTGTTTCAGACGCTGACGCGCGGGCTGCGGCCGGTGCAGACGGCGACGCTTTTTCAGTGGCTGACGGCGTTGTACCAGCGGTGGCAGCATGTCGATTTTGAGGCGCTGAAGATGGCGGCGCAGATCAGCATCGCCGAGTTGCTGGTCGGGGGCTGCACGACGACGAGCGACCATCATTACCTGTTTCCGCAGGGGTCGGACGTGCGGTTGGAGGCGATCCTGGAGGCGGCGGAGTTGCTGGGGATCCGCATTCATTCGTGTCGCGGAAGCATGACGATGGGGCAGAGCAAGGGCGGATTGCCGCCGGACAAGTGCGTCGAGGATGACGCGGCGGTGATTCGGGACTGCACGCGGGTGCTCGATCGGTTTCACGATCCGAAGCCGGGGGCGATGCGGCGGATCGATCTGGCGCCGTGCGCGCCGTTCAACGTCAGCCCGGAGCTTTTGCGCGATACGGCGGTGATGGCGCGGGAGCGGCGGGTGCTGCTGCATACGCACGCGGCGGAGACGCTGGATGAGGAGAAGTATTGCGAGGATCGGTTTCACTGCCGGCCGATCGAGTACTTGCGACAGCATCACTGGCTTGGGCCGGATGTGTATCTCGCGCATTGCGTTCACTTGAATGATGCGGAGATCGATTTGCTGGCGAAGACGCGGACGTCGGTGGCGCACTGTCCGTCGTCGAACATGCGGCTGGGGAGCGGCGTGCCGCCGATTCGCAAGCTGCTCGATCGGGGCGTGACGGTTGGGCTGGGGGTCGACGGAAGTTCGAGCAATGACGGCGGGTCGCTGGTGCGCGAGGCGCGGCAGTCCATGTTGTTGCAACGTGTCGTGTATGGCCCGACGGCGGTGACTCCGGCGGAGGCGTTCACGCTGGGGACGCTGGGCGGGGCGACGGTGCTGAATCGCGCCGAGCTGGGGAATATCGCGGTCGGCAATCCCGCGGACATGGCGATGTTTCGCATGGACGACATCGCGTTTGCCGGGTCGATGGTGCAGGATCCGCTGGGTGCGTTGATTCTGTGTCAGTCGCCGCGGCCGGAGCGCGTGGTGGTTAATGGGCGGGTGGTCGTGAAGGATGGGCGGATTGCTCCGATCGATCAGGATCGGCTGGTTGCGAGTTTCAACGAGTTGGTGGGGAAGCGGTTCAGTCGTTAGAGCGCTTGGGCGCGGCGGAGTCGCGGAGGGCTTTGAACTTCGCGAGGTATTCGGCCATTTTCACTTCGTGGCCGCGATCGGTGGGGATGTAATAGGTTTTGTCGACGCCGAGATAGTCCTGGGCGGCCATGCCGTCTTTTTGATCGTGGGCGTATTCGTAGCCGGCGCCGTGGCCGAGGCGTTTTGCGCCGCGGTAGCTGGCATCTCGCAGGTGACGCGGGACGGGGATCGTGCGGCCTTCCTTTACGTCGGAGGAGGCGGCACCGATGGCGAGCGTTGCTGAGTTGGATTTGGGGGCGCACGCGAGATAGATGGCTGCTTGTGCGAGCGGCAACTGGCATTCGGGCATGCCGACGAGCAGAGTGACCTGGGCGGCGGCGTTGGCGAGGACGAGGGCCATGGGGTCGGCGTTGCCGACGTCTTCGGCGGCGCAGATGGCGATGCGGCGGGCAAGGAAGCGCGGGTCTTCGCCGGCTTCGAGCATGCGGGCGAGCCAGTAGATGGCGGCATCCGGATCGCTGCCGCGCATCGACTTGATGAGGGCGGAGGCGGCGTCGTAGTGCTCGTCGCCGGTGCCGTCGTAGACGATGGCCTTTCGCTGGATCGATTCCTGGGCAACCGCGAGGTCGATGGTGACGGGCTTGCCGGGAGTGGGCGATTGCGAGAGGACGGCGACTTCGAGGGCGGTGAGGGCGCGGCGGGCGTCGCCATCGCTGGTGGTGGCGAGGAAGGCGGCGGCGTCGTCGGTGAGTGTGGCGCGGTGTTTGCCGAGGCCGCGGTCGGAGTCGGCGAGGGCGCGTTTCATCAGTGCGACGATGTTCGCCTCGCTGAGAGATTCGAACTGGAAGATCTGGCTGCGCGAGACGAGTGGCGAGTTGATGGCGAAAAAGGGGTTCTCGGTGGTCGCTCCGATGAGGATGATGACGCCGCTTTCGACGTCGCCGAGCAGGACATCCTGTTGGGCACGGTTGAAGCGGTGGATTTCGTCGAGGAAGAGGACGGTGCGGCGGCCGTCGTGTTCGAGTCGATTGCGGGCGCGTTCGATGATCTCGCGGACATCTTTGACGCCGGCGGCGGCGGCGTTGAGCTGCTCGAAGGCGGCCTTGGTTTCGACGCTGATGATGTGGGCAAGCGTCGTCTTTCCTGTGCCGGGCGGGCCGTAGAAGATGGCGCTGGTCAGGCGGTCGGAGGCAAGGAGGCGGCGGAGGAGCTTGCCTTGGCCGAGGAAGTGCTGCTGACCGGCGAACTCGTCGAGCGTACGTGGTCGCATGCGAACGGCGAGGGGTTCGACTCGTGCGAGGGCCTGGCGGCGTTGGTCGGCGAAGAGGTCCACGGGGGTATCATACGCGGCGTCTCGCGGTTCGCTGCGACGGTGAATCAGGCGTGGACGGGTTCGAGGAGCGCTTCGAGGATGTGGGGGAGGTCGTGGGTGGGCCGCCAGTTGGGGTAGTGGGTTCGAAGTTTTCGGGTGTCGGTGATGTAGCAGGTGGGGCTGGTAGCGCGGGTCGAGCTGCTGAGCTTGGCTTCGATCGTTGTTCCGGCGATGTCTTCGAGCATGGCGATGGCTTCGAGGGGGCTGACGCTGTTGTCGCGGCCGCCGCCGAGGTTGTAGACTTCGCCGCCGTGGGGCTTGTTGTAAAAGGCATCAAACGCGGAGAGCAGGTCTGCGGTGTGGATCGGGTCGCGGACGCGTTTGCCGGCGTGGGGGCCGAGGTTGAAGACGGCGCCGGTCGTTGTGGCGCGGGCGAGTCGGGCGAGGAAGCCGTGCTGGGCGGGCGCGGAGTCGCGCGGGCCGACGACGCTTGAGACGCGGAAGACGCCGGCGCGGAGGCCAAAGGCGCAGCCGTATTCCTGAACCATCAGGTCGGCCGCAGCTTTTGAAGCGCCCAGGATTCCGTGGCGCGACTGGTCGATGGTGCAGGACTCGCTGATGCCGTCGTAGTGGGCGGCGTCGGCGAAGTCGAAGCGGGTTTCTGACTCGACGAGGTTCAGCGCGTTGGGGGCATTGCCGTACACGCGGAAGGTGCTGACGAAAACGAAAACGGCATCGGGGCAGCAGCGGCGCGTCATCTCGAGCAGATTGAGCGTGCCGACGGCGTTCGTTTCGAAGTCATCGAGCGGCGTGTGGCGGGGGAGGTGGTGCGTCGTGCGGGCGGCGCAATGGATGATGAGATCGAAGCGCGAGGCCTTGAACAGGAACTCCAGGGCGCGGCGATCGCGGATGTCGAGATTGTGATGGAGGAAGCGGCGGGCCTTGCCGTGAAGGCGATCGGGAAGCGGGGCGGTGTCGATACCGTCGACGCGATGGCCGGCGGCGTCGTAGTGGATGACCGCTTCGGCGCCGATGAGGCCGCTGCTGCCGGTGACGAGAACTTGCATGCGGGGCTCCGCGACGGCGACGCGCAGGAATTGCCGGACGGCGGCCCGCTGAGCGACGCGCGAACGGCGGCTATATATCGGCGGCTTCGAACGAAACGTGCAGGATTGCCTAGACGCGGGCCGTGGCGATGCTGGCGGCGGGGTGGTCGGCGCGGAGGCCGAGCTGTTCGCAGAGCAGATCGACGGTTTTGCGGGTTGCGCCGACGTTCTGGCGGACGACCTGGCGGGCGGCGGCGCCCATGGCTTCGGCGGCCTGCTTGTCGCGCAGAAGCCGCGCGGTTTGATCGGCGAGGTCGGCGGCGTCGCGGACCTGGGATGCGCCGCCAGCGGCGAGGAGCTTGGCGACGGCATCGGCGAAGTTTTCGGTGTGCGGGCCGAGGAGCATCGGCCGGGCGAGGCCTGCGATTTCCATGACGTCTGAGCCGCCCATCGGGACGAGCGTGCGGCCGACGACGACGACAGAAGCGAGAGCGTAGAATTTTCTCAGCTCGCCCATCGTGTCGCCGAGGATGATGCGCGGAGGTGCGTCGGAGCGCGGTGCGTCGACGACGGACTGGCCCTGGCTCGCGAGGGCGGCTTTCCGCGAGGACTCGTGGCGCTGCTTGCGCTCGGCGTCCTTGGCGTCCTGGCCGACGAGGTCGGGGTGTTCGCTGCGGCGCGTGACGATGAAACCCCGCGATTCGATCAGCTTGGCGACTTCGTCGAAGCGTTCGGGCTTGCGGGGGATGATGGCGAGTTGGAGCGTGGGAATGGTTGCGCGCAGTTTGCCGTATGCGTCGAGCATCATGGCTTCTTCGCCATCGCCGGTGCTGCCGGCGACCCAGAGGGGCTGGTGGGTGTCGATTTCGAGTGTGTGGGCGAGGCGGTCGGCGCCTTCGACGGTGTCGGCGATGAGGGCGGTGTCGTACTTCACGCTTCCTGTCGTCGACACGTGGTCGGCGGGGACGCCGAGTTCGCGGAATCGGGCGGCGTAGGTTTCGTCCTGCGCGCCGACCCATGCGAGGCGCTGGAACATCGGTCGGGCGATAGCGCGGATGATCGGCAGGCGGAAGCGCTTCATGCTGCGCTCTTCGGTGACGCGGCCGTTTGCGACGCCGACGGGTATGCCACGCCGCGCGGCTTCGGCGACGAAGTTGGGCCAGACCTCCAGTTCCATCAGGACGATGGCGTCGGGGCGGAGGCGATTCAATGCGCGGCGGACGACCCATGAGAAGTCGAGCGGGTAGCGGAAGACGAACTTGGGCGTGTACTGCTTGCGGGCGGCGTCGTAGCCGGTTTGGGTGGTCGTTGAGATGATCAGGTCGTACTTGGGGAGTCGGCGCTCGATTTCGGCGACGAGACTTCGCGTCGCGTTGATCTCGCCGAGGGAGACGCCGTGAATCCAGATGCACGGGCGCGTGCCGGGTCGCGGCTTGACGCGGCCGAATCGCTCGGCCCAGCCGGAGCGATACTTGCCGGTGAAGATGATCCGGACGAGCAGGATCGGGGCGTACAGGATGGCGGAGATGATGTAGGCGAGGTCGAGCAAGGCGGCTTACCGGATCAGTCGACGTGGCCGGCTACTCTTTCTTTTCCTTCTTGGCGCAGCACTGCTTGTATTTCTTGCCGCTGCCGCAGGGGCAGGGGTCATTCCGGCTTGGGCCGCTCGCGTCGTTCTTGATCGGCTCGACCTTGGGCGGCAGGGGCGGGTCGTCGGCGCCGGGGAGCGACTTCTTATAGCGCTCCTTTTCGTCGCGCTGGCGCTGGAAATGCTGGTCGAATTGATCGCGCTTCTGTTTGGCCATGGCGGCAATTGCCTCCGTCGAAACGAATATCTCTTCGATGCGAATGATACTCGATTCGGCGGGCGTTGGCAGCGGGTGGCGTCAGTAGCGTGGGACGGTCGAGTCGATCACGCACGACCACTCGTCGATGCCGCCGGCCATGCTTTTGACGCCGGGGATGCCGGCTTCGCGCAGGAGCGAGGCGGCCGAAAGACTGCGGCCGCCGTGGTGGCAGTGGGCGATGACGGGGCGGCCGGCGGCGGCCTCCTTGATATCGGCGGCGCGGATGTGCAGTTCGCCGAGCGGGACGAGCTGTGCGCCTTCGATCTTGCAGATGCTGTGTTCGCCGTGCTCGCGGACGTCGATGAGCAGCATTGGCTGGCGTGCATCGAGCAGGGCTTTGACTTCGTGGACTGAGATTTCCCATTCGGGGTGGCGGACTGGCATTCTTATCTCCAAATCGATGGGTCGATCGACCACGACGAGGCAATTCTACATGTTCAGGAATCGCCTCGCGAGTTCGCAGTGCATTTGGATGCCTACCGGCAACGCAGCATCATTGAAGTCGTAGTGGGGGTGGTGAAGGCCGGGCATTTCGCTTTGTTTGGGATCGCGGACGCCGAGGCGCCAGAAGGCGGCGGGGACGCGCTGGGCGTAGTAGGCGAAGTCTTCGCCGCCGAGACTTGGGGGCTCGGCGTTTTCGACGTGGGCGTCGCCGAGGACTTCGCGGGCGACCGTATCGACGAAGGCGGCCGCGGCGTCGTTGTTGATCATGGCGGGGTAGCCGTCGCGGATTTCGATTTCGGCTCGTGCGCCAAAGGCGTCGGCGGTGCGTTCGGCGATGCGGCGGACTTCGGCGACGGCGCGGGCTCGGGTTTCGGGCGTGAGTGTGCGGATCGTACCGCCGAGCGTGGCGCTGGGCGGGATGATGTTTTCGGCGGTGCCGGCGTTGAACTTGCCGACGGTGACGACGCAGGAGTCGGTGGGAGAGGTGCCGCGGGAGACGATGGTCTGCCATGCGAGGACGATGTGGCTGGCGATGACGATCGGGTCGATGCCTTTGTGCGGGTAAGCGGCGTGCGCGCCCTTGCCGTGAATGGTCAGTGTCCACGGATTGGTCGAGGCCAGCACCGGGCCGGGGCGGACCCCGATCGTGCCGACCGGGAGCGACGGCCAGCCATGCAGGGCGAAGATGCCGTCGACTTTCGGCGATTCGAGGACGCCGTCGGCGACCATTTTCTGGCCGCCGCCGCCGCTTTCTTCGGCGGGCTGCCAGATGAACTTGACGCAGCCGGGCAGGTCGGCGGCGATCTGCGAGAGCACCATTGCCGCACCGACGACGCACGATGTATGGCCGTCGTGGCCGCAGGCGTGCATTTTGCCGGGGGTCTTCGAGGCGTAAGGCTTGCCGGTCTCTTCGTTGACGGGGAGGGCGTCGAGTTCGGCGCGGAGGGCGACGCATTTGCCGGGCTTGCCGCTGTTGAGCGTGGCGACGATGCCGGTTCCGCCCGCGAGGCCGGTCTGGATTTTCAGACCGGGCAGGTGGTTGATGCGGTCGAGCACGCGGCGAGCGGTCTCGGATTCGTGGTAGGCGAGTTCGGGGTGCTGGTGGAGTTCGTGGCGCAGTGCGACGGTTTCGGGGACGGCTTTCTCGATTAGAGCGGATATGTCTTTCACTTGGGCTCCTATGAGTTGAATACCGGGGCGGGCGCGCCTGCGGTTGTGTCGCACATTTTCAGGACGGCGTTGACGGTCTTGCGGATGCCTTCGAAGACTTCGGCAGGGCCGTGGGCAAGCATGTACGCCGGCGTGGTCGCGATGCGGTGTTTTTCGTCGACGATGGCTTCGCGGACGGGGCAGTCGCAGTGCTGAGCGCCCATCTTGTTGATGGCGTCTGCGGTCTGGCGGTCGTTGCCGATGGTGAGTTTCGGGTGGAGGTCGAGCTTGCCGACGATGCGGGCCAGCATGGCCGGGGCGATGCAGACTGCGCCAATCGGCTTGCGGGCCTTGAGCATGGCGGCGGCGAGACGTTCGACGTCCGGGTTGACGGTGCAGTTGGGGCCGTCGGCGGCGAAGGAGCAGAGGTTTTTCGCTGCGCCGAAGCCGCCGGGGAAGATGAGGGCGTCGATCTGCTCGGGCTTAACGTCGGCGATGTTCTTGATTTCGCCTCGGGCGATGCGAGCGGATTCAGTCAGGACATTGCGCCGCTCGGCGGTGGCGGGTTTTTGGTTGCGGTGATCGACTACGTCGTGCTGCGAGACGTCGGGGGCGCAGCAGAGGGCCTTTGCGCCGGCCTGGTCGATGGCGAGCAGCGTGAGCACGGCCTCGTTGATTTCGGCCCCGTCGAGGAAGCCGCAACCGGAGAGACAAACGGCGATCGTTTTCATTTGACACCTCCTTGAAATGTGACCGGCGACGTAGAGGATTCTAACGTCGCGAGGATCACTTTGCCGGTGCGTGCGCCGACGAGTCAATTCCGTTTGGGAATGAGCGCGGCGACTTCGCGGACCATCGCGGCCTGTGCGGGCGGGAGCGAACGGATGCCGCGTTCGGCGAGTTCGCGGGCGACGTCGGGACGGCCGGCGCGGACGGCGTGGCGGATGAGCTGGGCATAGGCCTGGGCGGAGGGGTCGTAGCTGATGATGCGGTCGGCGAGGCGGGCTGCCTGTTCGGGGCGGCCGGCGCCAAGCAGGGCTTCGTAGCAGCGGCAACCGCCGAGGACGGCCTGGAGCTTGCAGCGGTCGACGAGGTCGCTGCCGACGGCGCCGCGCTTGCGGGCGTCTGCGAGGGTGGCGTCGGCGGCGCGGATGTGCTGGTCGAAGGCGACATTGAGATCGCCGCCGTCTTCGACGATCTCCTTGTACTTACGCAGTTGGATCAGCTGTTCGCCGATTTCGTTGACGAGACCGAGGCGGGCTTGGGCTTTTGCGGGGCCCATGTCGCGCAGGGATTCGTAGAGACGCATGGTCCGCACGGGGTCGTCGAGGTAGTGGTTGATGGCGGCGAAGTCGTGGGCGGGTACCGCGCCGGTTCCAGGCGCGAGGCGCGAGTCGGGGTGGTCGGTCGTGTGCTCGGAGAGGAGATGCATTTCGGCGTCGTCGCGGCGCTCCTTGAGGGCGGCGAGGGCGGGTGGGTAGTCGCGGCCGAGGGTGGCGAGGTCGCTCAGCAGGGCGCTGGTGCGGACGGCGAAGAACTCGGGATGGGCGTCGAGGCCATGATCGAGACACCAGAGGTACTCGGCGAGGGCTTCGTCGTAGAGGCCGCGCTTGGCGAGGACGCGGCCGAGCTGCATGCGGGCGACGGGGTCGTCGCGCTTGGCGCCGGCAGCGGCCTGCCGGGCGAGGGTGAGACTGTCGCGGCCGGCGAGAGCGGCGGAGGCCTCGGCGTAGAAGTCGGCGGCCTGATGGAAGCCGACGATGCGTTCGATTTCGCGGCCTTCGCTGTTGAAGAAAATGACGGTCGGGAAGGCCCGAATATGAAGGCGGCGGACGATCGTGGTTTCGACGTCGGGGCGGATGCGGATGGCGATTGTTTTCGTGCGGATGAGCGATTGGAGTTGGGCGTCGGCCCAGCGGGCGGCGTCCGGAGCGCCGACGCCGCCGACGTTTGGCATGCTGAAGTCGGCCATGACGAACTTGCCTGATTTGCGGGCGTCGCGGAGGGCCTCGTCGAGCGAGAGGGTCTGAAACAGCGGCGACTTGTCGTCGGCGACGGCGGAAATGGTCTGCAGCAGGGAGGCCAGCAGGATCAGGTTGCGCGGTTTGAACATTCGGCCGCCAGTGTATCGCAACATACACGCTTCTGCTGTCGCGGTTGCGGTTGTGGCGGCCGGCGTCTATTCTGCGGGTTCGGCAGCGGGAACTATTTCGACACATCCATGAGTGCAACGGGTTCCACCCATCGCGAAGTCGAAGCCGCCACGCAGCGAATCGGGCGGGAGATCTTTTCCGGCGCGCGGGCGGCACGGCCGGCGGTCTACGAGATGGGCTGGTGGCAGGAACGGGGCATGGCGTGGGCCATGCGGCACGAGCACCTGCGCGAGCAGCTCTTTCGGTTCGTGAGTCTGTTGCCGAAGCAGCACGGGGCGGCCGAGGTGGCGCGGTGCCTGAGGGAGAATGTCACGGGCAACGGCGAGGATCTGCCGTTTCCGCTGGCGCTGGCGGTCGATTTCAGCGACGATCATTCGCTGCATGCGCGGCTGGTGGCGCGGGCGGCGCACTTTGCGGCCGACCGGATGGCGCACAGCTTTATCGTGGGCAGCACGCCGGACGAGGCGGTGGCGGCGGTGGGGCGGATGCGCCGGCGGGGGATGACGTTTACGCTGGATGTGCTGGGGGAGACGGTGCGGACGCCGGAGGAGGCGGAGCACTCGGAGCTGATTCATCGCGAGGTGATCGAGAAGCTGGCGGCTGCGGCGCCGCGGTGGCCGGCGGAGGCGGTGCTGGACGAGGCGCCGTATGGATCGCTGCCGCGGGCGAACCTGAGCGTGAAGCTTTCGTCGCTGTCGCCGGACTATACGCACGACCGGGATGCGATCGATGCGACGGAGGCGGCGCGGCGGCTGGCCGTCATCTGTCGCGAAGCGCGGCGGACGGGGGCGTTTATCAATGTTGACCTGGAGCATAACAGTCTCCGACGGTTGACGTTTGAGGTGTTCCACGAGCTGCTATCGCAGCCCGAGTTCCGCGATTGGGGGGACGCGGGCGTGGTCGTGCAGGCATACATTCGCGAGAGTCGGCGCGACTTGGACGAGTTGATCGCCTTCGCGCGGCGACGCGGGACGCCGATCCACGTGCGGCTGGTGAAGGGGGCTTACTGGGACTACGAGACTGAACTGGCGCGAAGACAGGGGCGGCCGAGCCCGGTGTGGTCGGAGAAGTGGCAGTCGGACGCGAGCTTTGAGGAGCTGACGCGGGTAATGATCGAGAACGCGGACGTGATCCGGCCGGCGTTCGGGTCGCATAACGTGCGGAGTCTGGCACATGCGATCGCAGCGGCGGATGCGGCGGGGCTGCCGGCGCGGACGGTGGAGCTGCAGGCGCTCTTCGGGATGGGCGATCCGCTGAAGACGGCGCTGGTGCGGATGAAGCAGCGGCTGCGCGTGTATTGCCCGATGGGGGCGTGGGTGCCGGGGGTAGCGTATCTCGTGCGGCGGCTGCTGGAGAACACGGCGAACGAGTCGTTTCTGCGGCAGGGGTTTCTCGAGGGGGTGGATGAGGATCGGCTGCTGGCCGCGCCGGGGACGTTGCGCAGCGAGCGAGTCCCATCGTGAGCGATGCGGGGATTTCTGACGGCTCGGTCGAGTTGATCGTATTTGACCTGGGCGGCGTGCTGGTCCGGGTGGTCGAGTCGTGGGCGGAGGCGTGCGCGGCGGCAAACGTTGATCCGCGGTCTGCGCCGAAGGGCGAGGGGTTGCGCGAGCGACTTGGAGCCGTAAACGCACTGGCGGAGCGGGGGGCGATCGACGCGGATGAGTTTGTGCGGCGATGCGCCGAAGCATCGGGGCTGTCGGCGGGCGAGATCGAACGGATTTTGACGGCGTGGGTGCCACGGCCGTTTCCGGGTGCGGCTGAACTGCTGGTGGAGCTGGCGGGGCGCGGGCATCGGACCGCGTGCCTGAGCAATACGAATCATTTTCATTGGCGGATGCTGATGGAACCGGAGGGGTTTTTCGGCTTGAGACTGCATCATCTTTCGGAACGGTTTGCGAGCCACCTGATCGGGCGGGCGAAGCCGGATGAGGCGGCGTACGAGCACGTCGAGCGGGCGACGGGGGTCGCGCCGGGGCGAATTCTGTTTTTTGATGATCTGGCACCGAACGGGCGGGCGGCGGCGGCGCGGGGTTGGCAGTTTACGCGGATTGTGGCGGGGGATAATCCGATCGAGCAGATTCGGGGGGAGCTGGAGCGGCGGGGGCTGGTATAGCGTGTTGCATAAAGACAGACGACCCGGAGCCAATCGACGCGCGGCGGGCGAGCGTTGGGATGGATGCATGAGCATGGCCAGAAGCTTGCTGATAATTGCTTTTGACCGCCGCTAGCGGATCAGTCGGGTCGGCGCGGGGCTTCTCCGTGGTGGGGGTCCGCGTTGAACGGGGACGCGTTCGCGCTGCGTTTTCAGACTTGCTGCACGAAGGGTCCGTGCCATCGCTCCCTTGAAGTAAAGAGTGGCCGGCGTGCCGTAGCGTGAACGCGGCAGTTGGAACGCAGATTAGTCTCATGTCTGGTGGCGGAAGTTTCTCGCTCGTGAGACACCTGGGCTCATGGTTTACCGGGCCTGGAGTGGCGTCACCGGGGGTTACGTTTCGCGAAACGCGTAAACGGTCGAGGATGAGGGGTTTAGAGGCGCCGGCTGGTCGAGCTGGTTTTTGCGTGAATGTGTCGGCTGGTCGGACGCAGGTATGCTAGAGGCGCCCTCGCCTGCTTCGACTGAAGGAGAAATCCATGGCCCAGGTATGCCGGTCATTCGTCGGTGGACGTGGCGCGATTGCGGCCGCTCTCGGCGTGGTTTTCGCGTTTACGGCCGTGCACGCTGATCTTTCGGAGAACTTTGACGGCGTGAACCCGCCGGCGCTGCCGGGGTTCTGGACGACGGCGTCGTTTGGACTGAGCTGGGCGACGACGAATCAGAATCCGGACTCGCCGCCGAACTGCGCCCGGGCTGCGACGCAGGAATACATCAGCGAGGGGTATCTCGACTCGCCGTCGATCGCCATCAACGAATTCACGCACATCGTGCGATTTCGACACCGATTCCAACTGGAGGCGGATGGCGGCGAGGGACTGGCTCGCGGCAATCCGCTTGGCTACGACGGCGGCGTGCTCGAGATTGCGATCGGCAGCGGCGACTATCAGGACATCATTGCGGCGGGCGGCGAGTTTCTGGCCGGCGGGTACAACTTTCCGATTTCAGAGGGGTTCGGCAGTCTGATTGGCGGGCGGCAGGCGTGGTCGGGCATTTCGGGCGACTACATCACGACGACGATCCGGCTGCCGGCGTCGGCGCTGAACTCGGCGATTCGGCTGCGATTTCGGCTCAGCTCGGATCAGAACAACGGCGGCGGCTCCTGGACGATCGACTCGGTCCAAGTAGTCGATGAGTGTGTCGATCAAGACACGCAAGCGCCGGTCGTCGCCTGCCCGGCGGTCAGTTTGATCGACCGGTGCGCGGAGAGAGTCCGCGATGTGCTCGGGGGCACGACCGTCACAGACAATTGTCCCAATGCGGTCGCTGTCACGCAGAATCCGCCGGCTGGGACTTTTTTCGCGTCCGACATCTGGCCGGCCCAACCGTTGCAGGTCATCGTCACCGCCACCGATGCGGCCGGAAACGTCACGCAGTGCACAACGACGCTGCAGGTGGCGAACCCGCTCCCGCCGGGTGGATGCGGCATTTGCTGCGGGGCGGGCATGGTCGAGGGGCTTGTGGTGATGTTCGGCTCGTTTGCGGGGGCGCGATTGATGCGGCGACGCCAGCGGCGGCGCGGCGCCGGCGGGTCGACTCGTCTGTAGGCGGTGCGTCATATTGTCGATCAACTGGACCGCTGGGCGAGCGAATCGTTCTAACTCACTTCGGCCGGTTCGAGGGCGCGTCGCGGCCTCCCATCGAGCATTTCTGTCGCGTACAATCGACTCCGCGTCGTGCGATTTTTTCCCCCTACGAAAGTCGGCCGGGATGGGTGTTCTGCTAAGCTGCCGTGATCTCACCAAATCTGTTGCTGCACGGAGTCTGTTCAAGAGGATTACGCTCGGCTTGTTTGACGGCGAGCGGACCGGGCTAATTGGGCGAAGCGGGACGGGCAAGTCGACGCTGCTCCGGATCCTGGCCGGACTCGACCATGTGGACGAGGGGGATCTGACGGTGCGGCGGGGGTTGCAGATCGGGTACATCGCACAGGAGGACGATTTATCGCCGGGGCTCACGGTCGAGGAGTCGCTACTGGATGCGCTGGCGTCGCTGCACATGGATGACACGGCCAAGTGGGCGCGAGTCGGGATCATGGTTGGCAAGGTCGGCTTTGCCGACGCGCATCAGAAGGCGGGGACGCTTTCGGGCGGATGGCGGAAGCGACTCGCGATCGCGCGGCAGATCATTCGTGAGCCGGATTTACTGCTGCTGGACGAGCCGACCAACCACCTTGATGTCGAGGGCATCTGGTGGCTCGAGGGTGTGCTGAATGATGCTTCGTTTGCGTACCTGCTGGTGAGCCACGATCGGGCGTTTCTGGAGAATGTGACGAATCGCGTGATTGAATTGAGCCATTCGTATCCGCTGGGGTTCCTGGAGGTGAACGGGGCATACAGCGAGTTTGTCGCGAAGCGCGAAGATTTTCTGGCGGCGCAGGCCAGTCGCGAGGCTTCGCTGGCCGGACGGGCGCGGCGCGAGATCGCCTGGCTGGGCAGCAATGCGAAGGCGCGGACGACGAAGGCGCGCGGGCGGATCGATCAGGCGAATCGGCTGCTGGGCGAACTGGCGGATGTGCGGGCGCGGAACGTGGGGCTGGCGGAATCGGGGATTGAGTTTGCGGGGACGGAGCGGCGGTCGCGGAAACTGATCAAGGCGGTGGGGCTGGCGAAGTCGCTGGGTGGACGGAAGCTGTTCGAGAATGTGGATGTGACGCTGGGGGCGGGGGACAAGCTGGGGCTGCTTGGGCTGAACGGGAGCGGAAAAACGACGTTGCTGCGGATTCTGGCGGGGGAGCTGGCGGCGGACGCGGGAACGATTCAGCGGCTGGAGGGCACGCGCGTCGTGGTATTCGATCAGACACGGGAGCAACTGGACAAGCGGATGTCGCTGCGGGAGGCGTTGGCGCCGGCCGGCGGAGACACGGTTGTGTATCGCGACCGGAGTGTGCACGTGTCGTCGTGGGCGAAGCGGTTTTTGTTTCGGACTGAGCAGCTCGATACGCCGGTGGAGGAGCTGTCGGGCGGAGAGCAGTCGCGCGTTTTGATTGCGCGGCTAATGCTGCGGCCGGCGGATGTGTTAATTCTTGACGAGCCGACGAATGACCTGGACTTGCCGACGCTGGATGTGCTCGAGGAGAGCCTGGAGGAGTTTCCCGGGGCGCTGGTGCTGGTGACGCACGACCGGTACCTGCTCGATCGGCTGTCGACGGAATTGCTGGCGCTGGATGGGGCGGGGAGCGCGAAGAAGTATGCAGCGCTCTCGCACTGGGAGCGCGATCGGCGGCGACAGATCGAGGAGCGGGGCGAGGCGGAGGCGGCGGCACGGAAGACGGCGACGAAGAAGAGCGCCGCAGCGGACGTGGGGCGGGTGGCGGCGAAGCGAAAGCTGACGTGGGCGGAGCGACAGGAATGGGAGCAGATGGAGGGACGGATTCTTGCGGCCGAGGCGGAGGTGCGGTCGCTGCAGACGCGGATTGAGGATCCGGCGGTGTTGAAGGATCATGCTCGGCTTCGCGAGCTTTGCGCGCAACTGGAGGCAGGGCAGAAACTGGTTGAGACACTGTATGTGCGGTGGTCGGAGCTTGAGGCGTTGCAGGGAACTGAAGGCTCAGCTCGCGAGGGGTGAGGTTTTTGCGCTATGGGGGGTTCCGGCTCGGGTATCGCGGATCAGCTTGGTCACGGTCGCGGGTTCACGGCCTCATACAGGGCGGTAATGTCTCGCGAGCCAAGTCCCATCGAGGCGGCTTTCGCATAGACGTCGCGAATTGCACTCATCACACCGGTGTCGATTTTCAATCGCGCGGCGAAGGCGATGGCCTGATCGATGGAGAGAATCATGTTGTCGATGGACCAGCTTCCGCTGCCGTAATCTCGCCGGTACATCTCCGGAATGATTTCGTTCGCGCCGGCGATGGCGAGCGTCGGATTGCCATCGAGCACTGCGCGCACGACGTCGACGGGCAGTCCGAGCTTCTCGAACGCGGCTACGGGATAGGACATCGCGATCGTCATGAACATGTAGGAGAGCCACAGCGACATCTGTGCTTTCGAGGCGTTGCCGACGGCGCCGACGTCGTGCACTTTCGGTCCCAGGTCGGCAAAGATCGTTTGCCAGCTCTGCCCGTGACCCGGGGTGCAGGCGAGAATGAACTCCGATCGTCGGGCCTCGACCTGCGCCGGGTAAGTAGAAATGGCTACTTCGGACAGGGCGCCGCCCGCAGCCGCGACGTCGCGCGACAAGGCGATGATTTCCTCCGGGGACATTGCCGCGGCGCTGATCAGCGCGCGGCCGGCCAACGCCGCCTTGGTGTCGTTGGCGAGCAGCACGCACCGCGTGGCTGCCTCGTCGAGCAACACGACGATCGTGAACTCCGACGCCGTGATTGCCTCCGCGGCGCTATCCGCGACGATCGCGCCGCGGGCGGCGAGGCGACCGGTCTTCTCGCGGGTCCGGTTGTAGACCGTTACGCGGTGGCCGGCATCGAGCAATCCGAGGGCAATGGCTGCACCCATGTTGCCCGTACCGATGATCGAGACATTCATATGTTATGGCCCCGTATCAACAGCGGAGTCGTGGTTCGGCGCACTCATTAGCCCGGGTCAAGCGGCGCGGGCGACGGATTCTGCGAGCCGTGACGATGAAGGCGAGCGCGGCGAAGCTTGCGATGGTTGATGTCAGGCCGGCGGCGCCGCAGAGGTTGATGCCGAAGGGGCCGTCGCAGATGTTGCCGATGCCGTCGGCGTCGCTGTCGATCTGGGCCGGGTTGGCAATGTAGGGGCAGTTGTCAACGTGGTCGGCAATCAGGTCGTTGTCGGCGTCGGCGTCGGGCTCGCCGCCCCAGAGGGCGTCGAGGGCGAAGTTGGGGTTGAACTGGCCGCCGGCGTTGCTGGTGGTGTAGCTCCAGACACCGAAGTTGCCTTCGGCGCCGTCGATGCGCTGATAGAACGGCGGCGGGCCGTAGGGGAAGGGCGGGATGGGCCAGGGGCCGTCCTGCGGCGTCCAGTTCTTGTTGGACTTCCAGGGTTCGTTAATGGCTTCGAAGTAGAAGACTTCGGTCTGGTTCGCGTTGGCCCAGGTCTTGATGCGGTTGAAGTAGTCCTTGGCGTAGGTCGGGTCGCCCATGATCTTGCCCTGGCCGTCTTCGTACCAGACGCCGGCGACGGGCCAGCCGGTTTCGCTGAGGACGCAGCGGACGGAACTCGATACGTTTGCGTGGATGTAATTTTTGATGGTGTTGAAGAAGCTGGCGACGTTGTCGACGGCGGGCTGGGCGTTGCCGGCGGCCATGGAGGCGCGGACGGCTTCGGGGGCGGGGTACAGGTTCATCATGACGATGTCGATTTCCTTGGCGAGCAGCTTGAGCTGATCGGGGTAGTCGCCGGAATTTTGAATCTGGCCCCAGCTTTCGATGCGGACGGCGACGGGGAGATTGAGACTCGGGTTCTGGGCCTTGTACCACTTGATGACGCCGCGGACGTCGGAGGTGGAGGTTTCGTCGTGGGCGTATTCGTTGGTGAAGACGAGGCCGACGACGGTGCCGGCGTGGGTGGCGTTTGCGGAAGTGGCGAGGCCGACGGCCTTGGCGACCTCGGCCGACATGATGGAGTTGGGGGTGAAGGCGTCGACCGTGCCGGAGCCGAGGCGGCCGTTGACGACCTCCTGATAGATGCCCTGGTAGAGGGTCATGGGTTTGGTGGGGTTAGCAACGTTGCGAGCGGCGACGGCCGGGGCGATGAGGGCGGTGTCGTAGAAGTTCGGCGCGGGCGCGCCGTTCCATTCGAAGACGCCGGCGCCGTAGGTGCTGAGGCGGGTGGCCTGCTGGGCGATGAGGTTGATCTGGGCGGTGACGGACCAGTTGCCGGCGTTGTAGGTGTCGCCCCAGGCGGGGGTGAGGTAGCGGCTGAGGGGGTCCTGGGGGCTGTAGTGCGGGTTGTCGAACCACTGGCCGACGAAGGGGCCGTAGGAGAAGCCGCAGAAGTTTTCGGCGCGGGCGGGTACCGAGGCGAACCCAATTGCGGCGAGCGTAATGATTGAAGCGACGGCGTTGAGCGCGTGTTTCAAGGGACGGTCTCCTGATGAATAAGTTTCAATCGGGGGATGCGGCCGGGTTGCCTCAAGCGAGGAAGCAAGAAACTGCGGCCGAGAGGAGTCGAACCTCCACGGGGGATCCCCACTAGAACCTGAATCTAGCGCGTCTGCCAATTCCGCCACGGCCGCATTGCTATGGCACCTCGATGATAATCGTGGAGGGTTGGGAGTCAACCTTTGCTGCGCGCTGGGGCGGCGGGGGCGGTGGTGGGGGCGGATCGCAGCTCGTCGCGGACTTTCATCAGAATCCTTCCAAGATGGTTTTCGCCTTTGCCGTTGCAGACGCCCCAGAACTGGTCGTTCCAGGTGTTGCCTTCGATGAGTTGGGCGTGGTGAGTGGCGAGGAGCTTGGCGCGCAGGTCGGGGTTGCGGGTGAACTTGTCGCGGACGACGAGTTCCATGACGGCGAGCTTTTTCGCGTCCCAGTCGGGGCGCTTGGGCAGAGCTGCGCCGGCGCGCTTGGCGTCGCCGGGCGTGGGCAGGGCGGCGATGCGCTGACGCTCGGCGCGGTCGGGAGTTTTGGCGGCTTGGTAGGCGTGCTCGGCGGTGGGGTAGATGAGGCCTTCGAACTGGACTTCGGCGGGCCAGAAGTTGGAGAGGAAGCGGTATTGGCCCTGAAAGGAGTCGATGACGGCGGGGGCGGTTGTGGGCTGGGTGGTCGGGGTCGGATCGGCGCCGGCGATGGCAGCGCAGGAGATGAACAGGGCGAGGGCGAGGCGAAGGCGATCGAGGGTGCGGCGGATGAGGGAGAGCGGGGACAGCGGGACACCTCGGCAGGGATTGTAACGGGGCAGGAATTCGAAACGCAGACGAGTCGAAAGACTGAAGGGAAACCGGTTGCCGGCACGCGCGGCTTGTACGGTCTTGGGGCGGAGACTTTTTATACGGCATTGAGCGACATCGAAGGGCAATCGCCAGCCGGTGTCAGTTGGCGACGCCAAACAGATTGGCGGAGGGGCGGGGGACTCGAAACGCCGAAACGTAGCCGGCGGGGCACGAAGGCACGGAGGCACGGAGTGGATGAGCGAGAGGGCGGGGCGCCATCTTCCAGGCGACGGTTGGCGGTACGTGGATTGGGGCTCATGTCGAAGACTCCATTGTTTTTCTGACGGGATTAGACGGGATTTGATGGGACGATTTTCAATTTGGATTGAAAGGTCGTCGGCGTCTTCCATCGCGCGCGGTTTCTCCGGGGCCGCCGGGTTGCTGCGTGCACGCGGAATCTCCGGGTTCCAGTGAGTGAACTCACTGGCAACAGTCGTTCGCCCTGCCGGGCGCGGGTGGAGTTTCCGCCGGTGCGGATCCCGGCGGGTCGGGATCACCCGCGATGTCACTGAGGGAAAGGTCTGCCGGCGTTCCGCAGGGAGAGATGAAAGCTGAAACACAGAAACGCAGAAACTCCAAAACGCAGAAATTTGGTCGGAGGACGGCGTAGCGGTTGCTGGCCGGGCGAAGCGTCGGTGGGGGAATACGGAGATCGGGCGGGCGGGGCGGGATGGGGTGGGCGGGGTTAGATTGACGATCTTGCGGTTTGGCGGAGGCACGTTTTACGATACACAGGGGGTCGTGGACCCGAAATGTCCTTCACTGACATGGAATTGTTTCTTTTTTCCCGCGGTGCGAAGTGGTGGGTTCGGGAGGCAGGCGGGGCTGGGGCTGCGGGCGGGCGGGGAATACGCTTTCTGATGAATAGGATAGCGTTTTGTGAGGCGAGGGGACGGGGAAACAGCCGGTCGGAATGCGAATAGGCACGAAGGCACGGAGCCACAGAGGCACGATGGCCGCGAGCGCGAACCCCGGGGAACGGGAAAAACCACCGGGCTCGCGCCCGGTGCTCGGAGGGGTGCGCTGGCGGTTGTTGTGCGTAGGGAGCATGCGACCTACGGGACGAACCACCAGGCTTGCGCCTGGTGCTCGGATGGGGGCGATGGCCGCGAGCGAGAACCCCGTGGAACGGGAAAAACCACCGGGCTCGCGCCCGGTGCTTGGATGGGTGCGCTGGCGGTCGTGGTGCGTAGGGAGCATGCGGCCGGTGTGGCTGTCCGCTGCGCGGACGACCCCCCGTTGTGAGCCCTCACTCTGACCCGCTCCGGCGTCGGCTTCGCCGACGGCCCTCACCCTTGCCCTCTCCCACGGGGAGAGGGAACCACCGAGCTGGCGCATCGGTGCTCGGATGGGTGCGCTGGTGGTCGTGGTGCGTGCAGAGCGTGCGGCCGGTGTGGCTGTCGGCTGCGACGACGACCCCCTGTTGTGAGCCCTCACCCTGACCCGCTCCGGCGTCGGCTTCGCAAACGGCCCTCACCCTTGCCCTCTCACACGGGGAGAGGGAACCACCGAGCTGGCGCATCGGTGTTCGGACCGGAACGGTGCGTGCGAGGCACGCATCCTACGGGACTGCCCGCTTGCTGGCGCGCGCGGCTCGTACGGGAACTACGGCTGCGGTTCCGGGGGCGTGAACAGTGTCACGAGTATTTCGGTGAGTTCGGACGTGGGAGCGGGGTCCTCGATCTTGGCCTTTTGGTCGGAACAGAGAGGAACGCGGCAGATGTTGCTTCGGCATTGGGAATCGTCGGTGCAGAAGAAGCCGCAGCCGGATGTGAGGGCGACGACCAGCAGGCAAGCGCCCATCAGTGCGGTTTTCCCGATCCATTGTTTCGTCGACATGTTGTGCTCCTGAAGGGTTTGTTTCGAGTGTACCTGCGGCACGATTGCGATTCAACGAAAACACGGTGGAAATCCAAGGAACTCGTTGCCTCGGCTTAGGGAGAAACCCCAGCTTCGGTGCGGAGGCGACGCGAATCGGACAATTCTGTACCAGTGGCTGAAGCCGACTGGCAACGATCGTGCGCCCTGACGGGCGAGGATTGGGGCCGGCGCAGGGGTCGGGAACGAATTGTCGCCGCCGCGACTCCGATACCAGCGTGCATCATCAAGACGGATAGGACGAATAGGGTCCGGTGGAGCTATTTGGGCGATTGGGTTTAAATGATTGAGCGGGGCGGGGGAGGGGACTGTCAACAATTAACAAGTCAACAATCAGCATGTGCGGGAAGGGCCCTCACCCCGGCCCTCTCCCGCGGGGAGAGGGGGCGGAGGCGAGGTCGGGTTCGAAGCGGGCGACGATCGCGCAGGCGACGCAGTCGGAGAAGACGTTTGTCACCGTGCGGCTCATGTCGAGGATTCGGTCGACGGCGAGGATGAGGCCGACGGCGTCTGCGGGGAGATTAACGGCGCTGAGGACGATGAACATCATGACGGTACCGGCGTGGGGGATGCCGGCTGCGCCGACGCTGACGAGGAGGGCGGTGAAGGCGACCATGAGCTGCTGGGTGAGCGTCAGGTCGTGGCCGTAGGCCTGGGCGATGAAGATGACGGCGACGGCTTCGTAGAGTGCGGTGCCGTTCATGTTGACGGTTGCGCCGAGGGGGAGGACGAAGGAGGAGATGCGGTTGCTGATGCCGGCGCGCTGTTCGACGCACATCATGGTGACGGGGAGGGTGGCGTTGCTGCTGCCGGTGCTGAAGCCGGTGGCGATCATGGGGCCCATGGCCTTGACGAACTGCCAGGGTGGGCGGCGGGCGGCGAGCTTGAGGAGCAGCGGAAGCGTGAGGAAGGTGTGGAGGAGGAGGCCGAGGAAGACGGTGAGCATGTACCATCCGAGGGCGGCGAAGACGGAGAGGCCTTTGCCCGCGGAGGCGTAGAGCATGAAGCCGAAGACGCCGACCGGGGCGATCTGAATGACGAAGCCGGCCATACGCATGGCGAGGTCGAAGCCGGCGTCGAAGATGGGCTTGAGGGTGTCGGAGGTCTTGCCGCCGGCGAGGGTGATGAAGACGCCGGTGAAGAGGGAGAAGAAGATGACGGGGAGCATGTCGCCGGCGGCGGCGGCGGCGAAGGGATTCTTGGGGATCATGGCGACGATCTGATTCCAGACGACGTGCCAGGGTGAAGATGCTGAGCCGGCCATCGGCGGGGCGAGGGGCTGAGTTGTGGCGGAGGCCTGAAGTGATGCGAGGTCGGCGCCGACGCCGGGTTTGATGAGGTTGACGAGCGTGAGGCCGAGTGCGAGGGCGAGGACGCCGGTGACGGCGAAGGAGGCGAAGGTGATCGCGCCGATGCGGCCGAGTTTGCGCGGGTCGCCGATGCCGGCGACGCCGGAGATGAGGGAGCAGATGATGAGCGGGATGACGATCATCTGAAGCAGGCGGAGGAAGAGGTTGCCGATTTCGTTGCCGATGAGCGCGGCTTTGAGGGGGACGTCGCTGCTGATCGCGCCGCGGCCAGCGAGGATGTTGAGCGGCAGGCCGATGGCGACGCCGAGGAGCATGCCGGCAATGATCCAGAGGTAGAGACGGGAGCGATGCATTGGGGGCGGATTATTGAGGCGGGCGGCGGCGGCGTCGACCGTGTCGGCGCGGTGCGGTAGCATGGCCGGGATGTCATTGGCGGCGAAGAAGCCCGTGGTTGGGATCATCGGCGGGACCGGATTCGGTCAGGCGCTGACGGCGCAGACGCGCGGGAAGATTCACCACATCGAGACGCCGTATGGGTGCACGAGCGCGCCGATCGTTCGCACGAACTGGGAGGGGGTCGAGATCGCGGTGCTGCCGCGACATGGGGACGGGCACATTATTCCGCCGACGGCGGTGCCGTACCGTGCGAATGTCTATGCGCTGAAGGCGCTGGGGTGCACGCATATTCTCGCGAGCGGGGCGACGGGAAGTTTACGCGAGGAGATACGGCCGCGGGATCTGGTCGTGCCGGACCAGGTGATCGATCGGACGTGGCGGCGGGCGGCGAGCTTCTTCGACGAATATGGGATGGCGGTGCACATCGAGTTTTCGCATCCGTTCTGCCCGACGCTGCGGCGGGTGCTGCTGGAGTCGTCGGACGCGGCGAAGGCGACGGTGCACGACGGCGGGACGTATGTGTGCATGGAGGGGCCGGCGTTTTCGACGGTGGCGGAAAGCCGGATGTACCGGTCGTGGGGCGGCGACTTGATCGGGATGACGTGTCTGCCGGAGGCGAAGCTGGCGCGGGAGGCGGAGATCTGCTACGCGCTGCTGGCGCTGCCGACGGATTATGACTGCTGGCGGCCGCACGATTCGGGGAAGGACAAGCACGAGCTGTTGAAGGAGATCATCAGCAACCTGGAACATGTGACGGAGTCGTCGATCAAGCTGGTGCAGGCGGCGCTGCGGGCGCTTGCGGCGAATCCGCCGGCGGCGTGTGGGTGCCAGACGGCGCTGGATATGGCGGTCTGGTCGCAGATTCCGAAGATTCCGCCGGAAGCGATCGAGCGGCTGCGGCCGATCGTGCACCGGCGATTGACCCGCGAGAAAGAACCCGCTTAGGAAGACGCGCGACGCCGGCCGGTTAGGGCGGGTGTGTCGTGCGGGAGAGATAGCATGGCTGCTGCTTCAATGGCGATTAGTAGCGCGAATGACCTCAAGAAACTGATCCGCGATGTGCCGGACTTTCCGAAGAAGGGGATCGTGTTCAAGGACATCACGCCGTTGCTGAGCGATCCGGCGGCGCTGTCGATGGCGGTGGAGTTTCTGACGCAGCCGTACCGCGCGTCGGGCGTGGATTTCGTGATCGGGGCGGAGTCACGGGGGTTTATTTTCGCGACGGCGGTGGCGCGGAACCTGTCGGCGGGGTTCGTGCCGATTCGCAAGCCGGGGAAGCTGCCGAGCAAGACGCGCGGGGCGACGTATGAGCTGGAGTACGGGACGGATTCGCTGGAGATTCACGAGGATGCACTGCGGCCGGGGTCGCGGGTGCTAATGATTGACGACCTTCTGGCGACGGGCGGGACGATGGCGGCGTGCTGCAAGCTGGTGGAGTCGCTGCGGGGTCAGATCGTCGGGGTGGCGTTCTTGATCGAGTTGTCGTTTTTGAACGGCCGCGAGAAGCTGGGGCAGTATCCGATACACTCGGTCGTACAGTATTAACGAATCAAGACCGAATCCGGCGTGCTAAGTAGCGACCCGGGCGGATTCTCGGACTTGAATCGGTGGGTGGAGTTAGAGTATCTTCTAAGGCGGAGTCGGTTGTCCGCCGCAAGGGTAGCGACCTGCCTGTGGGAAGCCCTTCCCGGGTCGTTCCAGTCTCCCGAAACTGTGTCGGACCCGTCTGGAAAATTTTGCGGCCTCGCCATCGGCGCTGCCGGTTCCTGACCGGATTTCCGTGCCGATGCGAACCTCGGAGGGAAAAAGAATGGCGCTGTCGAATTGGAATCCGCGGTGGAAGTCGTGTTTCGTTTGGATGGCCGTTGCGTCCGTCGCGCTGATGACGGCGGCGGGGGCTCGGGCCGCTCAGCCCGCCGGCGGGCAGGCGAGCGCGGCCAAGTCGCGGGTTCGGTTTCAGTCGGGGGCCATTGAGACGACGCAGAAAACCGCGGCGGAGGTGAATGCCGCTGTCGGGCGGGTTTCGAACTCCGGGCACACGCACTTTGTCATGCAGTTTACGTCGCCGGTGACGGTTGAGACGCGCGCGAAGCTCGCGGCGGCCGGCGTGAAGTTGCACGCATACCTCGGCGACAACGCGTATTTCGCATCGCGGCAGGGGGCGCTCAACGGGGGCGCAGTCGCGCAGATTCCGACGATTCAAGACCTGTTTACGATCGACGTGAACTGGAAGCTGCATCCTTCGTTTATCAGCGGCAATCTGCCGGCGTGGGCTGTTCAGACGATCGAGGTCGCGGCGGCGCCGGCAGAGGCCGAGGCGGACAAGGAAGGTGCGCCGGTCGAGGAAGCGGCCCCGGTGCGCGAGACGTTCGTGGCCGCGTACGTCATGTTCCACGATGATGTGATGCTGGACCCGGTGGGCGTGAACCTGGCGCTGCGACACGGCGCGGTGGTGACGTCGAAGGTCAAGGGTGCGAACACGCTGATCGTCGAGATGCCGCTGGCAAACCTGCATCTGCTGGCGGCTGAGGACGAAGTGCAGTGGGTGGAGCCGCCGCAACCGAGGATGTCGGAGGTCAACGCCGAGAATCGCGTCCGGACGGGCGCCAACATTGTGCAGGCAGCGCCGTACAACCTCGACGGCACGGGCGTGACCGTACTGGTTTACGACGGCGGCTTCGTGCGGACGACGCATGTTGATTTTCAAGGTCGGGCGGTCAACGGGGTCGGCGAGCCGGCGTGCGAAACCGTGGCGCAGCACTCGACCCACGTTGCAGGGACCATCGGCGGGGCGGGCATCGCGGTCCCGGCCAACAAGGGAATGGCGCCGGGCGTCAGCATCGTTTCGTACGCGCTGAACCAGGGGAATCCGCCGAACTGCACGCTGGCGTCGGGCTTCCTCTATACGGACCCGGGCGATCTCGAATCGAATTACACGAGCGCGATGAATATCTACGACGCGCACATTGCGAACAATTCGATCGGCACGAACACGGCACCGAACAATTTTCCGTGCGACTGGGAAGGCAACTATGGCGTTACGGATGTTTTGATTGACCGAATCATTCGCGGCACGCCGGGCGTTGCGAACGGACAACCGTTCCGGGTGGTCTGGGCGAACGGCAACGAGCGCGGCAGCGGGCGATGCGGCACGACGTACCGAACGACGGCGCCGCCGGCTTGTGCGAAGAATCACATCACGGTCGGGGCACTCAACTCGAACGACGACTCGTTGACCAGCTTTACCAGCTGGGGGCCGGCGGACGACGGCCGCATGAAGCCGGACATCTCGGGCCCAGGGTGCCAGGTCGGCGGCGACAACGGGGTTACGTCGTGCAATAACTCGAGCGACACTTCGTATGCCGTGCTCTGCGGGACGTCGATGGCATCGCCGACGGTGTGCGGACTGAGCGCGCTGTTGTTGCAGGATTTTCGCGTTCAATTCCCGTCGCAGCCGGACTTCCGCAATTCAACGCTGAAGATTCTCTTTGCCCACACGGCGGTCGACCTGGGTAATGCGGGCCCGGACAACCAGTACGGCTACGGCTCGGTGCGAATTCAGCCGGCGGTTGATTTCATGCGGAGCGGGAACTTCCTGGAGTCGGAGACGAGCCAGGGGCAGACGGTGAATTTCCTGGTGGTCGTGAATCCCGGGGATCCGGAGTTCAAGGCAACGCTGGCGTGGGACGACGTGGCGGGGACGCCGAACGTGAGCCCGGCGCTGGTGAATGACCTGGACCTGGTCGTGTTTGACCCGAGCAATACGCAGCGGTTCCCGTGGACGCTGGACGTGAACAACCCCGGAAACCCGGCGGTGCAGACGCAGAAGAACGCGGTCGACAATATCGAGCAGGTTCGCGTTGCCAGCCCCGCGGCGGGCGTCTGGCGGATCGAAGTTCGAGGATTCAATGTGCCGCAGGGGCCGCAGCCGTTTTCGCTGTGCGCTTCGCCGTTGCTGGTGAACTGCTCGCGGCAGGGCGTCATTGCCCTGGATCGGACGCAGTACAACTGCACGGCGACGGCGTCGATCAAGGTCGTGGACTGCGATTTGAATACGGACGACAACGTCGTCGAGACGGTGAACGTCACGATCAACTCGAACAGCGAGCCGGGCGGCGAGACGGTCGTCCTGACGGAGACGGGCGCGCAGACGGCGGATTTCCGCGGAACGATTAACCTGTCGTCGAGCAACGGGTCGGGTGTGTTGCAGGTTGCCAACGGCGATACGGTGACGGCGACGTATGTTGATGCCGATGACGGACAGGGCGGGATCAACGTGGTCCGCACGTCGGTTGCGGCGGTGGATTGCGCGGCGCCCCTGATCACGAACGTGCAGGTGTCGGCCATCGGACCCCGCACGGCGACGGTTACGTTTACGACGAATGAGCCGACGAAGGGGACCATCCGGTACGGGACGAGCTGCGGTTCGCTGGGCCAGTCGGCGGCGGAGTCGGCATTCGTCACGTCGCACACGTTCGTACTGACGGGCCTTGCGGACCAAACGCAGCACTTCTTCGCGCTCGACGCGGTCGATGCGTCGGCAAATACGACGACCGATGACAACGGCGGATCGTGCTACACGTTCACGACGGCACCGATCCCCGACACGCTGACCGAGGAATTTGCGTCGGGCGATTTCGACCTGGACAACAAGTCGCTGATGTTCACACCGAACGGTTCGATCGACGTGTATGCTCTTTGCTCGACGAACATTTCGGTGTTGCCGACCGATCCGGCAGGCGGGACGGCGCTGACCCTGGCGGACAACGCAAACGTGAGCGTCGCGCTGTCGGGCGGGTCGCAGGTGTCGCTGTATGGCGTGAACTACTCGAGTTTCTTTGTTGGAAGCAACGGGTACATCACCTTCACGGCGGGCGATACGGATTCGACGCCGACGGTACTCGATCATTTCGACACGCCGCGGATTTCGGCGCTGTTCGCGAACTTGAATCCGGCACTCGGCGGAACGGTTTCGTGGAAACAACTTGCGGATCGCGCCGTTGTGACTTGGGAGAACGTGCCGCAGGCGACCACGACGAACACGAATACGCTGCAGGTGGAGATGTACTTTGATGGTCGTATCCGGATCAGCTACCTGACGGTCGACCTCACGAGCGGCATCGCGGGCTTGTCGGCGGGGGCCGGAATTCCGGCCGATTACGCGGAGATGGATCTGTCGGCGGCCGTCACCTGCGGACCGCAACCGCCGGCGGCGGCGAGCCGATCGGTCGAGACGCCGGTGAGCGTGCCGGTGAACCTGACGCTGGTTGCGGGCGACGACGGCATACCCGGTCCGCTGACGTACATCGTCACGGCGCTGCCGACGTCTCCGCTCGAAGATCTCGGCAACAACCACGTGATCACGGGGGGCGAACTGCCTTACACGCTCGTCGGCGGCGGCAACCAGGTTCGCTTCCACAGCGGCGCGACACCGACAACGGAGAATTTCCAGTTCAAGGTGAATGACGGCGGCACGCCGCCGACGGGCGGCGATTCGAACACCGCGACGGTGACGATCGTCGTGCAGCCGGTTCTCGGGCTGCCATTCTTCGACGACTTCCCGACGACGACGTTTGACCCGCTTAAGTGGGCGGTCGTCGACACGGCAACGATTGACGACGTCGGACTGGCCGAGCCGAGCGCCCCGAATTCGGCGCGATTCAACGGCCAGCCGAACGGCGGCGACGAACTGCGAACGCACCTGATCAACCTGTCGGGCCAGACGGCGGTGCGATTGTCGTATTGGTTTGAAGTTCGCGGCGGCGGGGAGTCTCCGGATGCAGGGGAAGACCTGATTGTTGAGTTCATGAATAACGTCGGTTCGTGGGAGTTGATCAGCCAGCACCTCGGTACGCTGCCCGATATGACAACGTACCAGCAGGTCAGCGTTCTGCTGCCGCCGTCGGCGTTCCATCCAGCGTTCCGGCTGCGGTTCCGCAATAGCGCCACGACGGGCGCGTCGGACGACTGGTTCGTCGATGACGTAAGCATCAACGTCGCTAACGCACCGACAGCGGACAACACGGCCGTCACGGCGCCGTTTAACGGGTTCCTCGACATTACGCTGAGCGCGAGCGATCCAAACCTCGATCCGCTGACCTACACCGTGCTATCGTTGCCGGCCAACGGAAGTCTGAAGGATGTCGGCGGCGGCATGGCGGACATCACGACGGTTCCGTACGTGCTGGCGGGCAACGGAAACGTGGTGCGATATACGCCGCAGATCGGATTCGGCGGCGTGAACACGATTAATTTCAAGGCCAGCGACGGGACGTATGAGTCGAACGTGGCGACAGTGACGGTGACCGTTGAGCCGGTGCTGAACCTGCCTTTCTTCGATGATTTCCCGACGACGACATTTGACCCCGGCAAGTGGGGGTTTGTCTCCAACGCGACGATCGACACGGTCGGCATCGCGGAGCCGAGCGAGCCGAACTCGCTCCGGATGAACGGGAATCCATCGGGCGTTGATGAGGTCTATACGTTTGCGATCAACCTGGCGGGCGAGACGGCCGTTCAGCTCAGCTACTACTATGAGCTGCGCGGCGGCGGTGACAGCCCGGAGACGGGCGATGACCTGGTCGTCTATTACCGCGACTCGGTCGGCAACTGGCAGGAGATTCAGCGGCACCTTGGATCCGGCGCCGATATGACGACCTATCAGCAGGTGACAATGCTGCTTCCGGCGCAAGCGTTCCACCCGAGCTTCCGGCTGCGGTTCCGCAGCACGGGGACGACGGGCGCAACGACCGCGGATGACTGGTTTGTCGATAACGTCAGCATCATCTCACTGGTCAATCCGGTCGCGCAGAACTCAACGGTCGGCGTGGCGGTGAATGCGACCGCGTCGGCGGAGATGGTGGCGGCCGACCCGAACAACGACACGTTGACTTACATCATTCAGTCTTTGCCGACGAATGGATTGTTGAAGGATCCGAACGGCGGCGTCATCACGACGGTACCGTATTCGGTTTCAGCCAACGGAAACGCGGTGCTGTACAAGGCGGCCTTCAATTATCAGGGACCGGACTCGTTTACGTTCAAGGTGAGCGACGGCGTCCACGATTCGGGCGTTGGCACGGTGAGCATCACGGTGGGCGGCGCGGCGCCGATTCACTCGTTCCCGATGAACAGCGATCCGGGCTGGAGCTGCGATGCGGGCGCGGGCGGCGGCGGGCCGAACAGCGGCGGCTGGGCGTTTGGGCCTCCGATGGCCGGACAGGTGAATCCGCCGTGCCAGACGGGGGCAGTCGACCCGCCTTCGGGCTTCACCGGAGCGAACGTGTACGGATACAACCTGGCGGGCTGCTACACCGGCGGCCTGTCTCCGACGCGTTGGCTGACGACAACGGCGATCGATTGCTCGAGCGCAACGGGCGTTCAACTGCGGTTCCGCCGCTGGCTGGGCGTCGAGTCGTCGGGCTTTGACCAGGCCCGAATCCAGATGTCGACGAACGGCTCGACGTGGTCCGACGTCTGGGTTCACAGCGGCGCGACGATCAGCGAGACATCGTGGTCGCAGCAGACGTACGCGGTCCCGGCGGCCGACAACCAGGCGACCGTCTTTTTCCGCTGGGGCATTGGGAACACCGACCTGTCGGTGAATTACCAGGGCTGGAATATCGACGACGTCGAGATCCTGGGCTTCCTGCCGTTGTCGTGTCCGCCGGTGACGCCCGGCGACGTGAACGGCGACCTGAGCGTCGATGGGCTTGACATCCAACTGCTGACCACGGCGCTTCTGGATCCGTTCCAGGTGACGGCGGCTCAGCAGTGTGCGGCCGACGTCAACCAAGACAACGCCGTCAACGCGGCGGACGCCCCCGCGATGGTGCAGGTACTGCTGACGACGCCGTAAAGAGCGGCGGCGACGAAAACCCAATTCACAAGCATCCCTGCCGGGCGACCGCTCGGCAGGGATTTTTTTTCGTCGGGTTTCCCGCCCAAGCGAGCGATTCGAGTCGATTGGCAAGGCCGCGGAGGATTTCGGACTTGAATGGTCTGGTCGCGATCCGGTATCCTGTAGGGTAGTCGGCCGTTCGCCGCTCAAAAAGCGGCCGTGATCGGGTCTGGCAGCAGGCCGAACGACCATTCCTGTCCTTCTTGCGTCGGGTTTCCGACTACTCCTGACGCGGCGGTCATCTACGTCCGCGAGCGGACGAGCGCGATCGCTGTCGTCGGCGTCGGAGGGAGAAGATTCATGCCGCGGTCATTCCAAAACGGTTGTCTGGTTCTGTCATTGTCCCGCCGGCTGTTGCCGGTTTTTTCCGTTGTCGGCATTCTTGCCGGGGCGGCGAGCGCGGCGGCTCCCGCCGGCGGCGCAAAAGCTCCGACGTCGCGCGTGCGATTCCTGTCAAACGCGATCGAGACGAGCCGAAAGGCGCCGGACGAGCTTCGAGCGGCGGTGACACGGATCGCCGACTCGGGCCAGCGGCATTTCGTCATGCAATTCAGCGGGCCGGTGACCGAAGCCGAGCGCGCGAAGCTGTCGGCGGCCGGCGTGACGCTGCAGTCGTACCTTGGCGACAACGCGTTTTTTGCGTCGCGAAGCGGCGCGATCGACGCCGGGGCTGTCACTCGCGCCGCATCGTTGATCGACGCGTTCGGCATCCAGGTGAACTGGAAGCTGCATCCTTCATTTCTGAGCGGCAATCTTCCGTCGTGGGGCGTCCAGCGAAAGGCAGTCGCTCCGGCCGGCGAGCCATCCGATAAGCCGCAGTCGAGCGAGGAAGCGCTGGTCGCGCGCGACAAGGCAACGACGGTCGCGGCGTACGTGATGTTTCATCCGGATGTGCCGCTCGAGCCGGTCGGCGTGAATCTCGCGTTGCGGCACGGGGCGTTTGTCCGCTCAAAGGTTTCGGGCGCGAATGCGCTGGTCGTCGAGATGCCGCTGGAGAGCGTGCAATTGCTGGTGGGCGAGGACGAGGTGCAGTGGATGGAGCCGCCGCTGCCGGCGATGGCGGAGATCAATGCGGAGAACCGTGTCCGGACGGGCGCGAACGTCGTTCAGGCCGCTCCTTACAGTCTCGACGGTTCGGGGGTCACGGTCCTGGTCTATGACGGCGGTCTGCTTCGCACGACGCACGTCGATTTTCAGGGTCGGGCGGTCAATGGACCGGAGCCGGCCTGCGAAACACTGTCCGATCACTCCACCCACGTGGCCGGGACGATCGGCGGGGCCGGCGTCGCGAATGCAAATAACAAGGGCATGGCACCGGCGGTGTCGCTCGTCGGGCACGCGCTGAATCAGGGCAATCCGCCGGGCTGCAGTCTGTCGTCGGGCTTCCTCTATACCGACCCGGGCGACATGCAGGCCGACTACACGGACGCGATCGTGAATCGTGACGCACATATCGCCAACAACTCAATCGGGACCAACACGGCGCCCAACGGCTTTCCCTGCGACTGGGAAGGTAACTACGGTGTGACGGACGTGCTCATCGACAAGATCGTTCGCGGGACGCCCGGCATCGCCAACGGCGAGCCGTTCCGCGTTGTGTGGGCGAACGGCAACGAGCGCGGCAGTGGGCGGTGCGGCACGACGTATCGGACGACGGCTCCGCCGGCGTGCGCGAAGAATCACATTACGGTCGGCGCTCTTAACTCGAACGACGATTCGCTGACCAGTTTCACGAGCTGGGGTCCGGCGGATGACGGTCGAATGAAGCCGGACATTTCGGCGCCGGGCTGCCAGGTTGGCGGCGACAACGGCGTCACATCGTGCTTCAGCGGCAGCGATACGGCATACGGCGTGTTCTGTGGGACGTCGATGGCGTCGCCGACCGTTTGCGGGTTGAGCGCGCTGCTGCTGCAGGACTATCGGAATCAGTTCCCGTCGCGGCCGGACTTCCGGAACTCGACGTTGAAGATCCTGTTCGCTCATACGGCAGTCGATCTGGGGAACGCGGGTCCGGACAACCAGTTCGGTTACGGCTCGGTCCGGATCCAGCCGGCGGTGGACTTCATGCGGACGGGGAATTTCCTCGAGGCGAGCGTGACGCAGGGCCAGTCGTACAACGTGCTGGTGGTGGTCAATCCGGGCGATCCGGAGTTCAAGGCGACTCTGGCGTGGGATGATCCGCCTGGCACGCCGAACGTCAATCCGGCGCTGGTAAACGATCTCGACCTGGTCGTGTTTGATCCGAGCAATACGCAGCGCTTCCCATGGACGCTGGATGTGAACAACCCCGGCAACCCGGCGGTGCAGACCCAGAAGAACAGCGTGGACAACATCGAGCAGGTGCGGGTCGCCAGTCCGGCGGCCGGCATCTGGCGGATCGAGGTTCGGGGCTTCAACGTGCCGCAGGGTCCGCAGCCGTTTTCGCTGGCGGCATCGCCGCTGCTGGTCAACTGCTCGCGGCAGGGCGTGATCTCGCTGGATCGGAACAAGTACCTGTGCACGACGCAGGCGGCGATCCGGGTGATCGATTGCGATTTGAACGCGGACGACAACGTCGTTGAGACGGTTTCCGTCACGATCAACTCGACGACGGAAGCCGGCGGGGAGTCGGTGCTGCTGACCGAATCGGGTCCGCAGACGGCGGACTTCCGCGGGACAATCAACCTGTCGACGACCAATAGCTCGGGCGTGCTGCAGGTGGCACACGGCGACACGGTGACGGCGACGTATGTCGACGCGGATGACGGCCAGGGCGGTTTCAACGTGGTGCGGACTTCGACCGCCGAGGTCGATTGCCAGGCGCCGATCATCTCAAACGTGCAGGTCACGAACATCGGGGCGCGGAACGCGACGGTGACCTTTGACACCAACGAGCCGGCCACCGGTCGGGTGCAATCGGGATTGGCGTGTAATGCGCTGGCGAACCTCGTGACGGGTGCGGGCTCGCAGACGTCGCATTCAATTCTGATCAGCGGGCTGGATCCGAATACGACCTACTTCTTTGACGTGGGGGCGACCGATCCGGCGGGGAACTCGGCCTCGGATGACAATGGCGGGGCGTGCTACAGCTTCGCGACGCCGAATATTCCCAATCTGTACACGGAGCTGTTCGACGGCGGCGACAACGATCTCGATAATCGCACGGTGCTGTTCGTTCCGAACGGCTCCATCAGTTTCTACTCCGCGTGCGGCTATCCGAACAACGCGTTCCCGACCGATCCGGCGGGTGGAACGCAGATCACGAGCTGGACCGGTTCCGCCGATGACGGCAACTCGCAGATCACGCTGACCGGCGGAGAAACCGTGAAGATCCACGGAGCGAGCTTCGGCAGCTGCTTCGTTGGTACGAACGGTTACATCACGTTTACTTCGGGCGAGACGGTTTACACCGAGACGCTCGCGGCTCACTTCACCCAGGCGCGAGTTGCTGCGTTGTTCGACGATCTCGATCCGGGTCAGGGTGGATCGGTGAGTTGGAAGCAACTCAGCGATCGGCTGGTCGTGACGTGGCAGAACGTGCCGGAGCACAATGTGACCAGCTCGCCGAATTCGTTCCAGATCGAGTTGTACTTTGACGGCCGAATTCAGATTACGTGGCTCACCCTTTCGGCGACCGACGGGCTCGCGGGCTTGTCGCCGGGCGGAGGGTTGTCGCCCGACTTCTTCGAGGCCGACATCTCGGGATTCGGCTCCTGCGGTCCGCGGCCGCCGTCGGCTTCGGGCGGGAGTTTCGCGACCGGCATGCAGACGCCGATCACGATTGCGCTGCTTTCGAGCGATGACGGACTGCCGGGCGGTCCGCTGCAGACAATCGTGACGACGCTGCCGAATCCGCTGAATTCGTTGAAGGACACCGGGAACAATCATGTGATTGTCCCGGGCGATTTGCCCTACACGATTTCGGGCAACGGCAACCAGGTGACTTACACGCCGAGTGCGGGCTTCTCGGGCGCCGACAGCTTCCAGTACAAGGCCAATGACGGCGGAACGCCGCCGGATGGCGGTGATTCGAACGTGGCGACGATTTCGCTGCAGGTCGATCCGATTCTGTTCCTGCCGTTCGTCGATACGTTCCCGACGACGACGTTCGATCCGCAGAAGTGGAAGCTGGTCGAGACGGCAACGATTGATACGGTCGGGATTGCCGAACCGAGCGAGCCGAACTCGGCCCGCTTCAACGGCGATCCAGACGGCAGCGATCAGATCCAGACGCACCTGATCAACCTCAGCGGAGAGTCGGCGGTGCGACTGACGTACTCGTACGAGCAGACGGGCGGCGGCGAAGCGGCCGATACCGGCGACGACCTGTTTGTCGAATACCTGGATTCGGGTGGGAACTGGCAGTTGCTCCAGACCCACCTGGGTTCCGGTCCGGACATGACGACCTACTCGCAGGTCAGCATGCTCTTGCCGGCGCCGGCGTTGCATGCCAACTTCAAGCTGCGATTCCGGAATACGGCAACGGCGGGAGCGTTCGACGACTGGTTTGTCGACGACATCAGCCTGACGGTTGCAAACGCTCCGACTGCGAGCAATGTTGCCGGCAGCGTTGCCGTGAATACCGTACTCGATGTCGCCCTACCGGCGAACGATCCGAACGGCGACACCCTGACGTATGTCATCATGTCGCTGCCGACCAACGGGCTGTTGAAGGATCCGAATGGCGGGATCATTGCGGCGGTTCCGTACTCTCTGGCGGCGAACGGCAGCCACGTTCTCTACAAGGGTGCATTCAACTACCAGGGCACAGACCTGTTCACGTTCAAGGCCTCTGACGGCACCTACGACTCCAACGTGGCGAACGTCAATGTGACCGTCGGCGGACCGCAGGTCATTCACTCGTTCCCGCTCAACACGGATCCGGGTTGGACCGTGCAGGGACAGTGGGCATGGGGCCCGCCGACCGGCGGCGGTTCGCACAATTTCGACCCTGTTGGTGGATTCACAGGGCCCAATGCGTACGGGTACAACCTGACCGGCGACTATCCGAACAATCTCACGCCGACCCAGTACCTGACGACGACGGCCATCAACTGCACCGGTGCGACGGGGATTCAGCTCCGCTTCCGCCGGTGGCTGGGAATCGAGTCGTCGACGTTTGACCACGCGACGGTCGACGTATCGAACGATGGAACGACCTGGACAAATGTGTGGAACCATTCAGGCGCGGCTCTCAGTGAGAACGCCTGGTCGCTCCAGACATACAACGTCGGCGCGACGGCCGACAACCAGGCGACGGTCTATGTCCGGTGGGGAATGGGTACGACCGACGGTTCCGTGACTTATCCGGGCTGGAATATCGACGACGTCGAGATCCTGGGCCTTACGCCGCAGTCGTGTCCGCCGGTGACGCCGGGCGATATGAACGGCGATACCGAGGTCAACGGCGACGACATCCAGTTGCTGACGACGGCACTGCTCGATCCGTTCCTTGTGACGGCGGCACAGCAGTGCGCGGCCGACGTGAACCAGGACAACTCGATTACGGCGGCGGATGCCCCGGCGATGGTGCAGGTGTTGCTGACCGCGCCGTAAGCAAGGCCGAATGAGTCTCGTCCCTCGCATTGCCCCCGTCTGGCATTGGCCAGGCGGGGGCTTTTTTTGCGACTACCAGTAGATGTGGCGGCGCAGCAGGAGTTGCTGGCGGCGCGGGAGCGATTCAACGTTGCGGACGAGGAAACGGTTGTCGTCCGAGTCGATGATGATCTTGCCGGCGCGGCCGTAGTCCTGCGCCTGGCTCTGGGTCCAGCGCATCATGAAGCGGGTGGGGCCGCGGTCGGTTTCGACGTCGAAGTGCAGATAGCCGTGCTTGAGGACGATCGAGCGAATGTCGGTGATCTCGCGGACGAAGTAGCGGCGTTCGAGTGCGTCTTCGAGGAGTTTGCGGGCTTTGGGGGGCTGTTCGGCCAGGTCGCGGATGATGCCGATTTCGTGCTCGCGGCCGTCGGGGTCGCTGTAGCGGAGACTGATAAACTTTGAAGGGTACTCGACCGGCAGGATACGGGAGGCCGAGATGCCGCCGTAGATGCGGTCGTCGAGGACGGTGACGTGGAGGGCGTTGTGTGTTCCGAGGTGGATGCGGGAATTTGCGGGTGTGAGCCAGCGGGTGCGGAATGAGGGCGGCGGTTCGACGTGGGCCGCAGCGGGGGCGTCCGGGGGCGGAGCGGTGGATTCGACGACGAGGTGATCGACGGCCGCGTCGCGCGTGAGCTGGGTCTGCATCTTGACGAGCTTGGCGTAGATGCCGCCGGCCTTGAGAAGGGCTTCGTGGCTGCCTTCTTCGGCGAGCTTGCCGCGATCGAAGACGAGGATGCGGTCGGCATTGCGGAGTGTCGAGAGGCGATGAGCGATCGCCACGGTCGTGCGGCCCTGCGTGAGGACGGCGAGGGCGTCCTGGATGGCCTTCTCGGATTCGGTGTCGACGTTGCTGGTGGCCTCGTCGAGGATGAGGATCTTTGAATCGAATAGCAGGGCGCGGGCGATGCTGACGCGCTGGCGTTCGCCGCCGGAGAGGCCGGCGCCGCGCTCGCCGAGGGGCGAGTCGTAGGCGAAGGGCAAAGCCATGATGAATTCGTGGGCGTTGGCGGAGCGAGTCGCGTCGATCACTTCCTCCGGTGTCGCGTCGGGGCGGCCGTAGATCAGGTTTTCCCAGATAGTACCGCGGAAGAGGAATGGCTCCTGCAGGACGATGCCGACCTGGCGGCGGAGGACGTCGCGGTTGAGTTCGCGGACGTCGATGCCGTCGAGGGTGACGCGGCCTTCGTCGACGTCGTAGAAGCGCGAGATGAGATTGACGAGGGTGGTCTTGCCGGAGCCGCTGCGGCCGACGACGCCGACCATTTCGCCGGGGCGGATTTCGAAGCAGACGTCGCGGAGGACGGGCTGGTGGCGCTCGTAGCCGAAGGTGACGTTTTCGAAGCGAATGCGGCCTTCGACGTGCGGAAGGTCGTGAGACTGGGCCGGGTCGCGGACCTGAATGGGGGTGTCGAGCAGTTCGAAGACGCGCTGGCTGGCGGTCATGAAGCTGGTGAGCCACGAGGTGAGGCCGGCGAGCGTCGAGAGCGGGCTGTAGAACATCTGAAGATAGGCGAGGAAGGCGATCAGGGAGCCGAGGGTCATGCTGTCGCCGAGGACGTCGCGGCCGCCGACGTACCAGACGATGAGGCCGCCGAGACTGAAGATGAGCTGCATGGTGGCGGAAAAGGTCGTGGTGGAGTATTCGACGCCGAGCCGCGATGTGCGGAGGTAGTTGCTGTTGTGGTTGAAGCGATCGAACTCGCGGCTTTCCTGGGCGAAGGCCTTGACCACGCGGATGCCGGAGAGCATGCCGGAGAGCGCGCCGGCCTGCTTGCTGGTTGAGTCCCAGTAGCGGTAGTAGCGCGGGTAGACAAAACGCCAGAAGAAGACGCTGCCGGCGACGACGAACGGGGCGGGGATCATCGTCAGGAGGGCGAGCTTGCTGTTGAGGGTGAAGAGCATGACGCCGACGCCGACGAGTTGCAGAATTTGCAACAGGAAGCCGCCGGTGAGCTGCTGGACGAGGCCGTGGAGGACTTCGGTGTCGTAGGCGACGCGGTTGACAAGGACGCCCACCTGGTGGCGGTCGTAGTAGCCGACCGAGAGCTGGTGGAGCTTTTCGACCATCCGGGCGCGGAGGTCGAAGGTCATGGCGGTGCCGACGCGGCTGGAGAGGCGGCCCTTGAACTCGTTGACGACGGCGAGGACGACCCGCGTGGCGGCGAGCGAGACGACGATGACGAGCAGGGTGGCGAGGAGGTTGGCGGCGTTGGGGCCGCGATGCTGAACCTGCAGGACGTTGTCGACGAGGTATTGCTGGAGCTTGGGCGGGGCGAGTTCAGCGGCAACGCTGATCATGAGCAGGCCGAGCATGCCGAGGGCCGCGCCGCGGTAGGGGCGGATCAGATCCCACACGCGGCTGAGGACGGCTCCGCGATTGATGCAACGGGGGCAGACGTCGCCGACGAAGCGAAGGGTCATTCCGCAGGTCTTGCAGCGGCGGGCGTCTGTTTCGTCGTCGGCGTCGATGTGCATCTCGCCGTCAGACTTGAAGTGCTGGAGCTTGCGCAGGACCCTGGCGAAGCGGTCGGCCAGGGCATTGGAGTAGCGGACGATGTCGACCCAGAGGCCGTCGATCTGGGCCTGAAGAAAGCCGGAACCGACGACGCTATGCGTGCGAAAGCTGGAAATGTTCGCGAGCGGCCAGCGGCCGATTGCGCGGGGCGAATCTCCGTCGGTCAGGACGGACAGATCGTCGGCCGTGACGACGAGCCACTGCGGCTCGATGCGGCCGGGCAGATTGATGTCGGTTCGGGTTGAAAGCAGGATTGGCCGGCCGTCGAGTCCCTGCTCGACTAGGAGCTTGCGGAGCGAATCGGGGAGCGGTTCAGTCAACATGCGGGGCGGGGCCTCCGGCGGCGCACGCTCCGGAGCGCCATTGCAAATCCGGCGGTTGCGTGTGCCGCGACCATCTCATACAACTATGCTTGTAGCGCAGCGTCAAACGGAGTTCCACCGATGGGCCGCTATTATTACGAAGTGACGGCGACCATCCTCGACCTGGGAATCGCCGACGAGTGGGTCCGCTGGATGAACAGCGAGCATGTCGATCGGGTTGTGGCGGCCGGGGCCAAGTCGGGGCGGATCGTGCGGTTGGACAGCCCGTCGAATACTTACCTGGTACAGTTTGAGTTCGCGTCGCGCCACGAGTTTGAACGCTACCAGTCGGTGCACGCCCCGAAGCTGCGGCAGGAGAGCGCGATTCGCTTTGAGCCGGCGCAGGTCAGTTATGCCCGCCGCAGCGGCGAAATCATCGAGCCGGCCAAGTCCTAGGCGGCGAGCGACGCCAGCACGGACGAGAGAAACTTCCAGAACTTCTGAACGGACTTGATCGAGACGTACTCGTCGGGCGAGTGCGCGCCCTTGATGGTCGGGCCGAACGAGATCATGTCCATTCCGCCGACGCGTTCGCCGATGACGCCGCACTCGAGGCCGGCGTGGATGGCGGTGACGTGGGGTTTTTCGTTGAAGAGCTTCTGATAGGACGACTCGCAGACGGAAAGCAGCTTTGACTTCGGGTTTGGCTGCCAGCCGGGGTAGCCGTCGGACTGCTCGGCCTTCCAGCCGGCGAGGCGGGCGACACCGGCGACCTGATCCATAACGGCGGTCAGGTGCGGGGCGGAAGAGCTGCGCGAGGAGGCGACGACTTTCACCGCGGCCTGAGAGCCATTTAGCTCCCAGGCGATGACGGCGATGTTATTGGAGGACTCGACGAGGCCCTTGATGGCGCGGCTCATGCCGAGGACGCCGTCGGGCAGGCCGCTGAGCAGGTGGACGAGCTGCTTTGAATGATCGGCGGAGAGAGCGGAGGGGGCGGCTGCCGTGATGTCGGATTGGTCGTGCTTGACGCCTTCGTCGACGCCCGCGAGGAGTTTCACCGCTTCGGTTTGTGCGGATGTGAGGAGCTGTTTGAGCTTGGGTAGATCACCGCGGGCGACGAGCAGTTCGGCGCGGGCTTCGCGCGGAATGGCGTTGTGCTTGTTGCCGCCGGCGAAGGAGGCGACGCGAAGCGGGAAGTCGGCCTTCGCGAGGGTGCGGGCGAGCAGCTTGATCGCGTTGCCGCGGCACTCGTGGATGTCGCCGCCGGAGTGGCCGCCGCGCAGGCCGGAGATCGTGACGGCGACGGCCTGTTCGCCTGAGCCGGCTGCGGAGAGCGGGAACGAGTGAGAGAGGGTCGTGGTGCGGCCGCCGGCGCAGCCGATGTAGATGGTGTCGTCTTCCTCGGAGTCGAGGTTGATGAGCCGGCGGGCTTTGACGAGGTCGGGCGAGATGGCCGTCGCGCCGGTCAGGCCGGTTTCTTCGTCGATGGTGAAGAGCAGCTCGAGGGGCGGGCGCTTGAGTTCCTTTGAGGTTGCGACGGCGAGTGCGGCGCAGACGCCGATGCCGTTGTCGGCGCCGAGGGTGGTGCCGGTGGCGCGGACTTCGTCGCCGACGACGCGGATGCGGAGCGGGTCTTTGTCGAAGTTGAAATCGACGTCGGCGTTTTTCTCGCAGACCATGTCGAGGTGGGACTGGAGGACGACCGGGGCGGCGCGCTCGGCGCCGGCGGAGGCGGGGACGTCGATGACGATGTTGCCGACGGCGTCGTCCCGATGCTTCCAGCCGTGCTGTTTTGCGAGGGCGAGGACCCAGTCGCGGACCTTGCCTTCGTGCTTGCTGGGGCGGGGGATGGCGGTGAGTTCGGCGAAATAGCGCCAGAGTTCGGGGGGATCGAGCTTTCCGAGTACGTCTTTTGCGGTGGTGCCCACGAAAATGCCTCCTTTGGTCGGGCGTATTATGCGCGGCGGGCGGCGGGACGGGCAAATAACGCGGTCGGCGATCGGGAATTGCAGAAAAACGGTGGCGGCGCTATGGTTCGGGCCGATTCATGTCTGAGTCTTGAAGGAGAGCACTTCATGTCCGAACTTCCCATGAACATGAGTATTGGACGCATCGGTCTGCACAAGTTGCAGGCAATCTGGGGCACGCTGGTGGCGTTGGGGATTTTGCTGATTTTGCTGGGGATGGTCGCGATCGGATCGTCGGTGTTCGCGACGGTCGTTTCGGTGTCGTTGTTTGGATGGCTGCTGTTCGTCGGCGGGTGCGTGCAACTCATTCATGCGTTCATGGCGCGGCACTGGCACGGTTGGCTTGTGCCGTTGCTGGGGGCGATTCTCCAGATCATCGTCGGAATGATGATTGCGTATAACCCGCTCAAGGGGGCGGAAGTGCTGACGATTCTTCTGGCGGCGGGATTCATGATCAGCGGGCTGTTCCGCGTTGTGGCGGGACTCTCGATGGACACGCCGCACCGCGGCTGGGTATTCCTCAACGGATTGATCACGCTCGTTCTCGGTGTCCTGATCTGGCGGCAGTGGCCGGTCAGCGGACTATGGGTGATCGGGATGTTCATCGGGATTGATCTTCTTTTTGCGGGGTGGACGTGCCTGATGCTTGGATTGGCGGTGCGGCGGCCGGTGAAAGCGGCGGCGGCTGCGATGAAATGATGCGATCGGATTATTCGAATCGAAGCGCGTCGATGGGGTCGAGTCGGCTGGCGCGCCAAGCGGGATAAAAACCGAAAAAGACTCCGACGAGCAAAGCGAAGACGACGGAGATCGTCACCGACCAGGGGGTGACGATCAGTTCCCAGCCCTTGTCCTGATTGATCGATTCGAGCGCTCGCGATGCGCCAACGCCGATGAGGACACCCACCAGGCCGCCGGTGCAGCAGAGCAGAATCGCTTCGATCAGGAACTGGCCGAGGATGGTGACGGGGTTGGCGCCGATTGCCATGCGCAGGCCGATCTCGCGGGTTCGCTCGGTCACGGAGACGAGCATGATGTTCATGATGCCGACGCCGCCGACGACGAGCGAGACGGAGGCGATGACCAGCAGCAGGCGGCTGAAGACCTCGGTGGTTTCCTCCTGAAGCTGAGCGTTCTCGGAGAGGTCGAAGATACGGAAGTCGTCGGGGTCGGTGGCGTTGAGTCGGTGACGCTCGCGGAGCAACTGGCGGACCTGCTCGCGAACGACGGGCATGGGAATTCCGGGCTTGGCGGCGGCGAGCATGGTGCCCGACTTTTCCTGGCCGGCGACCTTGGTCTGGAAGGTGCGGAAGGGGAAGACGATGCAGTCGTCGTAATCGCGGCCGTCGGAGCTGCGGCCCTTGGCGGCGAGCAGGCCGACGATCTTGAAGGGGACGCGATTGACGCGGATGGTTTCGCCGACGGGGTTGATTGAGCCGAAGAGTTCGCGGGCCGTGGTCCGGCCGATGCAGCAGACCTTGGCGAGTGCGTCGTCGTCCTCCTGGCTAAAGAGGCGTCCCTCGGCGACGCGCCAGCGGCGAATGTCGAAGAAATTGGCGAAGACGCCGAAGACGGAAGTCTGGTAATTGGCGTAGGGGGAAGCGACCTGCATGGTCATGCGGTTGGAGGGAGTCGCGGCGCGGACGTAGGTGCATTGCTGCATGATGGCGAGGGCATCGTCGGTGGTCATGGTTGCGCTGACACCGGCGCCGCCCTGGACGCCCTGTCGCTGCATGCCCCACGATCCGATGAACATCCAATCATCGCCCATGGCGGCGATTTCGCGCTGGACCTTCTGCTTGGTTCCTTCACCCATCGCAACCATCGTGATGACCGAGGCGATGCCGATGATGATGCCGAGAGCGGCGAGGGTGGTGCGGACCTTGTTCTTGGCGAGACTCGACGAGGCCTCGCCGAGGGTGGCAAAGAAGGCAGTGAGAGGCCGGTTTCGCGGCAGCGTTCGTCGGGTTCGGATTGCCTCGGCTTGCCGATGCACGTCAGTCTCCGGAGTAACGGACTCTATCTAATAGTTAAGCCCGTTTTTTCGCACGTGAACGTACGGCTGTTTTGATTCGTCCGACTCGCCTTCGAGGACTTCGCCGACGTAGAGCCAGTGGTCGCCGACGTCATGCTTGGCGGTGACGCGGCAGGACAAGGCGCCGATGCCATCGGCGAGGGAGACGCCGGCCGAGGTTTCGCGGACGTTCAGTCCGGCGAAGGCGTCCTGGCCGGGCTCGAAGCCGCGGCCGAAGTGGCGGAACATGGCGGTCGCGTCGGTTCCGACCTGGTTCAGCACGAAGTGCTTCGACTCGTCGATCAGGGTTTCGATCGGGCGGCCTTTCTTGACCGCGACGGAGACGGCTAGCGGGTCGAAGCTGGTTTGCTGAACCCAAGACGCCAGCATGCCGGTGCGCTGGCTGCCGTTTTTCGCGGTGAGGATGAAGACGCCGCTGGGGATGCGGCCGACGGCCTTCGCGGTGCGCTGTTTGTCGGGAAGTTCCATCGTTGCAACTCGAATTGCCTGAATTGTAGTAGACCGGCGTCGAATTACCAAGCAGCGGCGATGGCGGGGTCGCGCGCGGCCGTTGATAATCGCGCGGGTGTGGCATGTCGCGAAAGTGAGTGAATTGGTTCGCCGCGTGGAGAAGGCGCGGAACGGATCGGGATGCGTGCGATGACGGACCGCGGACGGCGAGTGCTGTGGATCGTCATCGCGTGCGGGTTGCTGGCGTATGCGGCGGTCGATGTCGCGAAGTTTCAAGAGGCGATGGGGGAGCGGAAGCCGACGCTGAAGCGGTGGCTACCGCAGGCGGCTGAGGTTGGGCAGGACGCGCGGCTGTACGAGCGGCATCCGGATTACCTGTATCCGCCGTTTTTTCTGGTTGTGTTGAAGCCGTTGACGCGGGTTTCGCCGGCGACGGCGGCGGTGATCTGGCAGCTGGCGAAGTACGCGAGCATCGTCGCGATCTTCGCGTCGGCGTGGGGCGTGCTTTCGCGGGCGGGACCGCTGCCGGATTGGGTGAGACTGGCGACGATCATCGTGGCCTTCCGGTTTGTCCACTCCGACTTGCGGCACGGGAATGTAAACCTGTTCATTGCGGCGCTGGTGACGGGGGCGGCGTGGCTGTTTGTTACAAATCGTCGATTCGCGGCGGGGGCAGCGGTGGGGTTGGCCGCGTGCGTCAAGGTGACGCCGGCGCTCTGGCTGGCATACCTGGCGTACAAGCGAGAATGGCGCGGTTTGGTTGGGGCGGCGATCGCGATTGTTTTCGCGCTGGAAGTCATACCGGGTGCGGTCGTCGGCTGGTCGTTGAACCACGAGCTGTTACAGGCATGGTTTTCGCACTGCATTCGATCGTTTGCGGAGGAGGGGCGGATTGATTCGGTCGGCATGAATCAGTCACTGACGGCAGTTACGAATCGGATGTTCGGATGGTCGGGGCTGTCGGCCGACGAACATCGCGTCGTACTCGTGCAACTGGCTGATTCGACGATTCGGTGGATTCAACGGGGGGCGGCGATCTTGCTGCTCGCGGTTGCGGGGTGGTCGTGCCGCGGACTATTGGGGCAGAAAGGTTCGGCGCTGGTATTCGCGGTCGAGTGGTCGCTGATTGCACCCGTTACACTGGCGTTGTCCGGCTACACGTGGACCGGGCATTTTTGTTTGCTGGTGCTGCCACTGACGACGCTGTTTACATTTCTCGCGTCGTCACGGAGCGATGGTCCGGCTGTCGCGCGGTGGGTCGCGCTGGCCGGGACGGTTGCCGCTTGCACGATCTTCGTATTTGCCACGGATGTGCTGACGTCTCGGATACGCGAGTGGGCGACGCAGATTGGATTGCCGCTTCTGGGCGCGATGTGCGTGCTGGGGGCTCTGGTGGCCGTTCGGGCTTCATTGCGGGGGGCAGGGCGGGCGAATGGCGGGTCGTCGATTGCATCGACATAATCGCGAGCCATGAGCAGCGTTCCTCGCATCGAACCCGCGGTCGCCGCGACGCCTGTCGGCGGCGTGACGGGGTGGCTTGTACTCATCGTCGTCGTCGCGGCGGGGCTGCGGGTTGTGCAAGCGTCGCGGCTGGAGTGCATCAGCCGGGATGGGGCGTTCTTTGTGCGATTCGCGCGGGAGCTGGCGATCGATCCGCGGTTGTACATGCGCGAGGAGAGCAAGCAGCCAGGGTATTCGTTTGCGTTGCTGTGGACGCAGCGGTCGGTTGGGCGGCTGCTGTCGGGCGATGCGGTGCTGGCGTGGGAGCGGAGCGGGCAGCTCGTCGCGCTTGTGTCGGGGATGGCGGTCGTGCCGCTGATGTATCTGCTGGGGCGGCGGGTGTTCGATGCGCGGATCGGGTTGATCGCGGCGGGGCTGGCGGCGGTGTGGTCGCAGGCGGTGGATCTGTCGGCGGATGTGCTGTCGGACATGCCGCATCTGGCGCTGTACCTGTTGGCCGTGCTTGCGATGCTGGCGTTGATGAAGTCGGGGCGGCTGGCGTGGGCGGTGTTGGCGGGAGTCTGCGCGGGAGCGGCGTACCTGTTTCGGCTGGAGGCGCTGGGGCTGCCGATTGCTTCGACGGCCGTGTTGTATTGGATGCCGGGGGAGGCGCGTAGGCAACGCGGCGTTGCTTCGATACTACTGCTGGTGAGTTTTGGGGCGACGGTTGCGCCGTATGTGGCCGTGACGGGGACCTTGACGCACAAGAAGAGCATACCGCAACTGCTGGAGTCGCCGGCCGAGGCCGGGGCGATGGGTCGCGAGCTGGAGATTGCAGGGGAAGCGGTCAAGTCGTTTCTTGAATGCGGGCGGTACGTATTGCCGGTGCTGGTGATGGCCGGCGTGTTGCTGGGCGGCGGGGCGGCGCGGCGCGAGGCGCGGGACTACGTCATTCTGCTGGCGATGCTTCATCTGGCGGCGGTTTACCTGCGGGGGCGGAGTTTCGGGGAGATCAGCACTCGGTACATGATTGTGCCGGTCGCGCTGGCCTTGCCGTGGGCGGCTGTCGGCGTTCGAGAACTGTGGGGGCGGTTCCGTCGGATTCCAGTTGTGTCGGTGATGGGTTCGGGACTGGTGCTCGTTGTGCTGGTCGCGCCGCTGTGTCATGCTCCGCAACGGGGCAAATTACCGATGCGGCTGGCCGGGAGCTGGCTTCGTGGTCATTCGCCGGCGGACACGAAGATGCTCATTGCGCCGAAGCTGTCACCCGTGGCGTTCTATGCGGATTGCCGCGACGAGTGGCCAGCGGCGTCGACGGAGCCGACTTCGACTCGACTCGCGGCCATCGACGCGGCATCGCCGGCGTGGTTCGTCGACCAGCCCGGCCGGTCGGCCGGCGATGACGAGAACGGCCGATTGCTGACGGCGTGCCGCGCACGTGTCAGCGGTACGGCGCCGAGTTTCGAGGATGGGAAGGACCGTGACCGCGTGGCGGTGTTTGCGTGGCGAAAATGATCAACCGTCGCGGCGGGTCCAGACGTAGGGGATGTCGTTGTCGTGGGGGTCGGCGCGGAACTCGTCGGGCGATTTGTAGTTGTAACACTCGGTGGTCATGTTGACGACCATGCACTCGTAGTCGGAGACGCACATCCAGCCGTGGTAGACGCCGGGGGGGATGCGCACGAGGCCGGGGAGGTGCTCGCTCAGGTAAACTTCGTTGACTTCGCCGCGTGTCGGCGATTGTTCACGGCCGTCGTAGAGCCCGAGCTTGATTGCGCCGCGGACGCAGTAGAAGTGATCGGTCTGGAGGCGGTGGAAATGCCAGGCCTTGACCACGCCGGGGTAGGTGGTCGTGAAGTAGACTTGGCCGAACTTCTGAAACCAGGGGTCGTCGGCGCGGATAATCTCGCCGAGCCGGCCGCGTTCGTCGGGGAGGACGCGGGCGCGGCGGGCGGCGACGCCGTCGATGAGCGACTTGCGGCCGCGGACCATAAGCGATTCGTCGGCGAAGACGACCTTGAGGGGCGGCAACGAACCTTTGTCGAGCGGCATGGGATGAGAACTCCGCGAAGAAGCGTTGATCAGCGAGTAGGGGCATCGACATTACGAAGTTGCGCGGATGGCGTCAACGCGCACGAGCTTGACAGGCCCCGGCGACGGTCGGAAAATGGGGTTTTCCTCTTCGCACCGTGCGACGCCCGGCACGCGAAATCAACCGACCCGCGTTGAGCTTCCTCCCTGCGGGCATCGCCGGAGAGAACACCGACAGGGTGAATCGGCAACGTCCCCGACACATTCGCTGATACGGGTCGGACATGAAGCTGGATCACATCGAGCGACAACCCGACGAGTCCGCCATCGACTCGGCGAAAGCCGTCCGGGCGGGGACCCGTGCGACGACCGCAACTGGTTCGGCGCGCGAAATGCAAGCGCTGCCAGCGGTCGACGTGATGATTGTCTGTTACAACTCGGAGCGGTGGCTCGACGGGTTTGTGGATGGGCTGTCGCGGCTGGACTACCCGGCCGATCGGCTGCGGCTGGTGTGCATCGACAACGGGTCGAAGGACCGAACCGTCGAGCGGTTGCGGGCGGCGGCGACGAAACTGCCGTTTGCGGTCGAGATTGTCGCCGGGGGGCAGAATCGCGGGTTCGCCGGCGGATACAGCGAGGCGTTCCGGCGCGGGGCAGGGGAGTATTACTTCGTCGTCAACGTGGATACGGTCGTTGAGTCGGATGCGGTGCGGCGTTTGATTGGGGCGCTGCAGTTGGATGCGACGATCGGCATCGCCGAGGCGAAACAGGCCCCGAACGAACATCCGAAGTACTACGACCCGATCACCGGCGAGACGAGCTGGTGCAGCGGGGCGTGCATGATGGTCCGGGCTACGGCGCTGCAGCAGGTGGGTGGGTTTTACGAGCCGTTTTTCATGTATGCGGAGGACGTGGACCTGTCGTGGCGGATGTGGCTGCACGGCTGGCGGTGCGTCTACGTGCCGGAGGCAGTGGTTCAGCACTTTACGGAGCAGCTCGACCCGGATCGCAATCCGCAATGGCAGCATTACTTCAGCATGCGGAACGGCGCGCTGATGCGCGTCATGTATGGCAGCCGGGCGGACATCCTCTATCACTACGCGGCGATGTTGCGGGTGGCAATATTGTCGCGCGCGCCGATGTGGCATCGCCGGCTCGTGCTGAAGGCGATGGTGGGGTCTTGGCGGCGGCTTGGGGCGGCGTGGAAGGAGCGGCGGACGCGGGCGGCGCGGGGCGGGCATCCGTGGGTTTTCTTCAACGGATGGCTGTACGGGCGGCATGCGCGCGATTTGGCGCTGGCGCACGAGTCGACGGACCTCGTCGATGCGCTGGCGACAGCGGAGCGAAGGGTTGACCGGCCGGTTTCGACGACGGATCACATTGTGGTGCGGGAGCGCGTGCGTGTCGGGGGAATCGACCGCCGGGCGATCCAGATGTTCGACACGGCGGAGGTTGTGTTCCATGTCGACGTTACTTCTCCCACAGACTTGTGCGGCGCGTTTGCGGCACCGGAGGATGCCTGGAAGCCCGATTCGGCCGCGGTCTTCACCGTGCGGCAGGATGAAGAGGTCATCTGTCGCGAAGAATTGCAACCACGTGGCGACCGTCTGCCGGGCTGGCGGCCGTTCCAGGTTCGGTTGAGTCGAGCGCCGGAGGGTCGGCTGTCGCGGATTGCGCTTCGTTTCGAGCAGATCAATGGACTGGAGTGGGGCCTGATCGGTGACTTGCGATTGAAACATCGCGCGTCGCCCATGGCACCGGAGACGGGGGGCGGAGCGGGTCGCGATGCGCCGAGGGTGTCGATCGTCATACCGACGCACAATCGATGCGACCGGGTGGGGCGCGTGATTCGGCGGATCATGACGCAGGACGTTCCGCGCGAGACGTACGAAGTGATCGTGGTCGACAGCAATTCGTCGGATGATACGCGGGCGGTTCTGCGACGGCTCGAGGCGGAGTATGACTCGCTGAAGGCGCGGCGATGCGAGCGGCCGGGGGCGGCGGCGGCGCGGAACCTGGGACTTGCCGAAGCGCGCGGGGAGCTGATCATCCTGCTGGATGACGACATTCTCGTGGGGTCGGACTTTCTGCGGAAGTACCTCGCGGCGTATCGGTGGAATGGCGATCGCGTGCTGCTCGGCCAGATCGTCGCGCCGTGGGAGGACAGCGTCGATCCGTTTCATCGCTATCTCATGCAGGCGCAGGACGTGAACCGGTACGACTTTGCCGACCCGTCTGACGTGCCGGCGAGTTACTTTTACACGGCGTGCGTGGGCATTCCGCGGGCGGCGCTGCGCGGGCTCCGATTTGACGACAGCTTCATGGTGTACGGAGTCGAGGACATTGAGTTTGGCTATCGGCTGCTGAGGGATGGCGTGCGGATGACCTACGTGCCGGAGATCGAGGTCTGGCATGAGTACTTCCCGCACTATGGCGGCTTTCGGAAGAAGAAGTACAAGGCGGGGTATTCGCTCGGGTATTTCCTGGAGCAGCATCCCGGGCTGGCGACGCAGTTCACGTTTGAGCGGCGGATTCGCTGGATGTCGCCGTTGGTGCGGGCGACGCAGTGGCTGCTGTCGCCGCTAGCGGGTCTGTCGTACGTGTTCGAGAGGATTCGCTATCGCGGCGGGCCGGTCGGGCGATTGCTGTATCGATGGATGTATTTCGACCTGCGGTTGCGGATGTACGCGGGCATGCGCCGGTTTCGGCGCGGGGCCACGCCGCCTCATTGAGAGCCATGAACGAACGAGCCGTTGTCGAAACTGCGTCCGCGGCGCCTGAACGGCGTGGTCCTCGTGCGACCACTCTGGATGTCTTTTATGGCGCGGCGGTGCTCGTGCTGTGCGTCTGCATCTGGCAGGCGAGCCGGCCGGGGTGGTTTCCGCCGGAGTATCGACAGCATAGCCGGCCGCTGTTGAAGGCGGTTGAAGCGCTGCGCGAGGGACTCGACGCGCAATCGCGGGTGTGGATCGTCTGCCAGGATCGGGAGGAGGATGATCTGAACTGGCGACGGATTTCGTATGCGCTGATACCGCGGCGAGTGCTATACCTGCCGAGGAACATCCGGACGCCGAGCGAGGTTCGCAAGGACGTGATCGATCCGGAGTCGGGATCGCGCGGGTCGTTGCACAGCGACAGCGTCGGATTCACGGATGCCGAGCTTTTTCGACGCTACCTACGCAACATGAAGGTTACGCATCTTGTCGTGATGAACAATGATCCGTTGCTTGCGACGCTGACCGGCATCGACCGGCCGGCGGATGCGATCTATCTGCTGCAATTCGACCCGACGACTGGCCAATTCGCGGAGCAACGGCATGTCCCGCGACCTTGAGGCGCTGCGAACATTTTTGTCGTCTCCCGCGGCGGCCGTCATGGGTGTCGTGGTTGGCGAGATCGTCATTTATTTTCTGGCCGGTCGGGCGGTGGCGGGGCTGGTGGCGCGGCGCGGGCGTGCGATAGGGCGCGACTGGTACACGGCGGCTTATGTAGCGGTCGGCGGGCTGGCGGTGAACTTTGTCACGTTTCTGGCGCTGTTTGCCGGGGTGCACTCGCTTCGGGCGGCGTACGCGATTTCGTTGGTGTTGTTTGCGGGCGTGGCGGTTTGGCGCTGGCGCGAGTTGCTCAACTTTTGCGTGGGCTGGTCGCTGCTGGTGCTCGTGCTGATGGTGTTTGCGTTCCGGGTTCCCGGGGCGACGCTGTTGCAGGCCGAGCCGCAGATGTGGGATGAGTTTACGCATTGGGCGGGGCGGGCGCGACAGATCCTATTGCTTGACCGGCTGCCCGTGGCGGGCGAGCCGCTTTCGGGCGTGGCGCCGCACTACGGATTGTTTGCGACGATGCTGGCGGTCGGGTCGTACGTGCCGCTGGGGCGGGAGGTGGCCGGAGCGGGTATCGCATGGAGCTTGATTTTTACGATCATCATGGCGATCCACAGCTATGAGTTTCTGCGGCGGCACGGGGTTTCGCGGTTGTTTGCCGGGCCGGCGTGCACGTGGTTTCTGGCGTGGATGATGCGCGGCCAGGACCTGCTTGCGACGAGCATGTATGCGGACATTTTTGTGGCGGTCGGGGGAATGCTGGCGGTGCTGCATCTATGTGACTATGCGCTGCCGCCGGCGGGGGAGGCGCGGCGGGCGGAGGATGGCCTGCTCGCGGCGTGCGGGCTGGGAATTCTCGTCTTCACCAAAACGACGGGCGACGTGATCGCGGCGGGGGCGATTGGATACGCGGGTCTGGTGTTGCTGTTCGGTGCGATTGCGCGGCGCTCGCCGCGGGTCGTACTGGCCGGCGGGGTGGCGATCGTGCTGGCGGTGATTCCGGCGATTGGGATTCGCGCGGCGTGGATGGGCTATGCGCACCTGAACAACCCGACGGCGGAGCAGTTGCTGTTGGAGCGTGGCGGGCGCGCCGGCGACGTCGTCCACGCACCGACCGTGCCGTGGGGGAAGATGATCGGCGTCACGTTTGACGGCATCGTGCACGAGGAGCCGTATTCGGTGCTGCTGGCAGCGCTGCCGGGGTGCATGTTGCTCGACGTCTTCTCGCGGGCGGTGAGCCGGCGGCGGACGCGATCGGCGCGGCTGAGCATGCTGTTGGGCTGGACGCCGCTGGTGGTCGTGATGTTTGCGGTCGTGCTGAATGTCACGTTCGGGCCGGGGCGGGCCAAGCTGGATGGTGGGCGATATCTCGCGGCGCTGCTTCCGGTGTTGCTGTGCTATCTTGTTTCGGTGGGCGCGCGGTTCGTGGAGTGGGCCGTTTCCTTCGATGGCGGCGTTCTGTACACTCGCGACGCGGCGACGAGCCCGGTCGATTCGGGGCCGAAGACCGCCTGATTTCAACCCATCTGAGTCGAATGAGTTTGCCCGGCCCGTGCTCGATTCGCGAACTTCGATGATGCCCTCCTCGACGATGCGCCCGCCGCGGCGGGTGGCCGTGTTCACGGGGCATTTCCATCCTCACGTCGGCGGCGTCGAGCGGTTCAGTCTTGAATTGTGGCGGCGGATGGCGGCGCGCGGCTGGGATGTGCGGCTGATGACGAGCAACACGCATGGGGCGGCGGAGTCGGAGCGGGTCGAGGGGATCCACGTCGTTCGATTGCCGGTGTTCAAGGTTGTGAGCAACCGGCTGCCGGTGTTGCTGCCGTCGGGGGCGCTGTGGCGGGCGGTGCGCGCGCTGCGGGAGTGGTCGCCCGATGTGATGGTGACGAACACGCGGTTTTTCAGCACAAGCGTGCTGGGGGTGGCGCTGGCCGAGCGGTGGGGAGTGCCGTGCCTGCACATCGATCATGGGTCGGATCACATTCGAGTCGGGTCGGCGGTAGCAGATCGGGTGTCGGAGATGATCGACCATACGATCGGAAGCTGGGTTGTGCGGCGGGCGACGCGGTGCGTGGGCGTTTCGGGGGCGGTCGCGCGGTTTGTGGAGCACCTGGGGCGGTCGGGGGCGGGCGTGTTGTACAACGGGGTCGATACGACGGCGTTTTCGACGGGGGACGGCGGGTATCGCGCGCGGCTGGGGCTGGCGAGCGATGATTTCCTGCTGCTTTTCGTCGGGCGGTTGATCGAAGACAAGGGGGTGATGCACCTGCTGGATGCGATGGATCGGCTGAATGGGGCGACGCGGGCGCAGCTTGTGATTGCGGGGGACGGTCCGCTGATGCCGGCGATCCGGGCGAGGACGGCCGGATGCGCGAATGTGCATTTGTTGGGGTTTGTGTCCCCGGCGGAGGTCGGGCGGTTGATGTGTGCGTGCGACGTGTTTGTGCATCCGTCAAACTATCCCGAGGGATTGCCGACGTCGGTGCTGGAGGCGGGCGCGGCGGGGAGGGCGATTGTGGCGACGCCGATGGGCGGGACGGCCGAAATCGTGCCGACGCCGGCGCATGGGTTGATCGTGCCGCCGGCGGACCCGGCGCGGCTGGCGGAGGCGATTTCGCGGCTGGAGCGGGACGGCGAGTTGCGGGCTTCGCTGGGGCGGATGGTGCGCGAGCACGTGCAGAAAACGTTTGACTGGGAGCGGATCGCGGATGCGGCGGAGGCGGAGTTGAACGGACTGATTCGATCGGCCGCGGGGGAGCGCCGATGAGCCGGATTCACCGCGTGGCGATCATCGGGGCCGGGAACATCACGAGCTTGCGACACATTCCGGCGCTGCGGGGGAGCGGGCGGACGGAGATCGTTGGAGTGATCGATCGGCACGAGGATCGGGCGCGGCGGGTGGCGGAGCGGTTTCGGTTACCGCATTGCGGGACCGATATGCGGGCCGCGTGGATGAAAGACGTGGAGGCGGTGTCGATCGGCGTGCCACCGGTTGCGCATGCGGCCGTCGCGTCGGAGTTACTGCGGGCGGGGAAACATGCGCTGCTTGAGAAGCCGATGGCGCTGACGGTTGAGGAGGCCGAGGGGCTGGTGCGGCTGGCGCGGGAGCAGAATCGGATACTCGCTCTGGTGCATAATTTTCAGTTTGCGCGGTCGGCGATGAAGCTGAAACAACTGATTCGGGACGGAAAGCTGGGCGAGGTGCGCGGGATCCTGTGCTTTCAGCTCAGCACGACTGAGCGGCGGCTGCCGGTTTGGGCTGAGGAGCTGCCGCTGGGGCTTTTTTATGACGAGGCGCCACACTTGCTTTACTTGCTGCGGGCGTTTGGGGGCGAGGTTGCGGTTCGGTCGGTGTCGGCGACGCCGTCGCTGATTGGGCGGGCGACGCCGGCGGTGATTACGGCGCATCTGTCGGCGGGGAACGTTCCGGCGGTGCTGTATAACAACTTTGAGGCACCGGTGTCGGAGTGGCACTTCGCGGTAATGGGGACGAAGCAGATGGGGGTCATCGACGTGTTTCGCGATGTGCTGGTGCGGCTGCCGAATGACAACCAGCACCTGGCGATGGATGTGATGCGGACTTCGTACGCGGGGATTCGGACCCACCTGGCGGGAGTTTTCACTTCGGGGCTCGCGATGCTGCGGGGCAAGTTGCTGTACGGAAACGACGAAGTGGTGCGGCGATTTCTCGATGCGATTGAGACGGGGAGGCCGCCGGATGACATTTCGGCGGAGGATGGGCTGGCCGTTCTCAAGCTGCAACATGAAATCGTTCGACGAGCCAATGCCTAGTCGGGTTCGATCGTGGCGTTGTTGCGTCGGTGGATTCAGCCAAGTCTAATTATTGATGATGCAGCGGATTGCGTACGTTATTCCGGCGTTTAATGAGGGCCGCGTCATCGGCGAGGTGGTCGCGACGCTGCGGCGCGAGGCGCCGCCCGGGCTCGTGGTTGTGATCGACGACGCGTCGAACGATGGGACGCGCGAGGCGGCGGCCGCGGCGGGGGCGATCGTGCTGCGGCATACGATCAATCGCGGGCAGGGGGCGGCGCTACAGACGGGGTTTGACGCGGCGATTCGGTTGGGGGCGGATGTTGTCATCACGTTTGATGCGGATGGGCAGCATCGGGCGGACAACGTTCGCCGGTTGCTAGATGCGTTGGAGACATCGGGGGCGGACGTCGCGCTGGGCTCGCGGTTTCGGGGCGAGGGATCGGCGATGCCGGCCGGGCGGAAGACGCTGCTGAAATTCGGGTTGCTGTTTACGCGAGTGGTCTCGCGGATTCACGTCAGCGATACTCATAACGGATTGCGGGCGTTTCGGGCTTCGGCGCTGGCGAAGATTCGGATCAGCGAGGACCGCATGGCGCACGCGTCGGAACTGCTCGATTTGATCGCGGCGCGCGGGCTGAAGTACGTCGAGGTGCCGTGTTCGATCCGATATACCGACTACAGCATGCAGAAGGGGCAGCGCTGGACGGGTGCGCCGCGGATTGTTTTTGACTTTCTGCTTGGGAAGCTGTTTCGATGAAACTTTCAGAATTGACCGTGTTTCAGATCGTTGCGCTGGTCGTCCTGGTTGGCCTGGTCGCGTACTGCATGCGGGCGTGGCTGGTTCTCGGTCGGCGGCGGATGGGGCTGGCGGCGATTTTCTTCGTGGGCGTCGGCGTGACGATCGCGTTTCCGCGGACGACGCAATTCTTCGCGGACCGCCTCGGCATCGGCCGCGGCGCCGATCTTGTCCTGTACCTGACGGCGTTTGCCGCGATCGGGTGCTACTTTCTGACGCTTTACAGCCACCGCCGGTTGCGGATGCAGATTACGGAATTGACTCGTCAGCTTGCGCTGGCGCAGCTTCCGCCGCGCGACGCGCTTCCCCCGGAATGGCGTCAGACGGCGGCGGCCGCCGCGGCTGAGTCGCGATAGGCCGGGACGATCTCGCTCGGCTCGCCGTCCATCTCCACGACGCCGCCTTTAATCCAGACGCAGCGATTGCAATACTCCTCAATGAGCGCCATCTGGTGCGAGACGAGGACGACGATGCGCGAGCGGTTGAGCAGGGCACGCATTCGGGCGCGGGCCTTTTCGACCCAGTGGATGTCGCCGACGCTGAAGACTTCGTCGAGCAGAAGTATCTCCGGGTCGATCTCGGTGGCGACGCTGAAGGCGAGGCGCTGCTGCATGCCGGACGAGTAGTACTTCACGGGCGTGTCGGCGAATTCGTGAAGCTCGGCGAAGTCGAAGATGGGGCCGACCTTGCGGATCATTTCGCGCCTGGGGAAGCCCATGATGGCGCCGGTGAGGAAGATATTCTCGCGGCCGCTGAGCTCGCCGTTGAAACCGATGCCTACTTCGAGAAGGGGGACGAGGAAGCCGTGACGACGGACGCGGCCGGAGGTGGGGGGGTAGATGCGCGAGATAACCTTGAGCATGGAGGACTTGCCGGCGCCGTTGTCGCCGATGAGGCCGACGCGCTGGCCGGGGGTGATGTTGAGACTGACGTTTCGGAGGGCGGTGACTTCGGTGTAGGGCTTGGCGTAGCGGCGGCGGGCGATGGCGTTGACGACGGCCTCTTTGATGGAGCGACCGCGCGTCGAATAGACGCGAAATCGCAGGGTGACATCCTCGACGGCAATGAAGTTCTCGGCCATGGGTTGTATCAGAGCGCGAAGATCAGCTCGTCCTCATTCCGCCAGAAGACCGTCAAACCGAAGGCGAGGACGACCGTCGACGTCACGACGGCGGTCGCCAGCTCCGACGGCGTGGGGAGCGTGCCGTGGTAGATCGGCCGATGGAACATCTCGATGATGCTGAACATCGGGTTGATCTTGAAGAAATAAACGTACTTGTGGGGCATCTGGTCGAGCGGATAGATGACGGGGGTCAGGTAGAACCAGGCGCTGAGGAAGACCGAAATCAGGTGCTGCATGTCGCGGAAGTAGACGGTCACCTTGGCGGCCAGGGCGCCGAGGCCGACGGCCATGCTCACGACGCACAGGAAGGATAACGGCAGGATTGCGAGGGCTGGGGTGAGCTTCAGGCCGACGATGGGGCCGACCGTGAGTAGGAGGACGAACAGGGACAGGACGAAGGTGATCAGATTCTGGAGCACGAAGCTGATGGGGAAGATCAGCTTGGGGAAGTATTGTCGCCGGAGCATTGTTTCGGCGTTGACGATCGACATGGCGCAGCCGTCGATGGATGAGGCGAAGAAGCTCCACGGCAGAACGCCGGAAAGGACGTAGAGGGGAAAGCGGCCGGTCGCCGGAAACAAGAGTGAGAAGACTGCGCTGATCACGAGCATCTGGAGGAGCGGGTTCAGCAGCGACCAGAAGAAACCGAGCGCGGACCTGCGGTACTTGACCTTTAGATCCTGCGCGACGAAGTTCTTGATGACTTCGCGGAACTGCCAGAGTTCGCTGATTCGGCCGACCGGCCCCATGGAGTGTCTTCGCGAAACCTCGGCGGACAAGCTATGCCACGCGGCGAAGCTCGGCCGGTCGTGCGAGTATCGAGACAGCGCCGCGAGGCGTCAAGATGCGGGGCGGAGTTCGATCGGTATCGGGCGGCGATGGCGGGCGTTAGACTGCTGGCCGTTGCGCAGATTGGGGAGCTACGAACGGAGGACCGATGGATACGCTTCTGACGGTGGTCAACGCGATCTGTGACGGGACGTCCGAGGCGGTCGGCGCGATTCCGCTCTACGGGCCGATCTTCTCGCAGTATGTCCAGTGGTTGTGCTTCTTCCTGCTATCGTTTCTCGGGGAGAATGCGCAGGTTTGACCGCCGCGGGGCGCGCGGCGGAATGACCGTCATGCCCGTGGAGGCGGGAGGCGGCCGTACTTGCCGAGTTGCTGGATCGTCGCGCGGAAGTCACGCGGCGGTTCCGCCCGGAACTGGAGGGGAACGCCGGTCGCCGGGTGCTGCAGTTCGATGCTCGCGACGTGGAGACTCAGTCGGGCCAATAGGGGATTCTCGACTCCGCGGCGGTTGGGGCGGTAGCCGCTCTTAAACGAGGAGAGCATCAGTTCACGGCCGCCGCCGTAGAGCTCGTCGACCGCGAGCGGCATGCCGATCGCCTGCAGATGGGCGCGAAGCTGGTGACGAAGGATCGGGCGGGCGACGCATTCGATGACGGCGTGGCCGGCGAAGGCCTCGACCAATCGCCAGTCGGTACGCGCCGGGATTCCCCGATCCAGGTCGATCCGGACTCGCCCCCATGGCTGGCGGGGAATACGAAGGGGTTGCTCGATGCTTCCGGATGCAGCGGGCAGCGTCGCGCGGACGATGGCGAGCCAGCGCACGGTCATGCGCTCGTCGCGAATCTGCTCCTGCAAGGCCGGGACCCATCGGTCGCGGCGGACGACGGCGACGAGACCGCTTGCACCGTCATCGACGGGGAAGACGACCGCGGCGGGGGGCTCCAACTCGAGCTGTTCGAGGAGGCCGGGTTCCTCGTCGTCGGACCGCAGGGGGAGCCGGGCCGGTTTGTCGACGATCAGGACATCGTCGTCGGCGAAGACCTGGCGGGGTGCGGCGGGTCGAGGCCCGGTGCGCGGGCCGTCGAGAGCGGCGGGGGCGTCGTCCAGGTCGGACGGGTCGAGTTCCTCGATGATTTCGTCTCCATCTTCGTCGAATGAACGACGCCGACCCATCTTCGTACCCTCGCAGTTCGTCGCGCTGCCGGCTAAGGCAATGATCCGAGCAGATCGTCGCGCCCCGGCAGGCCGGCAACGATGTACACATCCAGCAGCTCGTTTGTCTTCACCGTCGATTCGACCTCGATTGAATAGACCAGCCGCTTCTTCGGGTCGTCGCTGATACTGGTCACGCGACCGATTGTCATCGGGGCGGCGAGGCCCGGCGTGTCCGGTGCGGAGATGACGAGGTCGCCGACGCGGATGCGGTTGGGGTCGGCGTTGGCGTCATCCGCGGCGGACACGCAACGCTGAGGCACGTCTTCGATGACCATCGTGCCGTGCCCGCGGCCGCGGAGGGTCGCGGGATAGTCGATGGTGTGGACGCGGCCGGATTCGATGCGGGCGACTCGAACGGCGGTGCGGGCGTCGAGGTCGGAGAGCAGGGCCATTCTCGCCATGTAAGGTTGCACGAACTCAATTCGCCCGATGAGGGCTTCGCGCGAGAGGACGTGGAAGCCGCGTTCAACGCCTTCGTAGCCGCCGGCCTCGACGAACATGCGAGAGGTGACCCAGTCCTGCCAGCGGACGCCGCGCGTGGCGCCGCGCGACAGCAGAGCGGATTCGCGTGCCGCGACCATGTCCCTTGCGACGACGCGGGCCGGGATGAGCCGGACGCTCGGGAGGATGAACTGATCGCGGAGGCCGCGGAGGTCGGCGTTTTCGCGACGGAGTTGATCCAACAAACCGTCTTGAAATACGAGCTGACGCTGCAGTTCGGCGACTTGAGTCGTAGGCGTTGCGGCGTCTCCCATTGGAAGCGCCGGGGCGATGCGGCTCATCGAGCGCAGGGTCTTTGTGCCGGCGGCCTGCATCACGGCCTGCGCGGGAACGAGCAACTGGGTCAGGCCTTTCAGCCAGTCGGTCCAGCTGCTCGGCGCGAGCAAGGCGGCAGCCGAGAGCACCATGAGCGCGGCGAAGACTCGCGGCTTGTTTATCGCGGCGGGGAACCTCGGCATGCAGCCATCGTATACCAATCGAGGGGCTGTTTCACTGAATCTCGCTTCGTCGTATCGTATCGTCGGCGGCCCGACCGATGGCGTTGCGGGCCGTGACGGAAGAGACTTGGATGGCCGAACTGATCGTATTCGAGGACGCGGGCTGGCGGGATTTGCTACCGCTGACCTATTGGCGCGGGGTGTTCGACCTGCGCTGCGGGGTTGACAGTCTGCTCGACAAGATCGAGCGAGCGAGCGGGGCGACGGCGGAGTTGCGCGCGCGGCCGGAGCTGGCGGCGGTGCTGCGGACGCGGCAGACGCGGGCGGTCAATTCGGCTGAGATGCTCAAGTCCTGCCTGTTCGTGAACGGGCGATTGCTGCTTCGATCGGCGATCGACCTGCCGCTTGGAACTGCGGCGTGGCGAGGCGAGACACTGCTGGCGGCGCACGTGCAATCGGCGTTTGCGAACAAGCTGACGCCCGAAGTGCTGCTCGATGGGGCGAAGACGCGCGAGGTGCTCAAAGGCGTCACGGCGGAGCAGCTGCCGCCGGAGTCGTACGAACTCATCGATCATCCGTGGCAGCTCATCCAGCACAACGAGGGTGAACTGCGGCGGCAACTCGCGGCGGTTCGGCCGCAACGCGTCGGTCGGGTCATGGCGGGCGCGCATCTGATCGGCGAAGAGTCGATTCATGTCGGCCATGGGGCGACGATTAAGGCGGGGGCGGTACTCGATGCGGAAGGCGGGCCGGTCTTTGTCGCGGATAACGTGGTGGTATCGCCGAACGCGACGTTGCAGGGGCCGTGTTTTGTCGGGCCGCATTCGCTGGTGCAGCCGGCGGCGATCATTCGCGAGTCGTGCAGCGTCGGGGCGTGGTGCAAGGTCGGCGGCGAGATTGAGGGCACGATCTTTCACGGGTATTCGAACAAGCAGCACTACGGATTTCTCGGGCATTCGTACGTCGGCGAGTGGGTGAATCTCGGGGCGGGGACGGTCAACAGCGATCTCAAGAACACGTACGGCAATGTTCGCGTCGCGATCAACGGGCGGGCGATCGACACGGGGCGGATGTTCGTCGGGGCGTTCATCGGCGATCATGCCAAGACGGGCATCAATGTTTTGCTGCCGACGGGCTGCGTGGTCGGATTCGGGGCGAACGTCTTCTTGAGTCGTCACGCGCCGAAGTTTGTGCGGTCGTTTGCGTGGCTGACCGACGAAGAGCAGGCGGAGTATGAACCGCAGCGGGCGTGGGCGGTTGCGCGGATCGTGATGGCACGCCGAAAAATAACGCCTTCGGCCGCGGAAGAGGCGTTATTTCTCGCCATTCCGGCGCTTGCAAGACGGATTGAGTCGCTGGCGTAGGGCTACTCGCCGGGCGGCTCCGTGGGGTGCGGTGTCGATTGGTCCGGCGCCGGGGCCGGGTGCGGTGCGGGCGCGCCGCCGGATTCGGCGCCGTGCGAGGCGGATGCGACTGCCGGACTGCCGCCACCTTCCTTGACGAATATGTAGTAGAGCTTGCCTTCACTGTAAGTGAAGCCGGCCTGCTTTCCGGCTTCGTCGCCGACTCCGGTGAAGATGTCGCAGCGGCCGGCGGCGCGAATGGCCGAGCCGCGGTCCTGGTCGAGGGCGAAGCCGCTGTACTGGCGCGGGCTCGAGCCGCCCTCGCCGGGCATGGAGGCGACCTGGAGGAACGAGAGGCAGGCGCGGGGGAAGACGTCCTTATCGGTTGCGATGCTGTAGCTCGGCGTCACCTTCTCGTTGAGGCAGCCGAACGGTCCGCCGGGGGCCGGCTGGAAAAAGACGTAGCGCGGATTTCGCCAGCAGTAGGTCTCGATGTCTTCCGGGTGTTGATGGAAGTACTCGATCATCGCATTGAGCGAGAGACTCTCTTTTGGAATCTTGCCGTCGGCGACGAGTTCCTTGGCGATCGACTTGTACTCGTGGCCGTTGTTCGCGGCGTAGCCGATTTCGTAGATACTCCGGTCGGCCATGCGAATCTGGCCGGAGCCCTGGACGGTGACCACGTAGGTCTGGAAGCGATCGCCGAGCCAGACGAGCTCCTGTCCGGCCAGTCCGCCGCCGGATTCGATCTGCTCACGGGTCTTCCACGGACCGCCGGCGGGATTGCCTTCGACGTCCTTGGCGAATCCCTTCGGCATCTTGTAGATCGGCGCGTTAAGAGTCGCGGTTCGAGTCTTGCTGCCGTCGAAGATGGGCGTGTAGTAGCCGGTGTAGAGGACGGTGCCCCGATCGTCGCAGCCCACCGACTGGTAGACGTCGAACTTATCGCGGATGATCTGGTTCAGCTCTTCGGGGCTCTTGGCCTGGCTCAGGACTTCGCGGAAAAGGATGAGACTGGCGACGGCGCGATCGTGCGAGACATCGCCGTAGGGGAAGTAGCGCTGGGACGATTTCTTGGATAGGTAGTGTAGGCTGCGATCAATCGCTTCACGCAGCTTGGTCGATTGAGAAGAATAGAAGGCCGCGCCGAAGTCGGGGTACATCGAGGGATCGATCTTGCGAAGCGCGAGTGCGCCGGGCGGCAGCGGCTTGTCGTAGTCCTTTCCGGCGTCGGGCAGGGCGATCGGAATGGGCTCCGGTTTCGGGCAGCCGGCAATCAGTGCGACGAGCGCAAGTCCAGCAAAAGTTCGGCGGTGAGTGTTGGACATGATCCGACTCCTTTCGGATGGCACTGCGACGAGTCCGTGGCGCCGCGTCGCGGCCTATGAATCCTTCGGCGGAAGTCTAACAAAAGAGCAGCGGCAGGCAACTCGAGTCGCCTGCCGCCGCGGAAGTGTCTTCGGTTCCCGGGAGGGATTTCGGCCGTCTAGCCCCGACCGCCGCCGCCGCCACGGCCGCCCGGCCCGCCCCACTGCGGGGGTGTGATGCCTCGCTCTTTCATGCGACCTTCGACGGCCTGGCGATAGGCCATGCGACGGGCCCGATCGTCGGGATTTCGCGATTCGGAGCGTGACTTACGCTCCTCGCGGCTGGCGTTGCCGCCACCCCACAGATTCCGCATCCGTTCGCGCATCTGCTCGTTCGGAGGATTGGGGTTCTCGGCACGCCGCTTCTCCATCTCCTTCCAGCGCTCCTGCATCTCGTCGATGTTCTTGTCGAGGATCTGCTTGCGCTTCTCTTCCGAAGCCTTGAAATACTCGTCCATTTCCTGCCGCTCGCGCTCTTCTCGAAGGGCTCGCATATTCTCCATGATCTGACGCCGCTGGTCGTCGGTGAGGTCTTCGCGCTCCATGACCTGACGCATTGTCTCAAAGCCGCGCTGCGGCGACTGGATCTCCTTGAGACTGGCGACCTGAAACTCCTTCGGAACTTCAACCTGCGGTTTCTCGGGTTCCGATTTCGACCGAGTCAGACCCCAGACGGCCGCGCCGGCGCCGGTCATGCAGGCGACAGCGACGATGATCATTTTTCGTGAACTCAAGAATGACGTTTCCATAATTGGACCTCGCTCAGCGATTCTCAAAGTCGGTCACGTGACCGTCGTAGTACAAGTATCGCCGGGCACCTTCCTGGCCCGGGATCCCGTGGAAGTTGTTGAAGTCGCGCATGATCCAGATGGTCGATTCCTGGAGCTGTTCGCCGCTGGGTCCCTGCTGGATGCGCTGGACGACGTCCTTCATGGTCCGGCCGCCGAGTCGCGGCTGGGTACGGTATTCGTAGCTGGATCGCTCGGACTCGAAGTAGCTCTTGCCGTTGTTGGGATCGTCACGCGGTTCGCCGCCCAGGTCGTCGGGGCACTTGAAGGCCTTTTCGTTGCCGACGTGGTTAGCGAGGACATCGGCGATGTAGATCGGCTCGGTGACATCGTCGACCGGAGCCGTTCCCATTGACGGCATGAATGAGGCGTAGGGGAAGATGTCGCCGCTGTCACGCATGTAGGAAGAGAGTCCGAGGCCCAGCTCGCGCAGATTGCTTGAACAGGCCGTGCGACGCGCGCGGGCCCTGGCGCCCGACAGGGCGGGCATGAGAATGGCGACGAGCGATCCGATGATCGCCACGACCACCAGCAATTCGATCAACGTGAAGCCGCGCTTGGCCGGCATAGAACCCTCATTGGATACGTCAGACGGGCGATCTGTATTATAACGGCCGAATGCCACTGCACTCACAGCGGCGCCGACTGGACCTGCTCCGAAGTATACGTTGCGAACTCGGAGTGGGCCGCACTGCGCTCGCTTTCGTGGCGTTTGGGGGATGGCGTCGCCGAAGAGGCCTAACGACGAGTCGGGTGAAATATTGGGCCGGCGACGGAGACGTTTATCACGCAGGCGTCAGTCAGGGCGAGCCGGCGGGCTTGGGTGCGGCGGCGGGAGCGGGGCCGCTGAGCGTTAAGTCTTTTCTCACAAAACGCTTATGTAACTCGTTGTATTCTTTGTCGACGTCTGCGAAGGCCCGTTCGGCATCTGCCACTTTCTGGCCGAATTGCTGTTCCAGCTTCGCTCTTTTTGTCACCTTCAGCGTTGTCGGGCCGGCCACGATTTTCACGAGACGCCCGGCCGCGGTGACGTAGCTGTCGATGTGCGGGCCGAAGAGCCCTTCGCGCTCGCGCAGGCGGAAAAAGGTCTTGCCGGGTGTTGGCGTCTTGGTGGCGACCTGGCCGGTGAGGTCGACGGTTTCGACGCGCAGACCGCGGATGGCGTGATCGAACTCGTGGAAGGCAAGGAGGCGCCGCTTTGCAAGGTTGCCGACCATTTGCGGGAGCACGCGCAGCAGCGCGCGAGGTACGTAGGTTGGCGGCGCGGTGATCGGGTCGTTGGGCGTACTCGGTGCCGCGAGGCCATAGCGCTGCGACGTGATGATCTGGCCGGATTCCTTGGCGCCTTCCTCGATCGAGAGATTGATGTCGGCGCGGCGTCCCGAGACGGGAGGTGTGTAGATCAGCGTTACGAACTTCCAGCGCTCGATCGAAAGGTCATCGGTGACGAACATTTCGTTGAAGCTGCGGCGGATGACGCCGTTGGTTTCGAAGGTCCAGCCCTGCTCGCGGACACGGAGGCCCTCGAGCTTGAGATACTGGTCGCCGCCGTTGCGGCCTTTTCGGACGCCGGTCACGATTTCGCCGAACTCGCTGGCGATCTGTTCGAAGCCAAGCAATTGTTCGCCGCGGTAGACACCGAACCAGGATTCCTGTGGCTTAATGTCGCGGAGGTCTTTCGACGAAATGGAGTTCAACCAGTCGGTGCCGTCGAGGAGTGCGCGACGGATTTGAGCGTCGCTTCGATCGGTTTCCAGCACCTGGAACGAATCGACGACGGCCTGGTAGAGCGGCAGCACCTTGTCGCCGACGACGTCGGGGCCTGAATAGACGATGATGTAGTATTGTTTTGCGCGATTCTGGATGATCGTCGCGTAGAAGACCATCCGCTGTCCGTCGAGTTCAAAAGTTGCGGACAAGAAACCGCCCGGCTTGCCGGAAATCACGCGGGTGCCGGAGTCCTTGCCGATCACGGCATTCTTGCGTTCGAGCATCAGGGCTTTGGATAATTCGTCGAGCGTCGCCTGGACGGAGAACGTCTCCAGGGTGCGACTGACTCGAACGTTGAACTCAAAGCTCACGCCCATTCCCATCTGCCGCGCCATCCGCAGGACGGTCAGGCCGACGCGCTGCGATTTGCGTTCGCGGGTGATCTGCCAGTTCTTCGGGGGGCGGATGCTGAAGCCGAAGGTGCCGTCGCGATAGGGCTCGCCGAGCAGGGTCTCGGGATTGATCGACTGAAAGGCGGGCGATGCAGCCAGCCACAAGCTGAGGATCGAGGAAATCATCGTTTGTAATTATCCTGCTTCGAACGCCTGATCGCCAGAGCCATCGCGGGCGGAACCGTTTAGAACCGATCGGCTGCACAACTCACAGAACAGGCCGATGGGTCGCGTCTTTGCCGCCGCTTGCTGCGGGCGGTGGTCGGTATGGGCGTCCGTCCGACGCGAAGCGAGGCAGAATCCATTGACAAAACGGCTCATGATTCCTATCCTACGCGCGCGGGCGGAAACTCATCATCGCTTTGAGGAGCAATCTCGCGCGGAGAATGGAACATGCACGGACGGACCCGGGTATTCATCGGATGGATCGGATCAATTCTCTTAGTCACTTCGGCACTGGCCCAGACAACAACGCCGCCTGATACGCCCGCCGCACCTGCGGCGGCCGGCATCGCGCCTGCGGAGCCGGCGAACACGCCGCCGCCGGAACCTGCTGCGACCGACAAGCCGGCGGAGCCCGCCGCGACGAACGGTGATGCCGCCAAGTATCCTTACGAGGGCGAGGTTGCGGGCGACAATGTGTACGTTCGCAGCGGTGCGGGCGTTAACTGGTACCCGACGACGAAGCTCGGGCGCGGCACGATGGTTCGCGTCATGGGTGCGCAGTCGGGATGGTTGCGGATCGTTCCGCCGCCGGGCAGTTTCAGCTACATCGACGCGGCGGCCGTTGAACGAACGGCCGGTTCCGACAAGGCGGTCACAAAGGTTGACGGAGTCTATGTCAAGGCCGGCGGCGACCTGAGCGCGCGCAAGACGGCAGCGCAACAGATTCTGCCGAAGGGGACCGAGGTCACGATTCTCGGCGAGGCCGAGGGATTCCTGAAGATCGTTCCGCCGAGTGGTTCGTACCTGTACATCAGCGATCAGTTCGTGCAGGCGGTTGGGCCCGAGGGGCCGAAGTTTGCACGTACGGATTCTGCGAATCGTCCGACTTCGCCGGCGAAGGAAAAGCCGATCGACTCCTCACCGGAAGGAGCGTCGGTCGTTGCGTCGGGGACCACGGGCGGCGAGGAGAGTTCGCACACAGCCGTGTCGACTGCGACAACTGGTTCCGGTGGTCCGGCCGGGAAGCATCGCACGATGCTGGAATCAGTCGAGGCGGATTTGCGAACGCGGCTCGCTTCGGACCAGACCGGCGGCTACCAAGGATTGATCGATCGGTATAAGCCGCTCGCCGAGCAAGACGAGGATCGTGTCGCACAAGCCGTTGCGAAGGCGCGGCTTGATCAGCTTCAGTCGCGGGCTGAGCTGGAGCAAATCGTCGCGGACGCTCGAAACAAGACGCAGTCGACCGATTCGTTCGTCGAAAAGCTGGGCGAGGATCGTCGGCGAATCCAGGACGCCAAGCTCCCGGCCGAAAAGCGATTCTGGGATTTCAAGGGCGAGTTGCGGCGAAGCCTGGCCTTCAACGAGCTGCCCAACCGTTATCGACTGGCCGATCCCGAATCGAACCGGACGATCGCTTACATCGACGTTCCCGTTTCTTCGGGGATCGACGCGGCGCAGTTCCTGAGCCGGTATGTCGGTATCCGGATTTCGAGCCAGTATTTCAGCACGGCGGCGAAGGTGACGATTGCGGTGGCGAGCGAGATCGTCGGGTTGCCTTCGCCGGTTCCGGGCCAGGGGCAGCCAGGGGTTTCGGGACCCGTTTCATTCAACGGTGGTCTCCAGCCGTCCGCTTCGCCGTCGAACCCGCCGCCGACTACCATTATTCCGCCGCCCGCAGCTTCTCCCCGACCGGCGCCACCGGTCACCAGCGGCAACGTCGAGTACGTCGAGGCGACGGCACCCGGTCGGTAGCCGGCTCCGACGTACGGGGGGAGGCCCGTTGACCGGCCCAGTGCGCCGAGTCGAACGGACCGACGATGGCGGCCGGAGGTCTTCATGAAGAGCTTCTTAGTCGTTGCCGCTGACGGCAAACGATACGGCCCGGCCGACGTGCCGACGCTGTTGCGCTGGATTCAGGAGGGGCGGCTGGTCGCGGGGACGGTGCTGGTCGATACAGAGAGCGGTGCGCAACAGAGTGCGTCGTCGGTCGCCGAGTTACGCATGGCGTTCTTCGAGGCGTCGCCGACGCGGCCGGCAGCGATCGAGTCGCTGCAGGCGACGCGGACGGCGTATGCGGCAGCGGTACCTGCGACGTCGCCTCGGGGCGTGCCGGTTTCGCCGCTGGGAATCGACGTCAGCGCGAAGAGCAAGGTTGTCGCGGGGCTGCTCGGGATATTTCTGGGATGGTGCGGGGCGCACCGGTTCTACCTCGGATTTCCCGGGATCGGCATCGTCATCATCCTCTCAAACCTGGCGTGCGGGGTGGGGGCGATCTGGGGGTTTGTCGAGGGGATTCTCTGCCTCGCGGGTGTGATGCGCGACAGCGACGGTCGGCCGCTTCGCGATTGACGCGGCTACTTACGACACTTGTCGGCGAGTTCGAGCAGACGTTCCTTCCACGGCGATCCGCCGAGGTCGGGATGCCAGGCCCGCTCTGAATCGATGCCGCGTACAACTTCGTCGCCGCGGCCGGCGTCGAGCTGCCACCGCAGCCAGTAGTATCGCGCTTCCCAATAACAATCGGGCGACGTGTCACGCAGGGTGCGGTCTTCGAGCAGCCGGGCCCATGCCTTCTCGGCGTCGCTGCGCTGGGCAGGCGTCGCGGAGTTCGAACGGGCAACCTGTTCAAGCGCCGTCGCACGATAACGTAGGTAGGCGTTGTTCCCGGGATGTGAATCGGACAGGGTCGTGAGCAGGGGCAGGGCTTCACTTCCGCGGCCGGCGTTGACGAGCATCCGGGCCATGCTGAACCGCACGATCGGCAGGTCGGCCGCTCGCGAGGGATCGGCCGCGATCGCGTCGAGGAGGCGTTGAATGATCGGCAGACTCTCGGCGGCGAGCCGCTGTGCTTCGTCCGCGCGGCCGGCCTGCGAGCGCCGATCGACTTCGGCTTCCAATTCGGCCGCGGCGGCCACCAATGCCGGGCCCGGCTCCATCGACTTTGCGTGATCCAGGAGGGCACGCGCCGCCGCGTCGCTCGCGTCAAACTGCTTAAGCTCGCGGTGACAGCGCAGGCGGATTGAGATGACGCGAACGACGATTCCGGGGGGCAGACCCGTCAATTCAAGGGTTGCCAGGCGCTTCAACGCGTCGGCATACTGCCGGAGGCGGGAGCCGGCCATCAGCTCGGCTGAATTGATGGTCGCTTGGGCCAGGAGTTCGCGCTGCTCGGGCGACGTCGCGGCGGGCCGGAGCTGCTCCGCCAGATCGTCCCACTCGCGGACGAGCGCGCCGACCGTCCGAGCGGCGTCGGCCGTCGAGAGGGTGGCGTCGCGCTGCTGCCAAGCTGCCTGCCGGCAGCGGGCCGCGCCAAAGCGAGCCGCCCAGTATCGCGAGGAGGCCTTCGGGATTCGGGCGTAAGTCGCCTGGGCCTCATCGGGGCGGCCGGCACGTTCAAAGGCCGCACCGGCCCGCAGAATGAGATCTTCGCTTGCGGTTGCGTCTCTTGATTGGGCCGCGGCCTTGAGACTGATGGTCGCCAGTTCCAATTCGTCTTCGCGGAGGGCCGAGGCCGCGACGATCGCACGCCAGGCCTCGACGGCTTCTTCGATTGCGCGGCGGGCCAGTCCCGCGTCTGACGCCTTGTCCGCCAGTTCGGCGAGAGCGAGCGCGGCCGGCCGCAGCTGGCCGGTCTTGCGGAGGCACTGAGCGAGCTCGAATCGCGCGGCGTCTCGGTCGGACGGGCCAGCGGTGTCCGGGCGATCGACGTAGGCCTGCAACATGACGGCGGCGCGTGCGTAGTCTCCGGTTGCGGCGAGCCGTCGTCCGAGCGCCAGCCGCTCGGTGGGAGACAGCGTCGCCGGATTCGCATCGGCGGGGACGACCTGATTGAGGTAGACGTCGATGACGGCCAACCACGATCCGCCGCGCGATCGCTGAGCCATCAGCGAGTCGAATGCCTGTTGGCGCAGCGCGGCGGCCTGGGGTTCGTCGGAGCCCTGCGATTGCAACAGTCGGTTGTAGGCGGCCAGGACCGGCGCGAGCTGCAGATAGAAGCCGCCGGCGGCGGGCCGCTTCGGATCGGCTGATTCGGCTGCGAGCTCGTCGAAAGTGCGGGCGGCTGCGGCAAAGTCCCCGCGTTTCGTCGCCGTACGGGCGAGCTCGTACTTCGCACGGGTTCGCAGTTCGCCGCTGGCGACCGACCGGGTGATGCCTTGAAAGACGGCCTGAGCATCGTCGAACCGGCCTGATTCACGAAATGCAATTCCCGCGCCGACGGCCGAACTCAGGCGATCGTTCTGGTCGGTGCTCTCGCGTCCGACGCCGTCGAATCGGCGCAACGCTTCGTTCAGGTCTTCGGCCCGCCAGGATTCTTTCGGCGGCGTGATGGTCGCGCGATAGACGAGGGCCCATGCCAGATTCAGCGAGCAGCGGCGGGCCACGGGGCCGACGGCGTCGGCGATGCCTTCCATCAGCAGCGGGTCTTCGTCCCGGGCCAGAAGCGTCGTGAACTCCTTGAGCGACGCATCGGCCTGACGGAATTCGCGGATTGCGAGCGCGAGGCGTTGACCCAGTCGGGGCAGGGGCTGGCGAAGGCCGCTGAGGCGCTCGAATTCATCCAGGTCGGCGGCGCATTGCTTTCGCAGAATCACGTCGGCCAACTCGACGCGCCAACTGGCGATGGCAAACCGACGGCGAGCTCCGGCGGACCAGGCGGGGTCGTCCTGGACAGACAGGGACTGGCGGTAGGCGGCGACGGATTTCGAGAGGTCGGCTTCGCGGCGGCCGGCGTCTGAGTCGGCCTCGGCGGCGCGGGCGTAGGCACGCGCTACCAGCACTTGATGGGCCGGTGTGCCCTGCCGGACAACTTCTTCGACGAGTTCGGGCATCCCCTCAGCGACGAGGGCTTCGGCCAGGGAGGCGTCGGCTCCCGGGAGTGCATCGCCGGCCGGACGATCTTGCGCCTCGGCCACGGCGCACGCTGAGAGTACGCACAGGCAAGCCGCGGCGAGCCGAATGTTGTTTGGAAACCGGACGAGTGCCACCCGAACTCCTTTCGGGCCTGATGTACGGACCGCGATCCATCGCGTCTGCCGAGATTATGATCGGCTTGTGGTCGCGGTGCCAGCGACTTCTACAGCGCCGACCGCGAATTGCACGTTTCGGAAGCCGGCGCTGACGCAGGCGTCCAGGGTTGAAATCACGAACTGGTACCGCACGGACGGGGCTGCGGCGATCACGATGCGGCCCTGGGGATCGGCCCCCTGGCCCAGCTTTCGCTTTAGGAAGTCGCGGAGGGCATCGAACGAATCGCTGGTCATGCCCTGGCCGGCGACTTCGATTCGGCAGCGGTCGGTGGACGTGCCCGGTGAGAGAACGATGCGGACGCCGGGTGCGAAGGCAGGGGGGCCGGCGGTGGGTCCGGCGTCGGTTGGGAGCCGGGTTGGCAGGACGCCTTCGCTTATGGCGAAGCTCGTGCCCATCATGAAGAAGATCAGGATCACCATGACGACGTCCACGAGTGGCGCCAGGTTCGGCGTCGCGCTTCGGGGTTGGAATCGCTTGAACACGAACACCTATTGCGCCTCCGAATCGCGGCCGCCCGCGGTTGCGAATGTCACGTGGCCGATCTTCGCCCGGCTGCAGAGGAGCAGGATCGGCTCGACGTGTCGGTACTCCAGCTGGCGGTCGGCGCGGATGTAACAGGAGACGGCCGGGTCGCGGGCGGCCTCGCGGTTCAATCGCTCGGCCAAGTCGGCAATGGATAGCGACTGCTCGCCAACGCGGTACTCGGGAACGCCGGTCGCGCCGGCCACGTTGACGATGACGCGCCGCTCGGGCGACTTTGCCGCTTCGTGCTTCGCCGCGCTTGATTGGGGCAGGTCGACCCGCACGCGCTCGCGCTGGGCGAGGCGGCCGGTCAGCATGAAGAAGATGATGAGGCACATCATCACGTCGACGAGCGGGGCGAGGTTCAGATCGAACTCGACGGCCCCGCTTCGGCGGAATCGCATAATGGCTGCCCGATCCTATCCGATTCGTTCGGTCTTCTTGGGGGCGACAAAGACGCCCGAGCGCGGCGCGGCGTCGGGTTCGACGCGCGGCGGCTTGATCGGCGTCAGGCCCGAGGTGCTTGATATCACCTGGAAGTGCTCGATGAGCTCGATCGACTTCGCGGCGGCCTGGGTACTCAGGGAGTCGATGCGGTTGCGGCAGACGCCGTAGAAGCCGAGGGCGAGCACCGCCAGTGCCAGCCCGAGGAAGGTATTGACCAGCGCGAGGGAGATTCCGCCGGCGAGGTCTTCGGGCTTATAGGTGCCGTGAGTTTCCTGCATCTTGCCGAAGGCGCGGATCATGCCGAGGACGGTGCCGAGTAGACCCATGAGCGGACCGAGATTGCCAAGGATGTGGAGGTACTCGGCGCGGCGCTGGAGGCGATTATTCCAGGCGGAGGCCGCTTCCTCCGTCGCCTGGCGCATGGCTGCGAAGCCGAGCTTGCCCTGTCGCAGGCCGGCGAGGAGCGATTGGGCGAACATGGTGCGGCTGGTTTGCAATCGCGCGACGCATTCCTTGAAGCGGCGGCTTTCGATCAGCTCGCGGGCTTCGTCGATCTCGGCGTCCGGCAACATGGTCTTGCGGCGGACCGTCCGGAACTGTTCGACGATGATCGCGACGGCGGCGACCGACATGACGGCGATGACAAGGCCGGGCAATTCGGCTCCGCGCAGCAGGATCTGGAAGAAACTTGGAGCGGCGGTGCTTCCGGTCGCGGCCTGCGCGAAGGCCGACTCGACCGCGGTCCCGACGATCAACATGACGATCCCCGCTGCGAAGACGCGGGATATGCGAAGTGACATGCCGTCTTTCCGAAACACGATGCGCTACTCGTTTGCGCGGCTTTCAGCGATGTGTTTATACGTGCCGCCGCCAACCTCCGCAATCCGGCGGAGGATGGGATTGGCAGTCTCGCCGCCGTCAAATGCGAAGAGAATCGTGTGGACGATCGGCGCGACGGCCTGGGCGCGATGTTGCTGCACCGCGACGAGCACCTGCGCGTTCTGCTCTCCGAAGTCGCCGTCCGAGAGCAGGAACAGCACCTCGGCATGAAGCGATAGACCTTGCCGCAGTGCGTCGAGCGGCTGGGTCCGGCCGCCCGGCGAAATGGCGCGGATCGCGTCAAACGCCCGGCGCTTGTTTTCGGCGGTAGCGGGCAGCAGCGTCGGCGAAAGTGCCTGGGCCGGTCCCTCGGAGAACCAGATCACATCGAAGCGCTGATGATCGTGCAACGAGCCGATCGCGCGAAGCAACTCGCGTTGGAGCAGGTGAAAGGTGTCGTGCATGGAGCCGGAGCGGTCGAGCACGTAGACATAGGACGAGGCCTGTTGCCCGGCGCCGACGCCCCACAGGCAGCCGACAGCGCCGCCGGACGCCAGTTCGCGTTGTGAAGGAGGTGAACCGCCGTTCGCTGCGCCTCCGACGCTTCCGGATCCAACGCCGATGAGGTCGCTGCGACCCGCGAGCGTGCCTGAACCGCCGAGTTGCCCGGCCGAGCCAGCGACGATCGAAGGCACTGGCGTGCCGGCGGCGGAAGAGGCGGGCTCTGTGGCTTCGCGGAGTCCGGTCATGGAGCGGAGATCGGGGATGTCCGACTTCCGGGCCGCGGCGTCGGGAGGGGCGGTGTCATTTGCCGATTCGGTGATCACTCCGACTTCGAACTCGATCGTTCGCTCGGCCGGCGTCGTGCGGCCGCGAAGCATGAGCATTGCAGCAACGAGCAGCGCGGCATGAAGCAGTACGCTCGCGACGACGGAGGGCAAGCTGGCGACATTCGTGGGCGCCGTGTGGCCGTGCGAGCGCAGGGCGACTTCGGCCAAGGCCGCGGCATCCGGGCTGGCCTCGGGCGCCGCGGCGGATGCGACGGAGCTTGCAGGGGTCCGCGACATTCAGGTCCGAACCTCCCGCGCGGCCTTTGCGACGTTTGCCATCAGCATGGCGACGGTCAGCGGGCCAACGCCGCCCGGTACCGGCGTAATCCAACTCGCGACGGCGGCCGCTTCGGCGTAGCTCACGTCGCCGACGGTCGTGGGTCGGCCGTCGGGACCGTTGATCCGGTTGGTTCCGACGTCGATCACGATGGTGTCGGGCTTGATGTGCTCGGCGCCGATGAAGCCCGGTCGACCGATGGCAACAACCAGGACATCCGCACGACGGGTCTGCGCCGCGAGATCGTGGGTGCGGCTGTGACAGTGCGTGACGGTGGCGTTCGCCGCGAGCAGCATCGCCGCGAGCGGCTTGCCGACGATGTTGCTTCGGCCGACAACGACGGCGTGCTTGCCGGTGAGGTCGATGCCTGTTGATCGGATGCACTCGAAGGCCGCGGCGGCCGTGCAGGGCGGTAGGGCGTCGCGGCCCATGACGAGCCGCCCGAGGTTGGCCGGAGAGACGCCTTCCACGTCTTTTTCGGGCGCGATTCGCTGCTGGAGGTCGGCGGGGTCGATTCCGGCCGGCGTCGGCTCGAAGACCAAGATGCCGCTGATATCGGCGTCGTTGTTCAGCGCGTCGATCAGGGCGATCGCCTGGGCGATGGTTGCGTCGGCCGGTAGTTTCAGCAATCGGTGGGCGATACGGAGGCGCGATGCCTCGCGGGCCTGGGCGGCGGCGTAGGCATGAGCGGCAGGGTCGTCGCCGATCAGGAGCGCGGCGAGCACGACCGGCGATTGCCGGCTCGTCAGTTCGGCGACTTCGTGCGTGACGCGCTGCCGGGTTGCGTCGGCGAGGGCTTTTCCATCGATGATTCGTGCTGCCATGCGGGTTCGTTCGACTTTCGATTCTCAGTCAGAAGACGCGCGTATTTCCCAAGCGCTTCCGCCAGACGATCTTCCGTCATATCGAAGATACGATCAAATGCGGGGCCGCGCTCGTCCGCCTTGGGCCCGCTTTGCCGGACTCGCCGAATGTACTCGGCCATGGCCGCTGGCCGCGTCTGGACCGCCCAGTGTGTCAGCAGCCAGGCCTGCGCGTACGTTGTCGCCGATTGGGGATGACTCGGCTTGAATGCGTCGTCCTCGGTGAGGAGTCGATGCCAAGGCAGAAGACGTCCCGACTTCGCCGCGGCGAGGTAGTCGTTGAGCCGAAACTCGCTGATGCCGAGAGTGTCGAGGGCGAGCGGATCGATCGAAACCTCGAATTGGCTCGCCAAGCCCTCGCTGAGCCATGCCGGTTGTGTAGCCGTTCGAGGCAAGACGCCAAGTGCCGAAAGTGCGGCGTGGGCGACCTCGTGCTGAACGGTGGTGCGATAGATCTGTTCCTCGAGCTGATCGAGCTTCGCGAATGCCTCGTCGCCGCGCTTTAGAATCTCCGCGCGTCGGGCTGCTTCCGTCGCGTCGGATGTCTGGGGCAACGCCCGGATCGGATTCACCATGCGGCTGATTTCCGACCGCTTCTCGGGAATAATTCCGATGCGCGTGAAGTCGAGCAGGACGACGCGATCGGCGTCTCGATCGTAGAAGCCGTAGAGGTCTTTCATGGCCGGGATGCCGACGCCCGCCGCGTAATTCTCGAAGCCGGCTTGATCGTCGAACACGGCGACCGAGATTGGAGCGCTTGGCTGGGTGGTGACGACGTCGAGTCGACGCGTCTGGAACCACACCGCGGCGTATGCCGCTTCCATGTGGGCCCGCAGCCCGCCGGGCCCGTTGCGGGTGGCGAGAGTTGCGTCTTTCGGAACAATCTCGAAATGGGGCTGTCTTGGGAATAAAGCCAGTTCTTCCGGGCTGGTCTGGCCGGATGCGCACCAGGCAGCGAAGAGCATGCACATCGTTGTCGGCAGGCGTGTGCCCAGCATGAAACTACACCGAAAGCTCGCATTCCGGCGAGCATTGATGAGATGATATTCAGGCGAGCGCGGAGATTACACCGGGGCCGGCTGGGGCTCGCGGCTCTGCTTAAACCTCGGTGCGTTCTTGTCGCCCTTGTAGGCGGTCAGATCGACTTTCTTCTCGCTCAGCAGAGTTTGAAGGTACTTCTGGGTTTCCGGGAAGACCTTCTCGGGATCGGCAAGCGAGTGGTTCCACAGCTTTGGCCAGTCAAACATCAGGTATCCGTCGTAGGCGAGACCCTTGAGCAGGGCGACTTGCAGCGGGACATCCGCGTCGCCTTTGCCGGGCGGCTCGATCGATTCGACGCCGCCGGACGCGAGCTTGCCGTCGGAGAGGCGGACCATACCGATCATCGCGCCGAGGCGCTTGATGGAGATGCTCGGAGTCTCGCCGCGCGTCAGGGCGGCGAACTGCGACCAACACGCCCGAACGGATGGTGACTCGGCGGAATCGACGAGGAACCAGATGGCCTGGCTGTCCACGAAATCGCCGCTGTTTTCGATCAACAGGGTGACGCGATGCTCGAGGGCCGTCGGAACCAGCTCGCGGACGGCCGTCGCGATGCGATTCAGCACGACCTCGCGCGACTCGTAGCCGAGGAATGGTCGCCGGGGGATTTCCGAACCGAAGACACGGACGTAGGGGCACCCGAGCTTGCCGGCGAGCTCGATGTACTGGCGAGCTTCGGCCTGGTTGTCGGCGACGCGGCGGCGGTCGCGATAGTGAAACGCGGCCGAGCTGCCGAGGCAGACGAGCTCGACGCCGGCTTCGGTGAACATGGACTTCGTAGCGGACGGGTTGGCCGTGAGTTCCGGGCAGAGCGTGAGATCCATCTGGCCGCGGAGGCCGCGCAGCTCGACGCCGTGATAGCCCATTGCTTTCGCGTTGTTGACGAGGGTCGGCAGGTCCCAGTTGGGGCAGCCGACGCTGGAAAAGCCAATCTTCATGCCGCGGCTCCGGGGTCAAATCGTCGGGTCTTCGTGAATTATTTCACAAGATAGCGTCTGAGCCGTGCAGGCGTCAATGTGGCGAAGCATGCGGGTCACAACTCACGGCCGTGCCACATGCGGTAAAGGGCCGGCAGGACGACGAGCGTCAACGCGGTGCTGGAAACGATGCCGCCGACAACGACTGTGGCCAGCGGGCGCTGCACCTCGGCACCCGTGCCGGTTGCCAGCGCCATCGGCACGAATCCGAGGGCGGCGACCAGCGCAGTCATTAAGACCGGCCGAAGTCGCGTGAGCGTACCGTTCACGATGGCTCCATCCACGTCCTTTCCCTGTTCGCGCAGATGGTTGATGAACGTGATCATGACGAGTCCATTCAGGACGGCGACGCCGGAGAGGGCGATGAAGCCGACGGCCGCCGAGATCGAGAACGGCATGCCACGCATCCACAGCGCAACGATCCCTCCTGTCAGCGCGAGTGGAACACCGGTGAACACCAACAACGCATACTTGATCGAATGAAAGGTGCTGAACAACAGGATGAAGATCAGAAAGAGGCAGATCGGCACGACGACGAGCAAACGCCGCCGGGCGGCAATCAGATTCTCGAACTGGCCGCCCCACGAGATCCATGTGCCCGGCGCCAGCGTCACCTCCGCGTCGATCCTCCGCTGCGCTTCGGCGACGAACGAGCCGATGTCGCGATCGCGGACGTTGCACTGTACGACGACGCGTCGCTTGCGATCCTCCCGGCTGATCTGGTTCGGCCCCTCCTCGATTCGAATCGTGGCGACTTCGCTTAGAGGGACAAAACCGCCGCGGGCGCGGGACTTGTCTTCGTTTTTCCCGGCAGGAATTCGCGCATCGCCGGGCTCGCGGCGGGGCAATGGGATCGGAAGATTGCGAATGGCCTCGGGGTCCTTTCGGACGTTTTCGGGGAGACGCACAACCACGTGAAATCGACGATCGCCCTGGAATACCAGCCCCGCCTCGCGGCCACCGATCGCGATCGCGACGACGTCCTGAACGTCGGCCACGTTGAGGCCATAGCGGGCGAGCGCCGCGCGATCGATCTCGACGCTCAACACGGGCAATCCGCTCGTTTGCTCGACCTTGACGTCCGCCGAACCGCGAATTTCTTTGAGAATTCGGGCAATTGCGCCGGCGGGCGGCTCCATCTGTTCGACCTCGTCGCCGAGTACCTTCACCGCCACGTCGCCGCGAACGCCGGCGATCAACTCGTTGAAGCGCATCTGAATCGGCTGCGTGAACTCGTAGTTGTTTCCCGGCAGGGCCTGGACGGCCGCCTCGATCCGCCGGACCAGGTCGAGCTTCAACTCGGATGGATTCGGCCACTCAGGCCGGGGCTTGAGGATCACGAACGTGTCGGAGACGTTCGGAGGCATCGGATCGGACGCCATTTCGGCCGTTCCGGTCTTCGAGAACGCGAATGCCACCTCCGGGAAACGGGAGACGACTTTCTCGACTTCGAACTGCATGTGCGAGGACTGCGTCAGAGACGTGCTCGGGATGCGGATTGCGTGCAGTGCGATGTCTCGCTCGTCCAGGGTCGGAACAAACTCGTCACCCAGCGTGAAGAACAGGCCAAGCGACGCCGCGAACGCCACGACGGCCACCGCGAAGACTGTTCTCGGGATTCGAATGGCGACGCGTACCGTCGGCTCGTAGGCCCGCTTGACCCATCGAACGAAGGAATTCTCGCGTTCCCGCACTCGCCCCGTAATCCCGATCGCGACCATCGCCGGAATGAACGTCAACGAGAGGACAAACGCGGCTGCAAGGGCAAGAATCACCGTCATGGCCATCGGGTGAAACATCTTTCCTTCAATGCCGGTGAGGGCCAGGATCGGGAAGTAGACAATAATGATAATTGCTTCGCCGAAAGCCGTCGCGCTGCGAACCTCCTTGCTCGCCGCCAACACGACTTCCAGGCGCTCGGCGAGCGTGAGTTTCCGGCCGAGCTCGTGTTGCCGTTCGGCGAGCAAACGCAGACAGTTTTCGACGATGATGACGGCTCCATCGACGATGAGACCGAAGTCGATGGCGCCGAGACTCATCAGATTTCCGCTGACGCGCGTCTGCACCATCCCGATCGCCGTCAGCAGCATGGATAGCGGAATCGCAAGTGCGGTGATTGCCGCCGCGCGAATGTTTCCAAGCATCAGAAAGAGGATGACGATGACGAGAATCGCTCCTTCGGTCAGGTTCCTGCCGACGGTCTGAATCGTTGCATCCACGAGCTTGGTTCGATTCAGCACCGTCTTGGCATGAATGTCCGGCGGCAACCCCTTGTTAATCTCGCGGAGCTTTGCATCGACGGCCGCCGAGACCGTCCGACTGTTGGCGCCAATCAGCATGAACGCAGTGCCGACGACCACCTCGTTGCCGTTCTCGCTGGCGCTGCCCGTCCGGAGCTCCTTTCCGATACGGACGTCAGCCACATTGCGGACATAGATCGGCGTTCCGTCCTCGACGCCGAGCACGATGTTCGCAATCTCGTCATGGCCGCGAATCCGCCCCGGGGCACGGACGACATACGCCTCACCCTCGTGCTCGATGTAGCCGGCCCCGACGCTTGCGTTGTTCCGCTCCAAGGCGTCGATGACATCCTGAAACGTCAGTCCATAGGCGATCAGCTTCATCGCATCGGGCTCGACGTGATACTGCTTGACATATCCGCCGATCGCGTCGACGCCGGCTACATCCTTCACTCCCTTGAGTTGCGGGCGGATGATCCAGTCCTGCACGGTCCGCAGGTAGGCCGCTTGTTCCAGCGGAGTCGTGAGCCGTTCGCCTTCCGGCGTGAGGTATGAGCCGTCGGGCTGCCAGCCGGCGCGGCCATCGACGATCGTCGCGCCTTTGCCACCCGGGTGTTCGTACTCGACGGTCCACATGTAGACCTCGCCGAGGCCGGTCGAGATCGCACCCATCTTCGGCTCGGCCCCGGGCGGGAGGTTCTCGCGGGCCTCCTGCAGCCGCTCGTTAACCTGCTGCCGGGCAAAGTAGATGCTCACGTCATCTTCGAAGATGGCCGTCACCTGCGAGAAGCCGTTTCGCGAGAGCGATCGGGTGGATTGCAAGCCGGGAATGCCGGCCAGGGCGGTTTCAATCGGAAACGTGATCTGCTTCTCGACCTCGACCGGCGACAAGGCCGGATAGACGGTGTTGATCTGTACCTGGTTGTTCGTGATGTCCGGCACGGCATCGATCGGCAATCGCTGGAGCGAAAAGGCCCCGCCGACCGCCGCGGCGATGGTGAGCAGCACCACGAGATAGCGATGTCGTATCGAGAATTGAAGGACGCGCTCAAGCATGGGCCTGGCCCTCTTCGGCAGAGTTGGAATCAGTGTGCATGCTCGGCCGCCGCCTTGCCGAACTCGGCCTTCAAGATGAATGAGCCGCTCGCCACGTATTGATCGCCCGCGCTCAAGCCCGAGAGAATTTCGACCTGCCGGTCGCTTCTTCGACCGACCGTCACCACGCGCTTTTCGAAGCCGTCGCGTTCCGTGACGAACACCACCAGTTGATTGTCGATCGTCTGCAACGCCGAACCCGGAACGACGATCGCGGCGTCGGCCGTCGAAACCGCGACATCGGCGAAAACAAACATGCCCGGAAGCCAGCGTCGGTCCGGGTTGGAGAGGACGACGCGGGCCTGCCCCGTTCGCGTGGCCTCATCAATCCGAGGGCTGACGTATTCGACCCGACCGCGCTGCGCCGCGGTATTCCCCGCGGCGCGGATGTCGACAGACGTTCCAAGGGTGATATAGGGGACGTCCTGCGGATAGACGGTCACCTGGACCCAGACGTCGGAAAGGTCCGCCAGGACGAAACACGTTTTTTCAGGGTTGACCACTTCGCCCAGCGTCAGGTGCTTTTCGATGACGGTGCAGGCGAACGGTGCACGGATTTCATAGCGAGAGAAATCGGTGTCCTTCTCGCGATGCAGACTCGCGACCTGATCCTCCGAGAGGCCAAGGGCGTGGAGCTTTGCCTCCGCTGTTCGGTGCTCGATGTCCATCTCCGCGAGCATTTGCCGGGCCCGGAGCAACTCCTCCTCGGGCGCGATTTTCTGTGAGAAGAGTTTTTCAATCCGCTTCAGATTCGCCTCCGCCAGCTCATGCCGCGACGACGCCGCGAGGTCCGACGCCTTGGCGTCGGCCAGTTCCCGGCTGTCGAGGATTGCCAGGACCTCGCCGGGTGTCACCGTGTCGCCGAGATTCTTGCGGACCTCTCGCACCATTCCGGTTACGCGGGGCACGATGTGGGCGACGCGGTCTGCGTTCAACTGCACTTCGCCCGGAAGCGTGGCCGTCTGTTCGAGCTTTCCGGGACCGGCCGTCGCGACCTCGATGCCGTGAGTCCTGATTGCTTCCGGTGAAAGGTGGATCAGGTCCTCCCCGTGTTCGTCCTTGCTGTGCTGACTGCGCCCGTGCGTTCGCTCGCCCGGGGCGTGCACCTGTTCTGCATTCTCGTCGTGATTGTCTCTTGCGGACGCAGCCGGCTGCGCACGCTGTTGCTTCATCCACTGTCGCATGGCGATCGCGCCGGCCGCGACTCCGCACAGTAGCACGACGGTTGCGAGAGCAAGCGATTTGTTCCTGGCGACGGTTACTGACACGGAATCACTCCTTTAGAACCAGTACGCCGCGAGCGCGGATTGGGCGAAGCTCGCTGCAACGTCCAAAGACTGCGTGACGGCCTGCACGATTGCTGAAAAGACCGCCTGGGCGATTTCCTGCTGTTCTTCCGGCGTGCAGCTCGCGGTGCATGCCGGAAGGAAGAGTATTGCGACGAGGAAAATAGCTCGCCGCGTGACGGGCTCTCTGTCGGGGCGTTTCATTGCTCTGCTCCGCGACTGGTCTGCGAGATTTCGACGTCGTTGCTCGCCTGCGAGGTGGGCACTGGTTGCGTGTGCGCAGCGGCGGCGACGAGGGCGGCGTACGGCCGGGCCGTGACGCGCTCGAGCTCGGCGATGGCGATGGCGCGATCGCGATCGGCGGAGATCGCATCCCGACGAGTCGACAACAGCACCCGCTGGGCGTCGAGCAGCACGATGACGGACGCCCGACCGACTTCGTACGACCTTTGCGACAGATCGAGGTTCGATCCCGCCTGTGGCAGCAGCTTCTCGCGGAAGTAGCTTGAGACGCTGCTCGTGGTCTGGACCTGGTCGACGACTTCCCGGACCCGTTGCACGGCGGCGCGTTCGAGTGCATCCAGTTCCGCGACGGCTTGCGCGTACGCGAAGCGGGCTTTGGCGATCTGCGCCTGATTCTGATCGAAGATCGGGAGCGTCAGGTTGAAGGCCGGTCCGAAGATGTTCGTGATCTCCTGCGAGCGCTCCTGTTGGCGCTGGGAGCGGGATTGAATCTCCGGGGCGGTCAACTGCCCGGCCGCGACCGACGCCCGAGCCGTATCACCCAGGACGCGCCGTCCCGGAAGCGATCTGGACTCGTTGCGTTCGTCGTAGAAGCCGATTGCGATGTCGGGGAAGATCTTCAGGTACTCGAGCCGAACGCGGGCGGAGCTTGCTTCAACCGCTTCGCGAGCCGTGCGGATATCGGGTCGATTGGCCAGCGCGACTTCTTCGATCCGCTCCGATGCGGGCAACGATGCGAGATCGGCTCCGAGCGGAGTCGTCAGCGACAGCGTCTCGACCGGCTCCGTGAGGCCGAGTGCCGTTCCCAATCGGCGTCGAGACGACCGCGCTTCGAGTCGTGCGCGCCGCGTTTCCAGTTCGGCGCTATATACCGTGCCTTTGGCAAGGTTCACGTCCAGTTCGCCGACTGCGCCGGCCTTCTGCCGGGCCTCGGCGACGCTCAGGAGTCGGGCCGTCAGCTCGCGGTTTTCCTCGGCGATTCGAAGCGTCTGATCGGCCGCAACGCAAGTGAAATATGCCGTCTTTGTTTCCGTTGCCAGATCGACGGCGCGGCGGGCGACGTTCAGGATTGCCGCATCCAGAGAATGCTCCGCCGCTTGCTTCCGGACCGGTATCTGCCAGAGATCGACGATGTTCTGGGCGAACGTCGCCTGAATGTTGCTCAGCCCGCCGCCATCGGGAAACGCGATCGACATGGCCAACGTTGGATTCGAGAAGAGCGTTGACTGAACGAGGTCCGCCCGGGCGATCCCAATGTCATAAAACTCAGCCAGGAGGCCGGGGTTGTTGAGCAAGCAGACTTGAACGGCCTCGTCGGCGGTCAGGCCGTCGGCGAGAAAAGCGGCCGGATCAATCGCTGCGCCGGCGGTTGCGTCCGGTTGCGTGGTCGCAGCTGCGCCGGTCGCCTCCGAGATCGTGCGCGACGCTCGCTGATAGTCATCGTGCGGACGGACGGCTGCGCAGCCCGTCAGCGCGGCCGCTGCAACGCAGATTGTCCACGAATTGAGAACGACACGCATGAATCGCGACTCCACAGACCGACAAGGCGCAAAGAGCGACGAACGGCACCGCTCGTCGCCGGCCGATGATCAGCACTCGCTGTGGAGTTGGATCAAATCAGAAGGGGAAGCGCTAATGCGTTTGAATGAGATGGCGCGCCGAGATCGGGGGGTTCCTGCCGCAATCCGGGGGATGCGTTGGATGCGGCGGCGATAGGCCTGATCGCAGAAAAACAGTAGAAATCGTTCCAGTCCAGGCCGCCCGAAGCGCGCCAGGATGATTGCGCCGGCGCAACGGAAGACGTGCAAAAGCACGGGTGATCGGCGCACTCGCTTTCCGGATGGTGTTCGACCGGGTCAGGTCCTGAATCGAGGCACGATGGGTGCATGAAATCGTTTGCGCAGAGGGCCGGGCACGCGATCATCAGGATGATCAACGCCGCCGACGGGTAAGGGTTGCCGCGCATCACCCAACACTAATCCAATGGGTATGCACTGTCCAGCGGCAGTGCGCAACGTGCGTGTTGGCGTTCATCGACGCTGGCGCGGTACTCAACCCAACCGTTTGCAGGCGTCGCGGATGAGCTTGAGTGCCTCATCGACTACATCGGCGGTGATGTCGAGGACCGGGCGCAGGCGGAGCGATTGTTCGCCGGATCGGAGCACGAGAACGCCGGACTCGTAGAGGTGCCGCCACATCTTGTCGCGGGCGTCCTTGCTGGAAAGCGTGAAGGCCATCATGAGGCCGCGGCCGCGGACCTCAGAGAAGGCGCCGGTTTCGTCGCCGATTCGACGCAGGCCGTCGAGCAGACGGCGGCCCATCGTCGCCGCGTTGTCGGCGAGCCGCTCCTGCTCGTAGATCCGCAGGTAATGAGTCGAGCGGACCATGTCACACAGGTTTCCGCCCCAGGTGGAGTTGATCCGGCCGGGTGTGCGGAAGCAGTTTTCCTTGACCTCATCCAAACGCGGCCCGGCCATGACGCCGCAGACCTGCGACTTTTTGCCGAAGGCGATCAGGTCGGGGAGGACGCCGAAGTGTTCGCAGCACCAGTTGCGGCCGGTGATGCCCATGCCGGCCTGGACCTCGTCGAAGATCAGCAGTGTGTCGTATTCGTCGCAGAGGCGGCGGAGGGTTCTGAACCACTCGCCGCGGAAATGGCGGTCGCCGCCTTCGCCCTGGATCGTTTCGATGATGATGGCGGCGACGTCGTGGGCCTTGCGGTCGAGGATGGCGCGGATTTGCTTCTCCGATTCGCGCTCCGACTTTTCTGCGGCGGCGGAGCGCTCGGAATCGGGCAGAGAGAAGTCGATGGCGGGGGCTGCCACACGCGGCCAGTCGAACTTGGCGAAGAGGGCGGTCTTATTCGGGTCCGTATTCGTCAGACTCATCGTGTAGCCGCTGCGGCCGTGGAAGGCCCGCTCGAAGTGCAGGATTTCGGTGCCGCGTTCGCCTCGTCCGGCGGCGAGGTTCTTGCGGACCTTCCAGTCCATGGCGGCCTTGAGCGTGTTTTCGACGGCGAGCGCGCCGCCCTCGATGAAGAAGTAACGCTCCAGCGGCGGCAGCCCGACGACGCGGGCGAATGTGTTGACGAAGGTTGCGTATTGAGTCGAATAGACGTCGGAGTTGGCGACCTTGGTTTTTGCGGCGACCAGCAGATCGGCTTGCACCTCGGGCTGGTCGAAGTAGGGGTGGTTGAACCCCACGGGCATGGAGGCGAAGAAGCTGTAGAGGTCGATCATCTCGCGGCCGGTGGCGGCGTCGACGATTCGGGCTCCGTGGCTCCGCTCGAGATCGACGACGATCTTGAAGCCGTCGACCAGGATGTGCTTTTCCAATTCAGCCACGGCGACGGCGGCGTCGATGCCGACGGGCAGCTTCGTGGTCATTGTCGTATGCATGTCAGGTCTCCCCGCTGATTCATTCGATCGAAGATCCAAACCACAACGCAAAAAGAGAGAGCTTGCCGAACGCGGGCGCGACGGACCGGTGGCAAATGCGGCCGTCGGTCGATGAAGCCCACGGCGGTTGCGATGATGCGATGGGCTCAGTTATTGAAGATTTCGCTGAAGAAGGCGGGGCGAAGGGGGCTGCCGTAACGGCGACTGGAGGCGTCGCTGGGCAGGTGGAGGCAGCCGTGGCTGCCGGCCGGCGCGATCCGTTCGATGGTGTGAGATTCCCGGCTCATGTATCACCCACTCGTGGTGAATTGTAGCATTCAGCCGGCGCGAGCGTCAAACGGCTCGATGGATTGCGGCGCCGGTGGTGGTTCTTCTCGGCGTTCGAGCCAGAAGTTCATCAGCAAAATCAAGACACCGACGACCAGTAATGCATCGGCTACGTTGAAGATCCAGGGCCAGAGTTCGCGGCCGGCGACCTTCATTTCGAAGCGAATAAAATCGCGGACGACGGGTCGAATGCCGGTCGTGACGTTCGGACCGAGCGAGTACCAATGGGGGTTATCGCCGCGTGGGAAATCCCCGATTTTGACGCGATCGGGCTGCTGATCGAGCAAAACGCCGACCTGGTGCTGCCGCGTTCGCGGGCTGTCCCACACGTAGGCGGTCACCATGGTACGGTCGTAGAGATTGCCGATTGCGCCGGCCAGGACGAGGCCGAGGGCGACGTGCATCGAGCGGTGGCGCGGGGTCGAATGGACGAAGAGATAGACGACAAACATGAGGGCCAGCACGGAGGCCCCGACGAACAGCGGTGCGTAGCCCCGGCCAATGCCGAACAAGGCGCCGGGATTGAGCGAAAGCCGGAAGTTGAGCCAGCCGGGGATGATGACCTTTGAGGATTGCGGATCGAGCGTGGCGAAGGCCCAGTGCTTGGACCACAGGTCGAGGGCGAGGCCGAAAACCGCGACCGGCCAGAATCGAAAGTGACTGGCTACGCTTCGAATCGCGCTGGCCTTCGAGCCGGTGTGGGGCTGCACAGGTGCGAATGTCTCGGTTTGGGGGACGGAAGTCATGCAGTTCCTAAGATCGGTTGGAAGCCCCACTACTCTTCACGGGCACTCTTGTACTCTTCCAGCCAGGCCATCTGGATCGCTTCGAGCTTGGCCTCGTTCGACGAATGAGGATCGTCGCCGAAGTCAGGCAGGGCGACAACCCACTCGCGCAGGTCGGTGAAACGGACCGTGAGCGGATCGAGGTCGGGTTTCTTTTCGTGGAGCAGGATGCCGATGTCCTCGCTGTCGGTCCATTTGAGTTTTCGCTGCATTGCATTTCTCCGTCGGAGGCCGGCGGGCTAGTCGTGCTTGGTGGTCATGGAGTCGGCGCCGTGCGGTTCGCGGGCCAGGTTGCGGTTGACGGTGGGCACTTCGATCACGATGTTCTTCGCACCGTTCGGCACGCACTGGCAGCCGAGCCGGGAGTTTGGCTTCAGGGCGTAGGCCTCGTCGAGTTCGTCGTCCTCGGCCTCGGTCGCCGGGTTACAGGTGTCGAGCCCTTCTTTGACGTAAACGTGACAGGTGCTGCACGCGCAGACGCCGCCGCAGGCATGGTCGAGTTCGATGCCGTTGCCCATGCAGATGTCGAGGATGCTCCCGGGCAGGCCGTGATCGCCGAAGGGAAGCTTGGCCGGATCGATCTCGAGCACGTGTTCCTTCTTCTGCTCATCGATGATGGTGATCGTGTATTTCTTCGTCGGCAGCGCCGGTTCGGCATCGGTGATGTATGGATTCTGACCGCCCACGCTTGTACCTACCTTTCCACCGTCTGCTGCGCTTCGCGCAGGGATTCTGTGATGGCCAATTCTGCGAGCCGGACCGTCATCTTGTCGAAGCGGTCCAGTGCTTCGTGAAGTTTGTCCGCGTCGCCGCTGGTATCGCTCAGCTTTCGCAGGACGCGCATCGACTCCTCAATCGCCGTGCGCTCCTCGGCGGGCAGATGATTGCCGACGCGATCGAGCATCTGCTGGGTCTTGTGCAGATCGAACTCGACCTGATTTCGCAGGTCGATCAGGCGATGCGCGGTCATGTCTTCGCGGGCGTGTTGAATGCTTTCCAATTCGATGCGTCGGACTTCGTCGCGCGTCAGTCCATGGGCCGGGACGACCTGGATGCTTGCCGTCCGGCCGCTGCGCTGTTCTGCGGCCGTCACGTTGAGGATGCCGTTGGCGTCGATCAGGAAGGTCACTTCGATTTTCGGAATGCCGGCCGGCATGGGCGGGACGCCCGACAAGACGAACTCTCCCAGACTGCGGCAGTCGGCGGCCAACTCGCGCTCGCCCTGCAGCACGTTGATCTTCACGTTGGCTTGTCCGTCGGTGAATGTCGTGAACATTTCCCGCGCCTGGCAGGGGATGCGGGTGTTTCGCATGATGAGCTTGCCCATGGCGCCACCCATGGTCTCGATTCCCAGCGAGAGGGGCGTCACGTCGAGCAGCAGCAAGTCGCGGCGGCCGCCGGCGAGGATCTGGGCTTGAACGGCCGCGCCCATCGCCACGACCTCGTCGGGGTTCAGGGCGGTGTAGGGCGTGCAATCGAAGAACTCGCCGACGCACCGGCGGACAAGCGGGATTCGGGTGCAGCCGCCGACCATCACGACACGTTCGATGTCGGCCGGGCTGAGCTTGGCGTCGGCCAGGGCCTGGCGGCAGGCGACGATCGTTCTCTCGACGAGCGGGGCGATCATGGCTTCGAATTCGCTTCGGCGAATCAGTCGGCGGTATATGCGATTGTTGCCGAGATCGAGTTCGACGGTTGCTTCGTCGCGCTCTGACAGCCGGACCTTGACCTGCTCCGACAACAGCCGCAACGCCTGCCGCGTCGCGGGTGACATGATCTCAAGCTCGAATTGCTCCCGGACTTCGCGCTGGACAAGATCCATGATCGCGCGATCGAAGTCGTCGCCGCCGAGGTGCGTGTCGCCGTGGGTGCTGATGGCCTCGAAGACGCCTTCGTGCAGCCGCAGGATGGTGACGTCGAACGTGCCGCCGCCGAGATCGTAGACGGCGATTGTCGAGGCGGGCGTTGAGTCGGCAGCTGCGACCGGCGTAGCGCACTTGCTCTTGTTGCCGATCGGCAGCGACGTTGCGTGGCGCTTCGATTCGCCGCGCTGCCCAATGCCGTATGCAAGGGCGGCGGCTGTCGGTTCGTTGACGATTCGGACGACTTCGAGCCCGGCGATCTGGCCGGCGTCGCGGGTGGCCTGGCGCTGCGAGTCGTCGAAGTAGGCGGGGACGGTGATGACGGCCTTGCGAATCGGCTTGCCCAGCTGCACTTCGGCGCGCTGGCGCAGGTCGCGCAGGATCATCGCGGAGATTTCCTGCGGCGTGACCTTGCGGCCGTTTATTTCGATTACGACCTGATCGCGCGTGCCCGGCAGAACGTGATAGGAGAGGTAGGGCAGCTCGCGGGCGAGCACATCGGCGCCGATGCCCATCAGCCGTTTGACGGAATAGATCGTGCACTCCGGGTTTTCGACGGCGTGGTTGCGGGCTTCCCAGCCGGTGGTGACTCGGCCGTCGGGAGAGAAGCCGATCACCGAGGGGACGCGGCCGTCGCCGTTGGCGTCGCGCAAAACGCGCGGGCCGCGCTCGTCGCAAACGGCCACGAGCGAGAAAGTCGTGCCGAGGTCGATTCCAACGATTGTCTCGCCGTTTTCCGCCATCAGAGTTGCGCCAGCAAGTTGTTGAAGTACTTCATGGAGTTGAGTTGCAGTCGAAGATCGTCGCGAAGGGCTTCGCTGCCGTCGTCGAGGCGCCGACTCAAATCGGCAAGCCGCTCGAGGGCTGCATCCTTTTGATGCGACACCTGTTGCCTGAGGCGCGTCAGCGTTTGGGAGTCGCCGCCGGCCTTCGCCTCCTCGATCTCTTCGCGCATCATCATGACCTGGCCAAGCAATTCGGGAGGGACGCGCTTGTCGTCAGCCGCCGATTTTCCGCCGGATGTTTCGAGCAGGTACTCGGCCCGCAGCACGGGGTCCTTCAGCGTCTCGAAGGCCCGATTGATCGTCGCCGCCATTCGCAGCATGAGCGACTGCGTCGTCGCGTCGGCGGTGGCGAAGGCGTCCGGGTGGACGTTGCGCGTGATCGCCAGATAGGTCTTCTGCAACGCCGCCGGGTCGAGGTCGTAGTGCCGCTTGAGACCGAACAGCTCGAAGTAATCTGCGCCGGCGACGTGTTCGAGCAGCGTGTGGCAATCTGAGCATGCAAGCGGTGTTTGCGCCAGCATCTCGCAGGTGCCGCATTTTGCGGGGAATGAGCCGACCTGTGTCACCACGCGTCTGCCTCAAAAAAAGCGGCAAGGTCGCGGCCGGATGTCCGGGACCTTGCCGTCGTCCGATTTGACCGCCGGGCGGTCAAACAGGGCGCACCGACCGAAAGCGCCGTCTCAGGCGCTGAAACTGCTTCCGCAGCCACAGGTGTGGGTCGCATTCGGGTTGTTGAACACGAATCCACGTCCCATGACCTCGTCCTTGAAATCCACGGCGACGCCGTTGAGATAGAGATAGCTCTTCGAATCGCAGATCAGCTTGACGCCGTGCTGCTCGAAGGTCTCGTCGTTCTCGCCGACCGAGTCGGTCAGGTCGAGCGAGTATGAAAAACCGCTGCAGCCGCCGCCCTTAACGCCGACGCGGAGGTAGGTGTTCTCGGGCAGGTTCTGCTGCTTGATGATGCTCAGCACTTCCTGCGCCGCTCGTTCTGTCAATTGCACTGCCATGACTCAACGCTCCTTGTCTTTCTCTCGAATTGCGGCTGCCGCTGTTTGTGGCCATCCGCGTCCGTTCGGATTCTAGTGCGATCCCGCCTCAGCTTGAAGCCCCGGCCGTCTCCGGCTGGCGCTCCTCGCTCTTCTTCTTATAATCGGCGATGGCGGCACGGATCGCGTCCTCCGCCAGCACGCTGCAGTGAATCTTCACCGGGGGCAGGGCCAGTTCCCGCACGATGTCGGTGTTCTTGATCTGCAGTGCCTCATCGACGCTCTTGCCCTTGACCCACTCGGTCGCGAGCGAGCTCGACGCGATGGCGCTGCCGCAGCCGAACGTCTTGAACTTGGCGTCGACAATCCGGCCGTTCTCGTCGCACTTGATTTGCAGCTTCATCACGTCGCCGCACTCCGGCGCGCCGACGATCCCCGTACCGACGTTCGGATCGCCCTTGTCGAACGAACCGACGTTTCGCGGGTGCTGATAGTGTTCGATGATCTTGTCGCTGTATGACATTCTTCTATCTCCTGAACGGCCCGAAACCGGCCGCTACCGAATCCCACAAACGCCAAAGCGGGCGAGTCTCAATGGGCCGCCCACTGCACTTTGCTCAGATCGATGCCTTCCTGGGCCATTTCGTAGAGCGGGCTCATCTCGCGAAGCCGTTTAACGGCCGTCACGACCCGCTCGACGACGTAGTCAACTTCCTCGGCCGTCGTAAACCGACCGAGCGAGAAGCGAATGCTGCTGTGGGCCAAATCGTCGCCCAGCCCGAGGGCCTTCAGCACGTAGCTCGGCTCCAGTGACGCGCTCGTGCACGCCGACCCTGAACTCACCGCGACATCCGAGAAGCCCATCATGAGCGACTCGCCTTCGACGTAGAGGAAGCTCACGTTCAGGTTGTTGGGCGTTCGCTCGGCCGGATGGCCGTTCAGATAGATCTCGTCGAGTTGGCTGAAGAGGCCGTCTTTCATGCGATCGCGCAGGCCGGCCACCTTGCGGGTCTCGGCTTCCATGTTCTCGAAGCAAAGCTCGGCGGCCTTGCCCATGCCGACGATGCCGGGAACGTTCAGCGTGCCGCTTCGCATGCCGCGCTCGTGGCCGCCGCCGTGCAGGACCGGCTCGCATCGCACGCGCGGCCGCTTCCGCCGCACGTAGAGCGCGCCGACGCCCTTCGGGCCGTAGATCTTGTGGCCGGAACAGGAAAGCAGGTCGATTCCCATCGCCTCGACGTCGATCGGCACTTTGCCGAACGTCTGGCACGCATCGGTGTGGAACAGGACGCCTTTTTCCTTACAGAGCTTGCCGATGTCGGCGAGCGGCTGAAGCGTTCCGATTTCGTTGTTGCCGTGCATGATCGAGACGAGGATCGTCTTGTCGGTCATGGCTTCTCGAATCTGCTCGGCGCTGACGCGGCCGTCCTTGTCGACCGGCAGGAACGTCACCTGGCAGCCGGTCTGCTCGAGGAACTTGGCGGGGTCGATGACGGCCTTGTGCTCGGTGACCTGCGTGATGATGTGATTGCCCTGCTCGCGGTACATGGCCGCGACGCCCTTGATCGCGATATTGTTGCTTTCGGTGGCGCCGCTGGTCCAAACGATCTCTTTCGGTGACGCGTTGATGCCCTTTGCGACCTGGTCGCGGGCATTCTCGACGCCTTCTTCCGCCACCCAGCCGAACTCGTGGTTTCGGCTCGCGGCATTTCCAAATTTCTCGCGGAAGTAGGGCAGCATCGCATCGAGGACGCGCGGGTCGACCGGCGTCGTCGCGTTGTTATCCAGGTAAATGGGCAATTTCATCTCTTCAACTCCACTCTTGCCATACTCAGCGGAATGGCGCCCGTGTGCTCATGACACCCGCACTCGCACGCCTCCGCCGCAATTTCCGTCAGCGTCACTTCCCTCAAGAACTGCTCCAGCCGATCGTGTACGCGTCGCACGGGACGCGAGATGGGGCAGACGCTGAGCAACTCGCACGATGCTTCGCCGTTATCGCCGGTTGCTTCAACGCAACTCACGAACCCAACCGGTCCCTCGATCGCGAGAATGACCGTGTGCAGCGATACCTCGTCCGGCCGCACGGCCAGCACATATCCGCCTTTGGAACCGCGAACCGAACGCACGATGCCCTTGTGGGCGAGCAGCTTCATGACGTTCATCAGCAGCGCGACCGGAATGTGATACCGGGCCGCGATGGCTCGGGCGTTTGCGACCTGGTTCCCGTTCGCCGCAAGATGGCTGAGTGCGATCAGAGCGTAGTCGGTCTTCTTGGTTAGCGTGAGCATTCCGAGTCCACTGTTGCGTCCAACCGACGCCGGGATAATTTAGCACCATGTAGGTACTATATCAAGGCCTTCGTGGTGAGTTCGGCGAGCAGAGGAGCGCCCAATGCTTGCGTTCTAAGTCGTTATTTATAAATATGTTACATCTGTTTTATCATCAGGGGATCGGCGTCACATCCTCATTAAATCGTTTTCCCAATGACCGCAAGTATTGCTCCATCGTGGAGGTGTACCCGAACACAAACCGGGCCATAAATCGGAAAATCGGACTGTAAATCTCGCCATCTTCCGTGATCCGCACGATCGAGCCGTCAGGAGCCGGCATGATTTCCCATGTCCACGTGCCGCCGAATGGGAGCTCCTTATCCGCGATTCGCGTCTTGAGCCGATGGGGCGGAGTGAATTCTTCTGTCACGAGCGTCATCGTTCCTTGCGCGGAGCGCTCGCGCCAAACGGGCAGCCCGTTCTGATCCTGAAGGCGTTCTACGGCCGTTACGCTTGTTCGCCAATTGGGAAAGGCATCGATCTGGGTGAGGGCCCTCCAGATCGCATCCGGTTGCTGTCTAATTCGCACCATTCGAGTCGCGACGTGCCCTTTCGGGAGGAGGATGCCCACGATCGCCACGACTGTGATCAGCGCCACCGTCACGCCCAGCAGAATCAGCGTCCACTTTAGCATGAGCATCTCCTTTCAAGACCGGCCGCACGCTGCGCGAACGCCCGCCCGATCGCAGCCGATAGAGAACCTTGGAGTGCATCTCGACCTGGGCCGCACCCGCCAGCATGGCAAGCCCGCGGATCGCCTCCATCCGTTCGGCCGGCGAAAGCCGTCCGATCAACGAGCGTACCCGCGCGACGTCGAGCACCGATTGGGCCTGCTTTATTCGCAGGCCGGCCGGCGACAATCGCAAGTTCACACGTCGCCTGTCGGTCTTGTCCCGGACGCGAAGCACGTAACCGCCGCGAACGAGTCGATCGATGGAGATGGACATCGTGGACGCCGTCACGCCGGTGTGGGCTGCGAGGTCTGACAGACTTGTCGGCTCAATCGAGTCCAAGTGATCGAGGATGCCGGCCTGGTTGGAACTGAGTACTTGCCGGGTTTTGGAATCGCGAACGTGGCGCGTGTGGCAGGCGTGGAAGATCCGCGGGTAGAGCTCCATGAGTTGTCGTGCCGCTTCACGGATGAGCATGTCCGCAGTCTATCTCTAATTACTTTGATTTGTCAAATCAAACGAGTTCAGAAAGCCGAGTCCGTGGCACAAGCACATCATGCCTGTTGCCGATTTGCCACACGCCGTGCATTCGTCAATGCCCCACGTTCCCCAGACGCCGTGCAAAAAACCGCGAATTCCGAAGAATAATGGCGATTGTCTTCGCGAACCGACGCGGTTGCCCCGGTCCGGCACATCTTTTGCAACATATCGGGCCGGTTGCCTGCATCGCGGAGAACGAATGGCGTACGGCCGAATCATCTCGCTCATTTTGGGACTGCTTGGCGCCGTGTTTCTGGCGTTTGCGCTGATCGGCTGGGCTCCGGGCACCTGACGCAGGGGTATGATGTCTTGGATCGAGTGGCCGCACGCCGGACACTTTCGGATGCCGGCCGCGGCCCGTACGTAAGAGGTTGGATGAGCGGTTCCCAAGATGACCCGCTGAAGAATGATCTCGCGCGCGACGACGGCCGTGCGTTTGAGAAACTCTACGTCCAGTTCAATGTGCGGTTACGGCTGGCTGCCTGGCGGATTTGCCGTCGGGGGGATTGGGTCGATGACCTGACCAACGAATCTTGGCGGCGCGCATACGAGGCCCGGGGATCATTTGATCCATCCCGACCATTTCTGGTCTGGCTGACGGGCATCTTGCGAAACGTCTATCGCGAACAGGCCCGTTCGCGTTTTCGACTTGTTAGCCCGGAGGCTCCCGATGAACTCGATCGGCTAGACCCGGCGGCGCTGGCTGATGAAGCGGAATTGCTGGCTGCGATCGATGATTGCGTCCGGCGATTGCCGGCAGAGGATCGGGATATCGTCCGCGCCCGTTTCTTTGAAGGATTGCCACTGCGGGCGGTCGCCGAGAGGTCAAGAATTCCGGAGGCGACGCTGCGTGAATCACGGCTTCCAGCCGTCTGCGATCGTTTACGGAAGTGCTTGCAAGCAAAGGGCTTAGAGAATTCGCGCCTTTTTTCTGCGCAAGGGGGCCTCGAAACGCAATTCATTACGGAAAGCGAGTAATCAGAGTGAACCGCGACTCCATCGACAATCTGCTGAGCGAGCTGGGTGAGGCCCGGTCGGCCGGCGTTTTCCCCGTGGAAAGCTCCGCCGTTCCGAACGTCTTCCCGTGGCAGACCCAGCGGACGTCGGTACAGGTGCGGTCCGTTCGATGGCTGCGAGTGGCTGTGCCGCTTGCCGCTGCCGCAACGTTGGCATTCGCGTTCGTCGGTTCGGGCTTCCGCCGGAACGTCGGCAACGTCAGTCCCGATCCGAAGTCGATCGCCACCACGCTGGTCGCCCAAGGCTCGTCCGATCCGGATGATTGCAACGGCGACGGGCGAATTAATGGCGCTGACATCGACTGTTTTGTACGCCAACACACGGCGTTAAGCGGGTCTTCGGAACTGCAGACCGGGGACTTCACTCGCCGTTTGCTGGGGATCTGAGACGTCCAGATCCGCCTTTGCAATGCGAGGCATGGTCACGATTTACCGGATCGTGAATGTGCCTCGCATTTTTCTTTTTTACGCTTTTGCTGGTGGCTGTCGACGTATGACCGGACCGCGATGTTCATCAGATCGTGAAACCGAACGCCAGGCGTGCTCGAAAACGTCCGGCTGAACATACTTGACCGTCTGTCGGTTCGGAGTGCAAATGCCGGGGACATGTGCGTTCAGTCAGGACAGCCACCGGCCGGGCACGATCCGGCGACCTGCGGTTTACAAAACCAATCCGCACCCGCGGAAATCGTCACCGGGCCGACGGTTTCGACACATTCAGAAAATCTCCCCGCCTATTCTCCCACCACTTCGTACGTAATCGAACCTGATCTGCAACGCATCGCCGAAGCATGGCCCGCGCTGTCGGCGCCGATCCGTCGCGCCATCCTCACGTTGATCGAAGCGGAGGGCGAGCGATGACGTTTGTTATGCACGCTGCCGCATCGTTGCGCATCCCGATGTCACGGGTCCTTCCAGGCATCGAAAAATGTTTCGCAACCCCCGCGGGAACACCGGCGCCGGTTGGTAATCTTTCTTTCCCGCGAAGAGTTTTGTGGTGCCGAACCCCGTCACCGGCAGCATTGTGTCGCGCGCCAGTGCACCGATTCGCAATACGACGCGTGCGCTACCTGACCGCGACCACCCGACGTGCCGTCCATTCTCGTCATAGATGTCATTCTCGCCATAGATGCGCAGTCTTAGACGGTGCGCATCCATGGCAGCGCAGCACCCCTCGACCTCTCGGAAAGGTGTCCCATGCCTAAGAAGCGCTCTGTAAACGAAACCCCCAAGCCGCCGCTTCGACTGGAATGGATCGAGGCCGGTTCGCTGACCGAGAATCCGGCCAACTGGCGGCGGCACAGCAAGGAGCAGCTCGCCACGCTCCGCGATCTCGTGGATGACCCTGAGATTGGCTGGGCTGGCGCCTGCCTTTTCAACGAACGGACCCGCCGGCTGATCGATGGCCACGCTCGCAAGACCGTGGTCGATCCGAAGACGCCGGTCCCGGTGTTGGTCGGCAACTGGAGCGAGGAGTCCGAGCGGAAGATCCTGATGACGCTCGACCCGGTCGGCGCCATGGCAGCCGGCGATCGCGAGGCCTACGAGGCGCTTCTTGCTCAGACTGCAGCCGACAGCCTTTGGGTCCGCGACTTGATGCACGCGACGCTTACGGGCGCGAACGCCGACGGCGAGGAGCAAGCCGATGCGACGGCGAGCGGCGATCCGCAGGCTCTGATCCCTGAGATGGAATGCCAGCCGTGGGAGCATCACAACTACGTCGTGCTGATGTTCAGCAACGATCAGGATTGGCAGCAGGCGTGCGAGCGGCTCGGGATCGGCCCGGTAAAGATCACGTACCCGGGCGGATTGGTGAAGGTCGGCGTCGGGCGTGTCGTCGATGGCGCCAAGGCAATGGCCCGGCTCACGGGCGACTCCCATGCGCACAATACGCAGAATGCGCAGAATCGAGAGCACGAGGCTTCCGCAACGGCTCAACCCCCGGCGCACAATTCCCACAATACTCAGAATCGAACAGGCGAAGCCTCCACGAAGGGAGGTCGGCGATGAAGATCGTCGTTCCCTCCCGCGGCCGTGCGGACATCGTCGGCGCCAAGGCGCTCAAGCTCGTGCCGGATGCGCTTGTCTGCGTCGGGGCCGACGAGGCCGACGCCTACCGCTGCATGACCAAGAACCTGCTGGTGCATCCGACCGACGTCATCGGCATCGGCCCGAAGCGGCAGTGGATTCTCGACAATGTGGATGACCCGGTCGTCGTCATGGTGGACGACGACATGGAATCGGTCTATTCCAACGTCGGCTTCCGCCGGCGGAAGATCACCGATCCGCGGGCGTGCCAGGCGATCATCGAGCGGGTCGCGATCATGGCCGAGGACTTGCAGATCGGCGTCTTTGGCTTCTGGCAGGCGGCGTTCACGCGCTACTACGCGAACTTCAAGCCGTTCAGCCTGAACACCTGGGTCGGCGGCGTAATCGGTATCCGCGGCCGGGAGCTCCGTTACGACCCGAAGCTACTGCTGCGGGCAGACATCGATTTCTGCCTCCAGTCGTTGAAGCGGCACCGGATCATGCTGATGGACTGTCGGTATCGCTGGTTTGGCGGACTGGCTTTCGAAGGCAAAGGCGGCGGGGCGCGGGTTCGGTCGCTCGAACGGCATCAGACTGAACTTACCTACCTGCAACGGAAGTGGGGGCCGTACCTCGAAGTCGTGCAGGAGGGGCAGATGACGCGGTTGGTGGTTCACGCCGAGAGATGAGCGGGCTGAGTTCGCACGTAAGTGCGCGCTTGGCCGCGACTTAGCGCAAGTGCATATATTATATGCAGTTACGAATTGCTGACAGTCGATGTAGCTGCTATCATACGCAGGAGTGAGTTCGGCTGACGTTCGCCAGAGAGAACCACGAGTATGGTTGCCGCCGCCTCGGAGAATATCTTCGTACAAGGCCTCTATACCGTTGAGCAAGCGGCGCACCTAGCAAGATTGTCGCCGCGTTCATTGCGCAGATGGCTGGATGGTGAAGGGGACAACGAGCCCACGCTTATTCGTCGAATTCCGAAAAACACATCAGACATTCTCGGATTTGTTGATCTTGTTCAAGCAATGGCGAACCCCCGGATGCTGACAACGCTACGGTCTGACCTGGACATGCGGTGTTTGGACTCGCGGAAGCGGTCACGGGAGCCGTCGCACAGGAAGCACCCGACGTCCATGTTCCGGGGCAATTTGCCTCGGTCGTAACCGAGCAACTGCCATTGTTGCAGCAGGCTCCGGCAGGCCCATATTCCCACGTATCGCCAGACGGGTCGTTGCTGAGATCCGTGCCACCGAAAAGCACCGTCACGCCGCGAGCAGAGTCGTATGCCATCGCATGACCGTGTCGCGGACTTGGCCCGGTCGTTGCTTCGCGGTTCCAGGCCGTGCCGTTCCATGCCCAGGTGTCTCCGTAGAGCGGATACGGTACGGTTGCAAAGTTGATCCCACCGAACAGCACCATCAGGCTCCGCCCAGCGTCGAAGGCAAGGGCATGGGTGGTTCGGGAGCTGGGACCGGTCGCGATCTTCTGCATCCACGCAGTACCATTCCACGCCCATGTGTCCCCCAGCATATTGTCACTGCTGCAACCCAGGTTGTTGGTGCCCCCAAAGAGGATCGCCGCACCTCGGGCGGAGTCATAAGCCATGTCGTGCCCGGCCCGCTCGCAGGGGCCAGGGGTGATGAGCTTTGTCCAACCCGTTCCATTCCAGGTGTATGTCGCGACGAGCCCGGCACCGCTGAAGTCGGTGCTCCCAAAGAGAACCGTTACGCCCCGAGTGCTGTCATAGGCCATCGCCATGCGATGACCGAACTGCGAAGGATTAGGCGGGATGCCGGTCACGCTGGGGAAAACCCAGTTCGTGCCGTTCCATTCACAAGTCTGATCGTCAAAGCCGTTCGGGTCGTATCCCCCATAGAGAACGCAGACGTGTCGCGCGGCATCGTATGCCATCGCACCGCCCACCCGTGGCCGGGGTGAATTGGACGGCGTGCGAAGCGTCCAGGCCGTGCCGTCCCACTCCCAGGTATCGTTGAAGAGCGTGTCTGATGTCGATGGGCCGGAGGCACCACCGAAGAGCACGGTCACGCCACGAGCGGAATCGTAAGCCATGGCATGTCCCGCTCGTGGGCTGGGACCGGTCGTGGATCGTCGTGCCCACATTGACTGCTGGGCTGCTGAGGGCGAGGTGGCAAGCAGAAATCCTGCAGCGACGGCGGCGAGCCAAACACATCTGAGAATGGATCGTCGTCGAGTCATGATTCCCCCTTGTCAGATCTGCAGTCCGAATGCACGAATCTGCGATGGCCCCTCTGCATCAAGCATCAGGTTACGCCTGACACGTAACTCGTGTCAAGACAATTTGACTCGATTATCGGGTCAAGATGCCAACCAAGTCGCAGCATGCCGTTGCCTATCGCAAGCTCCCACGACTTCTCCGGATGCTTCGTGAACAGGCCGGATTAACGCAGCGTGATCTGGGCGAGCGACTGCGGAAGCCGCAGAGCTGGATTTACAACTGCGAGACCGCCAATCGACGGGTGGATTTGGCCGAGTTCGTCGCGTGGGCTCGGGCATGCAATGTAGAACCATCCGCTGCCCTGCGACGATTTCTTCACTCGTGACTTCACCGAGTTGTCGGGCGTCACGAGCTGCTCAAGTTCAAGGGAATAACCCCGAACCAAGGCATCCGATTTGGCCCCAAAATCCAAGGTACGGAGGACCGGGGGTGGTTCCAACGCAGGGATAAGCATGCGTGTTTAGCGTCATTCCTCGCCCTACTTACGAATGCGGCTTCTCCTGGATGCCAACGTCATAGTGCCCGCGTCGTAAGCACCAGCTCTGCTCGCTCAGCGAAAACGTTTTCGCACTCAAATACAGATTACAGAACTCATTCCGGCTTCGACTGCTGAACGTTGGTGAATTTCTAAGAGCCGAAAACGACGCAGCTCATCTGCGTCGCGAGCAACAGGATTCGCAGTCTATTAAGATTTACACCCCCCAAGAGTTTTGAGGACTTTTTTCTTGACGACTTTGAGTCGCCAGCTATTATGCGACCAGACGGTGAGCCGTGCATACTCCCGCAGCGGCTCGGGTGTTCCCAAATGTGATCAGCGATTGGTTCCGCAGCGACGCCTGCGGAGCATGGAGTTCTGGTGTGCTACCGGGACCGCTGCAAGAGACAGGTTCGTCTTTACAAAGTCACCGCTTGCGGCTGCCGCTGTCGGAGACCTCTGCTAATCCGGCGACGGATTTCAATCGCCGCCAATCCGGAAAGCCCGAGCGTAGCCGACTCCGGAACGAGATAGGGCGGCTTGTAGTGGTACTCCGACGCAAACGCAGCCAGAGTCGAGGCAAGAGGCTTGGGGATTTTCCCACGGTTTTGCGGATTTCTCCACACTGAATCTGATGTTTCGAGGTAGGAGTCACGGTGAAGCACACAGCGAAGGCGATTCGGTTTCCGGATGCAGTGGCACGAGATTTGCGAGTAAACACAGCACAAGAGGGCGTGCAACGTGCCCGGATCGATGTTTCGCCACATGCAGATTACACACGAAA